>JAJFHD010000081.1 GCA_021775805.1 Alphaproteobacteria bacterium | reverse complement strand
TCAAGCCCGTGATCCTTGTAGCCATTGAAGATCTTGTAGCCGGTCTTGCGCGAAATCCCGAACTCACGACACAAATCACTCATGCCTTCGCCGTCAAGGCGACGGGCTACAAATCGTAAACGTTACTCCATTACCGAACTCTCTTTCCACGGCATCAACACCTCCCGCAAAGCGAAAAGTGTTACCTATGTGTCCGGTACAAAACGTCACCTATCTCTCGGGTCGCTCATTTGTCAATAACCTAAATGCTTGTGTATGCGCGCGGTTCAAAGGCCTGCATCGTCCATCGGGCTCGACCGGAACCGCGTCAGCGCAGGTCCTGATTGATGGCTTCCAGGCAGACGTAGATTGGCAGTTTTGACTTGTTGATGGCGCACTTCTCCGCCCGCGCCAGGTCTTCCGTAAACTCATACTCCACATAAGAGGCAACCGGTTCGCGCCGCTCGCCGTCCTTTGAAATGCCAAGCCGGTCGATCTTGCCGTCGATTGCAGGATTGACCAGCACAAGCGCCCGTCTCAACGCCTCACCCTTGATGAAGTTGTCGGGGAGTTGATCGAAGGGCCCGTCCAGGTAATTGTTGACTTCTACATTGGGGCCGTAGACCGCGATCAGGATACGCCGATTGTGGTCGCGGTCGGTGTGGAATGCAAATCCGGTGCGTCTGCCGATCAGGAAATGCGTCAGGCCGGGCACGCTGATCAGCTCATCGTTGACGGGAACCGTTTCGTCGAGAACGTAGTGGAAGACCCTGTGCTTCTGATCGAAAATCAGAAAGAAGCGCAAGCCGGATTCATCAAACACCGGGCCCAGATAGGTTTCCTGATCTGCAACAGCATTTGGCGGTGGTCGGACCGCGGAAAGGTCATGGAGCTCGAAACTGACGCTTTCACCGGCGTACTGAACCCGGTAGACCAGTTCGCCGGTCTTTTCCAGTGTGACACCATCATTTGGTCCAAACACAGCATAGTGGTCACGGTCGCTTTCCTGCCAACCTGTCGAGTCCTTGAAATATGCAAAGCTGAGGAGCCCCATGTCACGAGCTTCGACGTCAAATCGCAGATTACCTGCATATTTGATGCCGTCTTGATAGAAGAAGAAGTAATAGTAGTTCTCAGTCGGAAAGACACGCACCCGACTTGGCAGACTGGCCAGGACGTACCGAAACACTGACTTGACGTCACCGACGTCAAGGGCGCCACGGTTGCCTAATTCCTTGACGTACTGTTCATTGGTGTGAAGCCGTGGCAGCGTCCGGTCTTCCTGCGCACAGACAACGGATGAACCAGCGACTGAAATCGCCATCAACACCAACGCGAACAATGCACAATCGCTCAAACGCCGCATCAAAAGTAATTGTCGCATCACTTTGGAACTCGCATTGACTGCAGTTGCTTCGCTCCCGATCACCACCTCTCGCCGATCCCAATGATGGTGATCTCCCATGATCGGGAGATCACCAAGTCGTCCCGGGAATTGTCAGAACCCAAAATAGAACTCGACGCCGCCACGCCGGCTCCGCCGGCGGTTATGGTAATCATAGTATTCGTAGTCGCTACGCCGACGGCCGTGGTAGTAGTACCGGCTGCGACGGCGGCGGTGGTACCGGTACCGGCTGCGTCGCCGGCTGTGATGACGGTGTCCCCGCCATCCGCGCCGCCTGCTGCGGCGGCGGCTGTGGGCTTCGGCCGAAGGAATCACGCCTGGAAGCAGCAAACTGCTGCCGACCAGCGCGACGCCCCCAATCAACAGCATACGGCGACCGGTGTCGGGCCGATCTCCGTCACGGTCTGATGCCTGTTCCGATTCAGTGTTTGGCCAGGAACAGAGTCGTTTGAGTCGGGCAATCACGGACACTTTCATTTCTCTCTCCTTTTCCTGAATAGGCTTTTCAGCCAGTCCATCATTGCCCTAAGTCTATTACTTCAGGAGCGGCCTCCCGTTGATTCACATCAATTGATAAGACCTGCGAAAGTCGGGCGAAGAGATGCCGTGGGACATCATCATCGTCATACGACCGGCAAGTGTGCATGATCAGGTCAAAGGACGACCGCGTACGGCCTGACGATCATTGTCCTAGTTGGGAACATCGCGTGGAAGATAACGCACCCCGCCCACTGTTTTGTAAACCGGCATCACATAGTACCAGCCATATTTGAGCTTCATCTTCTTGTGTTTGCCGCGGTCGTTGTTTGGGCCGGTCGCATTCAGGACCGGCCCGTACTGCATCGCTTCGGATGTGCGTCCCTTAACGTAATTGATGAAACTGTTGTACTGACCTCCGAGATTCTTTCCGTTCACGCGGTGGGGTTCGATTCCGAATGTAGCTGATGCCGGAAGACCGAGGATATCTGCGATCAGACCGTACAGTTTGCCAAGGTCGAATTTCTCGGGATCGTGATGGCCATAGGTGTACCGTCCCCCGGATAATGGCTGGACGCAGGCCCTGTCGACCTCGTTGTGAGAGGTTGTCGTCAACAAGGTGCCGCGTCTCACCGAAGCACAGACATAAGCGTGCGCCAACATTTGGTACTGCTTGTTGCTGTAGAAAGTTGGCTTGCTCAGGCGGGTTTTGTCCCTGACAAGTTCTATGTGGAGCAGGTGGTGGTTGGCCGCCCGGGTTTCCATTTTGGTCCCGTAGCCTTTTTCATGCCAGTCATTGCCGAGGTAGCGGTTCTTTGGCCCGAGCCAGAGGTGGATGCCCCGTGTGGCGGTGCGGTCCTCGGGGTCTGTCAGGCCCGGACCCTTGCCGTATTCGTCGGTTCCGGCCGTATCGTGGATAACAAAATACTGTGCGGAAAGTGCCCTGGAGTAGTCACCGGCTATCTGTTGCCAGTCGGAATATTTGGTCTTCAACGTCGCGAAGTAGGACGATTGCTTGAACCATGGCGGAACCGGCAGCTTGTCGGCGTTTGAATTTGGTTCTTTGGCAAAATAGGAGCGGTCTTCTTTTTGTTCGCGGAGCCATTTTTCTTTCGATGCTTCGCTTCTCGTTCTGAGCCAGACGGACATGTTCACCTCGACTTTGTGTTGCGGGGATATTACTCAGTGTTAACAGACAAGCGGCTGTCGTGACGGCTGTCAAATTCTTTCGCCCGATGTTTTGTTTCCCGGTTGCATCGAACACGCTCGTGCCGCCTCATGTTCCGGCCGCAGGAAAATTCCGACCGCCCCTGCAAAGGGCACGGTCGGAAATTGGGTCTGGCCAGTCCTTCTTCACATTTCTGTGTGCACCAGACTTCCAACACCGTCCATACTGCTCTAAGGTCGTGCCCGGGGAGACGCCCACCTATTTTCACAACAAAATCAGACAGGGAGGAATTGTTTGATGCTGAAATCCGTTCTCAAGGCCAGCGCGGCCAGTCTTGTGGTGCTGGCCGGTACAGCCGCCGCGGTTGCCGACGGTCACTCGAAACAGTGCACCAACGACGTCTGGAAAAAGGTCATGGCCGCCGGCAAGGTCGTGGTCGGCGTCAAGGCCGACTACAAGCCCTGGGGTTTTCGTGACTCCAATGGCGACATCGTCGGCATGGAAATCGATATCGCCAAGATTGCCGCCGATGCCATGGGTGTCGAACTCGAAGTCGTGGCCGTCCAGTCGTCGAACCGCATGCAGTTCCTGGAGCAGGGCAAGATCAACATGATGATCGCCACCATGTCCGACCGTCCCGACCGTCGCAAGATCGTCGGTATAACCCAGCCGAACTACTACACCTCTGGCACCAACATCATGGCGCCCAAGGCGCTCGGCTTCAAGAACTGGGACGACCTCAAGGGCAAGCCCGTGTGCGGCAAGCAGGGCGCTTTCTACAACAAGGTCGTGACCGAGCGTTACGGCGTCAATGTGGTCGCCTTCACCGGCAATGCGGAAGCCAAGCAGGCCCTGCGCGACAAGAAGTGCGTCGCCTGGGTCTATGACGACTCCTCGATCGGTTCGGATCTTTCGTCCGGCAATTTCGACGACTTCGAAATGCCGCTCAACTCAGAAGACGACAACCCCTGGGGTCTGGCCGTGCCGCTGGCGGAGAAGGACTGCGTCTTCGGCAACTTCATGTCGGGCCTGACCTTCAACCTGCATCAGTCGGGCAAGATGATCGAGCTTGAAAAGAAATGGGGCATCAAGGCCACCAAATACCTGGTCGACCAGAACGCCTCGTTCAAGGACTGGCTCGCGGGCAAGTAACCGCCATCGCACGTTTGAACTGAACGTCGGGGCATCCTCAAGATCAGGATGCCCCGGTGTCACTTGGGGACAGGGCAAGTTCTGGGGACATTTTTGAATGCTTGAAGCCTTTACGGAATTTTTCCGTCAGGTGGCGGAGGACTATCCGCGCTGGAACTTTATCTTCTTTCACGATGCCCGCCAGTGGGCGCGGATTGTCAGCGGCTTCCAGTACACTGTCCTGTTGTCGATCGCGTGCGTCATCTTCTCGGTCATCATCGGGGTCACCGGCGCCTGGCTGCAGGGTTCGTCGAGCAGGCTTACCCGAAATGTGGTTCAGGGCTACATCCAGTTCTTTCGCAACACCCCGCCTTTCGTCCAGCTGCTGTTTTTCTATTTTGCCCTGGGCCAGTTCACGCCCTCGATCACCGGCGACGACGGCTGGACCGAAACCGCCCTGATATCCAACGTCGGCTGGGCCATCATATCGCTGTCGTTTTTTGCCGGCGCCTTCAACGTCGAGATATTCCGCTCCGGCATCGAAGCCGTGCCGGAGTCGACCGTGGAAGCCGCCGAAGCCTTAGGCTTCACGCGGCTGCAGATCTACAAGGAAATCGTCCTGCCGCTCGCCTTCCGCGTGTCCCTGCCGTCGCTCAACAACAATCTTGTTAATCTGGTGAAGACCACCACCCAGGCCATCGGTATCGCCGTGCCGGAATTGCTTTATGAAAGCGTCGGCATCTGGAACGACTATCCAAGCGCGCTCTACCCGACCATGCTGATGCTGTTTGTCTCGTTCATCGCCCTGGTCGGCGTGCTGGTCTTCGGCATGAACCGCTGGGAGAAGAACCTGCGGATTCCGGGATACGGGGGCTGACATCATGGCATTTCGTTTCCTTCCCGGCGTCAACGCCAAATCAACCACCGACCTGCCGGTCCTGCTGCCGGTAGACCCCGCCCGGGTGATGGTCAACGACCCGGTCGGCTTCTCGCGCTGGCTGGCAAGTCTGCCGGCGTGGACCTGGGGCGCGCTGATTGCCGCCATCGTCCTGTGGCCGGCGGTATCGCTTGCAGCCTCCAACTACACCTATGCCATGGCGACCACGGCCCTTGTCAAATGGCTGCCGTTCCTGGTCGCCAGCGGGTTTCTGTTCAATGTCATCATTTCCCTGATGACCATGCTTATCGGCACGGCCGCCGGTGTCGTGCTCGGGTTGGCGCAGATTTCGCCCAATGCGGCAATTCGCCTGCCGGCCAAGTTCATCACCCAGACTTTCCGCAATTCTCCCTGGCTGGTGCTCCTGTTCATTGTGCTGCTGGCCTTTCCGTTCGAGGTCACAATCGGGTCGCTTGTGATCTCGATTCCCGACTGGATGAAGGCCGTCGTCGGCCTGTCCCTGCCGATCATGGCCAATATTTCCGAAGTGGTGCGCGGCGCAATCCTGTCCGTCCATGACGGTCAATGGGAGGCGGCGGAGTCGCTGGGTTATTCGCGCCACCAGACCCTGTGGCGCATCATCCTGCCGCAGTGTTTCAAGCGCATGATCCCGCCGTGGATGAACTGGTACGCGATCCTGACCATGGCGACACCGCTGTGCTCCTTGCTCGGTGTCGAGGAACTCATCACCTTGAGCCGTCAGGCGATCGAGGCCGAGGACAACCACCCCGAACTGCTGGTGCCGTTCTACAGCTTCGCGCTCCTGATCTTCTTTGCCTATTGCTACCCGATTGCCCGCATGACAATTGCGCTTGAAAAGCGCTTTGCGGTGAAACTATGAGGAATTCGTGATGTCGCAAGCCGCCTGGAGTCCCGACCAGCCAATCATATCGATCAAGGACGTGCACAAGTCCTTTGGCGACCTCGAGGTCCTGAAAGGCGTCTCGCTCGACGTCATGAAGGGTGAGGTCATCTGCATCATCGGCCCGTCCGGGTCCGGCAAGTCGACCCTCATCCGCTGCATCAACGCTCTCAATGACATTCAATCCGGTTCGATCACAGTCGAGGGCCAGGAGGTTCACGACCCCAACCTCAACAAGCTCGATCTGCGCCAGAAAGTCGGCATGGTCTTCCAGCAGTACAATCTTTTCCCCCACAAGACGGCGCTGGAAAACATCATGATGGCACCGGTGCTGGTCCTCAAGGAACCGAAGGACGACGTCGAAAAACGTGCCCGCGAGCTGATCCGGAAGGTCAGGCTCGAGGGCAAGGAATCAAGCTATCCCGGCGAACTGTCAGGCGGCCAGCAGCAGCGTGTGGCGATTGCCCGTTCGCTTGCCATGCGCCCCGACGTTATGCTGTTCGACGAAGTGACGGCAGCGCTTGATCCGGAAACCGTCAAGGAAGTGCTGGTCACCATCAAGGATCTCGCCCAGGAAGGCATGACCTGCATCCTGGTCACTCATGAAATGGGATTTGCCCGCGAGATTGCCGACCATATCTACTTTACCGACCGAGGCGTCATCGTCGAACATGGCGCCCCTGACACATTCTTCGACAGCGCCAGCGATCCCCGGACCAGGGAATTCCTGAGTCAGATCTTGTGACGCCCTGCAGTCGGCGATTGCGCCGGTTGTGGCCGGGATAACACCACCCGGTCATTTATATTGTGGCGGTCACCGCCGCTGCGGTGCATAGTATAGACGACGTTCGCAGACGAGAGGCGTGCGGCGCGTAAAGAATTGGCTGAAATCGCCGTCGTTTTAGGTTTGATGTTTTAGTACATGTCCAAGTTGCGTTGGCGTGGGGGTGAGATGCGCAGCCTGTCTATACTGATAATCGGCGCATTGCTGGCGTCGGTGTTTTCTACGATTGCTCGGGCCGAGGATCGTATTGCTCTGGTTGTCGGCATCGATAAATACAGCAATCTGCCGGCGTCTCAGCAGCTGAGAAATGCCGCCAACGACGCCGCCGCCATGACAAAGGCTTTCACAAGCCTGGGTTTCGATGTTGTCAGCGGCATCAACCTGACAAGGCGCGAATTCAACCGCAAGCTGGTTGAATTCGATCAGAAACTGAAACCCGGCGACACCGCGGCGGTCTATTTTGCCGGACACGGGGTTCAGATCCTGCAAAACAACTATCTTCTCCCCGGCGATATTCCCCAGGCCAACAGCAACGAGGAGGAATTGCTGATCCGTGAAGCCATCAGTCTGCACAGTCTTTTGGACATGTTGGAAAAGAAGGGCACGAGGATCAACTTCATCGTCCTGGACGCCTGCCGCGACAATCCCTTCGAAGGCGGCGGCAGCCGCGCGGTCGGCGGCGCCCGTGGTCTGTCGCGTGTAACGCCGCCGTCCGGCACCTTCATCATGTATTCCGCCGGTGCCAATCAGACCGCCCTTGACCGGCTCTCCGACGACGATCCGAATCCCAATTCGGTGTACACCCGGACGTTGCTGCCACTCCTCGTGCGGCCGGGCCAGAACATCGTTTCTCTGGCAAAAGACGTGCAGGTCCAGGTCACCAACCTCGCACGGTCGGTGAAGCACACGCAGGTGCCTGCCTATTACGACCAGATCACCGGCAATTACTCACTTCGACCCTCGGCCGACGCTGCCGAACCCGAAAAGGCCGCGCCCGTTCTGAAGCAACCGGAACGCCAGCCTGCCTCGGATAACGCCTTGCAACTGCCTCCGGTACAGAATTCGGCGACAACCACCAAACTGAGCGCGGCGGAAAGACGCCAGCAAGTCGGAGAAGAAGCGTATCTGGATTGCGTCCAGAGAAACTCCCTGCGATGTTACAACAAATTTCTCGAAAAATTCAGCAAGCACCCCCGCGCGCCACAGGTTGAGAAAATCCGCCGGGCCCAGATCGAACTGCCGAAATACCGCGAGTGCGCGGAAGCCGGCTCGGTCCACGAAGTCATCAGGACGTGTCAGTTCTACATAGATGCCTTTCCCACCGGCGAGTTCCACGGTCTGGCGCGGAGCGCCCTCTACGATGCCAAGCTGAAACTTGTGCCACCGCCGAAGACGACTGCCCCGGCGACGCCACCGGCGCCCGCCGCACCGTCGCCTGTGTCCGGTATGCAGCGCATGGCGAACGTCGATTTCAACGGCATGGACCTGTTCGGATCGGGCGTGCGGAACGTTTCCGTCGGCCAGTGCGAGAACATATGCCTGCGTGATAGCCGCTGCCGGGCATACACCTGGGTGGCTGCCAAAAGCTGGTGCTGGCCAAAGTCCGGGGTTGGAGGGGCCTCCTACAGCTCCGGCATGGTCAGCGGCGTGAAACCCGGCACCGTTGTGCCCGGGGCGCAGGCGACGCCGTCAGGCCCGCAGGTTCAGATGATCAGGATGGATGGCATCGACCTCTCCGGACGCGACCTGCTGCCCAACGGTTCGCGGCCGACGTCTCTAAGTCAGTGTGTGTCGCTGTGCGTGAACGACTACCGCTGCAAGGCATTCACGTGGATCGCCGACAAGAACTGGTGCTGGCCGAAGTACGAGATTGGCCGGCCGCGTCGAAACAGCCGCATGGTCTCCGGCCGCAAGCCTTGAACGGCATCGGGCGACGGTCAGTGCCGCTTCGCCAGTTTGCTGTTTGCAAGGCCGCTTTTCATCTCCATGATGCGTTTGTAGGCGTCCGCGATCCGCGATTTCTTGATCCGGCCGTCGCGAACCGCCTGGACGATCACCTTGTGAATACGCGCGCCGAGGTCGTTCTTGGGATCAATCAGATTGGCAAAAACCAGCATGTCCTCGCCGGCCCTGATCGCCCGGACGATGCGCTCCTCAAACGAAAAATGCTTTCGCAACGCGCCCATGTCGAGATCGTCGGTGATAATGACACCCTTGAAGCCGAAGTCCCGGCGCAAGGCTGTGATCGACTTTTTTGACAGCGAGGCGGGAATGCCGGGTCCGTCACTGAATTTCGGATGATAGAGATGACCGACCATCACCATATCGACGAACTGGTCTTCCGCCAGATCGATGAAAGGCTTGAGTTCTTCTTTTTTCCACGACTTGGATATGTCGGTGTAATCGACGTGACTGTCGGTCTTGCTGCTGCCGTGCCCGGGAAAGTGTTTAGCCACGGTCAGAATGCCGGCGCCCTGGTGCGCCAGGGCGAACCAGCGGGCGTAAAGGCTGACGCGGTCCGGATCCGTCCCGTAACTGCGGCCCAACCGGCCAATTATCGGATTTTCGGGGTTGATGTTGAGGTCGACAACCGGGCCGAAATTGACGTTTATGCCGCCGGAACGCAATTCGGACGCCATTTTGGCATAAAGCGAAAGCACATTTGAGCCGGTGCGGAATTTAGGATTTGAGGCAACATGACGGGCCGACGGAAAAGTGAGGTGACCGGTGCGCGCCTTGAGCCTCTGTATGGCACCGCCTTCCTGGTCGACCGAGATCAGCGGTATCCTGTTTCCCGAAGCCTCCCGCAGACTCTTGCTGAGAAGGCGGACCTGCTTGGGCGAAGCCACGTTGCGTGCCAGCAGCAGCACGCCGCCGATAAGGCCGTCCTTGAGCTCCCGCCGTACCGCCTTGACCCCCGGATCGTTTTTGGCCGTGCCGGTGAATCCGACCATGATCATTTGACCGATCATCTGTTCCAGTGAAGCTTTCCGGGTAACCGCAACCGGCTTCGCCTGCGCATAAAGGGAATTTTCGACATTGGCCCAGGCCAATGCTGGGTTGACCAGCCAGGCGCTCCGGTCTCCAACATCGCTTGCGTCAGCAGTCCGCGTGATGTCCATTCCCGTCGCACCGGCGGCGAGGAGGAGGATGACAACAAATGCAGAGCGGCGCATGAGAGCCTCAACAAAAATGAGCTTTCGCATCCTACTCACGGGAGCATTAACAGTCCGTTAACCATGTTGCGCACGAACCGGCAAGGCATCGAGATCGGTTTTTCTTTGCCGCAGACGCGGCAACAACAATAGTATTTGCCACAATATTGGTCAAATTCTGTTCAAGACAACCCGGTCAGTCGCGCGGGCAATACCGCGGAACGGTTCGCCTATTCGCGCGGCGCTTCGGAGCTCAGGAGGTCGTTTTCCTGGCCGAAACGGGCGCGTTCCTCCTCGACCCGTTCCACCACAGCCACCTCCGCGGATGCGTCCCCCACATGGGCGTCTTCGCGCGGTGGATGTGCCGGCTCCGGCCGATCCGGGCGCCTGTCGGTGCGCGGGCTGCCGGCATGCAGCGTCGTGTCGCTGTCGATATGCAGGCGGAAGGCCGGTTCGGGCAGCGAGAAACCGGCAGCCTCTAGCGCCCGCTTGGCCAGACGGATCGATTCGCTGCGTGCCTTGGAGAAGCTGGTTTCGCGCTGGTCGACCCAGCCCGAAAACGACAGCACCACATTGGAGTCGCCGATATCGGCAATCCAGCCCGAAGGTTCGGGGTCGTCGAGCGTGAAGTCGAGCCCGTTCAGGGTTTCCAGGACCAGATCCAGCGCCTCGCGCAGGCTGCAGTCGGCATTGACACCGAGGCTGAAACTGAACCGGCGTTCCGGGTTGAGCGTGTAGTTGATGATCACGCCCTTGAACACGTTCGAATTGGGAATTCGCACGTGGTTGCCGTCGAACGTCAGCAGGATGGTCGCACGCGCCGTCAGGCGGATGACATAGCCCTCGAAGGCGTCGATCGCCACATGATCGTTGGGTCGGAACGGCTGCCGCACGCTGAGCATGATGCTGGCGATGTAGTTCTCCACGGTATCACGCACGGCAAAACCTACTGCCAGGCCGACGATTCCGGCCGCTCCCAGCATGGTGCCGAGCAGGGCGGTGGCGCCGAGCAGGTCGAGTGCCACCACGAGGCCGGCGGCACCGAAACTGATCTTCAGGATCTGCCGGTAGAGATCGGCGACAAAGCCGTTGGGCGCCATTGCGTCCCACGGCCAGCTCAGCCGGGCGAGCAGCCATCCGATGCCGACAAACACCAGAAATGCAACCATCGCCACGCCGATCAGCGGCGCCAGGGCGACCAGTTGGGCAAGGCGGTCGATGAACCGGCTCCATGCCGGCGTCAGGCGTTCGCTCAGGGAGGTGGCCTGGGCAAGCTCATTTTTGACTGTCACGACGCCCTCTACGCGCGCGGCCAGAGTTGCCGCCTCGTCGATGGCTTCGGCCGTCAGCACGGTGCCGCGCAGGCGCACAACGCCGGCGTCGACCGACACCTGAATCAGTCTGAGGTGGTCGATCTCGTCGAAGATGTTGAGAATGCGCCGCTCGATCGCCAGGTCCGAAACCACGTCGGTCTCCACGGTGATCGGGGTATTGGTGTCGCCTTTCGGCGCCGGCACCTCCTGGGCGTGACCCACCGGCATCGACGCCGTGACGATCAGCCAAATCAGACCCCATAGAGTTGCCATGAGCACGCCGGTGCAGCGAACGCCATTCGATTTGCGAGATCCAGTTGTCAGCAGCATCGAGAAACTTTGCAGCAAAATGACCGTACTGCCACCTACATCAGCCTGATTCTCCGATAAGTTGCAATCCGAACTTCGATTGCATCTTTGGCGCCGATTGGGCAGGCTATAAAATCGCACGGGGTTTTGGAGTACCGGATAAGGAATGCGCGGCATGCGGAAATTGCAGTCCCAGGGTGTCCACCACATCACCCTCAACGGCGCCGACCGCCAGACATCGATCGATTTCTGGGAGGGCGTGCTCGGCATGCCGTTTGTGTTCGAGCAGCCCAATCTCGATCAGCCCGACCAGAACCATCTCTACTTCGATCCCGGGGACGGGCGTCTGATCACAATCTTTACCGACGAGAAACGCGAGCCTGACAGCGCCAAGAATCCCAATGGCATCGGCAATCTCCACCATCTGGCTTTCGCGGTGTCACGGGCAACCTACACTCAGGCGGTTGTCCGTCTGGACGAGCGCGGCATCACCCATTCAGGCGAAATCGACCGCGGATTCATGGATTCGATCTATTTCCGCGAACCGTTGGGCCAGTTGATCGAGCTGGCCAGCTACAAATTCGATCCCCCCGACGGCACAACCCACGCCGACGTCCTCCACGCCGCCCACAAACTGCGTCTGCAACGCGGCGCCTACAACATCGCCGACGAACACCTGGCCGATGCGATCGAGATGCTGACGGTGGACACCACGGGCAGCCTGTCGCGCGTGAAAGACGAGGGATAGGGGCCACAGGACGCCTCAAGCCTCCAGGGAACCAAGGGGGGGGGGATTGCCCATGAAACTGTCATCCTCAGCGCTTGACGCGAGGACCTTACAGTGTCGCATTTCACCGGGCCGTTTATGTTGGCAAAGAACTGAGGAACCTTCTAGCCTCGCGTCCACTTCTCATACAGGCGCATCCGGCACCGTGACAGCACTGACATCCTTTTGGCGCACTCTGCCGCCCGTGACCCGCGCTGTCGCGCTGATGGCGGTCTCCACCATCTTCATCGCGGGCATGCACGCCATCATCCGCTATGTCTCAACCGATCTGCACCCGATTCAGATCGCCTTCTTCAGAAACCTGTTCGGGCTGCTCGTCTTCATTCCCTGGTTCTTCAGATATGGCATCGAGCCGCTGCGCACCAAACGGCTGCCTCTGCACGCTCTGCGCGCCGGACTCAACATCCTGGCCATGTTTTCCTTCTTCTATGCCCTGTCCATCGCCCCGATCGCCGAGGTCACGGCCTTGGGCTTCACCGCTCCGATTTTCGCCACGCTGCTGAGCATTTTGCTTCTGCGCGAAAAGATCCGGTTCAGGCGCTGGGCAGCGATTGCCGCGGGCTTCATCGGCACCCTCGTGATCCTGCGGCCGGGTGCCCAGGCCATCGATCCAGGCGCCCTTCTGGTGCTCGGTTCAGCCCTCCTGTGGGGCACCACCCTGATCGTCATCAAGTATCTGGGGCGCACCGAATCGAGTATCACGATCACGCTCTACATGAGCCTTCTGCTGGCGCTGCTGTCGTTCATCCCGGCCCTGTTCGTCTGGAAGACACCGTCGCTGGAGGTGTTCGGCTGGCTTGCCGTGATCGGCATCAGCGGCAATATCGGCCAGATTGCCATCGCCCAGTCCCTCAAGATGGCCGATGCCGGTGTCGTCATGCCGCTCGATTTCCTCAAACTGGTCTGGGCCTCCCTGTTCGGCTACTTCCTGTTCGGCGAGGGCCTCGACGCCTTCGTCTGGCTCGGCGGCCTGATCGTCCTGGCCAGCAGCAGCTATATCGCCTATCGCGAAAGCAGACGCGGCAACACCCTGGTCGCCCCGCCATCAGCGTGATGCTCCGCCCCGTTTCCCGGACACGCCTAGGCGTGATTCGGGATCTTATCAGTCGCCGTCGTTGGAGGTTTTCGTGATCCCGGTTCAGCGAAGCAGCATTGCATGCCGCATCGCGCCCGGGAAACATTTCCTCGAGCGACGGTTCCGGTTGGCATTTTGATATTGTACGTCAGGAAAGGGTTGGAAGCAGCGGCGCGTATAGCCTTTGGCTCGGGGGCAATTTAAGCGTCTGGTACCGTTTGCCGCTGCTGTATCTCATAGATGAGAACGCTTACACCATGGTGCTGCAACTGTTACCAAATGGTTAAGAAGTCTTCCCGGTCAGCAACATAATCGCCGCTGCCGTGGATCAATTTCATTGCCGGAGGGTTTTCCGGTTGACCTGAAACCGTCACAAACCCATGGCCTAATAACGTCCATCTCACGGCGAATTGAAAACAGCGTTGGTTGAACATGTCGGGCGTCAACGTTACGTGTGCTGAGCAAATTCAAGACTGGCCCTTCAACTGACCTCAGACAAAGGAAGAAAATCATGCTTCGTGTTTTGACCTTAACCGCCGCGCTGGCTGCCTTCACCATGGGTTCGGCATTCGCCGGCGAGCAGTATGTCGATGAAACCGGCTTCGCCGTCAGCGGCTATGACGTGGTCGCCTATCACGGCCTGAAACAGAACCCGTTCGGCAGCCGCCAGACCCCGGCGGTTCCCGGCAAGGCCAGCATCACGGCGGAGTACAACGGCGCCAAGTGGGCCTTCTCATCGACTGAGAACCGTGACAAGTTTAAAGCAGATCCGGCCAAATACGCACCGCAATTCGATGGCCACTGCGCCTATGGTATCGCCCAGGGCGGCAAGGTGCCGGCCAACCCCAACCTCTGGCGCATCCTCGACGGCAAGCTGTTCGTCAACATCACCCCCAATGTTGTCGGTTTCTGGGAAAAAGACGTCCCCGGCAACATCGACGCCGCCGGCAAGAAATGGGTCTCCCTCGAAGGCGAGGCCGCATCGTCCAAGAAGTGGACCGCCATCAAGGCCAATGACGGCACCTACACCACCAAGGCACCGGTTGCCAACTGAGGCGAATAATTGCACAACGGCCGTGGCACCAGCCGCGGTCGTCCCTCACGACCATCTACAGGCTTCACATCGAGAAGAGGAATCAGCCATGAAAAAACTTGCTTTCACCACTGCCATGATCGCCGGCGCCGTCGCAACAGCCGTGTCGGCTGCTAACGTCCAGCCCGCCGCTGCCGCCGCCAAGGAGAAGTGCTACGGCATTTCCCTGGCCGGTCAGAACGACTGCGCGGCCGGTCCCGGCACGACCTGCGCGGGCACGTCCGTGATCGACTACCAGGGCAACGCCTGGACGCTTGTCCCGGCCGGCGACTGCGCGAAATACGGCGATGGACAGCAGTCCGCGGAGTTCAAACTCCCTGAAGACCGCAAGGGGTCGCTTGAAGCCCTTAAGCGCGATCTTCCACAGGAAGGCTGAGCAGGGCCTATGGCCGGTTTGGCGGAAAATACCGAACGGGCCGGCCCTCGGGGTCGGCCCCAGTCGATTCCGCCTAACGCCGGTGTCGGACTCAAGGCCGACCACTACACGACAATCCTCGAACACAAGCCGGACATCGGCTGGTTCGAGATCCATGCCGAAAACTACATGGGTGAAGGCGGCCCGCCGCACCACTATCTCGAGCGCGTGCGGTGCGATTACCCGCTGTCGCTGCATGGGGTAGGCCTTTCCATAGGCTCGGCGGGTCCCCTCGACCGTGAACATCTGGCGCGGTTGAAGACAGTCAGCGACCGCTACCAACCGGGGCTGTTCAGCGAGCATCTGGCATGGTCGACCCATGACGGCCGGTTCATGAACGATCTGCTGCCGGTACCCTACACGGCCGAAACACTCAGCCGCTGCGCCGACCACATCGATCTGGTCCAGGAGACGCTCGGCCGCCGCATGCTGCTGGAGAACCCGTCGACCTATGTGGCGTTCGGCGACAGCACCATGTCCGAAATCGAATTCCTGAACCGCCTTGTTGGGCGGACCGGATGCGGTCTGCTGCTCGATGTCAACAATGTTTATGTTTCGGCGACCAACCACGGCTATTCACCGGAAACATACCTTGACGAATTCCCCATAGACGACGTCGGCGAAATCCATCTGGGCGGGCACGCAACCGATCGCGACGACGACGGCGCGCCGCTGCTGATCGATGCCCATGACCGGGCGGTCGACGACCGGGTCTGGGCGCTCTACGCGCGGCTTCTGGTCAGAACCGGCCCGCTGCCGACCCTGATCGAATGGGACAATGAGGTGCCGGGTTGGGACGAGCTTTACCGCGATGCCCGGTCGGCCGACCGGCTGTTGGCTGGTTGTGCAACGGGGCAGAGAAATGTCGTCGCTGTCTGAAATTCAAACGGAACTGGTGCGCTGTCTGCGGGACCCGGCGGCACCTGTGCCGGCGTTTCTGGCAAGACCGACGGAAACCGTGCCGGAACGGCGTCTCAACGTCTACCGCAACAATGTGACCGTCAGCCTGATCGAGGCCCTGGGCGCCAGCTTTCCGGCTGTCCGCAAGCTTGTCGGTGAAGA
The DNA here is from genome assembly GCA_021775805.1 of Alphaproteobacteria bacterium. Taxonomy (GTDB): domain Bacteria; phylum Pseudomonadota; class Alphaproteobacteria; order Rhizobiales; family JAJFHC01; genus JAJFHC01. The sequence continues at coordinate 46,659 of JAJFHD010000081.1, read as the reverse complement.
TTTCTTCAAGGCGCTGGCCCGGGCCTACATCGCCCAGGAACCGCCGCGCACGCCGCTCCTGATCCACTACGGCCGCACTTTCGGCGATTTCGTCGAAGGTTTCTCGCCGGCCGCATCCGTTCCCTACCTTGCAGATGTCACCCGCCTGGAATGGCTGCGTCTTTGCGCCACCCACGCCCGCGATGCCGCACCCCTGGGCATAGAAAGCCTGGCCGGCCTGGCCGAGGACCAGGTGGCTCGTGCGACGCTCGGGCTGCATCCGTCCCTGCAGGTCTTTCGGTCGCGCTGGCCGGCAATCTCGATCTGGTCGGACACCGTCAACCCGAAGACCGATGTCACGGTTGACATGGGGCAGGGCGAATGCGGCGTTGTGGTCAGGCCGGAACTGGACACCGACACCCGTATCCTGTCATCGGGCGGCATCGCCTTCATTGAGGCACTGCGGGAAAACAACAGCCTCGAAACCGCAGCCAACATCGCAGCCGAAACCGACCCGGACTTCGACCTTGCCCAGCACCTGCAGGGCCTGTTCGCCATCGGCGCCGTCGCCGCCATAAATCTCAAACGAACCAACGGACCAAATCCATGATCACTCTTCTCAGCCAATGGCACCACCAGGTTTTTTCGCGCATCCAAGGCGGACTCGAAAACTGGTTTCTGGGTCTTCTCGCCCGTTTCGTCTTTGCCGGTGTCCTGTTTGTCTATTTCTTCAATTCCGCGCTGACCAAGGTCGGCGAGGGCGCCCTCGGTATTCTGACCGTCACCGACAAGGCCTATTTCCAGATCCTGCCCACAGTCGTGGAACGCTTCGGCTATGACGCGACCCAGGTGCCGTTCATCCCCTATGGCCTGATCGTTCATGCCGGCACCTACGCCGAGATCATCCTGCCCGTCCTGATCGTCGTGGGCCTGTTCACCCGACTGGCGGCAGCCGGCATGATCGGATTCGTGGTCGTGCAGAGCTATGTCGACATCGCCTTCCACGGTGTCGACGCCAAGACCATCGGCGCCCTGTTCGACCGTCTTTCCAATTCGGTCATTCTGGACCAGCGCAGCCTGTGGGTCTTCCTTCTGGTCTATCTGGTGATCCGCGGTGCCGGTGCCATATCCCTCGACCATCTCCTGTCCCGCAAGTCCACAGGCGAGTAGGCGCCGGATCAAGCCCGGCGAACGGACTCTGTTTCGTTTCCCGTACGCGATGCGGCACGCCAGTGCTGCGTCGCAGACCCGGGACCGCACCATACTCAAAGGCCTGACCCTTTACCGGCAACCCTCAACCCTTCCGCTTGATCGTCTGCACCGCCTGCTCCAGCGCCTGCAGGAAGCGCGACCGGTCCTGTTTGGAAAACGCCGGTCCGCCACCGCGAATTTCGCCGGTGTCACGCAAGGTGGCGTTGAGGTCGCGCATGGCAAGCGCCATGCCGATGCTGTCTTTCGTAAAAGGCTTTCCTGTGGGCCCGACCACGGTCGCCTTGTTTTCCAGGCAGCGCGCGGCAAGGGGGATGTCGGCGGTCACCGCAATATCGTCAGGACCTGCCCGTTCCGCGATCCAGTCGTCGGCGACATCGGGGCCCTGATCGACCACGACACGGCGGACGTTGGCGCTGCTGGGCAGGCGCATATAGGCGTTGCTGACAAAATGGGTGACAAATCCGTGGCGGTCCGCGACCCGCATCACTTCGTCCTTGACCGGACACGCATCGGCATCCACAAAAATCTCAGTCATGCGCCCCTTTTTGCCTATTTCGAGCTGTTCGGCCAGGGAAAAACACTGGCGATGCGCATGATCGCCCGGGTTGCCGGCGAATAGGGCCGGCCGGCCACGGTGACCATCGAAACCGTGCGGCAGACTTCCGGTTCCTGGACCGGTCGTGTGGCGATACCCGGCAGGGACGGCAGGAACTCAGGCATCACGCAACAGCCGTGCCCGGCCAGCACCAGGGCCTGGATCCAGTCTTCCCGCTCGCTGGTGTAGCGCACGTTGACGGTCCAGTTCTTGTCATGTCCCAGGGCCTTGAAGTGATCGGAAAACTCGCAATGCATGCGTTTGAGATAATCTTCGCCGTCGAGTTCCTGGCAGGCGATCGCATTGAAGGCCTCAAAGCGGTGACCGGCAGCAAAAGCGACGGCATACCGTTCCGTGTAGAGCGGGATGGCCTTCACGCGTTCGGGCAGTTTCGGCAAGCCGATCAGGGCAAGTTCCAGGGCCCCTTCGAGCATCATGTCCACAAGGTCGGTGCCGGGAGCCTCGCGAATCTCCAGGTCGATGCTCGGCAGTTCTTCCTTCAGCTTGGCAAAAAAGCCGACCATCTGTGTCGGCCCGATGGTCGACATGACGCCCAGGCAGGTCTTGGTGTGCTCCGGCGAATTGAAATCGTCGGCCTCCGCCCGCGCCGATTCCGTCGCCGTGGCGATGGTTTCGATATGCGGCCGCATCAGTCGGCCCAGGTCGGTCAGGTGGGTCTGGCTGCGTTCCCGGCGGAACAGCGCACCGCCCAGTTCCGCCTCGAGTTTCTTGATCGCCCGGGTGAGCGACGGCTGGGCGACATTGCACTGTTGCGCCGCTCGCGTGAAATTCAAGGTATCGCAGATTGCGAGAAAATACCGGACCTGATGCATCTCCATAGCCATAGCCTCACGAATATCGGCATTTCACTCACGTTCGTGTGAATTATGCCTCAAAGCCGGGTCGCATTATAGCCTGAGGCTATCGAAACAGAAGGCAATTGATATTTCAAAACCGGCGGCTGCATCCCCAGATTCAGTGTCATCGGGGAACAGGCTTAAGGCACAGGATAATGAGTGATCCCACCAAGACACAGAGGTCGACGTCGCCATCACCGGCGGCGATTGCCTCAATTGCGGTTGCGTTTTCTCAAGTGCCCTGATCGAGAGGAGTTTTGACCATGTCCATTCAAAGCGATACCGGAGAGCGTCCGGGAACTGTCGAAAAACTCAAACGCTTCAGTCCGCTGTTTGCGATTGCGGCGGCCATGGGGACCTTCTTTGCCCTGGGGCTCGACGACTATCTTTCGTTCGATGCCTTGCGTGAAAACCGCCATCTGCTGATCGACCTCGTGAAGGATCACGCGGTTCTCACGATAATCGGTTTCATCGTCCTCTACGCCGTCGCCGTGGCCCTGTCTCTGCCTGGTGGCGCCATTTTCTCGATCGCCGGCGGTTTTCTGTTCGGCGCGTCCACGGGCACAGCCTGGATCGTGATCGGGGCGACGCTTGGGGCCACCGGCGTGTTTCTCGCCGCGCGTACGGCCCTGGGCGACATGCTTCGGGCAAAAGCCGGGCCGTGGCTCAAGAACATGGAAGCGGGCTTTCAGGAAAACGCTTTGAGTTACCTGTTGGTGCTGCGCCTGGTGCCCCTGTTTCCCTTCTTTGTGGTCAATCTTGTGCCGGCTTTCCTCGGCGTACCGCTCAGGACCTACGTCATCGGCACAGTCATCGGCATCATTCCCGGCGCCTTCGTTTTCGCCTCGGTGGGTGCGGGTCTGGGCAGTGTGTTCGACAGCAATCAGGCCTTCACGCCGGCCTCGGCCCTGACACCGGAAGTGATCACCGCCCTTGTCGGCCTGTCGGTATTGTCACTGGTGCCGGTCGTCTACAAGAAGCTGAAGGCGCGTCGCGCGCCCGCTTGAAACACCTGCCCCATCAGACAAACGCGCCGCCCACAAGCAGCAGCAACGACATGGCAAAGCCGGTTACCGGAACCCACAGCCCGACAGTGAACACGCCGCCGCCGGGGTTTTCATGCCTGAGCTTAAGCATGATCAGGGCCATGTTGACCAGGGCGAAAACGGTCAGCGTGATCCGTGACGTCATTTCCGCCAAACCTTCGAGCGGGAAGGCGAGCGCCAGCACCAGCACGACCACCACGACAAACGCGGTGGCCACCAGCGGCGTACGCGTGACCGGACTGATGGAAGCAAAGGCTGCTGGCAGGTTGCCCTGACGGCCGAGACCATAAAGCACCCGCGACACCATGATCATCTGCACGATGATGGTGTTCAAAGTAGCGATCACGGCCACCGCGCTGATCATGAGCGGCGATACGGTTGTGACCTTGTCGAAGACCAGAGCAAGCGGTGCCTCGGATCCCGACAGGTCCTCAGGGCCGACCGTAAGAACGGCCACGGACACGACCAGAAAGTAAAGCGTCGTCGTGATTGCCAGGGTCGCGAAGATCGCCCACGGCATGGTGCGTTTTGGAGATTTTGCCTCTTCTGCCACGTTGACCAGGTCCTCGAAACCGATGAAGGCAAAAAACGCCAGCAATCCGGCAGCCCCGATGCCCGACCACACCGCCACGTCAGCCGGCGGAACGATCTCGCCCAGACGCCAGCCAACGGCCGCATCGCCACCGAAGCCAGCGGCAACGATGACCAGCAGGCCGGTGACCTCAATGACCGTAAACACCGCCGCCAGGATAACGGATTCGAGAATTCCCCAGGCCGCCACGGCCCCCATGAGAATGACGATGCCGGGCACCAGCCACAGGGTCGGCAGATCGACAAATTCACGCAGGTAACCGGCACTGCCGATCGAGATCGCCGCCGACGACACAATCCCGGCACTGGCCACCAGGCAGCCGGTAAGAAGGGCGATCGCATCTGAGCGAAATCCCGCCTTGACATAGGCCGCTTCCCCGGCGCTGACCGGATACCGGCCCACAAGTTCGGCAAAAGAGCCTGCCGTGAAACCCATGATGATCGCTGAAATCACGAAGGAAACCGGTGCATAGAGTCCCGCCCGGCCAGCCGTCGCGCCAACCAGCACATAGATCCCGGCACCGACGGTCACGCCAACGCCGTAAAGGATCAGCAACGGCAGTGTCAGCGACCGCCTCAGTTCGGGGTGGCCGGTTTGTTCCGCGTTGGTCATGATGGTCGAGGTTCCGTCCGCATTGTTCCGCATGGCGGCTACTGTGATGCAAGGAGAAGGCATTTGCGTTGATTTGTGTCAACTGCCGGATCGCGTGGGCAGGGTCGGGCAACATCCGTTTTGCCGAATTGCGTTCGGCCGCTATCCTCCGCTCTGAGGCAAAACATACCGATAGGGCCACTTTGATGACACCAAGTTTGGCATGTTCCCGCGGCTTTTTTGCCCTTGCTGCCGTTGTCGCCTGTCTGATCCCGGTCGCAGCCACAGCCAGCGATGCCCGGACGCCCGTCTCGATCGAGCTCGTGCTCGCCGTCGACACGTCCCTCAGCGTCAACGACATTGAATTCGACCTGCAGATGCATGGCATTGCGCAGGCCTTCCGTTCTGACCAGGTCATCAAGCTGATTGGTCTTCATGACGGTGTTGCCGTGACGCTCATTCAATGGGCCGGCTGGGTCAGCGAAGAACACACCGTTCCCTGGCGCCTGCTTACGACGCCTGCCTCCATCCGTGCGTTCGCCGAGGAAGTCGAACGAACCGGGCGGGACTCCGTCGGCCGGTTGACCGCCATCGGGACCGCCATCGACGCCGGGCTCGAGGCCATCGCCGCAAACCGGTATGCCGGCCGGCGTTTGAAAATCGATGTCTCAGGCGACGGCCGCAGCAATGCCGGCCCGTCGCTGTCAATGGCGCGCAGGAAGGCCGAGGCCAGGGGCGTCACGATCAACGGTCTTGCGGTCCTCACCGATGACGGGGCGCTGGACGCCTATTTCTGGCGGCACGTCATCACCGGCGGATCTGCCTTCGTGATCGATGCGGCGGACTACGAAGACTTTGCCCGCGCCATCCGCATCAAGCTGATGCGGGAACTGGCCCCAGAAGTGAGTCAACGGGACCGCCCCGGATCACACGACCATGCGAGTTACCGGTAAGACGTTTCCCGGGCGCTATGCGGCATGCCACTGCTCCCTTGCAGACCCGGGATCGCGTCAGTCGCATGTGCCGGTGATCGGAAGACTCGCGAAAAGTTCCGGATTATTCCGCCGCGGCACTGTGTCCGGCAACCAGTTCCATCAGGCAATCGTCTGCCAGCGCCTCGATTGGCTTGAAGTCGCGGTGGGCGATCCATTCGGGACGCTTGAACCGGCGGATGTGGTTGTCCACATGGCACAGCGACAGATAGACGATGGTTCGGCCAAGCGGCGAGATGTTGGGCGGGCTTGCGTGCACCAGCAGCGATGAAAACATCAGCATGCTGCCGGCGGGACCGGTCGGTGCCACGCAGCCGCCGCGGTCGGCGAGCCTGGTCACGGTCTCGCGGTCGAGCGTCCACAACGGATAGCTTGTGGTTTCCACGTCGTGACCGGCGTCGATCACGCCCTGTTTGTGGCTGCCGGGAATGAACAGCAGCGGACCGTTGGCGGCCGTCACGTCGTCGATGAACACGGCAATGTTCATGGCCCGCGGCTCCGGCATCTCATCGTCGCGCGCCCAGGTGCCGTAATCCTGGTGCCATTGCCAGACGTCGCCGTCGAAGGCGGCTTTGGCGTTGACCTTGTACTGGTGCATGTAGACCGGCCCGTCGAGCAATTGCATGACCGGTTCGACCAGCTTCGGGTGGGCGCCGAGCCGTCGGAACGCCTCGTTGTAGGTGTGGGCGGCGAAAGCGGTACGGGCGACACCCGACGTCTCGCGCACCACTTCCTTGCGGTCCATGGCATAAACCGCATCGGCCTCGGCCCGCAGCATGGCCGCTTCCTGCGTGCTGAAGCGGCCGGGCATGAAAAGATAGCCTTCTTGGTCGAACTGCCGGATCTGTTGTTCGGTCAGATGCATGGGAATTCTCCTGCGATACCGTTGCTCATTTGCCTCGGGTCAGTCATGAGCATACTGATGTTTTGCGTTCTCTGAAACGGTTTGCACGAGGCAACCCCTTGACCCGACCCCTGAGGCCGCCCCTACTGGTAACGCGATCAGCCAAGAATGAGGTGATTCGTGAACTCTTCCAGCCAGTTCCTCTACGCATCAGAAGCCGCAAGGCAGCTCGGCGTTTCCGCCAAGGCACTGCGGCTCTACGAACAACGCGGCCTGATTGCACCGGTTCGCACCGAAGCCGGGTGGCGCACCTATGGTCCCGACCAGATGGCCCGTGCCGGCGAAATCGCGGCCCTGCGCAATTTAGGTCTTAGCCTGGCTCAGGTGGCACGGGTGCTCAATGGTGACGCCGACGGACTTGAGCCGGCCCTTGCCGCCCACCAGGCAAGGCTCGAACGCAGGCAGCAGGCGATCCAGGCAACCATCGACGAGGTGGGCCGTCTGCGTGCCGAACTGGCGGCTGGCGGATCACCGGGGCCGGGGGCGCTTGCCAAAATTCTGGAACCCGCCGGAGATCACCGCGTCGCCTTCAACCTCCCCTGGCCCTGGGGTGGCGAACACTTCGAACTGCGAGACATCCGTGCCTTGAATTACATCATCGGCCCGCTGGGCAGCGGCAAGACACGATTGGCAAAGCGCATTGCCGAGGCCCTGCCTGATGCAGGTTTTCTCGGGCTGGAGCGGCTGGACGACGATGGCGCAGCGGCCCGGGCGTTGTTGGCTGCCGACCAGGCCCTTCGGTTGCGGGTCGACCACGCAATCGACTGGCTGGTCGAGGACGGTGCTGCGATGTCGCAATTCCTGATGACCCTGCTTGCGGGACTGGAAGCCAAAAACCCCGACATTCTCGTGGTCGACATGCTGGAACAGGGCCTGGACAAGGCCACCCAGCAGGCCCTGATCGCTCACCTGCGCCGCCGTGGGCCCGACGCGCGGCCGCTCTTCTTTCTCACCCGCTCCAGCGCGATCCTCGACCTCGACGCCGTCGGTGCCGGCGAGGCCATCATCCTCTGCCCGGCCAATCACAGCCCGCCGACCCGGGTCAAGCCGTACCCCGGCGCCACCGGCTACGAGGCCGTCGCCACATGCCTGGCATCACCCGAGGTCAGGGCACGCACGGCAGGGGTGGTTGCCTGGCGGCCGCAGGTTGCCCGAGGTTGAAGCGTACAACTTCTTTGCCCCCAGAACGGCAGACACACCATCTGGACACGATCAGGCAAATCCTGTGTAGTTGAACCATGACGACAAACACCAAAGAGACCGTTCTCACCACCTGCCCGCGTGACTGCTATGACGGCTGCGGAATTGCCGTCGTGCTGCGGGACGGGGAAATTTCACGGGTGGCCGGCAACCGCGACCATCCGTCGAACCGCGGACCCCTGTGCGGCAAGTGCTCGGCGGCCTATAACGGCGCCTGGCGCGATCAAGCCGCGCGTCTGCTCCATCCCTTGCGCCGGTCAGGCAAAAAGGGCAGCGGTCGTTTCGAGCGCATTGGTTGGGACGAGGCCCTGGACGAAGTCGCCGCAAACTTGCGCCGAATTTCTGACCACTATGGTCCGCACAGCATCTACAACACCCACTACACAGGCACCTGTTCGCTCATCGCCGGGGAGTTCCCCAACCGGTTCTTCAGTCATCTGGGCGCCACGGAAGTTGACCCGGACACGATCTGCAACAACGCCGGTCACACCGCCTGGAACTACGTATTCGGCAGTTCCCTGAACGGCTTTGACCCGCGTACCGCCCGGGACAGCAGGTGCATTGTGGTGTGGGGGGCGAACCCGTCCACATCGGCGCCCCATGTGGACCGGCACTGGCTGGGCGGCACCAAGGCGTGCGTGATCGTCGTCGACCCGGTTCGCCACGACACCGCGGCGAGGGCAGACATCCACTTGCAGGTCCGCCCCGGAACGGACGCAGCCCTCGCCTTTGCCATGGCCCATGTCATCCAGCGCGACGGCTTGCTCGACCGCGATTTCATTGCCCGTCATGTGGAAGGTTATGACGCGGTGGCCGCGGCCATCGAGCAGTGCACGCCGCAATGGGGCCACGAGGTCACCGGTGTTCCGGCGGGTCTGATCGAGAAGGCCGCGGCGATCTATGCGGCCGGCCCGTCGCTGCTCTGGCTTGGCCAGGGACTGCAGCGCCAGCCCGCCGGCGGCAACATCTTCCGCGCCTGTGCCATGTTGCCGGCCTTCACCGGCAATATCGGCAGGCCGGGCGCCGGCGTCTACTATCTGAACTCGACCTTCGACATTGCCGCGCGCCGGGGCGGGTCACCCGAAGTCGATGCTGGCGATCAATCCGATGGGGCAGGCGAGGGGCCGGTCGCTGTGAGCCAGATGGACATTCCCGACCTGCTGCAGGACCCGGCGGCGGTGCGCGCCTACATGGTCTGGAACTGCAACCCCGTGGCCTCAAACCCGGCCCAGGACAAGATGCGCCGGGGGCTGGCACGCGACGATCTGTTCACCGTCGTCACCGACTGCTTCCTGACCGATACCGCGCGTTATGCCGATATCGTCCTGCCCGCTGCGAGTTTTCTGGAGTTCGACGACCTGTGCTGTTCCTACTTTCACCTGACCATAGGCCCGCAGGTCAAGTGCGCCGAGCCCATGGGCGAGGCGCTGCCCAACCAGGAAATCTTCCGTCGGCTGGCGCGCGCCATGGGCTTTGACTCTGCGGAACTGTTCGAAGACGACCGCTCGATGATCGATGACATGCTGGGCCGGTGCGACGTCGGCATGACCTGGCCTGAGCTGAAACAAAAAGGTTGGGCCTATGTCAGCGAGGAGCCGATGATCCTGTGGCGAGACCTCCGGTTTGCAACCCCCAGCGGCCGCATCGAGATTGCCAGCCTCAAGGCCCGTGACGACGGCCAGCCTTACGCCCCGGTAGCCGCTGTGGACGAGGCACCCGCGCCGGAATGGCTGCGCCTGCTGTCGCCGGCGGACAAGCACCTGATGAATTCAAGCTACGGCAACGATACCCATGTCCGCGACCTTATGGGCCCGGCCCTGGTGACGATCAACCCGCAGGATGCCGGGGCACGCCACATCCGCACCGGAGACCAGGTCGTGCTGTCAAACGGCAATGGCGAATTGGCCCTGACGGCCCGTGTCGACGACGCCACCCTGCCGGGTGTCCTGCTCGCCTGCAAGAGCCGTTGGCCCGGACTTGAAACATCGGACGCCAACGTCAACCTGCTCCACATCCCGCAAAAGACAGACATGGGGGAAAGCACCTCTGTGCATGGCACACAGGTGAAGATCCGCAGAGCCTGACTGACTGTCCGGAACCTTTTCTCGGGACAGCCCGTCCAAACAACAGAACCTCAATGGCAAATCCCGATGAGCGGCACTTCTTCACACATCCTCTGTATAGGCGCCGCCCATTGGGACGTCATAGGCCGCGCCGGTACACCTGTACGTCTTGGCGATGACGTTCCCGGCCGGATCGAACGGCGGCCGGGAGGGGTGGCGCTGAATGTGGCGATGGGGCTGGCGGACCTCGGCTGCCGGGTCTGCCTGTGTTCGGTGGTCGGGCAGGATGCCGGTGGAGATGCCCTGCTCCATCGCGCGCAGGCCAGCGGAGTCGACTGTCGGCATGTTGTGCGGATATCCGGCGCGGCATCCGACGGTTACGTGGCGATCGAAGACGGCACGGGAGGCCTGGTCGCCGCGGTCGCGGACACGGCCTTGCTGGATGCTCACGTAGACGCAGCCCTGCACCGGGCCGAAACCGGCGCACGGACCGCGGCCGCGATTTTTCTCGAAGCCAATCTGCCGAAGGCGGCGGTTGACGGCATCGCCGCGATGGCTCACCGGAAAAATTTGGAGGTCATCGCCAATCCCATCCCAAGGTCGGCGGAGATTCCGGGAGAGGTGCTCGGCCCGATTATCGAGGCTGCCATTCACGACGCAGACACCGCGGGCATTACCGGCAAGGCGGTGACACCCTATCTGCTCGACCGGGTGCTCGATCTCACCGAAGGGCGCTCTCTGGAGGCCAATATTGCCCTGGTCCTGAACAACGCAGTCCTGGCGGCCGAGATCGCCCGCGAGCTCAGAAAGATAGACTGAAAGCGGCGCAATCCTGCAATCGCGACAGCAGACGCCGCGGCCGCATCATGCCATTGCCTCCACGGCGGAAATTCCGGACAGATAGGCACCGTGTGCCGTAGCGTAGAAATCGGACGATGTGGCCTCGCCGGCAAAGTGAAGCCGATCGTCGAGGGGCTCTGCCAGTCTGGCGCGCTGATGCGCCTGACCGGGACGGGCGGCGGAATAGGCGCCCCTGACCCAGGGGTCGCCGCCCCATGCCGTGACGATCGACGCGGACCTGTGCTTTGTGATATCCGCGCCGAACACGGCTTGCAGTTTCTTTTCCACATAGTCGATCGAGGCTTGCTGTCCGGCCCGTTCAAGCCAGTCGGCAAACCGTCCCGACGTGATGGCCACCACGTAGTTGAAGCCAAACGGGCGGATCGAGAGAGCCATGGGCACATCGTCCACAACGTCCGTGATGAAACCGAACGGCGCGTCGGGGTCGAACACGTCCCGGTCGAAGGCAAGGCCGATTCGGTTGTAGTTGCCGATCGGCAGCCCGGCGACAGCCTGATGTTTCCAGTCCGGCAGATCGGGGGTGAATCGGATGTCGCCGGCCGCCAGGATGCCGTTGGAAACCGTCAGCAGGACGCGGCCCGCGGTGACGGTGCCTTTGGCGGTTTCGAGGACCACGTTCCTGCCGGACCAGTCGATGGCGCGCACCGCACAGTTCAGGGATACCGGCGTCCCGGCGCCGAGCCTTGACAGCAAGGTGCCGTAACCGTCTTTCAGCGGCCAGTTCTCGTCGGTGTCGTGGTAGGCCACCATGTCAGCGACCGACACCTGATCCACATCGGAGGAGAAATCGAGCGAACAGAAATAATCGAAAAACGGTGTCCAGCGGTTCTCCCGTTCCGTCGCCTCGAGAACCGAACAGTCGCCGCCGCCGGCGGCAATCTCCTGCATCTTGTCGTTCTGGCAATCGTAGAACCTGCCCATGGCGGTGAGGTCCTCGTCGGTGCCCCAGGTGTCGTTTGCAAAAATGCCGCGCTCATAACCATCCTTCGTGTAGGTCAGGCCGAACGCATCGGCAAACTTGACCAGAGGATTGAGAGACGCCGAATGCATCCAGTGGCAGCCCAGGTCGAACGGCACGCCCGGCAGGATCTCTTCGGTGTACCCGCGCCCGCCGATCCGGTGCGACGCTTCGAGCAACACGAAACTCTTGCCCAGGGCCGCCAGTGTCCGCGCCGCCCCGAGTCCCGCCGCGCCTGCACCGACAATGGCAACGTCGACAACCGATGAATTTGTCATGTTGAGTTCCTGGGTGGGGTGTCTGATTGCGGGATGTTTTTACCCTCATTACCGCAAAGATCAATGCCGCAGGTTTTGTGCGTGGCTCGCAGGGTCGCCCGCACGACGGGGAAAGCGGCCGGAAACGATCGTCAGCCTTTTGGTCTTCAACAAGCCGCTGCGCCATGGTAGAGGATTGCCGGCAAACCGGAGATTTTATGTCCCACTAGGTACGGATGGCCCGATTGCCATCCAATCGAGATGAATACAGACGAAGCCGCTCGGCGGCCCTGTTCGCTCGCCAACACGAAACCTGGCAAAGTGCCCTGACAATTCGTCAGAGGCAGGGATATGAAAGTTACCCAAAACAATGATCAGAAACTATCGAATTGAAGATGCCGACGCCCTTGTCCTGGTCTGGCAAAGAGCGAATGCTCTCGCACATTCGTTTCTCTCAGACGACTTTGTGGCGCAAGTGGCTCAAGACATGCGTAACATCTACTTTCCGAACGCGGAAACCTGGGTGCTGGAAGAGAATGAAAAAGCGCTCGGTTTTATTGCCTTGGTCGGAGATGAAATCGGTGGGCTGTTTCTTGAGCCGTCCTTTCATGGGCGAGGGTTTGGCAAAGCGCTTGCCGATCATGCGGCCGCTCTTCATGGTCCTTTGCGCGTTGAGGTCTTTGAGAAAAATGCCATAGGGCGTCGTTTCTACGACCGTTACGGCTTTGTCGAGACCGAGCGATACGTCCACGGCGGTTCAGGTGAGGTAACCATCAAAATGGCAATGCCGTCGTCCTGACACTGGCATCAGAAGGCGTTCTCCCGGGAGCGCCTGCTTTGCCTTTGAGCCTTTGCGCCGGCCACCAGGGATCGAGAATGCCCCTCTCGGTCTGGGGTCGGTCGCCGTGAACATGCCGGCCCGCCGCACCACCCATGATAGGCTCGCAAATGACTTCGTTTTTCACAGGGAGACCGGCCATGTCCCAGACCATCACCCCGGACAGGGCAATCCTGTTGTCGCGGTTGCGCGAGCTTGGCGATGTCGGCCGCGACACGGAGGGCGCGCTGACCCGGCTGGCGGCATCCGACAGCGACAAACAGGGCCGCGACCGCTTGGTGGCCTGGCTGCGGCAAGCCGGTCTCGAGGTCAGGATCGACCGCATCGGCAACGTTTTTGGACTCTGGCAGGTCGCCTCCACGATCCCGCCGCTGATGATGGGCTCCCACATCGACACCGTGATCAATGCCGGCATCTACGACGGCTGTTATGGCGTCCTTTCCGCCCTGTCCGTCATCGAGGCCATGCGCGCGGCCGGTGTGACGCCGGACCGGTCCGTCATCGTCGCTGCCTTCACCAATGAAGAAGGCGTGCGCTACGCTCCCGACATGATGGGCTCGCTGGTCTATGCCGGCGGCCTCGATACCGGCGAGGCCCTGGCAACCGTTGGCCTCGACGGCACCGTGCTTGGCGATGAACTCAAGCGCATCGGCTATGCCGGCGACATGGAACCGGGCGCGATCGTGCCGTCGGCCTTCATCGAAGCCCATGTGGAGCAGGGCCCGGTGCTGGAAGCCGAAGGCAGGCTCATGGGGGCCGTGGCCGATCTGCAGGGCATCTCGTGGCAGAAGATCACCGTGCACGGCGTCGCCAACCACGCCGGCACGACGCCGACCCGCCTGCGCACAGATGCCGGCCTCGCGGCAGCAAAAGTCGTCACTTTCCTGCGTCGGCTGGTCGACAATTCCGATGGCGTCGCCACCGTCGGCACCATGAAATTCTATCCCAATGCGATCAACGTGATTCCCGACAAAGCGGAATTCACCGTCGACCTGCGCGACCCGGACGAGGCGTCCCTGCAGGCCGCCGAAACCGCCCTGGCCGCATACCTGCAGGCATTGGAGCAAAGCGATGGCGTCAGGATCGAAGCCGAACGGCTCGCCCGGTTCGAACCGGTGGTCTTCGATGACAAGATCGTCGGGATGATCGAACAGGCCGCCCGGGCCCGCGGCCTGTCCTGCCGCCGCATGACCTCAGGCGCGGGCCACGACGCCCAGATGATGGCGCGTCTTTGCCCCACCGCGATGATCTTCGTGCCAAGCCGCGACGGCATCAGCCACAACCCGCTGGAGCACACCGACGACGCGTCCCTGATCGCCGGTGCGCAGGTTCTGCTGGATGTGGCGCTCGGGATAATGGCGGGTGGCTGGGGCAAAGGGTGACGGCGCCGCCGGAGTCCGACGTGATCCGTGCATTGGCACTGAGACGCCATGCAAGTGCCGGCGCCGGTTGCCGGTACGGTTTCGATCGGGCTGACCTGATTGACTCAGCTGTGTTTTTCCGGGGACACAGGCACCGTTGGTCCAAAGCGGCGCGAATGCGGACAATCCGGCAATTTCGTGGTGAATCTACTGTCTCGACTGCGACGACGCTTCGAATGTCAGTTCGTGCCGGAAGCAGCCATTTCCATGACCGACCATAACTGTCGGACGCGAGGGATTTTTCTTTCAGTAAGTTACAGCTCGCATTAAAATACTATTGTTTTTAATATCTCCCAATTTCTTAGGTAAATGAGAACTGGTATGGTGAATAAAATATAGCCGTTTGATAGCAATGGACTTCTTGCAGTAAGGGTTTTATCTTCTTAGGCTCACTGATGAATTCCACCGTATCTGAGGATAGGAAATTGACGAAAGTACTCTCGTTTTTGTCGTGGAATGTGGAGAATTTTCACAATGACTCGACACGCGTTAATCGAGTAGTTGAACAAGTTGCTCAAAAGAATCCGGACGTATTCGGGATGTACGAGGTTAAGGGGAGTGCAGTTTTCGATGCAATGGTAACGAAGATGCCTTCGTACTCATTCTCCATCACGGAAAGCCCGGGTGTCCCCGAGATTTTGGTAGGTGTTCGAAACAATCTAACGGCTTGGGTGACACAGAAGGATGAATTACAGTCCAAAGTGCCGACCCTTCGGCCGGGTGCGTTGGCCACAATCCAAATTGGACTAGAGAGATACTCATTCCTTTTTTTACATCTGAAGAGTTTTCCTAATCCGCGCGATTGGGGGCTGCGCGACGACATGTTCCAGCATGTGGCAAGTTTGAAACGTACGTTGGATAAACGAGCACCAGGGGGGCAGAAGGCTAATTTTGTAGCACTAGGTGATGTAAACACGATGGGGTTAAACGCTGCCTACAACAATCAGTCGGACCTGACCGGAGAGGATGAGCTTGGTTTTGTTGACAAACGAATGACTGCCAACGTGAATGGAATCCGGCGATTGAGTAAGACCCATCATGAAACATGGTGGAACGGCAAAAATACCCTACCTCCGTCCGCGCTCGATCATGTCTATGCATCCAAACACATGAAGTTCAAAAAGTTCGCGGGAAAAGAAGTGGAAGTAAGTGGCTGGGTCGGAGAACCAACTAAAGCCAAGAAAAAGGCGTGGATCAGTAAGTTTTCAGATCATTCGATACTCTATGGTGAAATTCACAATTGATTCGGGGGTTGGCCGTGGACGGTGGATCAGGCGCGTGGCGTTGCGCGGAGTATCCTTGGAAACTACTGCTAGAGGCGAAAATTACCTTTTCGCATCTATCAATCTGTTCAAGCGACGGCATCTACAAATCGGTGGAAAAGGGCTCGCAGTGGCCAATCGCAGTGCTCAACGCGCAGGCGAACATAATCGACGTTTCCGGCCCTTTGCCGCCATTCAAGGCAGATTGAGATGCTGCCGCGCAACATCCTAGTGAAATGGGTCAATAGTAGGCACCGTTGGTATAACACGGTAACGGGAACTCTTCGCATCGCGAAAAGCATGGCTCCCTCTTCCGCTCAATGCCGTCGAATGTTCCTCTTTTCAAAAAGTGGTTTCAAACGTCCGATTCGGGGAAATCCGATTGAATTCTTCGCAAGTGCAAGAAACGTCAGTTCGACTCCCCCGATGCAGACATCAACGACCACACCGGATCGGTCATAAGTTTCCTGCATAAGGCAAATTGCTACTTTCTTGCAAGACAACCGAGAACATTCGCCAGTATGCGGGCAGCCGTTATGGCGGCTGTTCCGTCTCTGTCGCGTTCCGGCACGAATTCGATCATATCGAAGGCAACAAGCCTGGATTTCGCGATAACGGCATCGATCAGGTCAATCGATTGAAGATAGGATAGCCCCCCGGGCGTCGGTGCCATCACGGCAGGCATGATGCCGGCATCCAGTGCGTCACAGTCCAGAGTGATCATGCAATTGGCGTCACTTTTCAAATGCTTCAGGACAGCCTCCATGCCGTCTCGGTGAAACTCTCTGGCGGTTACGATTTTGGCCCCCCAGTCTCTTGCAATTTCAACTTCCGCCCGTCGGGCCGATCCCAGGCCGCGAATGCCGACCTGGATTATCGCCTCCACATGATCCAGCTCCGACGCGCGCCTCATCGTGCTGGAGTATCCCAGCGGCTCGCCGCGACGTTCATTGCGCCAGTCAATGTGGGCATCGACCTGAATGATTGTCAGGCCCCCGAGGGGCGCCAGGGCTTCGATAAACGGAATCGGGGTAGAGTCATCGCCGCCGATCATGAGCGGGATCGCCCCGCTGTCAACAATCTGAGCGGTTGCCGTCCTGATCAGTTGCCTGTTGCCGTCGCCGTCCAAAGGTGACGTTCTGAGATTGCCGGCATCGGCAACAGCAAAACTTCCGTCTCCAAGCAACGGGCCGTCCAGATCAAAATCCCAATGATCCAGCCAGCGGGCATCTTCTTCCAGGGCGCAGCGCAACGTGTCCGGCGCAGCAGCGAAGGGCTTGTTGTCGATGTCGCGATAGGGTGTCCCGTGGGGCGCGCCGAAAACAACCAGATCCGCATCTGCAACATCGGTTTCTTCACTGGCCCCCATAAAGGGGATCTTCACTGGATCAAACATCGCCGGCATTGAGGCTTTTTCCTTGGTATCCTGAGTGATGGATCATGATAGGCGTGCGCGGTCTCAGATCAAGATTTCTCGCTGATCCGGGTCAGACAGCACCCGTCTTTCCCCGGCGACCACAGCTCGATCTCAACATTGAAGCCTGCGGACTCCAGGGCGGCCCGGTCATAGGCCGACGCACAACGAAGCAGTGTGCAAATCTCCTGATCGCTGCATCCCGCATCGGCCCAGGCGTCCTTTATCGGGCAGGTCATCATCCTGACCTCGACTCCGGTCTCGTCCAGACGCCTGATATCGGGCCTGAACGTTGCACCGTCGTCTGGCGCCAGGACCCAGCACTTGCAGACACTTTCAAAGTCGCGCGGTGCAAGATGCGCCATGGTCTTTCCGACACGGACGCCATGAGCGTGACTGACGTTGCGCATGACGCTGATAGCTTCCTCCTCGCCGTAACGTTGCTTGAGTTCCTGAAAGGTCGCGAGATAGACCGTCCCGCGTTCCTTGATTGCGTCGTATACCTGCGAATTGGATTGCTTCAGGGTCATTCGGCGGCCACCGCTTCAATCTCAAGCAACCATGCCTCATCAAAGATGCCCGCAATAATGACCGTCAGAGCCGGTTGAAAGTCCTGCAACACCTTGCGCCGCACTGCGGAATTGTCCGCGCGATACCTGCGATCCGACAGGTAAGTTGTATGGCGAACAATGTTGCCCAGGCCCATGCCGGCGGCTCTGAGCTGGGCTTCGACATTCGCCCAGGCCTGTTCAGCCTGCTCGGTGAAGGAGTCGGGCACGGTGCCATCTTGCCTTACCGGGATCTGGCCGCTCACGTACAGGGAGCGCTTGTGCCCGGACACCGCGACGGCCTGGGAATACCCGCTGTGCAAGTTGTGGGCATCGGCGGCGTTGATGTGCTCAAGTTCCATGAAATGCTCTTTCGATTGTGTGAATTTGGTCTGAAACTAGAGCCCGGGCCGACAATCGTACAAATCAAATAAACTCCTTCGCAGGAATAGAAATTCTGAGTCTGGCCGCGCCGTAACGCGTATAGACTTGCCAGCAGGAGAATGAAATGACCTACCGGCTTCCATCGTTGAACACATTGCGCGCTTTCGAAGCGGCGGCGCGGCATCTGAGTTTCAAGACAGCGGCAAGTGAACTTGGCGTAACGCCGGGTGCGGTAAGCCAGCAGGTGAAGAAGCTGGAAGCCTCTCTCGGCGTGGCACTGTTCCGGCGTTTGCCGCATGGGCTGCTCTTGACCGAGGCGGGGGAAACCTACCTGCCGAGAATCACGCAGGTGTTTGAGGATCTGACCGACGCGACGGAAGAGATCGCGCCCGATATCAACGGCCGGAAATTTGTCGTCGGCATCTGCCCCAAAGTCGCAGCGGTGCTGCCCCGGGGTTGGCCCGGTCAGCGCGACAGCCTTCAGCCTCATGTCCGCCAGGCAATCGAAACATCTGACGTCAACCGTATCCGGCGTGATGAAATTGATTGCCTCATTCGACTTGGCGGCGGCCCCTATGGCGACCTGGCGCTCGTGGAAGTGCAGCATCTGACGGGTCGGGAACGCGCCTCCAGACTGCATTTCATCTGCAAAGCCGGTCTTGCCGATTGCCGGCAATCCAAAGCAATTCTGGCCGATTTGGACGCGCTTGCGCTATCTGGATCGTAGCCTTCCGCGCATTTGGCCGGCTGGGAAGAAACGCGCAGGACCGTGTTCCGTCACTCCAGCACAAACGCCGCTGGCCCATATGGATGCGCGCACCCCCTGACCACCTTTCCGGCAATCGCGCAGTCAAGGCGGGCATCGAGCTGGTGTTTCAGGCACTCGGCCCGGTAGATCCGGTGGAAGGACGCCTGGCCGTTGTCGCAATCGCAGTCGACCGCCCGGCACACCCGGCTGTTGATGGCGTATTTGATCTCGCGCCAGATGTCGCTGCAGTGCCGGCCGAACTGGGGGATGGTCTTGCACCAGCCCAGCACCACGTCCTTGAAGATCTCCTTGCCCCACGGCCCCCGGCTGAACGGGCCGATCATGCCGCCTTCGACCTCGGCGAAGGCGGCGGCGTCGAAGCGGCCGCTGCGGATGGCATCGGCCACAACGTCCATCGCCTGGCTTGACCCGCCGAACAGACCGGCGGTCCACTGGATCTGGTTGCGCACCAGCGGCACGATCTGCGCATAAGGCGTAAGCAATGCGGGGAACAGATCAAGGAAGGCATCGCGCCGCGCCTTGACCGCGGCCTTCGACAACGCCGCCGCCGAGGCGCCGCCTTCTACCGATGTGCCGATGCCGACCGGGGCCTCCAGCAGGGTCTGCGCGCGCCTGCCCGGACTGCCGCCGCCCGGCTTGTGGCTGCTTGAATCCTGGCCGCTGCGGCGTCGTAGTCGTCGTTGAAAGCAGCGGCCGGCACCGCACCGATCATTGCCGATGCGAATGGTGTTGTCAGCCTGTTTAGGTTGTGCGCAAATCAAAGCCTGCCGCATTTGGCGATTCTGCGTGTCCGGCAACGGATGTCGGCCACCGCAACGCAGTCGGCAAAGCCGGAAGGGACCGCGCATTTTGGATACTGACGAACCGGCCATACTCTATGACCTGACCAATCTGGTCTACAACTGCCGCAACCGCACACCGACCGGGATCGGGCGTGTCGATGTGCGCTATGCCCGGCATGTTCTGGACAACTACGGCGGCCGGTGCCGCTTCGTCGTGCAAAGAGACGATCGCGTGTTGCCGGTTCCCGATGCCCTTGCCCGCCGGTTTGTGGTTCAGCTCGAAAGGCGCTGGTTTCAGGACACCGTAGCCGACGACGCGGCGATGGTGTCCATACGCGACGACCTGGAAGCGTGTCTGGGCATGGCAGGACGCGACGAGGCGCGCGAAAGACATGCGCTGAACCGGGAAGAGACCGATTTCCTGTTCGCCATGAATTTCGAAGACCGGATGAACTATGTCTCCAGGGTCGACATACCCAACGAAACGACCGACGAATTCCACTGGGTCGACAGATTGCCGTATCCCTTGATGCTGACGCTGTTCATGTTCGCTTTGGCAAGCAGGCCCTCGTTCGGATTGGTAACCAACCTGTCGAGGGCGCTCCACGGCATTTTGCCGTCGGGCAAGCAGTCTCATAAAATCTCGACGGTCGACTCAAACCCTGGCGCGCTGCAAAAACTTGAAGATCTCAATCCGGAAAATGCCGTTTATGTCAATATTTCCCAGGACATAAACCTCGAAATCATGAGCAAATGCCACAGCGAATTCGGATGGAAGAGCATCTTCATGTTCTACGACCTGATCCCGGTCACGCACCCGGAATATTTTCTCAAACAGGACTTTGGCAAACACGACGCCAGGCTGAGACTGTGTTGCAGGATCGGCACGGACTTCATTGTCATATCGGACACGGTTCGCAGCCATGTGCTGGCGTTTGCCGGCAGCGGTGACGATTTGGACAGGTCCGTGCACGTGGCGCGCATCGGCATAGAACCGAAATACATCGAGAATGCCGGGCGCGCGGCCAATGGCCATGTCGACGGCGCCTATTTTGTTATTCTCGGAACCATCGAACCGCGCAAGAACCATGCGCTGTTGCTGAATGTCTGGCGGCATCTTCAAGCGTGCGGGGTCGATCCCTTGCCCAAGCTTTATGTTGTCGGGCGGCGCGGATGGGACGTCGGAAACGTCATCAACATGCTTGAACGCACGGCAATCCGCCATGCCGTGGTTGAGCTTAACGACGCCCCCGACGATCGGATCATCGCCCTGCTCAAGGGCGCCCGGGCGCTGCTCTTCCCGTCGTTCGAAGAGGGCTGGGGCATGCCGATGGTCGAGGCTCTGACGCTCAAGGTGCCGGTGATCTGCTCGGACATTCCAGTGTTTCACGAGACCGGCCAGGGCATACCCGACTATATACACCCCCTCGACGGTTTGGGCTGGGCCCGGTCGATTGAAGACTATGCGGCGGACGATTCGCCTGCGCGCGATGCCCAGTGCCGCAGGATCGATGATTTTGTACCGCCGCGGTGGCAGGACCATTTTGCCGTCCTCGACCGGCTGCTGGCACACAAGTGATCGGGGAGGAAAGCAAAATTTTCAGCGCTTCGCCCAAACGACCGGCCAAGTTCTTTCACTCCTTCGCCCTTCCGGACGGCACCAGGATTGCCGGGGACAAGACCCTGGATACGCTTGTGCGTGAAGCAGACGTGGTGTTCCGTAACGGCGTGCAGGGCCGCAGTGTGATCGATATCGGCGCATGGGACGGTTACATGTCATTCGAGGCCGAACGGCGCGGCGCGCGGTCGGTGCTGGCCACCGATCATTTTTGCTGGTCCGGTCCGGGCTGGGGCACCAGAGAAGGTTTTGATTTTATCCATTATCGCCTGCGATCGAAGGTTCTGGCACGGGAAGTCGACATCCCCGATCTTGATCCGGCCGACCTTGGTACGTTCGACCTCGTGCTGTTTCTCGGAGTGCTTTACCATCTCCGCGATCCGTTTGCCGGCCTGCTCCGGGCAGCGGCTCTCGCCCATGACGAACTGGTGGTGGAAACCGAAACGGCTTGCAACGACAGCGAAGAACCGGTCATGAGATTTTTCCCCGGGGCCGAGCTGGACGGCGACGCAACCAATTTCTGGGCACCGAATCTCAGCTGTCTGCGCGCGATGTTGCAGGATGCCGGATTTCCTCAGGTGACCATCGTGTCTCATCCGCTCATCCATTTGGGCCCGGGGCGGGGCCGCGTAATCGCTCATGCCCGGCGGTCATGATTGGTCCGGCAGTTCGAGCGAACTATCCCTTGCATGACGCCGGCCTTTGCGGTTTAGGGTAAGGCATGGGGATCGATTTCAGCGACGTGGGGCACAAGCAGCTTTCGGGCGGTTTGCACCGGGTTTGCCCGGCGCGCGAGACGCTGGAGCGCATTCTGCCGATCAAGCACAGGTTCGGCATTACCCGGGTGGCCAACGTCACCGGCCTTGACCGCATCGGTCTGCCCGTGGTCCTCGCCACACGGCCCAATTCCCGGTCGGTGGCCGTATCCCAGGGCAAGGGCGTGAGCCTCGACCACGCCAAGGCGTCGGCGGTCATGGAGGCGCTGGAAATCTGGCATGCCGAGCAATTCGACGGGCCGCTCCATTTTGCCGGTTACGACGCGATCGCCAGCCGGCACGAGACGATCGACCTCAACCGGCTGCCCGACATTGTCGACAGCCGGTTCACCGGGACCCTGCCCATGTTGTGGGTTCCCGCGACCGATCTGATGAGCGGCCGTGAGGTTCTGGTGCCGTTTGAAATGGTCCATGCCGACTACACCCATCCGGTTCAGCCGGGACACGGCTGCTTTCCCGCCAGTACCAACGGCCTGTCGTCGGGCAACCATATTCTCGAGGCGATCTGCCACGGCATCTGCGAGGTCGTCGAGCGCGACGCCCTGTCGGTCTGGCATCACAGGCCGCCGGAGGTTCAGGCCTCGCGCCGGCTCGATCCGGCGTCCGTGGATGATGAATTCTGCACCGGCGCGATCCGAAAATTCGAACGCGCCGGTCTTGAATACGGCATCTGGGATGTGACCACGGATGTGGCCGTCGCCTCCTTCCTGTGCATCATCCGGGAGGCGGGCGGGACCGCCGGCCATCTGGGGCTGGGGTCGGGCAGTCACCTCGACCGCGGCGTTGCCCTGCGCCGCGCCCTGACCGAAGCCGCCCAGACCCGGGTCAACTACATCACCGGCTCGCGCGACGACCTGTCGATGGCGGAATACACGCCCCAGGGTCTCGCCGCCAAGATATCAGCCGTCGATGATCTGTTCGCGGCAACGGCGACGCCCTGGCGCTTCGACCGGGCGCCCGATCAGGTCAATGACACGCTGAAGGCGGATCTCGACGGGCTGCTCGCCCGGTTGCGCGCCGTGGGCATCGAGCAGGTCGGCGTCGTCGATCTGACCAGGGAGGCGTTCGCCATACCGGTTGTCCGGGTTATCATCCCGGGTCTTGAGGCGCCCCACGACGACGCCACTTATCGCGCCGGCCCCAGGGCGAGGATGGCGAAGAGGCCGATGAGGGCGCCCGAAGCGGGGGCGCTGCCATGATCGTCTTCGCTGGCCCGTCCCTGGCCGGAGAGGATCTCTCCGGATTCAGCGGCGTCACCATCCGCCCGCCCGCCAAACAGGGCGATGTCTATCTCGCCAGCCTGGAAAATCCCCGCGCCATCGGCATCGTCGACGGCTATTTCGAGGGCGTGCCTTCGGTCTGGCACAAGGAGGTCCTGTGGGCACTGTCGCAGGGCATCGCGGTCCTGGGTGCGGCCAGCATGGGGGCGCTGCGGGCAGCCGAGCTCGACTGTTATGGCATGATCGGGGTCGGTGAGATTTACCGGGCCTACCGCGACGGTGGCCTCGAAGACGACGATGAGGTCGCCCTCGTGCACGGGCCCGAAGAAGTCGGCTACGTCAGCCTGAGCGAGGCCATGGTCAATGTCCGTGCCACCTGTGCGGCGGCCGTGCAGGCCGGTGTCGTGTCGCCCGAACAGAGCACGCAGATTGTCGAAACTGCCAAGGCGGCATACTACAAGGACCGCACCTGGGAGACGATCTTCGCCGGCGTCCCGGCAAGCCTTCTCGACCATGACACACGTTCGGCAATTGCCGGCTGGGTTGCGAACAACAAGGTCGATCAGAAACGCCGGGACGCCCTGGCCCTCCTGCACCGGATGGCAAGCGGCGACATCGCGGCCACCGGCGAGCCCAGGTTCAGGGAATTCCGATTCGAGCACACCGCCTTGTGGCAGCGTAATACTGTCTCCTGGAGGCAGGCACAGGAACCCGCTGCCCGTGACGCTGAAATCGGCTATCGCCTTGTAAGCGATGAACAATTATATTGGCGTCCGGACGATGACGGCGGCGAGCCGTGAACCCCGAAGGATCCGTTGCGCAATGAAGGCACGTTAGAGCCATGGAAGGCACCCGCTTCAAGCTGTTCCCGCAGCCGCGCTTTCTCGACGCCTTTCAGGAGCCGGAAACGGTGCTGGTGTCGTCGCCGGCCGGGAGCCTTGGACCGGGTCCCTCCGATGACCGCATGTACACCGTCTATCCGGTCGACAAGCCCCGTCCCTACGGCATCGCCCCGGGTCCGGGCGACCGCGCCGAGGCTCTTGTGCCGCCGTGGAGGGGGGCGTGTTACCCGCCGGCCATGCCCGACGAGGATGGCCATTTCGACACCTTCGAGCCCGGCACACGGGAGTTCGAGGCAGCCCACCTGTTCGGCACGGTCAGGTTTGTCCTCGACATCTGGGAGGACTATTTCGGCAGACGCATTCCCTGGCACAGCGAAAAGCACTTTGACCGCCTGGAACTGACCATCCAGCCGACCCTTGAGAATGCCTATTCCGGCTACGGTTTTCTGGAGATGGGCGGCGACCGCAAGCACGGGCGCTACAAACCCTTCAGCCTGAATTTCGACGTCATCGCCCACGAGGTCGGCCACGCCATCATCTACTCCGAAGTCGGTGTCCCCGACCCCAGCGGCGCGACCGGCGAGTATTACGGTTTTCATGAAAGTGCCGCCGACCTGGTGGCGCTGATCTCCTCGCTTCATTTCAATTCCCTGGTCGACCACCTGCTTGAGAACACCCACGGCAACCTCTATGTCCTCAACGCGGCCAACCGCATGGCCGAGTTGTCGGGCAACACGCAGATCCGGATCGCTGCCAACGACGTCAGACTGTCCAAATTCGCCCGCGGCTGGGTCAAGGAACACAAGCTGTCCCAACCCCTGACCGGCGCCTTCTTCGATATCCTGGTCGATCTGTTTCACGAGTGCCTGCTCGATTATGGCGCCATCGACCCTCATGTGGAGGATCTCTCCGACGAGCTGCTGGCGACACCGGACTACCAACCGGTCATGCAGGACCTGTTCGACGAGGCCTTTGCCCGCGACCCGGACGGCTTCAAGCTGGCGTTGGTCGACGCCCGTGATATTCTGGGCACCTATCTGGCCGATACCTGGCAGCGTCTCGCCCGCAACGATCTCAATTTTGTCGACGTCGCGCGCGCCTTCGAGGCGGTCGACATCGAACATACCGGTGGCCGGTTCGGCCGCCTGATCCGCGGTAACTTCGACCTGCGCGACATCGGCCTGGTCAAAGTCGGGCCGCAGCTCGAGCCGCTCAAGGAGGACAGTCACGCCAATTCCGTGCGCACCCTGGTCCCACTGGACTGAGGTGCACCGACAAGGCTATGATAATGCAGAAGCAACAGACATGGACCGTGCCAAATTCCGGTCACAAAATGGGAAACGCATAAATGGCAGAGACGCTTTTGAGCCCATCCGGCATCACGCTGTTCGGGCGCGTTGTTGAAGATATCCACGTCGATCCCAGTGACAAGTCTCATGACCCCTCGGACGGGTCGTCTGCGGGCACTGAATCCGGGCTGATGAAGCAGGTCACCGAAGGCAAGAAGTCCGACGATTCCGCGGCCCGGCTCGCCCGGATCTACGGCTTCAGCTATGAAGGCGCCTATTTCGAAATGGCCGGCGCCACCCTGTTTCTGGTTCACGGCAAGGGCGTCAAGGCCTCCGAGGTGTCGGTGCCCGGACCCAACAGCCGTGACGAGCCGTTCTACAGGAACCTCAAGGCCTGGTCTTACGACCGCACCGACCAGACCATGCGGCTCGATGTCGATTCAGGCTCCTTCGAGCAGGTCCTGCTGAGCACGGTCGGCGACGGTGGCGATGTTTCCGGCGCCAGGGTATCCGGTGCCCGCGTGGCCGGCGCCCGCGTCTCCGGCGCCCGGGTCTCCGGCGCGAGAGTGTCCGGCGCCCGCGTTTCGGGTGCCCGTGTGTCGGGTGCCCGCATCAGCGGTGCTGACGACTAGATCGGGATGTTTCAGATCGGGATGGGGGCGGAAAATCGCACACACTTTTCATCATCCCGCTCTACGGCGCGCTGTCACCATAAACCGGACTTTTGTCCGATCATGTAACGATTGCATGCGGCATACGATGCAAAGGTGTTCCATCAGGAAATAGCCATGACAGAGACACGAAACTTGGAAGGGCTTGGGGGCTGGCTTATTCTGGTAGGGCTGGGTGTCGTCTTGTCGCCGGTGAGAATCATCGTCCAGGTGTTTCCCATATTCTCAACGGTGTTCTCCGACGGAACCTGGGAAGCACTGACCGTACCAGGGTCTGCGGTTTACAATCCGCTCTGGGCACCGATCCTGCTCGGAGAACTCGCAGTCAACGTCGGAAGTGTTGTGGTGTGGGTGTTTATAGCGTTCCTGTTCTTTTCCAAAAAATCAGCGTTCCCCAAGTGGTTTATCGGAATGATTCTGTTTACGCTGTGCTTTATTGTAGTTGACGCCATATCGTTGAAATCCGTACTTCCGAATGAGCCTGTTTTCGATGCGGATACCCTACGTGAAGTTACGCGCACGGCCATCGCTACGCTGATATGGGTGCCGTACATGTTGGTTTCGAAACGGGTAAAGGCGACGTTTGTCAACTGAAAAGGGCACGGTGACAGGGCATCCGATTTGTGGGCTGCCGCGACGATCTGTTCACCATCTCCTCGATCTCCATTGATCAATTTGACCGATTGCCCGCCCCTTGGCATGCTTGGAGAATGATCAACGGTGTTCTGCTTGATCTTTCCGGTGTGATCTACTTCGGCGACCATGTCTACCCGGGCACCGTTGAGGCGCTGTCGCGGCTGCGCGAGGCTGGTTTGCCGATCCGGTTCCTGACCAACACGACGCGAACCCCGAAACAGGCGATCATCGACCGTCTGGACACCATGGGGGTTCAGATTTCGGATGGCGAACTCTTCACCCCCGCCAGGGCTGCCCGCGACTGGCTTGCCCGTCACAAACGGTCTCCCTATCTCCTCGTCCATCCCGATCTGATGAAGGATTTCCGGGGCCTGGCGACATACGATGATACCGCGGTGGTCATCGGCGATGCCGGGACCGGTTTCACCTACGACACGCTGAATGCCGCCTTCCGGGAACTGATGGGTGGTGCGGAATTCCTGGCGCTCGCGGCAAACCGGACCTTCAGGGATGACGATGGCGAACTCAGTCTCGATGCAGGCGCCTTTGTCGCCGCCCTGGAATTTGCAACCAAGCGTTCAGCGACCGTGCTGGGCAAGCCGTCGTCCGATTTGTTCTCGGCCGCCCTGGCCAGTATGGAATGCCAGCCCGGCCGTGCCGTCATGGTCGGCGACGACGCGGAGATGGACGTCTCCGGTGCGCTCGCCAACGGCATCGCCCACGGTGTCCTGGTCCGTACCGGCAAATACCAGGCCGGCGACGAGGCGCGAGTCGACCCCGGACCGACTGCCGTCGTCGCCGATTTCGCGGAAGCCGTGGACTGGATCCTGGAGCGGCGGGGGTAGACCGTCTCGACAAGATGCGACTCGCTCAAGGCAAACGCCCAGAAATCAGGTCCCTTATGGAGCACCGACCGCGGCGTGGCGGGTCACGACAGAACTTGAACCGCGGTCAGTTGAAGTCGGTCAAACGTGCTGTCGTCAAGGTTCCTTCTGCTTCGCTGAAAGTTTCAACGCAACAGAATGGCGATATGCGAAGCCCACACTTCAAAGGATCTCGAAGAAAGCGGCGCGAGGGAATGTCCGTCCCTCGCGCTCGCAAGAGCGAATGTCGGGTCCGGCCCTTTCTGCCCCGGTAGTCCGGCCGTTGGCTTTCCGGTTCCACCAATCAGCAAGGCCAGGGGAAACCCACACAGGCTATTTGTCGAGGTCGAGCTTGAGCTGCACCAGTCCGAAGCCCTCTTCATCGAACTTCGCTCCTGAAACCGCGCCGCCGGAGGCCTCGACCCAGACACCGTTTTTCACCTTGTAGGCTGCCGTGGCCGAGTAGCGCAGGAAGTCGTCGTCCTTGATCGCGCCGGAGCGGAAGTCCCGGTAGTTGTAGGACGCGGTGACACCGAACTTCCAGGTCTGCTCTTCCAGGGCAAAGGATATGGCCGCCTGAACGGCATCTCCTTCCGCGATCTTTCCTTTGTCGAGGTTGAAGCTCTTGTCGGCATCGGCCTTGACAAAGAACACAACAGCCTTGTCTCCGGCATCGCCGAACGCCATGCGGTAGCTCGACCAGAATGACGCGCCGTCATCCTCGATATCGCCGGCATCGCCGTTCTCGGACTTGGCGGCGACACCGAGACCCACCATCCAGGAACTGGCCTTCAGGAAACGCTTCTCTGCGTCCTTCTCGCATTGTTTCCGGGCCTTTTCGTAATTGGCCAAAAGGGCGGCTTGTTTCTTTGCGAGAAATTCCTGTCTCAGCGCGATCCGATTCAGACTGTCATCTTTCTCTTTACGTTTCCGAGCGTCGCGAAACGCCTGCAGACGTAGGGTGTCAAGTTTCTCGCTCACGTGTTCATCCCAGGCTGTCTGGGTACAACGATAACTTTCTACGTCAAACCGCTGATCCTGGCTGTCGAGCAACTGGGCCTGAACGCCGATGCCGGCTCTCACGCCGTCCTTCTTGTTTTTGTCCTGGCCGCCGGTTGTCGCCACACTCAGCTGGGTCCGTGCCAGAACGCGCTGCCAGTAGCTGAGACCGCCGTCGACCGCTGTTACCCCGTCTTCCTTGATCCCTCGGTATTGCTCCAGCGTGATCGGGCGGTCGACCCACCAGAACGGTGCGGTTGATATCGCCAGCCCCGGCTGGAGTTTTCTGTTCGAAACAAAGCTTGCAACATCGATCCCGAAATCCTTGATGCTGCCCGGATCGGCGACGTCCTTCGGGGTGGCGCCGATAACCACGAAACCTGGTGCCGTCGGCGCATTGAGATCCAGATCAAAATTGTCCGCTCTGTCCGACTTCCTGTCGATGAGTGTCGTGGTTGCCGGGCTGCTGCTTTCCTGTGCTACTGCAGTTCCAATCGTCGCGGTTGCACCGACGCAACCGGCGACGATTGCTGTGAAGGCCATTTTCATGACTTTTCCTCCTTACCTGATTGCGTAATCTCTAGCTGATGAACACGAAGTCGACGTCAGCCCCGTGCACAGTCTCCGAGAGTTTTATGGTTTCGACGTTCCGGGGATTTCGACCGCTTGACACAAGAGGCACGCCGTTTTGCTCAATCTTCAGAGCAAAGGAGTTCTTTCCTGCTTGGTTCGCGTGCCGAACATTGGCGAACAGCACGTTGGCTTGATCGAGACGCGGTATGAACGACCAGGTAATGACGGTTCCGCCACCGCTCTTGGTCTTGCGCCTCTCAACTTCCCCAGCGCCAACCTCGCTGAGTAAAAGGGCTTCCAATGGTTTGGCACCGTTGGAGCGAATTTCGACGGTAACGCTTTGGTTTGGATTTGGGACAGTATAGGTTGTGGTAGACATGACGTCCTCCTGATTGTTGCCAAGTGAGATCGAATGCGTAGATCTCTAAACGCAAGAGGATGTCGACTTAACCGGCGCGATTTGTACCGTGTGGTCAATATCAGATATGTTAGAAATCAAAAAACGTCGTGCAAAAATCTCTTTTTGATTCTGGAACTTCCTTTGCACGCTCCATAACACCCCCTCAGTACATCAGTGTGCACGCCTCAAACTGAGAGCGCAATGTTTATAATTTGGTAGAAACATCAAGCTCGAGTAAGTTTGTAATAATTTCGAAAAACTCTTATAATCTTGTGCTCATTCAAAGAGAATATTTTGTATTATGAAAGAATAAATAAACATTCGAAAAATATTTAGTTTTGATATTCTCAGTGTCGGCATATGGAAATGGCAAGTCAGCCAAATGATCCACAAACAGCTTCACATTGCCGTGAGCTCCAAAATTCTCCTTGTTGGAAGAGAATAACCGTAACCCACAGGCGCGCGTCAAAGATACAGCTGGCTCGTTTCACCAGCGATGACCGGATTTCGCCGCTCTTTCGCTCCGCTTTCGTCCCAGTTGAGGAGCATTGTTCGTGTTCACAACTCTTGCAGGGCCGGGGGCGACACTGTTTGATCTGTGAGGACACCATGAACACACTCAAGGCACTGATCGTGGCCCAGGCACTGACGCTGTGCCTGCCGGCACTGGCACAGGCCCGTGCCTGCAGGGATGTTGATATCCGGGTCAGAAACCACAGTCTGTCTGACATCAAGGTGACCGACATCGAGTACGAGTTCACCTGGGCGAACAAGAACGACGGCAAGGAACGCCTGATCAACCGCATCGTCAGAGGCGGGACCTGCGAAGTCTGGAACCGCAATCTCGACCGGGCCGGCGGCGAGATGATCACGCTCAAGCTGAAATATCAGACGCGTTCGGGAAACGGATGGTCGGGAAAACGTACTGTCATCCTGGATTGGGGTGCCTGCGAAAACCATGACGTCCATGTCTATCATTACACGGCCAACACCGGTAACGCGGTTTGCAACTGACGCGGGGTTGTTCCAGCGCATTTGCAGCGACGTCCGCCCGGCGCTACCAGGGGAACTCGCGCTCCCGCAGCCAGGGTTTGCGGACGATGCCCCGATCCGGTTCGTTGTCAGGATCAGCCCGCTTGCGGTTTCGCAGATAGGTGACTTCGCTTTTCCTGATCTCCAGGGCCGCCATCAGTTGACGGGCCAGCACGCGCTTTTCGTCGTCCAGTTCACCCGGCATCATGACCGCCATCTCGAGCGCCGCGCATCCGTCGTTGACGTCGATGCGAAGAACCGACGCCCGCTCACCGGACTCGGGCCACCTCAATCGCAGATGTGTTTGTGTGCCCCGCATCTTCTCCAGCTGCACCGGTTGAAGTCCCCCCAGCTGTTCTACGTTTGTTTGGAACTCGCGGTGCCACAGAAATCGGGACAGCCATTGAGTGTATTCCTTAATATCGTCCCGGGGTTCACCGGCCCTTGGCGTTCGGGACCGCTTGAACCAGACGAACGCCCCGATAGCCGCATCGGGGCTGCACGTTCTGCAACGCATCATGTGGGGCGTGTGCATGGTTCTGCGGTCCAGCACCCAGTTCACGTCGTCCCGGTTTCGGATCCGGTACTGGATCAGGTGATCGGCCTTCTCGTAAACCACATACCGGTGTCCCCAATCCACAATCTCACAGACCGACGCAGCCGCCATGGCGGGCACACCGGCCGGTGTCACCACTGTTCCTGCAAGGATGATCAACGCCAGGAAGGTTGCCGGTGCCCGGCATCTCGAGAGCAGAAAGAACATCGTGGTCCGGGACCCCCCGATTTGATCAGAATTGCACCGCCACCTGATACAAGCCCTCGACCACCTTAGCCATGCGCCCATAGTCCAGCGTTTCCGGTGTGTCGGTCGCTTCGTGGTAATTGGGGTTTCGCAGAAACGCCGTGTCCGTGACCATGACGGCCGGCAGGTCATGTTGCCAGAACCCCCAGTGATCCGAAAAATCAATGCCGGGCACGGCCGCCGGCGCGTTGATCGACAGCACCGGCAGCGAATTACCGGCGCGCATCAGGCCCTTTACCCTGGCCACGATGGACCTGTCGAAGGACCGGCCGACCACACCGATGAAATTTCCCTTGTCCGGATAGAACGCCTTCAGGACCGGTACGGGATAGTGCTGAGAGCCGGGCGCGTCGGAGAAATAGCCGATCATCTCTACACTGATCATGAGCTTTACGTCGGCGCCGCTGTCTCTCAGGCGTTTGGCATGGACATACGAGCCCATGTTGCTTGATCTGAAATTGGGCGGCTCTTCCAGTGAAAAGGCGACAAGGTCGATCCGGTGCGCCAGATCCGGCTTTGCGCGATTGATCATGCGCGCCAGTTCGAGGATGGCAGCGACGGCACTGGCGTTGTCGTCCGCGCCCGGATTATTGTCACCGGCCACATCGTAATGGGCGCCGATGACAATGCGGGGGCCGTCAGCAGGCCCCAGGGAGCAGACGATGTTGTGGTAATCGTCGCCGCCGACCGGAAATGTCTGGCGCTCCGGCGTGCAGCCGGCCTTGATGAACGCGGCGGTTATATGGTCCGCGACACCGTCGAGCACGTCCACATTGTGGTACGCGCGCGCCGGATCGCTCGCGGCCAGGGCCACCACATCGGCCTTCAGCCTTTCCGGTTGCGCTCCGGGAGCATCGACCGGCTTTGCAGAGGCAATCAGTATGGGATTTTTGACGAACCAGTATGCCCCGACGTAGATCAGCACGGGCGCCAAAATCAGTGCAACCATAATTTTCAGCATTGCATCCCCACGGTTGATCTCTGTTTGTCAGACAATGGCGGTGTTGCCGCGTTTGGCAACCGGCCCGTTGTTATGCAGATCCCAGCGACCTTGCCCATTTGAGCAGGCCCAGCAACCCCCTGGCTCGAAACAACAGCCACATCGATACGATAAACTCCACGGCCGCCGTTACGGCAACCGCACCGAATTCAGGTGCCCACACCCACTTGTAACCGAGTTGTTTGGTTACAAACCACAACGAGGCTACATAGGTCGTGTCGAACACCGACTGCGCCAGAAAATACAGGCCAATCAGCGAGCACGCCAGAGGTTCCAGTTGCCCGGCCGTCAGCGCCGATTCGGTCTCCCCGGGCTTCTTTGCAGGAATCAGATTGCCGGCCACGATTTGCGGAAACGCGATCATGCAGACCGCCGCCGCCGCCATCATGACCACCGGTGTCAGTACCAGCCAAAGCCAGGGATCGTCATTCGACTGGCCCGCTGTGGAAATATAGGCCGCACCGTTCTTTACCGCGTATATCGCAACAAAGATCCCTGCAATCCGCACGGCAATCGCAACCAGGCCATGATGTGACATCTCTACCTCGGGAAAGAGTTGATCCGATCGGACGGTTCAGCCTGCCACAACCAGCAATCCAGGCGAACAAATATATGGAAGAAAACGGAATTATCGGTCATTGTTTATTTGTGATGAGAATTGATAGGGAAAGTATTATCAATGCATGTGGAAACAAAAGGAACAGGCCCTGATGTAGTTCTGATTCACGGCTTGGGGGCAAACAAATACACCTGGCTCGACGCGGTTGAAAAGCTTCATCCGACATACACCACACATGCGGTCGACCTGATCGGGTTCGGCGATTCGGTCAATCAATGGACAGTTTCTTTCAGGAGCACAATGAAGAACCAGGCGCGGCAGGTGATTTCGGCGCTCGACAAGAAGGGAATCACAGACTTCAGCCTGATTGGCCATTCGATGGGCGGCGGTGTCAGCCTCTACATCGCCAATATGGTCAGAACGAACCGCCCCGATCTGACCTTGCGGAAGATGGTCCTGGTTGCCC
Source organism: Alphaproteobacteria bacterium (assembly GCA_021775805.1). Lineage (GTDB taxonomy): Bacteria > Pseudomonadota > Alphaproteobacteria > Rhizobiales > JAJFHC01 > JAJFHC01. Next base: position 13,388 of record JAJFHD010000081.1, on the reverse strand, counting down.
CTGTGGCCTATCCGCCCGGTGCCGGACTGACCGGCATTGACGCCACGTCGGTCGGTGACATAGGAGATTTTGTCCTCGGCATGCTGAAACTGGGCTACTACGATCCGACGCGCATCAAGATCCCTGACCAGGTCGATGCATACGCGCAAAACTACAAGTCTCTGCGGGGTCTCCCGGCCCTTGGGTTACATGCGGCCATGCTTCCGAAAATTGCAAATCTGGCGAAACATTATCCAAGCATCGCAACGCCGACCAAGCTTGTCTGGGGCGAAGACGACAAAATCCTGAACACGGCCAGCCACGCACCGACGCTGCAGGCAGCGCTCGGCAATGCCACTCTCGAGACAATCGCGAAATGTGGCCACAACGCGGTTGAGGAATGTGCCGACCAAACCACCGCGATCATCAAGTCGTTCCTGGACACGTAGCTGGCAGCGATTGCGTGGTTGACTCCGCGGTGACAGAAAATTGCCCTGACGCGACGCCCAAGCCGCGGCTCGACTTTGGGCGTTGACAATAATGTGCACTGTCAAGGCATTCCACCGGCAACAGATAGTGCGAAACACGGAATGTTGAAATGATCCGGCTTTTCTTTGGTTGGGATCACCGGATCGGCAGGTCCAGATTCTGGATAGGCTTTCTGGTGATTATGACGCTCTATCCAGTCTGCGACTGGGCGTTGGCACAATGGTTGCTGGGTATCGATATTCTTGAACCCGGACTTGCCCCGGAGGATGTCGCCGTGCCTGCCTACAAGTGGACACAGGCGGCGTTATGGATTTTCCTGTTGTATCCCCTGGCCGCTGTCCTGGTGAAACGATGCCGCGACCGCAACAGGAACGTCTGGTGGCCGGTCCCCTGGCTGAGCGAAGAAGTCGTCACCGCATTGCTGGAAGGTGCCGGAGTGGCGTACAACTCAATTGAAATGGCGTGGTGGGAATACGCTTTTCTCGCATTCTCCGTGACTGGTTTGTGCTGGATTGTGGTTGATCTTGGGTTGTTGCCCGGGACGAAGGGGCCGAACCGGTACGGACCCGACCCTCGTGAACCGAAAACCGATCCGGGCGGTCATGCCGATGTCTTTGACTAGATCAGGATGAAATATGGTTGAATCAACCATATTTCATAAAACCTGATCGCTTTAAAAATTTTGGAGCGGGATGCGGGCGGAAAACCGCGCACACTTTTCCTCATCCCGCTCTAATGAGATGCCTTTGCCGCCTGTCCACGTATCGAACTATCGGTGATAGTGCACATAAACTCCCAATAAAACGCGATCACGGGCCGCGTCTTTCCTGTTTCGGTTGCGGCGCTGTGCAGGCCGGCCAGAGGCGCAATCAGCGCGCGGTCGACTTCAGCCACTCGTCACGTGATTGGACATTCCGGGGTGAGCAACTACATATAAACTAGGTACATTTGCGCAAACCCAATTCGGGAGGCTCGGCATGAAGTTGAACATCAAGGCACTGGCAATTATGGCACTTGGCGCTGGAGCGCTGGTTCATTTCGGCAACACGGCGCCGGCAGACGCAGGCGAGCGTGGCGGCTGGCACGGAGGAAGCAGTCATTATGGCGGTGGCCATAGGGGGCGGGGACATCATCGCGGCATGCGCCGCGGGTTCATGAAGCGCTATGACGCAGACAAGGACGGCAAGGTTACCCAGGCAGAAGTCGACAGCAACCGCACCGAACGTCACGGCAAATACGATGCCAACGGCGACGGCAAGCTCTCGCTGGAGGAATTCCAGGGCCTCTGGCTCGAAGCCTATCGCCGCCGCATGGTCCGCGCTTTCCAGCGTTTCGATACGGACGGCGACGCCGGGGTGACGTTGGATGAGTACACAGAACCGCTGGCCAGGGTCGTCGAGCGGCGCGACCGCAACGGTGACGGTGCTTTGAGCCATGAAGACCGCAGACGAGGGCATCATCGCAGACATCATCGCCGCCACGGTCAACGCGACGGTGGGTATGACGGACGGGAAAGCGAAAATCAGCCTGAGCAGTAATCCCTGACAGGTTGTTGAAGTGGCGTTGCCGCACTCGCTGGGCGAGTGCGGCGTCGGCGATCCGGTTTCCGCTCAGCGATCGAGACACCGAGGGTCCGCCGGCTGAACCTGCGGCCCGACAGTTTTCAGACCACATCGACGGCAATGCTGCCAATCGCCTCGATCGAAGCCTCCATGCGGTCGCCTCGTGCGACCGGACCGACACCCGATGGCGTGCCCGACAGAATAACGTCGCCAGGGGCGAGTTCGAAATATTCTGAAAGATGAGAAATCATCTCAGGCACTTTCCAGATCATCTGGTTCAAGTCGCCTTCCTGGCGCACCTCGCCGTTGACTCTCAGTTCAATCCGGCCGTGATCGGGATGACCAATCTCTGTTGTCGCCCGGATTGTGCCGATCGGTGCGGAGCGTTCGAAGGCCTTTCCGATTTCCCACGGACGGCCCAGCTTCTTTGCTTCGCCCTGCAGGTCCCGCCGCGTCATGTCGATCGACACGCCGTAGCCGAATACATGTTCAAGGGCCTTACCGAGTGGAATATTTTTGCCGCCCGTTTGCAGAGCGACCGCCATTTCAACCTCATGGTGAACGTCGGCGGAATGAGGTGGATAGGGAAACTCGCCGGAAGGATCCAGATTATCGGGGTTTTTCTGGAAGAAAAACGGTGCTTCACGATTGGGATCGCCCCCCATCTCGACCGTGTGGGCGGCGTAATTGCGGCCGATACAGTAAACGCGGCGCACCGGGAATACCGCATCCGTCCCTGCAATTGGCAAAGTGACAATTGATGGTGTTTCAATCACAAATTCCGGCATTCCGATCTCCATTGCCATGTAATTCGACCTGTCTCATAAACGGGAGCATCGACAAGATCAATCACAATCAATATCTTCCTGCAGGGCAAATTTTGTTGATGTTGGCAATTGATCGCGGTATTGTTGGCGCAATTCATCATATTGGTTGACCAATTACGAGGCCGAATTCGTGCTGACAATGCCGGAACCGTCACAGCGAGAAGACGCTATCGCACAGATTCGGGCGCTCATAGCGGCGGGATCCTATGTCCCGGGAGACCGCCTGCCGCCTGAGCGGGAGTTGATCGACCACCTGGGGATGAGCCGTACGACCCTTCGCAAGGCGCTTGAAGCCCTTGAGCGGGAGGGCACAATCTGGCGGCACGTGGGCAAGGGAACATTTGTCGCCGGCCATGGCGGCAATGGCTCATCTGGAAGCTTTACCAAGCTGAGCAGGCAACTCACGCCGGTGCGGATGATACAGGCACGGTTGTGCATCGAGCCCGCGCTTGCCCGCGAAGCGGCCATTAACGCCTCCGCCGAAGCGATCATTCGAATGAAACTGGCCAGAGACCGTGCTGCAAGTGCGCCGACGTGGGCCGACTACGAAACACATGACGATCTGTTTCACCGGTCTATCGCCGTGGCGGCCGACAATATCCTGCTGGTTGCGCTTTTCGATCAGCTGAATCAAGTTCAGCGGGCAGTGGCATCGGGCAACGTTGTTCGCAAATCCGAGCGCCCGCCCGAGGAACACACGAGTTTTGCCGAACATGACCGGATCGCTGCGGCGATTGAGTCACGCGACCCCACGGCCGCCCAGGAGGCGATGCGCCGGCACATCAGTTCCGTATCGGCGCGGCTGTTCAATGAAATATGAACCACGAGGAGGCGCCGGAAAAGGCTACAGACCAAGAATGTGCATTTAGCGAAGCATCAACTTTTTTCCAGGGAGGAGAAACATGAAAACGTTACTACAAAAGATCACGACTCTTTTTGCTGCGGTCCTGCTTTTCAGCGGTGTGGCGGCACTTGACGCGAAGGCCGACAAGATCCGTATCGCATTGGCCGAAACACCGTCCGATGAGCTTGCCGCATTCTTTATCGCCCTCGACCGCGCCAAGGCAAACGGGCTTGAGTATGAATGGACCGCATTTTCCGATGAGGAACTGGCGATTCAGGCGGTCCTGAGCGGTCAGATGGATATCGGGTTCGGAACGCCGTATTCTGCCATGCAGAAATCAAAGGCGCCGATCCGTATTATCTACCAATTGTCGAAGTTGAAGTTCTTCCCCGTGACGTCCAAGAAGTACAGCGATCTCAAGGACCTCGACGGACAACCGATCCTGCTCCATTCCCGGGGCGGCGGCACGGATTCAATCGCCAATGTGATCGAGGACAAAGTCGGCATCAAGTTCGGCAAGCGGTCATACGTTCCCGGATCGGCCAACAGGATCGTTGCCCTGATCGCGGGCCAGACCGATGCAACCATCGTCGACCTTTCGAACAAGAACAAGCTGGTCAAGCAGCAGGGCGACAAGTTCAACGTCCTGCCGATGTTTGACGTCGACGCGAGCGATGAGGCCCTGTTCGCAAATCTCGACTGGATCAAGGCCAACGAGAAAAGCGTCGACATTTTTGTCAAGGCGCTCTTGAGTGTCTATCGCGACATGGCCAAGGATTCGACGATCATCAGGAAAGAAACCAATCCTGACGGTCCCATCGGCCAGCTTCCCAAGGAGATCCTCGACAGCCTCGACGGCTTCTACAAGGATGCGGTCGCCGGCGGGCTGTACGATCCCAATGGCGGCGGGCGCAAGGCGGCCCAGGCGGACATGGAGTGGTACTCCGCGGCCGGTCAGCTGACCGGTGACCTGTCTTCACTGAAAATCGAAGACTTCTGGTATCTGAAGCCTCTGGACTCCGCCCAGTAAGTCAAGCGCGGCAACCACGGACAGCTTGGTCCGTGGTTGCCGCAAACCCCCGCCCGGCGTGGAGCAATGACCATGCGTTACCGTTCTGTTGTTCTGAAAGTCCTGTCTGGGGCGATCGTGTTCGGCGCGTGGGAAATAGCCGGGCGGATTCCGGTAAGCTACGCATTTCCAACCTTTCTGGAATCCATGTCGGCGCTTTTGTCGCTGACCCTGGACGGCACCATATTCACCGCCTATGCCGAGACCTTGAGGCCGCTTGTGGTCGGCGTCATCATTTCCGCCTTTCTGGGCATTGGCCTGGGGCTGTGGATCGGATTGAGCGCCAGGTTCGACTGGCTTTTTTCGCCGATCTTCGTGGTCATGCAGTCGGCGCCGCTGGCCGCCCTCATTCCGCTGCTGGTGATGGCCTACGGCATCGGACTGACATCCAAGGTCTTTGTCGTCTGCATCATGGCGATGCCTGTCATCGTACTGAACACGGCCGGCGCTGTCCGCAACACACCGGCCCCGATCAAGGAGATGGGCCGCGCCTTCCTCGGGTCGGATCTCGACATCATCATGAAGATCGTCGTCCCGGCGGCCTCTCCGATCATCTTTTCGGGTCTCAGGCTCGGCATCTCGGCAGGCTTCATCGGGGCGATTCTGTCGGAACTGAAAATCACGCCCACAGGCGTTGGCGACATCATCACCTACAGCCGCTCGATTGCGGATTACCCGAGCATGTATGCGGCGATTTTTTCTATCATCCTTCTGGCCGTTCTCTTTCTGAACTTGTTGGAGAAGGTCGAAGACGTCCTATTCAAAGGAAACAACCGTGGCTATGCCTCAGACTGACGACGCGCACGCGCCACACGAAGAACCGGTGGCGGACAATGCCGTATCGGCCCGCAATGTCTCCAAGACCTATGGCGATACCGAGGCGCTGCGGGACCTGTCCCTGGACTTTCCGCGCGGCCAGCTGACCTCGCTGCTGGGGCCGTCGGGGTGTGGGAAAACCACGCTCCTGAAAATAATTGCCGGTCTTCTCGCGCCCAACGCGGGTGTGATCAAGGTCAACGGCGAAACTGTCACGGGCCCCGGTCCGGATCGCGCGTTCGTGTTTCAGGATTTTGCCTTGCTGCCCTGGGCCACCGTGATCCGCAATGTGGCCTTCGGCCTGGAACTGCGCGGCGTCGCCAAATCCGAGCGCGAAGACATCGCGCAGAAGTATATCGCGGATGTCGGTCTCCAAGGCTTCGAGAAGAGCTATCCCCACGAACTGTCGGGCGGCATGCGCCAGCGGGTGGGGCTGGCCCGGGCGCTGTCGGTCGATGCCCAGGTGCTGCTGATGGATGAGCCGTTTTCCGCCGTCGACGAACAGACCCGGCGAAAGTTCCAGGAAGACCTTCTCGCCCTGGTCCAGAACGAGAGCAAGACGTTCATATTCGTGACCCATTCGATCGAGGAGGCGGTTTACGTGTCCGACCAGATCGCGATCCTGCTGCCGCGGCCCAGTCGTGTCTCCGAGATCATCAGGCCGTCGGGCTTCCGTCACAAGGGCGTCGACAACATCCGCCGCGATTCCGAATATCTCGACATTGTCGACAGGATCTGGGCCTCGCTGCGCAGCTATGTGGAGTAAACAATCGAGATGAAGGTTTTCGGCTACCAGCTTCCGGGCATGTCGTCGTTGATTCTGTGGGGTATTCTCTGGGAAATTGTCGGGCGTGCGGGCCTGACATTCTTCGTGCCCCCTCTGTCCGAAGTGCTGGCGACACTGTATTCGGTGATCGGGACGCCGGCGTTCATGAAAGCCATTTCGGAAACGGCCTACGCGTTTGTCATGGGGGTGTTCTGGGCAATCGCCATCGGCGTGCCCACGGGCATCCTGATGGGCAGGACCCGTATACTCGACGAACTGCTCCTGCCGTGGGTGAACATCTTCCTGAGTGCACCGCTAACGGCCCTTGTGCCGGTCCTGATGGTTCTGTTCGGCTTCGGCATGAAGTCGATCATCATCACGACCACGCTGTTCGCCATATGGATCATCATCCTGAACTCCCGGGCGGGCGTCAGGCAGATCAACCGGTCGCTGGTAGACATGGCCAACTCCTTCGGCGCGTCGCCGATTGACGCCTTCGTCAAGATCTATTTCTGGGCGGCCCTGCCGGAAATCCTCGGTGGCGTCCGCATCGGCGTCATCCGGGCGGTAAAGGGTGTCATCATAGGCCAGTTGCTGATTTCGATCGTCGGCTTCGGGGCGCTGTTCGAACTCTATTCGGCAAATTTCCTGATGTCCCATTTCTGGGCGGTTCTCATCGTCCTGTTCGCGATGGCCTTTACCATATCCGAATTCCTTGCCTTTCTTGAACGCCGGGTCGCCTATTACGCCGCGGTGCGTTGAGTCTAGCGTTACGGTGACAGTTTACGTGATCCCCAAATAAGCGTCGATTGGAATTCCTCTCAAGCCCTATTCGGTCGTGGGCCTCTGCGCCAGGGTCCGAGCGTGTGCCCTGTGGAATTACGGCGAAGTGCGGTGACAGTGCATTCAATTCTCGGACCGCGACGATTTGGCAATCACAACAATTCCATCTGTATTTGGGGTGCGTCAATTAAATGCACTGTCACCGTAATCCAGCTCACCGAAACCCCGGGCATCGGATTCGTCCAGGTCGATGGCGTTGCGCGCCAGGCTCAGGGCATCGTCGAGCGCCACGTCCGGCTTCTCGGTCCAGGCATAGCGCCAGTCCAGATTGTAGGTCCGCGACTTGGCGGCGATCGCCCGGGCATAGCGCGGGTCGCTGACCAGGGCGGTGTCGTAGAGCCCGCGCGCCCGGCGGACCTCGTCTTGCGTGTAGCGGAAGATGTGTTTCTGGCCCTGCAGTACAAAACCGTAGGCCTCCAGGTTTGCCAGCGGGGTCAGGCGCAGGCGCACGCGCTCAGAGACCTCGATCTGGGCCGCGATCTCCGAAGGCAACTCTGCTCTGACACGCCAAACCCACGGCATATCTCACCGACCGTCTGGCTCTGGCTAAGACGAACCTCCGCTTCACGCAGCATGGCAATGGTCTGATTCGGTTTTTATCGTTTCCGGCCCATCTCGATCTCCTTCAAGAGCTCTGATTGGGCCAGATTCTCACTCAGGCCGTAGACCACTTTTCGGGATCCGGATCAGAGAGGCGTCCATATGATCTCTGAGCTTTGCATGTTTCACGCTGAACGATTTGGTTATAGTTGGTTGACGAAAAAGTGAGAGGCGGTTCAGAATTTTAGGACATGGCGAGATTTTGGATCTCAGAACTTTGGAAAACTGCCAAACACAATTGGACCCTCTCCTGCGTCAGCACGAAACGTTACAGAATATTTAGGAGGCGCTCGGGTCTACACGATTGCACGAGCCGGGTTCGTCTGGTAGACAGCCGATCATGAACGTCAAGAATGTGTTGAATATCATTGTACTAACGTCATGGATGTTGTCCCAGGCAGTTGTGGCATTCGCGTATTCGCCTTTGGACCATCAGAATCCCAATCAGTTTGACGTCTTGACAGAAACACATGATTTTTTCTCAGTAGGCGATTTTGAGTCGCATGCAGAACTGACCAAGTCCGGCCATAGCCATGAGCCCGCACTGCCTGATCACGAACACGTTCTGGCTGACGGGTCGTGCTATTCAAGTTGTCTTATCGTCGGAGAACTTTCGACGTCTGTGCTGGATCGCGAACAACTGGCACAATTGCGATGCAAAGAGCGTACGCAAGCTTTGAGTGAGACCTTTCTGGGCTTGCCCACTCCCCCACCCGACACCCACGTCTGAAACATAGACGGTCTCATTGTGCCCGACGTTTGTTTCGGGCTCAGGCTACTCATTTTCAGATAGTGGACGTCCCCATGAAACGAAACCAATTGGGCTTCGTTGTCGCAATTTTACTCGGCTCGATGCTGTTCAATTTCTCAACCTCGGCTCACGAATTCGATCAAAACGACCCAGCCAACCCTGACGCGAGTGTGCCGGGTTTTCGCTACCAACCTGTAATCACCGACTATCAGTACACCGTGATCCAGACGAAACCCGCAAACTGGCGGGAACTGAATGATCGTGCGGAAAAAATAGGAGGTCCCCGAGGCCAACTTCGCAGCGTCACGGAACCAATCCGCAAGAGAAAAAACAAAAATTAGATCATTCGCATATCTGTACAGGGAACCAAAATGGCGCCAACCTTTACCAGCAGACTTAAACATTTGGGGGTCGTAACAACCGTCGCTGTTACACTTTCGGCTTGTGCCGCGGCCAATGTGGATCAGGCTATGCTCGATGTAAACGCGCTTGTCGAAGAACGAACAAATCACAAAGTTGCTTGGCATCGTGACGACGCATCTCGTGAACGGGCGGGTTTTGCAATGCGGCAATTATTGGCTCAGCCGCTGACACCCGACAGTGCAATCGAGATCGCCTTTCTGCGTAATCCGGCTATTCAGGCAGACCTTTCGAACATCGGTATTGCTGAGTCCGATGTGGCTCAGGCAGGCCGGATGCGTAATCCGGTGATCTCCATAGGGCGTGTTGCCGGGGACGGTATTCTCGAAATTGAACGCCAGATTCTCTTCAGCGTGCTGTCTCTGTTTACAATCGGTCCGCGCACGGCAATTGCAAAGGATCAGGCAGAACGGGCACGCTACATGGCAGCTCTCGACGTGGTTAAAGCAGCAGCCGGCGTCCGGACGGCTTGGATTGATGCGGTTACCGCACGAGAACGCGTCGAGATCATGAAGCGGGCGTACTCATCGACCCAAAGTGCCGAACAATTGGGTATGCGGATGGCTGCAGCCGGAAGCATGACAGCCCTCGATCAGGCAAAGCTCAAAGTTGCAAAGGCAGAAGCTGCGGCCCAGCTTGGCAGGTTCAAGGCGGCCGCATCGATGGCGCGCGAAAAGCTGATCAGGGAGATGGGGGTATGGGGCAAAGAGACGACGTTCAGCCTTCCGTCGCGTTTACCGAAACTTCCAGGGCGTGCTGAAATGCGCACCAACATCGAACGGACGGCGTTGACACAGCGACTCGATATACGTGCGGGGCGTAAGGAAATAGAGCTTCTGAAGAAGACCAAGAACCTCACGCAATTCACCAGTGTTGTGAGCCTGTTGGAGATATCCGGGTTCGCGAATGACGAGCGCGAGCCGGGGGAGGAGGCAGATGCGCCGCCCACCAAGAACCACCTGCACGGGTTCGAGGTCGAGTTCGCAGTGCCCATATTTGATCTCGGCGATGCGAAAGTCGACCGCGCCAAGTACATCTACATGCAGGCTGTCGAGCAGCTTAAATCAATGGCTGTAACGGCGCGCTCTGAAGTACGTGAGGCCTACACCGGATATCGTTCGGCATTTGATTTGGCACGTCATTACCAACGCACGATCGTACCTCTGAACGACCGCATCACAGAAGAAGAGTTGCTTCGATACAACGGAATGCTTGCCAGCGTGTTCGACCTTCTGAACGCGACAAAACAAAAGCAGATGGCCCGGTTAACGGCTCTTGATGCGCGCCGGGACTTCTGGCTTGCGAAAGCACAACTCAACTACGTTTTGGTCGCAGGAAGCAGCACCGGCGTATCGATGAACGTCGAGGTGGCTGACGCCGGTGGCGGCGATGAGGAGCATTAAGCCATGGACAAAATTTCAATGAACAGACGTCAATTCGTATCCGCAAGTGCGGCAACACTAATTGGTGCCGCTGTCGTTCCACGCACGTCGCAGGCGGCGGTTCCTGAAGCCCAATTCCAGTCGAGTGCCAATATGGTGGTGCCGCCATTGCCGGCAGACGGGCCATTCTACAATCCCGTCGTCACGTTGAACGGCTGGTCGGCACCAAGCCGGTTCAAAAACGGGCGCCGGGAGTTCCATCTGATCGCCGAACCGGTAGAGCGCCAGATTGCCCCAGGCATGATGGCTAATCTCTGGGGATACAACGGCCAAAGTCCAGGCCCGACCATTGAGTGTGTGGAAGGCGAAACAATCCGCATTTACGTTACGAACAAACTACCCGAGCACACGACCATCCATTGGCACGGTATAATCCTGCCATCCGGCATGGATGGGGTCGGTGGTCTTTCACAACCCCAGATCAAACCCGGCGAAACGTTTGTCTATGAGTTCGAGATGAACAAGTCCGGTACATTCATGTACCACCCCCATGCCGACGAAATGACCCAGATGGCCATGGGCATGATGGGTTTTCTGGTTGTTCACCCGAAAGATCCTGAACAGCATAAAGTTGATCGGGACTTCGTATTTCTGATGGCGTCATACGACATTGATCCAGGCATGTTCACGCCAAAAGTCAACACGATGACCGACTTCAACCTCTGGACATGGAACAGCAGGGTCTTTCCTGGCATCGATCATTTTGTCATCAAGCAGGGCGACCGTGCCCGGATCAGATTTGGCAATCTGACGATGACCAATCATCCGATACACATGCACGGGTATGATTTCGAAGTGACCTGTACGGATGGAGGCTGGGTGCCTGAAAGTGCCCGTTGGCCGGAGGTAACGGTCGATTGCGCGATCGGACAGATGCGGGCCTTTGAGTTCGTTGCAGACAATCCGGGTGATTGGGCGATCCACTGCCACAAAGCGCATCACACCATGAACGCCATGGGCCACGACGTCCCCACAATGATCGGTGTCGATCACAGGTCGATTGCCAGACAAATTGTCGATGTGGTGCCTGAGTTCATGGTGATGGGTGAACGCGGAATGGCAGACATGGGCGTTATGGAAATGCCGCTGCCGGATAACACGATTCCCATGATGACTGGCTGGGGTCAGTTCGGGCCCATCGAGATGGGCGGCATGTTTTCGGTAGTGAAAGTAAGGGAGGGACTAAAGGATCGCGATTACAGCGATCCCGGTTGGTACGTCCATCCAAAAGGAACGGTGGCGTATAAATTCGACTCTGAAAACTCGTAAGCAAACAATGAAAGCCACAATGAAGAGAATAGTTTTTGCTGGACTTGCTCTTGCCGTGTTGACCGGTTCGGCAAGCGCTCATGGCAAGAAAGAACACGGTGAGAAGGTAACGTCCGTTCCCGCAAATCTCGACATGTTCGAGAACGAATTCGGACGCACCGGTAGACCGGAAGCCGTCGTGCGCACAATCAAAGTCGGTATGAGTGACGCGTTCAAGTACGAACCGGCCATAATCCACGTCAAAGTGGGTGAGACAATCCGCTTTGTTGTCCAAAACCGCGGAGAGATGCTCCATGAAATGGTGGTAGGCCGTACCGAAGATATAGTGAAACACGCTATTTTGATGGAAAAGTTTCCCGGAATGGAACACGGTGAGCCTTATATGGCCCATGCCGACAAGGGGCAAACCGCTGAAATAATCTGGGCATTCTCCAAACCGGGGACATTTGAATATGGCTGCCTCATTCCGGGACACTATGACGCCGGGATGAAGGGGGTGATTTACGCGGACGGCGGAGGCGTGATCACCAAGGGCAGTGTCCAATGGCTGCACGGATCCACTGGTGATAATGAAAAATCTGACAATCGAAACTAACGTCAAGAACCCTCCCTCAAACTATTCATTCAAGGACTGATGAAAATGAAAAACAAACTATTTTGGTTACCGGTGATTGCAATCATGGCTTCTTTTGCGGTCATCAAATCAATTCCGGTGGCGGCTGAAGCACCGACCTGGACTAAGGGCGAAGTCACCAAAGTCGATAAGGAACTTGGCAAAATAACCATCCGGCACGAGGAGATCAAGAATCTGGACATGCCGGCAATGCGGATGATTTTTCGGGTGGCTGATCCAAAAATGCTGAACAAGCTTGAAGTAGGAAAAAAGGGCGAATTCTATTTCGTCGATGACAACGGCCGCATGCTGATCAAACAAGTTAGGTGATTGCGGCTCCACACTAATCCAGGACAAAAACTCCATGAAGTTAATTGAGACGCAATACGTGAGACGCCGGTTCAATCGTTTTCTATTTGTTCCGACTGTATGGATATTGATCTTTGCAGGCGTCTCAGGTTACGCGACAGCAAATGAGACTACGGAGCCGCTTGATGGAGTTTTTGTCGAGGAAGCGGTTGTCACCTCTGCCAAGGTTGGTGACACCGCGCTCCTCCGTTTCCAAATTGCAAACTATAGTACCGCGCCAATATTCCAGGAGACTGTGATGTGCAACCCAACACGTCGCAGATTGGCGCTAGACTCTTCGACTTCGGTTGGTTGCGGTTTTCTCACTGGCCGGCAATCACCGCCTAAAGCCCCGCCCGCCTGAGCCCCTCGACAAAGTGCTGCACGTCGTCCTCGAACTTGTCCGGCTGGACGGCCGCCCAATGCTCGATGTCGAAGTTGGGATGGGCTGCCAGCACCTTGGCGGCTTCAGCCCGGGCCTCCTTCTCGCGGCCCAGGTGGCCGTAGCTTGCCGCCAGGATGCGCCGGCCCTCGGTCGGGTTCTGCATGGTCTGGATCGCGCGAATGGCTTCTTCGTATTGCTTCAGGTTGAAGTAGGCGCCGCCCAGGTGCCAGATATACTGGTCGGGATAGAACGGATTGAGCCGCATCGCCTTCTGCAACAGGGTTATGGCCTCTTCCGAGCGGCCCGAATGGGCCAGCGCGTCGGCCATGTCGGACATCAGGTCGGCATCGTTGGGGTTGAGCTTG
>JAJFHD010000009.1 GCA_021775805.1 Alphaproteobacteria bacterium | reverse complement strand
CAAAGGCGAAGATGGAGCCATCAGCCCGCTTGATGTCTCGAAGGGCGACAAAGTCCTTTTCGGCAAATGGTCCGGCACTGAAGTCAAGATCAACGGCGAAGACCTGCTGATCATGAAAGAAGCCGACATCATGGGCGTCATCGAAGCCTGATTGCTTCCAACGACCCCTAATATCGAGCGGTGCATACCGCACCCTACTCAGTCCGAAAACTCTGCCTGCTCACGTGCAGGCTTCAGAGAGGTTAAATTAGAATATGGCTAAAGAAGTCAAATTTGGTTCAGATGCCCGCGAGCGGATGCTGCGCGGCGTCGACATTCTTGCTAATGCCGTCAAGGTGACGCTTGGCCCGAAAGGCCGCAACGTTGTCCTCGACAAGTCGTTCGGCGCTCCACGCACCACGAAGGACGGCGTAACGGTTGCCAAGGAAATCGAACTTGAAGACAAGTTTGAAAACATGGGCGCCCAGATGGTTCGCGAAGTCGCGAGCAAGACCAACGACGTGGCCGGCGACGGCACAACGACTGCGACGGTTCTGGCCCAGGCAATCGTTCGTGAAGGTTCCAAATACGTTGCTGCCGGCATGAACCCGATGGACCTGCGCCGCGGTGTCGAAATGGCGGTTGCCACGGCAGTTGCTGATCTGGAAAAACGCTCCAAGAAAGTAAAGACCAACGAGGAAGTCGCTCAGGTCGGCACGATCTCAGCCAACGGCGAAGTCGCTATCGGTGAAATGATTGCCGAAGCCATGCAGCGTGTCGGCAACGAAGGCGTCATCACTGTTGAAGAGGCCAAGAGCCTCGACAGCGAACTTGACGTCGTTGAAGGCATGCAGTTCGACCGCGGTTACCTGTCTCCTTACTTCATCACCAATGCAGACAAGATGATCGCCGAACTCGACGATCCCTACATCCTGCTGCACGAAAAGAAGCTGTCCAACCTGCAGGCCATGCTGCCAATCCTGGAAGCTGTTGTCCAGGCCGGACGCCCGCTTCTGATCATTGCTGAAGACGTTGAAGGCGAAGCTCTTGCAACACTGGTCGTCAACAAGCTGCGTGGCGGCCTGAAGATTGCTGCTGTCAAGGCTCCTGGCTTCGGCGACCGCCGCAAGGCCATGCTGGAAGACATCTCGATCCTGACCGGTGGCCAGGTGATCTCCGAAGATCTCGGCATCAAGCTGGAAAACGTTTCCCTCGACATGCTCGGCACTGCCAAACGCGTCCGGATCACCAAAGACGACACAACTGTCATCGACGGTTCCGGCAAAAAGTCCGACATCCAGGGCCGTGTTGGTCAGATCCGTCAGCAGATCGAAGAAACCACTTCCGATTACGACCGTGAAAAGCTGCAGGAACGCCTGGCGAAGCTCGCCGGCGGTGTTGCCGTGATCAAGGTCGGCGGCGTTACCGAAATCGAAGTCAAGGAACGCAAGGACCGTGTTGACGATGCGCTCAACGCGACCCGTGCAGCGGTTGAAGAAGGCATCGTGCCTGGTGGCGGAACAGCTCTGCTGCGGGCTCAGAAGGCCGTTTCCAAGCTCGACGACGACAACCCGGACATTCGCGCCGGCATCAAGATCGTGATGCGTGCTCTTGAAGCGCCAATTCGCCAGATCGCCGAAAATTCCGGTGTTGAAGGCTCGATCGTGGTCGGCAAGGTCAACGAAAAGAGCGGAAACTTCGGTTTCGATGCCCAGAAAGAAGAATACGTCGATCTGGTCGCCAAAGGTATCATCGACCCGACCAAGGTTGTGCGTACAGCTCTGCAGGACGCGGCTTCGATTGCCGGTATCCTGATCACGACCGAAGCCATGGTTGCCGACAAGCCAGAGCCTAAGGGCGCTGGTGGTGCTCCAGGCGGCATGCCCGACATGGGCGGCATGGGCGGCATGGGCGGCATGATGTAATCAGCCGGTCCATTACGGATACGGAAAGGGCCGTCCTTCGGGGCGGCCCTTTTCCTTTGGCGGTTCACTATCTGAGTTCGCAACCGGATTTGGCCTTTCGAAGGCACTCAATGTTGTGGACCAGCACCGGTGCTTGACCGGCGACGAAAGAAAGCAGGTTGCCGCCATTGCCGTAACTTGCTTCGAAACGTGCAATGTCACCCTTGTTGCCCCGGCGCCAGTATCCCATGACGATCTGGGACGACAGGGGTTTCAACGCCGGCAGTGTGTTGTAATCAGCGCCCGGCGGGCCATCCCTGCCAGGCAGTCCCCGGCGCTCCCCCAGAAACCCCTTGAAGGTGTAGAAGGCGTCATCCGGTGGCAGGAACTTCAGGATGTATTCTACCTCGCGTTCGGGGTCCGTAACGTCCTCGGCGGCCAGGAACGGCCTGTCGGTGACGCCCAGCATATAACGGAATGAGTCAGGGTCGAGAAACCTGACGGCCGGGTGAACGACCCGACCCTGTCGGTGGGGATAGAGTTCATTGGAACGAATTGCCACATCGACCGCCAGACGCCCGTCGTCTGCCGGTTCAATCGACTCGCCGACCAGATAAGTGTGGATGTAATTATGCTGCTGAACCATGAGAGCAATCGGCGCGTCGTCAGGTCCCAGCACCACAGAGGCTGCCGTATAGTGATCCAGCTGGTGCCAGTCGTTCAGGTCAGCAAGCACCGATAGAACGCCCGCCTTCACACTGCCAAGACCTGCAACCAGACCGGAAGAACGAAAGACGGCGTGATAGGTCAGTACTTTCAATTCGGCCTGACCGCCATCCGATGCCTCCAGACTGACCCGATCGATGCGGCCCAGCATGACCGGCGTCGTGGGGTTCGATCCCCCGGGTTTGTGCGTAAAAACCGCACCGGGATCGTCTTTGTGCTTGTTCAAGATGGCGCGGGTAACTGTGTCGGAAATCAATTGACCCTTGCCGTCACGAAGTACTCCATGAGCAACGTAGTCGGCATAAAACCCGATTGGTCCCTCATGACCAACGGGCAGGAAAAGCTTTGGCCGATGGCGTTTCAGCAACGCCAACTCCTGCGCATTGGGAAGATCTGATTTCGGCGGATAGGCGATAAAGTGTTCCCTGAAGCCTTCGTACTGGGAAAAATTTCGATCAGGGATGGAACAGGATTTCACGGCGACCGCGGCCGCGCACAGGATGGCCACAAACAGGATGGGCCAGGACAGCCAAGGTGATCTGGAACGTTTCATCGCCCGGGATCATGCCTCAGCGACACAGCCTTGTCGACGGACCGGGCACAAGCGGCTGCCAAGGGACGTTGAATTGCCACATGCCGCTTCCCGGGCGTCAGACCCGGGACCCACTCTCTTCTGCAGAATTCATCTGGCAAGCCAATGGATCCCGGCGCAAGGCCGGGAAACGGCGTCGAGCTAAACTTGGTCCAGACCATGAGCGACTTTTGCCACAACCTCATCACACAAGGTCTTAACCGGATCCGGCCAGTGTGCAACTTTGGAAGACAGGAGATTGGCCTGACTCCTGAGAATTATGCCATCGTCCAGAATCTTCAGATGATTGGCCACCAGGGTGCTGCCGGTACTGGTGATGTCAACCACGACCTCCGCGGCACCAGCAGCCGGTGCGCCTTCGGTAGCGCCGAGGCTTTCGACGATCCGATACCCCGAAATTCCCACGCGGGCAAAAAATTCGCGGGTAAGCGTCACGTATTTGGTGGCAACGCGCAACCGGCGCCCGTGGCGTGCATGATAGGTCGCTGCCGCATCGTCGAGGTCAACCATGGTGTTGACGTCAAACCAGGACTGGGGCACTGCGGCCACAACATTCGCCTGACCAAACCCAAGCCGCGCCCGGAACTCGATTTTCCTATCCGCATCAGCGATGTTTTCTCGAACCAGATCTTCGCCGGTGACGCCAAGATGAATCACTCCCTGGCTGAGGTGGGAAGCAATCTCGGAGGCGGACAGAAAGGCGACACTGACGCCGTCAACGCCCCGGATACGGCCGCGGTAACCGCGCTCGTGCCCGGTCTTTTCTATTTCAAGCCCACTCCGTGCGAAGAGTGCCAAGGTATCTTCCATGAGACGGCCCTTGCTGGGAACGGCGAGAATGCACTCTTCAGGACGGCCGCTCATGATGCCTTGGCTTTCAGAATCGCCACAAGACGGTCCATATGAATGGCCAGCCCGATTGCGGGGATGGTACGCGGAGCCCCCAGGCCTTGGAGCATCCCGTCGTAGCGGCCTCCGCCTGCAAGCTGCCCGACAGGACCCATGCCGGGCATTTCCAGCTGGAAAACAAAACCAGTGTAGTACTCCAGATTTCGACCAAATTCGGCAGAAAACTGGCACTCATCGACATCGATCGAGGCTTCCTCCAACAGATCCAGGCGGCGCGAATAGGCGCTTATGGCATCTTCCACAGGTCCGCCCACATGCCCGATCAATTGCCTTATCTGCGGCAAGACCGCCCGCGCCCCGCCTTCGATTACAAGATACTCGGTGATCAGCCCAACCGTCTCGTCAGGCAGGGGATGGGCGTGGGCGTCGGCGGCCTGATCAAGCAGGCGCGTGGCAATGTCCTCAATTGTGCGCCCACCGACCAGAGGTACGTCCGAGGCCGCAAGCCGGGATTCCACGACATCCATTGCCTGATTGAGCGTCAGAGCGCTGACGGTCTCAATCATGGCCCGGTGGTCGGCATTGTCACGCGGCATCTCCTGGCCGGCCAATCGGGCCAGAAGGGTCCGAAATGCGGTCGGCCGCCAGAACCTCTGTTTCAGCCGTTCACGCCATCTTCCGGGCATGGCCAATCCATCGAGCAGGGCTGCAAACAACCCCAGATCCCCGATGTGCGTGGCGAAGCCGTCGAGTCCGGCTGTTCTGAGAGTCCGGTGGGCCAACACAAGAACGTCAACGTTGGTCCTTTGGGCGTTGCCGTCGCCGAACCACTCCATGCCGGCCTGGGCGAACTCGCGCGGCCGGCCGCCTTGTTCACCGCCGGGCTGAAATCTGAAGACCGGACCAGCATAGCAATAACGCGTCGGCGAAGCGCCGTCGGGATCGATGTCGAGGTGATAGCGACAGGTGGGAACTGTCAAATCCGGGCGCAGGCAAAGTTCGTCTCCGTCAGGATCGGTAAAGACATAGGTTCGGCTCCTGATCTCTTCGCCGTAGCGGTCGAGAAACAGGTCAGCGGGCTGCAAAATGTCCGGATCGATGTGGACGCAGCCGGCCTCGACGAAACACCGCGTCAAGGTATCGGCGCACTGCCTGATGGCATCGATCGTTGCCGTATCTCTTGCGGACATCAGATCAAACTCGAATGCTAGCTGCTATGACGGCCCAGAATCTCGCGAACGGATTCCACCAGACTGTCCAGGGATACGGTGACCTGCGCTGGCCGGCCGGAACGCCATTCTTCGTTGTCTTCGATTTCCTTCGAGAGGCGCGACCCCTCGATCAGGTCCTTGATCGTGACTTCACCGCTCGCATGTTCGTCACCGCCCTGGATGATCACGCAAGGCGCGCCACGCTTGTCGGCGTATTTCATCTGCGCCTTCATGCCGCTGCCACCCAGATACATTTCGGCCCGGATGCCGGCCTCACGCAAACGGCTGGTCATGGCCTGATAATCGGCAATGCGTTCCCGGTCCATGACCAGAACGACAACCGGTTCGATCACACCACCGGTGTCGAGCTTGCCAAGGTGATCGAGCGCGGAATAAAGCCTGCTGACGCCGATCGAGAATCCGGTTGCCGGAACCACGATACCCTTGAACCGCTCGACCAGACCGTCGTAACGGCCACCGCCGCCAACCGATCCGAAGCGCACCAGTTCACCGTCTTCGTTGACCGCCTGGAATGTCAGCTCGGCTTCATAGACCGGACCGGTGTAATAACCCAGTCCGCGCACGACACTGGGATCGAGCCTGATCCGGTCGGTGCCATATCCTGCTGCCTCGAACAGGGTGGCCATTTCTTCCAGTTCATCAACGCCCTGTATGCCAATCTCGCTGCCGGCCACGATCTGGCGCAGTGCCGCAATCACACTCTTGGCGTCGTCACCTTCGGCAGAGACAAATGCCAGGATCCTGTCGCTTTGACTTGTATCGAGCCCTGCCCCCTTGGTGAAATCACCAGACTCATCCTTGCGGCCGTCACCGAGCAGACGGCGAACCCCATCGGGCCCCAAGCGGTCAAGCTTGTCGATGGCCCGCAGTACGGTCATGCGCTGGGTTTCAAAGCCGTCGCCGTCACCGGCAATGCCGATGGTTTCAAGGACGCCGTCCAGAATTTTTCGGTTGTTGACCCGCATGACATAGGAACCGCGTGGAATGCCGAGACGCTCCATGCAATCGGCCGCCATCATGCAGATTTCCGCGTCGGCCGCCACGAGAGGCGTTCCCACCGTGTCGGCGTCAAACTGGGTGAACTGCCGGAAGCGTCCCGGTCCCGGTTTTTCGTTGCGCCAGACGGCGCCCGACTGGTAGCGCCGGAACGGTTTTGGCAAGCCGTCATAATGCTCCGCCACATAACGGGCCAAAGGTGCCGTCAGGTCATAACGCAGCGACAGCCACTGATCATCTTCGTCCTGAAACGAAAACACACCTTCGTTGGGACGGTCCAGATCCGGCAGGAATTTTCCTAGCGCATCGGTATACTCAAAGGCGGAAGTCTCCAGCGGTTCGAAGCCATAGGAATCATATACCTGCTCGATGACACGCATCATGCGGGCCATGGCGCGGATTTCGCGGGCGGGGATATCGCGCAAGCCTTTTGGCACGCGCGCCTTGGGCCGGAATGTCTTTACTTTTTTACTGCTCATGATGCCTTGAACCGGAGTGCCGGGATGGTCTTTTGTGGGCTGGCGCTCTCTCTACCGCATTTGAGGCGGTTGCGGCAAGGATTCCGGTCAGTCTGACTGCGGCAGAAGTCCACGTGAAGCCAGAGACGCCGTAAAGCCGGGGGCAATCCGCTCCAGGCGTTCAGTGGAGATGCGGCCGGTACGCTGGATGTAGGCATGAGCAAACAGCCAGGGGTCCAGATCCATATGGCCGGCAAATCCTTCATACCAGGATGCCGAACGATCGGCCGCTGCCACGAGTTTTTCGACCACTGGTCTTCGTGCCCGTTCGTAGGCCGGCAGGGCCTGGGCCAGACCAAGGCCATGTTCATCGAGCGAACGGACCAGGGCGATGACGTCTTCTAGGGCAAGTCTGGTGCCGGACCCGATGGAGAAATGGCAGGTGTGCAACGCATCCCCGACCAGCACCTTGTTGCCGGAAAACCAGTTGGCATTGTGCAATCGGGGAAACTGGCGCCAGAGCGACTTGTTACCGATCAGGCCGGCACCGTCCAATGTTTCGGCAAAAATCTTCTCGCAACACGTTCGACTGTCATCTTCACTCAGGCCGTCAAAGCCGGCGGCCTGCCATGTGGCATTGTCACATTCGACAATAAAGGTGCTGGCTGTGTCGCTGTAGCGGTAATGATGGGCATTGAACCGGCCCAAATCGGACTCGACGAACGACTGAGTCAGGGCGTCGTAAGGCCTCGACGCTGCAAACCACGCGAAACGGTTCGACATGGTGCCAAGGCTCTCGCCAAAACCTGACCTGTCACTTGCCCTGACGACCGAACTCAGGCCGTCGGCGCCGATGATCAGATCGGCATCGTCGAATGCCTCCAGAGTATCGATCCTGCAGCCGTATTTCGGCAAGACGCCCATGTCCAGTGCCCGCTGCTGCAGGAGTTGCAACAGATGAAGCCTGCCGATCGCTGAAAACCCAACCCCGTCAATAGTGATCTTCTGGCCGCGGTGAACGATTTCGATATCGTGCCATCTCTGCATATGCCCGGTGATGAGATCATGGGTGTCCGGGTCGTCTTCGTAGAGAAACGCAAGAGCCTCATGGGAAAACACGACACCGAAACCGAATGTGGCATCCGCTGGGTTCTGCTCGAAAACCTGCACATCGATGTCCGGCCATTTCCGCCGCAGCAACACGGCTGCGTAAAGTCCCGCTGGTCCGGCTCCGACGATCACGACCTTCATGACAGACATCGTTCAGGGAGCATCGAGCCAGT
Source organism: Alphaproteobacteria bacterium (assembly GCA_021775805.1). Taxonomy (GTDB): domain Bacteria; phylum Pseudomonadota; class Alphaproteobacteria; order Rhizobiales; family JAJFHC01; genus JAJFHC01. Next base: position 3,922 of record JAJFHD010000009.1, on the reverse strand, counting down.
CCCTCACTGGTCCGGTGGTGGGCCTGAAATAGGCGATCATGCGGCCATCCGGTCCGATGTCATCCAACGGTCCGGTTATGGACCAGGGCGCAACACCGTGTACCGCCAGGCGATGAACCAGATAAGCCTCGCCTGGTTTGGCGTGGACCTCTACGCGTTCGCAGGTGTCGAAGACCTTCTGGCGTACGGCCTTGTAGGGTTCTGTCACATTCACATCCCCCCAGTTGTCCGGGGCAATGCCGCCAAAAACGGTTTGAAAAGCCTCCCGGATGATTTCGTGGGACCCTTCCCAAACGACAAGAGGGGCCGCGTCTGCCGGCACGTCGACCATCGGAATGCCCAGGACAAAACCGTGGTGCTCACGAAGGTGGCGGCGCCTGTCCGGTCCCTCGGCCAAGAGCCCGTCCACATGAGCTGCATCCCGGTGCAAGCGAAATCTGAAGGCATCGGCAGATTCCGACTCCGAGGGTTGCGGATATCCGGGGTAACAAACAGATATTTGCGCACGATCCCACTGGAAGCCATGCAGTTTCAGCTCGCCGCGAATAAAGTCGTAAGCCAGTCCTGAAACCGGAGGACCGCCGGCTACCGCACCGTCAGGATCGTTCGGCAACGCATTGACGCCGACAAACCAGCTGCCTCCACACCGCAACCATTCAATGTTTTCCGGCGCCACGACCGCTGCCCTGGCCGCGGGCAGCGCCGCCTCGACCCAGTCTGCAAGAATTGGGTCAAATGGAAAACGGCGCCAGCCTTTGTCAAGGAAATCGCAGCTCATTGTACAGGTCAGAGCCCTGGCGGAACAGGTCCGCCCGAGGCCCAGTCCAGCAATTCCACGGTGTGCACGACAGGTCGCCTGGAAGCTGAGGCAATCTGGGAGATACAACCGATGTTGCCGGTGGCGATGATGTCGGGCTGGACACTCTCGATTCTGGCGACCTTTCGCGCTTTCAGACGCACGGCGATATCAGGTTGCAGGATGTTGTATACCCCCGCCGACCCGCAACACAGGTGGCCTTCCGGCACATCCTTGACCTGGAACCCGGCATTCGACAGCAGGGTTTTTGGAGCCGTCTTGATCTTTTGTCCATGTTGCATTGAACACGCCGAGTGATAGGCGACGACAAGCGGTTTGGGAGGTGCTGCTGGCGCCAGATCGAGTGTCGCCAGATATTCGGTCACATCGCGTGTCAGGGCGGAGACGCGGGCAGCCTTTTCCGCATAGTCCGGGTCAAGCCGCAGCATGTGTCCGTAATCCTTGACGGTGGTTCCGCAACCCGAAGCGTTGATGATGATGGCGTCGAGCCCCTGACCATCCATTTCCCTGGTCCAGGCGTCAACATTGGCGCGGGCGGCATCCAGCGATTCCGCCTCCTGTCCCATGTGATGGACCAGGGAACCGCAACACTGCTCACCTTTCGGGATCACAACTTCGATCCCAATCCGGTTCAATAGGCGGATCGTGGAACTGTTGATTGACGGGCGCAGCACCTTTTGTGCGCACCCCGTAAGCAGCGCCACCCGTCCCGACCTTTCTGCCGACGGGGAATGCACGGACGGTCTGTCGTCCGACGCAGCCTTTGGAATCGACTTCGGTGCCAGCGACAGCATGGCAGCAAGCGGTCTTGTCAGGGGCCATATCTCGAAAAAGGGTCCGATCGGCCGCGCCAGCCGGGCCAGATGAAGGGCAAAGCGAAAACGTTTGGGATAGGGAAGAATCGCTGTCAGCACCTGCCGCAAGCCACGGTCATACCAGGGACGCTCATAGGTTTCGTGGATGTGGGCCCGGGCATGATCCACAAGATGCATGTAGTTTACCCCCGACGGACAGGTCGTCATGCAGGACAGGCACGACAGGCAACGGTCCACATGTTTCACGACTTCAGGTGTTGCCGGCCGATCATTCTCGAGCATTTCCTTGATCAGATAAATCCGGCCGCGCGGGCTGTCCAGCTCATCGCCCAGAAGAACATAGGTCGGGCAGGTTGCCGTACAGAAGCCGCAATGCACGCAGTTTCTGAGTATGGAATTGGCATGCCCGATCCTGGGATCTTCAAGCTGTGCGTCTGTAAATCTGGTCTGCATGGTGATCCTTGAATTTCCGGTTCAGAAACCGGTCGACATCCGGCCTGGATTCAAAATGCCCGACGGATCGAAATTCGACTTCAGGCGCCCGGACAACGCGGCAACGCCTGGTGATTGTGGATGAAAGGCGCCGATTGCTGCCCGTGTCGCCATGGGAGCTCGCACCAAGGTGGCATGACCGCCATGCTCATTGACGATCTCTCGAATAATTTCGACATCTGCATCGGACTCGTCGTCCGTGGAAATCCAGACAAGACCGCCCGCCCAGTCATAGAAAACTTCCATCGGGATTTCATCGCCGATGCGGGCAACGATATTGGCACTCGCCATCGGGGCCAGTGACAGTTTCCAAACCGGGTTTTCCGAGCCGTCGGCAAAATACCTGACATCGCGGACATCGCGCCACAATGCCTTGCTGGTGTCGGCATCGAGGATCTGCGTCTTGCCGAACTCGCCGACAACGCCAGTGAGTTTTTCGCACCGGTACTTGACGGAGGTCTCGAAGCCCTCGACACGCAGGGCTGTCATGGCCAGGCCGATGCCCTTGTAGGCTTCATCGCCGGCGCGTGAAACGATGCCACCGGGGATGTGGGCGGCGGAAGAAACATCGAAGGCTGAGCCCATCGCCCGGCTCATGGCCGTGAGCGCTTCGCCCTGCCCAAGCCCCGAGATCACCACCGTTGCCTCGGTCTCGGCCCTGGGCAGAACCTTGACGGTGACATCGGTCATCACCGCCAGCGTCCCCCAGGAGCCTGCCAGCACCTTGCACAGGTCATAGCCGGTTACGTTCTTGACCACACGGCCGCCAGACTTGAAGGCCTCGCCCCGCCCGCTGACCGCCGCCACACCCAGAAAGTGATCCCGGGCAGCGCCCGCCTTGAGGCGGCGCGGTCCTGACAGGTTGCAGGCGATGATCCCGCCGAGTGTGCCCTCGCCTTCCGGACGGCCCAGGAGCGGACCCAGATCTGCGGGTTCGAAGGCCAGCTCCTGACGCGCCTCGCTCAACGCTTTCGTGACCTCTGCCAGGGGCGTTGCTGCTCTGGCCGACAGAATGAGTTCCTCGGGCTCGTAAAGCGTGATGCCGGAAAGCGTCGAGAGATCGAGTTTGTAGGCGCCCTGAACCGGGCCGCCTGTCCTGCGCTTGGAGCCGCCGCCGAGAACCTCCAGTGGGATATCCTCGGACACGGCCCAGGCAACGGCTTCGCGAACCTGCTCGCTGGTTTCTGGTTGCAGGGTATCATTCATGACAGACCGGCCTTCAAAACCTTGGGATGTCGGGAAACGGAAGTTGCCCGTTGTGAATGTGCATACGGCCAAGTTCGGCGCATCGACGGAGTTCCGGAAAAACTTTCCCTGGATTGAGCAGTCCCTTGTCGTCGAAGGCGCACTTGACGCGCATCTGATGATCGAGGTCGGTTTCGGTGAACATCGTGCCCATCAGATCGCGCTTCTCGACACCGACGCCATGTTCGCCGGTCAGAACGCCGCCGACCGCGACACAAAGCCTGAGAATGTCACTACCAAAATCCTCCGCCTTTTCCAGTTCGCCCGGAACATTCGCATCGTAGAGGATCAACGGATGCAGATTGCCGTCGCCGGCATGAAAAACGTTGGCAACGCGCAGGCCATACTGCTCGGAAAGCTCGCGCATCCGGCTCAGCACTTCCGGCAACCGCGCGCGCGGGATGGTTCCATCCATGCAGTAATAGTCTGGCGACAGGCGACCAACAGCTGGAAAGGCTGCCTTGCGCCCTGCCCAGAACGACATCCGCTCGTCCTCACTGGTGCTCACCTTCACCGACACCGCGTTACGGGCTTCGGCGATTGACGAGACCTG
>JAJFHD010000080.1 GCA_021775805.1 Alphaproteobacteria bacterium | reverse complement strand
ACGGCGCACTTGTCGCCAACCGCCTCCTTGGTGTCGAGAATCATTTCCTTCAGCAGACGGGCACGGTTTTCCAGTGAACCGCCATACTGGTCGGTCCTGTGATTGGTGCGCCGGGACAGAAACTGAAACGGCAGATAGTCGTGTCCGGCATAGACGTAGACGATGTCGTATCCGGCCCGGCACGCGCGCTGTGCTGCCTCGACCTGCCAGCGACGGAGTTCGGCAATGTCGTGGGCGTCCATGGCGCGGGCGTGAGCGGGCGAGAGATATTTGGCCGACTGCTCGCTGGGTGCGATCATCGGCTCGCGGGTCAGGCGGTTGTTGGCGTGGGAGCCGCCGTGCCAGAGTTCGATGCCGGCAAGACTGCCATGTTCATGGATGACGTCGGCGGTCTGGGCCACCAGCTTTTCGTCGTCCTCGTCCCACAGGGTCAGAAAACCAAACGGCGTCTCGTCGGAACTTGGATGAATCGAGCAATATTCGGTGCAGACAACACCCCACCCGCCTTCCGCCTTGACACGGCGCAGGGCGGCGGCACTTTGCGGGCGCGTGTAGCCCATGCCAAGCGCATGGGGTGTCTGGTAAAAACGGTTGGGCGCAGTGACCGGGCCGATCCGGACCGGCTCAAACAATATTCCGTATCGCGGATCCATGACCACCTCCGGCGCACTAAATCTTATTGAACAATTGTTCAACAAGAGCTACTGCGTTTTGCGTCAAATTGCAATTGAATTCGGCGCCCGGCGAAGCGGTACTCGTGTCAAACGGACGTAAAGCGTTTGCACACGGGTTCAAATTTGGCGATGCTCCGAAACGAACGTTTTTAAATGGCCCCGTTCCGGTGTATGCGGATCGCGCCAGGAGGATGACATGAACATTCAGACACCGCCCGACACGGCATTCGAGACCGTGTCCGTCGAGCCCCGGTTCGATGACGGTCCGGGCAAACACAGGATCGGTTTGATCATCATGGCAACCGACTATGTGACCGAACGGGACTTCATCAACATGAGACCGAGCGACGACGTGACATACTTCGTCGCGCGCATTCCCGCATCGAGTGACAACAATCCCGACACCCTCACCGCCATGGAACCACACCTGGGCAACACCGCCGCCCTGATCCTGCCAGAAGCAAGGCTTGACGCAATCGCCTATAGCTGTACGGCGGCGAGCGCCATTCTGGGCCAGGAGCGCGTGGAGAAAGCAATCCAGGGCGGACGACCAGGGGTTGCCTGTGCCACACCGGTCCAGGCCGCCATGGACGGCCTCAATATGTTCGGCGCCAAACGCATCGCCGTGCTGACGCCCTATCAGGACTCTGTCAATGCGGCGGTCGCCAACCGCCTGTCGATCAATGGCTTCGATATCGTGCGCTACCTGGCCTTCAAATTCACCAACGACACCTTGATGGCCAGGCTCGATCCGGCATCGATCGAGGAAGCAGCAATCGAAGCCGATTGTCCGGAGGCTGAAGCCCTGTTCATCTCCTGCACGGCAATCCGGGGGTGCGAAATCGTCGACCGGCTCGAGCAAAAACTCGGCAAGCCCGTGATCACTGCCGTCCAGGCCCTGTTCTGGATGGCGCTGCGGCAATCCGGTTACAAGGCCGCGGTTCCATCCTACGGTCGATTGCTGCGGGAGTTCTGACAACGGTAGCCGTATGTCATCCGACATGCCGATACGAAACAGGGAGTAGCCATGGTCCGCCGACACTACGCCCTGCCCTCTTTGAACATGCTGGCCGTATTCGAAGCAGCCGCGCGCCATCTCAGTTTCAAGGACGCGGCACGAGAGTTGAACGTGACGCCGGGCGCCGTCAGCCGCCAAATCAAGGCGCTTGAAACCGATCTGGGGGACGCGTTGTTCGACCGGGTCCACCGCGGCGTTTGCCTGACCGATGCCGGCGACATGCTCTACGCGACGTTGCGGGAAAGTTTTACGCAGATTTCAGCAAACGTACGTGCCATTCGCACCAAGGACCGAGAGGCGAGCGTCACGGTGGGCGCGACCACGGCTTTCGCCTCGCTGTGGCTGATGCCGCGGCTTGGCGATTTCTGGCGATCGCATCAGGAGATTACGGTCAATCACCTGATCTCCGACGACCCCCGCGAACTCAATGCTGCCCAGGTCGACCTGCGGATCAGGTATGGCAACGGCCGGTGGCCGGGAGAAACGGCGGATTTGCTGTTCGAGGATTCACTCTATCCGGTGTGCGGCCCTGAGTTTCTCGAGCGACACAACACCGACACCATTGACAAACTTCTCGATCTGCCTCTGCTTCAGCTGGATACAACGGACATAAGCTGGATCGACTGGCCCGGCTGGCTCGACCGTCTGGGCGTCGTGGCGCGTCCACGCCGGGCGCGGTCCTTCACCAACTACGTGGTGGCGCTTCAGGCGGCCCAGGACAACCAGGGCGTAGCGCTTGGCTGGCACCGGCTTGTGGAACCGCTGATATCGCAGGGGCGGTTGGTGCGATTCGGCACCGCGGAAATCACCGCGCCGGATGCCTTTTACGTGACCTGGAGTGCCGGTCGCGACCTTCCACCGGCCTCGATTGCGCTAAAAGACTGGCTTACGTTCCAGTCGACCGCCTTTTTCAGTTGATCTCAGGTAACCTGACTTGTGTATCGAATTGCTATTGATCTCACCGTCATATTGGCTTCACACTCGACCATGATGGGGGGTTGCCAATCCCGCCGACGTTGGGAAACGAGGAGTGCCCGCGATGAACATGGTGGATCGTTCAATTCTTGAGAATGTGACCAAGCCGGTCGGCAGTGCCAACGGCCTGCCCAATGAATTCTATACGGATCCTTCCCTGTTTGAGACGGAGCGCAAACAGGTGTTCGAACGCAACTGGCCGTGCATAGGATTTGGCAAGGATGTGCCGGAACCGGGCGACGCCCGGCCGGTCAATTTCATGGGCATTCCCCTGCTCGTCCTGCGCACCAAGGATGGCATCGTAAAGGTTTTTCAGAATGTCTGCCGCCACCGCGGCATGATCCTCGTCAACGAACCGACCAAGCTGAAGGGTGTGATCCGCTGTCCTTACCATTCCTGGTGCTATTCCCACGACGGTGATCTCGTAACCACACCGCATGTGGGCGGGGCCGGACAGAATACCCACGAGTCGATCAAGCGCGACGAGCTGGGCCTGTTTGAAGTCCGGTCGCATGTGTGGATGGACTGCATCTTCGTCAACATCTCCGGCGACGCCCCGGCGTTTGAAGACTATGCCGCCAAGGCGATCGAACGGTGGAGTGAATTCGAGAGCCGGCCGCTGTTTCATGGCGGGCCGGATTCATCGTTCACGCTGGATGTCAAATCCAACTGGAAACTGCCGGTGGAGAACTACTGCGAGAGCTACCACCTGCCCTGGATCCATCCCGGCCTCAACAGCTATTCGAAGCTGGAGGATCATTACAACATCATCGAACCGCAGGCCTATTCCGGACAAGGCACCACCGTCTACAACCCTCAACTCGACGAGAGCGGCCGCCACTTTCCCCGCTTCGACAATCTGTCATCGAAATGGGACAGCGGCGCGGAATACATTGCGTTTTATCCCAACCTCCAGTTGGGCGTTCACAAGGACCACACCTTCGCCATCATGCTGGAGCCGGTCTCTCAGGACCGCACGCTTGAACACATCGAGATCTACTACACGTCGCCCGAAATTGCCGGGGACGAGTGGGGGACGATGCGCAAGACGAACACGGACATGTGGAAAGAGGTGTTCGCAGAAGATGTCTTCGTGGTCGAAGGCATGCACAAAGGGCGCAGCGCCCCCGGATTCGACGGCGGCAAGTTTTCGCCCGCGATGGATCCCGCCACCCACTGCTTCCACGACTGGGTCGCCCGGCAATACCACACGCCGGCGCCATGACAGCAGACGTGCCGGCTGAGGAAATCGACCGGCTCAACACGGAAATTCTTCAGGCCCACAAGGACAGCCGTCCGGCAAACGACCTGGCGCGCCTCTACCACCGTGGGGCTCATCTGCTCATGGTGGCGGGAGACACGGATGCTGCGCTGTTTTGTTGCTCGACAGCCTATGTCTTTGCCCTGGAAGCCGGTGAGAAGGATCTCGTGAGGGAGCTGCATGCGACGCTTTGCGAACACGGTCGCGAGTATTGAACGGTCACCCGTTCGCAGCAAGTCGCAGCGAACAGGTGACCGTTTGCTCTTGTCAGCTCGCGCCCTGACCGGGTGCCGTGGCATTCACGAGGCAGGCCATGTTGCCGTAAGGGTGCTTGTTCTCGTGCATGAGCTGGTGGGCGTCGCCGATCTCGTCGAAAGTGAAGGTGCCTGACAGACAGGGATCGATCTTCTTGTCGATGACCAGCTGGTTGACGGCGGCCGCCTGCTCGTCGTTGGAGAGGTGGCTGCCCTGCAGGCGTTTCTGCATCATCCAGTGGTAGCGCAGGTCCATGGTAATGTTGTAGCCCGTGGTGCCGGCGCAAATCACGACCATGCCACCCGTGTCACAGACAAAGCCAGAAGTGGGCAGCGTCGCTTCGCCCGGGTGTTCGAACACGATCTTGGGGCTCTGGCGGGTGCCGAGCGCGTCCCAGATGGCCTTGCCGAAGCCGCGCGCGCCCTTCATCCATTCCATCCATTCCTGGGACTTGGTGTCAGGCATGACACCCCAGTGGTCAAAGTCGTTGCGGTTGATGACACCGACCGCGCCGTGGTCGAGACAGAACTGGCGTTTTTCCTCATCGGAAATGACGCCAATCGCCTTGCCGCCCTGGGCGGCGGTAATCTGAAGCGCCATGGCGCCCAGGCCGCCGGCCGCACCCCAGACAAGAACGGCATCGCCTTCTTCGACCGTGTTCGGCGTCCAGCCCATGAGCATGCGGTAGGCGGTCGAGGCGCACAACAGATAGCAACCCGCCTGCTCCCATGTCAGGTGCTTGGGCTTGGGCTGGATCTGGTGAGACTGTGCCCGGGCGAACTGGCAATAACTGCCGTAGTTGGTCTGATAGCCCCAGATCCTGGTTGAAGACGCCAGCATCGGGTCCTTGCCGGACAGAACCCAGGGGTCGTCGGGCTCCCACCATCCGGAGTGCACGACGACTTCCTGACCGATGGTGACGTCGTCGACTTCACTGCCGACGGCCCAAACGATGCCGGAACAGTCGCTGCCGCCGGCATGAAAGTCTTCCGGCTCGCCTTTCTTCTGGCGATCGGCGATGACGTCGACCGGATAGCCGAGCGCTGCCCAGACGTTGTTGTAGTTGATACCGGTCGCCATCACGTAGACCAGCACGTCCTTGGGTCCCATTTCCGGAACCGGCAGGATCTCGCGCTGCCAGGCGTCCTTCGGTTCGCCGAAACGGTCCTGGCGAACAGCAAAAGCATGCATCTTTTCGGGAACTTCACCAAGCGGCGGGCGTTCTCCAAGGGCACAGATTTCCATTTCGTATATCTCCCTGTCGGTGTCAGATTCGATGTCAAAATTCTGGTTCCGGATGGCGGGCCATCCGAAATTTCGTTTCCGTTCCACCGCGAATATGATTATTTGTCAAGCAAATATTGAAATACGAGTCAGAGTCGGATAAACAGTCAAACCCATGGCCATCAAATACGCACCCGTCATGACGCAGAGCGTCGCCAAACAGATCGCCGACCAGATCGAGGAATCGATCGTGGACGGACGCCTCAAAGCCGACGATCGCCTGCCGACGGAACATGAACTGGCGGAGCAGTTTACGGTCTCACGCCCGACAATCCGTGAGGCGCTGAAGCGGCTGGCGGCCCAAAACCTGATCAGGTCGAGACGTGGCCCCACAGGCGGCACATTCGTCAACCGGCCGAGCGAAGAAGAGGCGCGGCACAATCTGACGTCAGCCACCACTCTGCTGGTGTCCTTGGGCGAGTTCGATCTGCCGCAGATTGCCGAGGCCCGCCACGAGCTGGAACTGCTGTGCGGCAAGCTTGCAGCCGACCGGCGCCACGACCATCACCTCGACGCCATGGCAGCCGAGATCGTGGTTCAGAAAAAGCCTGACCTGTCGGATGAGGAGTTTTGTTCGGCTGATGTGCGGTTCCACCGGGCTCTGGTCGACGCCAGCGGCAATCCTGTGCTGAGATTTCTCATGTGCGCGGTCATTGAAGCCCTTCAACCCGTGGAGAACATGCTGATTTTTCGTTTCCGCGACCGCCAGAAAATTGTTCGCCAGCATGAGAAGATTCTGCGTGCCCTGAAGGCCCGTGACCGGGAGAAAACGGAAAAGGCCATAACCGAGCAAATGAACTATCTGCGCCAGCAATTCGCAAAGGCGGAAGAAGCCTGGCGGATGCGTCACGAGGTTGGCTGATCGGATTTATCGCTAAAGTTGGATTTGAACCTGATCGGCGGTATTGGCCTGGCGGCGATGATGAGCGGTGACCGCGCTTAGAACCTCGGCGACCAGTTCAGGAGTGGCGGAACGGGCCAGGTCACCGAGCCCCAGCATTCCTGCCAGCCGCTTCTTTTCCGTCAATACCGCAAGCCTGCGGAGTTTCTTGCGTTGCATGAGTTTGGCTGCCGTAGTCAATTCATCAGTATCCAGGCAGTAAATGACCCGGCGGGTCATGACGTCCCTGGCCCTGGCATTGCACCATTCCTTGCCGCTTGCCACCGCCCGGCAGGCAATGTCGCGATCCGTGACAATACCGACAAGGCGATCGTTTCGACCGATGAGAATTGCGCCTACGTTCTTGGTCTGCATCAGTTTCGAGACCTGAACGACAGGTGTGTCCGCCTCTACCCAAATGGCTCCGTAGTGCATTGCGTCGGCGACTTGCATCAGAATGCTCCCGATGACTTTGCATCACTCTAGAGCATATCCGGCATGCGCAGAAATGAATTCTGAGTGTTGACCAAATTCAACGATACGCGAACCTGCCAACGCCCGCCTGACCGCTATTGCGGCGATTTCGAGACGGCCAAGTTTTGCGTGGATTGCCGACAGTCAACATCAACGGTTGTGAGTCTTAATGAACCCTGACTGCACTGCCCTGCAACGCTCCGGGATGCGCCAATCCGGCCGCTAGTTTTTCGAGCTGTGAAGCACCGTGGAAAAGCGCCATGACCGCGTCGTGGAAGTCGCCTTCCTGAAGGGCGTCATGCGCTTTCTGAATTGCCGCCTCGACAAACACTTCGCCCTGACGGGAAATGAGTTTAAGCCAGTTTTCGTCGTCGCGGACGTGCGCGAGGCGAACGGCATCGACGACAAGACTGTCAAATGCCAGCTGAAGTTCACGATCAGCGGTTACGTATTCGTCCAACATTGCCGTGCACTCCTTCAGTGTTGTCAACTCCCCCCAAAAGTTCAATCTTTACACGTGATCCATCTTCGTCTCGCGCATTCCAGTCGTGCATATAGGCATGCAGTGGCCCGGCAACAAGTTGCGAAACCCGATGCCCGTCGTCCAGCGCCCTTTCCACCGACAACGACTGACGAACATTGAGCGCCAGCACGGCAAGTACCGAGGCGCCAAGGACGACCAGCGATTTTCGACTGAGATACATGTTCCCTTCTCCAACTGTATTGCGTATCGCCAGGATAGGTTGGCATTGGGGCGTAGTTTGGGCTGTTTCAAGCCAATGAAGTCTGAATGTACGGTTCATCCGGGGTTCATCCGGCGAACACGTTCTGGCCGCATTCAGGCAGCTTGTGCTTTCAGCCAGTCGATCAGAACGCGAACAGCCTGACGTTTCGGATCTTGGCCGGTGTCCTGAGATTGCGTGACGATCCAGTATGCGTTCGGCACGGCCACAGAGCGGTCGCCAAAAGGTTTGGCGAGGCTTCCGTTGGCAACCTCGTCGCGGGCGAGCCGGCCCCTGGCGAGTGCAACACCAAGGCCTTGGGCCGCAGCCCTCAATACAAGATCCGACGAAACGAATCGGGGTCCGCGTCTGACGTCCAGGGTGTCAGGGCCAAAAGCAGAGCGCCAAACACCCCATGCCGCATTGGGATCGCGGTCGTGCAGCAAGGTTGCGTTCGTCAGATCACGCATGCTCCATTTTTTCCCAGCACCGAACACCGAGCGCGCGACCACGGGGTAAAGCTCGTCATCCATCAGAGGTTCGCTGTGCACGCCGGACCACGGCCCCCTGCCCATGCGGATGGCAACATCCGCGCCCTGCTCGTTGAGGGGGCCCGGCGCCTGCTGCACGACAACAGACAACTCGACCCAAGGATGGCGCGCACTGAAATCCGACACCCGGGGCAGCAGCCAGCGCGCGGCAACAGACGGCGCCGTCGACACTGTTACCGCGTTGGAAGGTCGAATTTCCCTGAGTGCCGCCACGGCCGCAGCAAGGGTATCGAGGCCTGACAGGCATTCGATGCCGAGCGCGTTGCCGTGCACCGTAAACACCAACGACCGGCTTGGCCGATCATGCTCAATCAGTGGCACGCCGAGCCAGGCTTCAAGCTCGCGCACATGCCGGCTGACAGATGAATGCGTCACGCCGAGTACACGCGCCGTGGCTCTTATGCCACCCTCCCGATGGACGACGGCGAATGCCCGCAAGGCATTGAGAGGCAGTTTTTCCATGGTCTTATTATTAGACCATATGGGACTCACTTTGAAACAGTTCCCGGACGGCGATGCGGATAAATTGAGGGAATGCCGCAAACGGAAGGGTGAACCATGGGAATGCTGATCTCGGGAAAATGGAGTGAACTGGACGTAGAAACAGCAAAAGACTGCTACGAAAGAAGTCAGAGCACTCGACTGATCTCGGACACAGTCCAGGTTGCGGAAGCAATTGCCGCGACGCCGGGCCGGTTTGTGCTGATCGCCTCATTCAGTTGCCCATGGTCTCATCGCGCGACCATAATGCGCATGCTGAAGCGGTTGGAGAACCTGATGCCGGTTCATATGGCCCGTGGCGACCGTGTCGAAGGATACGCGGTCGACGGCGGCGCACCCTGGCCGGTCCCCGGAACCGGCAGTGCCATCGCGCACCTGCACGAACTCTATACGCTTGACGACCGGCAGTTCACGGGCAAAGTCACCGTACCGGTGCTCTGGGATGCGGAAACCTGCAAGATCGCCTGCAATGATTCGGCCCAGATCATGCGGTTGTTCGACACTGTGACAGTGCGGTCCGGCGGTACCGATGTCACATTCGCACCGGAAGCCAGGAAAGGCGAAATCGACTCGCTCAACGGGGTTATTCACGAAGACATCAACAACGGTGTCTACCGGGCGGGGTTTGCCGGATCGCAAGCGGCTTTCGACGAGGCGGTCAACACGGTCTTCGCGCGGCTCGACGCTCTCGAGTCGAGATTGGCGCACAACCGGTTCCTGCTGGGGAATCTGGTCACGGAGTCCGACTGGCGGCTGTTTCCGACGCTGGTGCGGTTCGATGCCATCTATTACGTGTTGCACCGTTGCTGCAAAAGGCGGCTCGCCGATTACCCCAATTTGTGGGCCTATGCCCGGGACCTTCATGGCTGGGATGGCATATCCCGGACCGTCGACATGGATGCGGCGCGGGCGGCGAGCTACCAGAACGACACACCGAACAACCCGCACGGCATCATCCCGCCGGAGCCGGATGTCGACTGGAGCGCCGACCCGGGCCGCGATCGTCTGGGACCGGCCGTGATCGCGAGGCGGGACGGAAGCTACGAAACCGCCAGCCAGCCCATTGTCCGATCAGGCGTATCGTGATGGAGCCGTTGCTTGCGATCGCCGGCGTCGTTTTCGCCGCGGTCATTTCGCCAGGGCCTAACAATTTCGTGGTGATGCGCAATGCAGCACTTCACGGCCCGGGCGGTGCCGTCGTCGCAATCGGATGCGTGGTCGGGGGAACCCTTATGCTGGTACTGGTCGTCGCTTCGGGTGCAACACTTATCTTCGACGCGGTCCCGGCGCTGGTGTCTGCGACTACCCTGATCGGCTCGGTCTATCTCTGTTACCTTGGCGTGAAACTGTTGTTTGCCGGGTCCCGGCGTGAGCACCCGGCGCATTCAGCACTGGAAACAACGTCTCCGGTTTCGGTTCCGGGCCTGATCGCGTTCCAGTTTCTCAACCCCAAAAGCTGGGTCATCGTGATGACCGCGACGTCATTTATGGCGGAGCGACAAGATGCCGAGGCATTTCCGGCGGCACTGCTGGCAGTGTTTTTTGTCGTGCCGACGGTGTGCCTGACGGCTTGGGCAGCGGCCGGTTTCGCCTTGTCGGAACTCCTGAGACAGCCGTCATTCCGACGCCGGTTCGATAGCGTCATGGGTGTTCTTCTCATCACATCCGGACTGGCTCTGCTGGATTGACTTCCCGGTTGCCGGCGGGCTTGTCTGTGGCGACAGTTCGCCCCCAACCGGAACCCGGTAGGCGCACCGCAACAGATGTACCGCTTCCGATGTCGGGGTACGGGACTTGTCTGTAATCGGTTCAATATTCGGAAATCAAAACCGGTTTAATCATTTTGTTATATTGTTGTACGACAGATATGATAAATGCACATTCAACACTAAAACGAATCAATTCGCAGCAACAAGACGCGATGTCCAGTGAAAAATCCCCAACAACATAATCAGCCGTTCAATTCGCTCGATCACGCTGGCCTCATTTCATGAGTCAAAACAGTAGTAGAGGAAATCAGCAACCGACGTCGCCACGGCGCATTTCTCCGCTCTATCTGGGCGTTGTACTTGTCGTCGTCGGGTTTTCTCTCGCGTCTGTCAGCGACGGCATTTCAAAACTCCTGACGACGGGACTCCCGGTTCTTCTCGTGGTGTGGGGACGACTGGTTGTCAATGCGGCTCTGCTGGTACCGACATCGCTGATCAGGCACGGGCACAAGACATTTGTTCCCGACCGCTTCGGACTTCAGTTTTTTCGAGCCGCCATGCTGACTGTATCGATCGTCGCCTTCATCTGGGCGCTTTCGGGAATGCCGCTTGCGGATGCCCTGGCAATCGTATTCGCCTACCCCCTGGTGATCACGATGTTCTCTCCGATGGTGCTTGGTGAGCCTTCCCACAAGTCGCACTGGCTGGCGGTGATTGTCGGCTTTGCCGGCGTCCTGGTGGTGATCAGGCCGGGCTTCAACTCGGTCGACTACCACGCGCTTCTCGCGCTCCTGGCCGGAGCCGGCTATGCCGGCACGCTGCTGATCACGCGCCTGCTGTCGCGAACCGAACCGCCGCTTGTCACGCTGAGCTTCTCCCTTCTGTTTGGCGCGCTGGCACTGAGTTTTTCGCTGCCCTGGGTGTGGCAGACGATTACGGTGGATCAACTGGGTTTGCTTTTGCTCAGCGGCATAATTTCCGCGGCAGTGCATCTTTTGATCAATCATGCCTACACGATTGCGCCGGCAGCAACGCTCGCGCCGATCGGGTACTCGGAGATAATCGCCGCCACGGCCGTCGGCTTTGTCCTGTTTGGAGATTTTCCCGACATTGTCACCTGGGTCGGCATCGCAATCATCACCGCAAGCGGTATCTATATCGCGACGACCAGCAGCAGTTCCCGCGTGGATCCGGCCGGCCCAACACTTTGACCACCGCACACGGAAGCGCAACCGCCCAGGCAGGCGCTGGCGGAATTGTTACAGATGCGCCCGTCATCATCGACATGCCTGTGCTAGGCTCATCAGTGTATGGAGTGTCTTATGGCGACGATACGGGGTAGTTCGGACGTTGATTGCAGTTCTTTGTTTCTTCACAAGGGGACGGCGGGAATTCGGTGCCATCGTGTTGGCCTTGATCGTTGCATCAAGCGGGCTGCGCGGACAACCGGGCAGTGACGTCGACTTGGTTCTTGTGTTGGCACTGGATTGCTCTTCAAGTGTGGACAAGCAGGAATTTGTGCTGCAAAGGGATGGTCTTGCCCAAGCCTTCAGGAGTGAACAAGTCGCGTTGGCGATACAGGACGGCGCGTTAGGGCGGATTGCCGTAGCCGTCGTGCAGTGGTCCGGCTTTCGCGAGCATGACGTTACCCTGGACTGGCATGTGGTGCATGACCGGGCCACCGCCCGCAACCTTGCCAGCGGTATCGAAAGCATGCGGCGGCGCTACCGGAACGGCGCAACGTCGATTTCACATGCCATCAGATATGCCACTGCGCTGGCCACGACCAGCCGGTTTTCCGCGGCGCGGCGGGTCATCGACATTTCCGGCGACGGCAAGAACAATGTCAATAATCAACCGGGCGCGATGCGCGACCAAGCGGTTGCCGCAGGCGTTACGATCAACGGGCTGGCGATCCTCAACCGCGCGAAAGATCTGGGCGACTACTACCGGAAGAACGTTATCGGCGGACCAAACTCGTTTCTGGTCACCGCGGAAAACTTTCAAGCCTACCTGGCCGCGATCAAGAAAAAGCTGCTGCGGGAAATCTCCGAACCGGCGGTTTCGTGATGATTCGCCGGCCAGGGGTTTTTGCCGGTCCGAAAACTGAAATATTGGTTAATTTGCGGCAGGAAAACGCCCCGATGGGCCGATCCCACAGGTTTCGTGGCATTAAAAGCACAATCATGTGCAAAATCGTGGGCGAAATTGCGTCACGAGTTTGACAAACAATTGCCATATATGGATAGTGCAACCTACTAAGAAGAAAAAGAAATCTTTCGAGGCTGCGAGTTCAAACAGAGGTTGCGTAGTGATGAAATGGGGGCTGCGGTGCGCTGCACTGCTGATCGTTCCTTTCAGTATGTCAGTCGGTTCGGGGGCCTCCGCGCTTTCGTTGCGCGAAGCCGTTCAGCATACCGTGCATACAAATCCGTCGGTTGCGTCGGCACAGGCAGACCGGCGCGCGACCGGTTTTGAACTGCGTCAGGCGCAGGGGCGCCTGCTGCCACAAATCGATCTGTCCGCGGACGTGGGCTATCAGAAGATCGACAGGCCGAATGGTCTGGGCGCCGACGTCAACGACCGCTGGTTTGCCCGCGAGCAGGGCACGATCAATGTCCGCCAGGTTCTGTTCGATGGCTGGGACCGTGCCAACGATATCTACAAGAATGCGGCCCGTCTCGATGCGTCCGCGTGGCGGCTTCTGGAGCGGTCACAGGCGCTCGGGCTGAACGCGGTTGAAACCTATATCGATGTGCGCCGGTACACCCGTCTGGTGGAGATCGCCGTCGACAACGTGCGGCGGCACAAGGAAATTCTGCGTATTGTCGTGGAGCGACGCGACGGCGGCAAATCATCTGACGGCGAAGTGAACCAGGCGCGGCAGCGGGTTGCGGCGACAGAAGCCGCAGTTGCCGAGATCAAGCAGGCCTTGCTGGAATCCAGGGCTCGGTTCTTGCAGGTAATCGGCCGCAAGGCCGGCCGTACACAGGTTGTGCGTTTTCCCAAACGCTTGCCGCGGACCAAGTCCGGCGCGGTCAAGGTCGCGATCACGGACAACCCAACGATTCGCGCAGCCGAGGCCGATATCGATGTCGCGCGCTTCGAACGCGACCAGAACGATTCGGCCTATTTCCCGCAGGTATCTCTGGAAGGCACCGGTGTCTTCGGCAATGACGTCAATGCGACGCCGGGCAAAAGTGAAGACCTGTTCGGTCGGGTTGTGGTTTCCTGGAACATCTTTGACGGCCTGATCACCACCAATCGCCGCCGCGCCTTGACCGCCCGTTGGGGCCAGGCGCAGCGCGAGCGTGATGCCCGTGTCCGTGAGGTTCGCGAGTCTGTTGAACGGGCCTGGGCGTCCTACATTCAAGGCGGCGAACGGGTCAAGTCGTTCCGCAAGCAGGAAAAGCTCAACCGCGAACTCGTCAAGTCCTATCTGGAAGAGTACCAACTTTCCAAGCGGACGCTGCTCGATCTGCTGGACTCGGAAAACGCTCTGTTCCAAAGCCGCATCCAACTCTCCAGCGTCTATGCGGTGCATTTGTTTTCGTCTTACCAGTTGCTGGCCAGCATGGGCGACCTCCTTGAACGGCTCGGGGTTACCCCGCCGGCGGAAGTGGTCGCCGATCATCGTGTCCAGAGCCAGAAGAGCTTCGGCATTTTCAAAATCGACATAGAGCCGTTGCGGAAACAATAGTTCGCAACGGTATCGTCCCGATGCAGCCATCGATCTTGCCGGAGACGAACAATGAACGTACTACAGGGAATTGACGACGCGTCGCCGCCACCGGCGGGTGACCCGGCCTTGGGCGCTTCCGAGTTGGCAGCAGCCCTAGAGGACACGTCCGGCGTGCGCGACGATGCGTTGCTGGCCTGCCTTGGCTATATCGCCCAGAGCCTTGGCAAACCGGTCTCCTATCGGGCCGCCCTGCACGGACTGCCTTTGACCGACGGCCGTCTGACGCCCGGCCTGGCACCGCGTGCTGCACATAGGCTGGGTCTGGTTGCCAAGCTGGTCCAGCGCTCAATCTCCAAGGTTCCGGCTGTCGTCGCGCCTTTCATTGTACTGTTTGACAGTGGCGATGCCTGCGTTGTCGTGCGCCGAACGGCGTTGCGCCGGCTGGTTGTGGTGTTTCCTCTTGTTTCCGACAAGCCCCGGACGATCTCGCAATCGCGGCTGCAAAAAGACGCTTCAGGCTATTTGTTCTACGTCACGGCGCGGGCAACGGAAGACGACGCCTCTCCGGGCGACAGCAAAAGTCGGAAAAAACGCGGTCACTGGCTGTGGTCGGCGGTGTCGCATTTCTGGCCATCCTGGATTCAGATTGTATTTGCAGCCCTTGTGCTGAACTGCCTCGGGCTCGCCTTTCCATTGTTTGTGATGAATGTCTATGACCGGGTCATTCCCAACCTTGCGATCCCGACACTGATTGCACTGGGGACCGGCGTGGTGATTGCCATCGGGTTCGACTTCCTCCTGAAACAGCTCAGGGCCGTGGTGCTCGACCGCACCGGCCGCCGGGTGGACATGAAAGTGGCCTCCGACATATTCGAGCATGCGCTGGGCATATCGATGACCCAGCAGACCGGTTCGGCCGGTGCTATCGCCAACCAGATCAGGGAGTTCGAGTCGGTCCGCGACTTCTTCACATCGTCGGCGATCATCGCGGTGACGGATCTGCTCTTTATCGGGATATTCATAGCGGTGCTGTGGCTGATTGCCGGACCGATCGCCTTGGTCCCGATGCTTGCCGTACCGATCGTGCTCGTGGTCACGCTGCTGGTTCAGTTTCCCCTGTCAAAGTCGGTTCGCGATACCCAGATGCAGGCCTCGCGCCGCCATTCGATACTGGTGGAATCGCTGATCGGTGTCGAAACCATCAAGTCCGTGTCCGCCGAAGGCGTGATGCAACGGCGCTGGGAGAATGCGGTCGCTGCCACCGCACGCGCCAACACGACCATGAAGTTCTGGTCGTCGCTGGCGACGTATTTCACAGCCACCGTGCAGCAAGGCGTCGGTGTCATCATTATCTTCTGGGGCGTGTTTCTGGTCGCCGACGGCGCGCTGACGGTGGGCGGATTGATTGCCGCCAACATCCTGTCCGGACGTGTCCTGGCGCCACTTGGCAGCATTGCCCAGACCTTTGCCCGGGCGCAGCAGGCTTTTGTAGCGATGCGCGGCCTGACACAGTTCATGGGCCTGTCGCGCGAACGGCCGGATACACTGTCCAGTGGCCGACTGATCAAGGATGGAGAGATCGAGTTCCGGAATGTGGGCTTTGCCTATCCCGGGTCCAACGCGGAAACCCTGAAGGCACTGACATTCAAGATTACCGCCGGCGAGCGGGTCGGGATCATCGGGCGCGTGGGTTCCGGCAAGACGACGGTTGGAAAGCTGATTTGCGGGCTCTATCCAGTGACCTCCGGAACGCTACTGGTGGACGGCGTCGACATCCAGCACTATGAGACCGCCGACCTTCGTGCCGAGGTCGGCTTTGTTTCTCAGGATCCTGAACTGTTTGCCGGGACCATTCGTGAAAACATCGTGCTTGGCAAACCGACAGCGCGCGAAGAAGATATCGCCGAAGTTGTCAAACTGTCCGGTGTCGACAGCTTTACGGCAACCCATCCCAACGGTCTTTCCCTGACCATCGGCGAACGCGGTAACGGGCTTTCCGGGGGTCAGAAACAGGCAGTGGCCCTGGCGCGGATGCTGTTGCGCCGCCCCAAGATCCTGTTTCTGGACGAACCCTCAAGCGCCATGGATACGACAACGGAAACCAGCCTCATCGAAAACCTTAGAGACCACGTCGGGGAGCAAAACACACTGATCGTATGCACCCACCGGGGCTCCTTCCTGGAAGTGGTGGACCGTCTGCTGGTCATCGAGAACGGTCAACTGGTGGCCGATGGACCGAAGGACCGGGTACTGGAAGCACTGCGGTCCAAGAGCCTGAAAGCAGCGCAGTCCGACCCGTCGACAGGAGACGGTTCATGATCGGGCACGAAGAGTTCGATTTTGCCAACGATGTGAAGGCGGCCATGGAAGAGCGCTCGCCGCGCACCGCCTGGACACTGATTTCCGTTATTGCCGCCATCCTGGCGGTCGGACTGACCTGGGCATGGATCGCAACCCTTCAGGAAGTCACGTCGGGTTCGGGCCGTGTCGTCCCGTCAAGCCAACTGCAGATGGTTCAGACACTTGAAGGCGGCATCGTCCGTGACATCCTCATCAGGGAAGGCGATTCGGTCGAGAAACAGCAGGTGTTGATGCGCATTGACGACACCGGTTTCGCCTCGCGGCTGGGAGAACTCAACCAGCGCCGTCATGCCCTGCGGGCCGAAATGGCGCGTCTCAAAGCTGAAGCGGAAGAGAAGGACTCGTTTGTACCCGATCCTCAACTTGTGAAACTGGTGCCGGAAACCGTTGCCTCGGAACTGCGCGTCTTCCAGGCCCGTAAACGCAAATATGCCGACGACCTGAACATTCTGCGTCAACAGTTTATCCAGAAGGAACAGGAACTGCGCGAGTTGCAGGCCCGGCGTTTCAAGCTGGAGCAGACCGCCAAGCCGCTGATGCGCGAACTGGACCTGACCAAGCGCCTGATGGACCGCGGCGTTGTCCCGGAAGTCGATCTGCTCAGGCTCCAGCGCCAGGCGGCCGAAGTCAACGGCGATCTAGCGATCGTTGTGGCTTCCCTGCCCCGGG
The DNA here is from genome assembly GCA_021775805.1 of Alphaproteobacteria bacterium. Lineage (GTDB taxonomy): Bacteria > Pseudomonadota > Alphaproteobacteria > Rhizobiales > JAJFHC01 > JAJFHC01. The sequence goes on along the minus strand of JAJFHD010000080.1, from coordinate 7,610 downwards.
CCGAGTCGAGTATCGCAGAGTCGCGCTCAAGGATGGAAAACCTGACGGCGTCATACGGACTTGAGGCGCGCGAGCGCATGACCAAGGTCCGCGGCGAACTGGCCGTGATCGTGGAATCACTGAAGGCAGCGCAGGACCGGGTTACCCGCACGTCGCTTCGGGCGCCGGTGCGCGGCATCGTCAACAGGCTCAATGTCAATACGGTGGGCGCTGTTCTGCGGCCCAGCCAGGACATCATCGAAATCGTGCCGCTCGACGACTCCCTGTTGATCGAAGCCCGGATCCGGCCTCAGGATGTCGCCTTCATCAGCCCCAAGCAAAAAGCCAGCATCAAGCTGACCGCCTATGATTTTGCCGTGTTCGGCGGCCTCGATGGCCAGGTGGAACGGATCAGCGCCGACACGATTACCGATGAACGCGGCGAAACCTTCTACCGTGTCATGCTGCGGACTGACCGCAATTATCTGCAAAACGGGTCGAAGCGGCTGCCGATCATTCCGGGCATGGTCGCCCAGGTCGATATTCTCACCGGCGAGAAGACCGTGCTCGACTATATTCTTAAGCCAATCAACCGGGTCAAAAACGAAGCGCTTCGTGAGCGTTGATCAAAACCGGACCGCCGGACGCTGCGCATCATGACGCCTTCTGCAAATACGGGACACAGAGATGACGACTGACGACGAAATAGAGTCCAATGGTGCTGGAGACGACGGGACGACAGGTCAACCACCCGAACCTGTGTTCACGTTGGACAGTTCACGGGGGTTTACCGAATGGCTGGTCAGCCAGAACGCATCGCTGGCGTTTACGACCTATCAGGTCGGCAAGTTGTTTTTCATCGGCGCAGACCGGGAGGGCAAGCAGTGGGTTTTCAACCGCAATGTCGGGCGGTGTCTTGGGATGGCGGTCTCTAGTGACAGCAACAGCCTGTGGGTGACCAGCGATGTCCAGGTTCACCGCTTCGAGAATGCACTGCTGGCAGACCAGAAAACCGCCGAGGGCTACGATGCGGTCTACGTACCCCAGGCCGCATTCTATACCGGCGACCTCGATATTCACGATGTTGCGCTGTCAGACAAGGGCCAGCCGCTGTTTGTCAACACACTGTTCAACTGCATCGCCACCGTCAGCCTGACCCACAGCTTTATCCCGGTCTGGCAGCCCGGTTTCATCTCCAGGATGGCAGCCGAAGACCGCTGCCACCTCAACGGCCTGGCTCTGGTCGACGGCGAACCGGGCTTTGTCACGGCGGTTAGCGACAGCGACACCTTCGATGGCTGGCGGGATCACCGCGATGATGGCGGGATTGTCATCGATGTGCGCACCAACGAGATCGTGTGCAGGGGGCTGAGCATGCCCCACTCGCCGCGCTGGCATGACGGCAAGCTCTGGTTGCACAATTCGGGCACCGGCGAGTTTGGAACCGTGGACACGGAATCGGGTACGTTCGAGCCGGTGTGTTTCTGCCCCGGCTATCTGCGCGGCCTGACGTTCACTGGCGGCCACGCCGTGATGGGGCTCTCGAAGCCGCGCAACAACAAGACCTTTTCCGGTCTGGCGCTGGACGATGCCCTGTCAGAACGCAAGATCGAGCCACGTTGCGGGCTCTACGTGGTGGATTTGGACGGCGGCGACATCGTGCACTCGCTGACAATGAGCGGCATTGTCTCGGAACTCTATGATGTTGCGGTGATTTCCGGTGTCAGACAACCTGTGGCCTTTGGCCCCAACAGCGCCGAGTTAAAAACAACGATTTCGATCGGAGATAGGCCAGCCTGACCTTCGCGGACCGCGAAATTGGCCATCGAACGCCCCTGCTGGGCCGGTTAACCTTTCGATCACGAAAACGTTAACGTCCGGGATTGTGATTTATTTGCCGCTGTTAATAAATACGCGAACAAAATCAACACCTTCTCTGGACACTGTGATCTAGATCACATAAGCTAATAAGTTAATTGCATATGATAAAGGCTGGAGCCGAATCATAGACATTTGTGGAGGCAATCCACGGGGGAATCTGGATGGCAAAGTTCGTTTCGGACACACCGGGTTCGAATGCGCATAAGATCGTAACGCTCAAGGCGGACGGCGGCACTGTGGTCGTGCCCGACGCCTATTTGATGGCAATGGGCGACTACAGCCGCTCGGGCGATGATCTGCTGATTGTTGGCGAAGACGGCACCGTCATCGTCATCGTCGGCTATTTTGCGCTTGAAACACCCCCCGATCTTGCCAGCGAACAGGGTGCGGTCATCACCGCCGATGTCGTCGCGGCCCTCACCGGCCCGCGGGCGCCTGGCCAGTACGCGCAGGCCGGCACGCCCGAGGGATCGACGCCGATCGGCACCGTGGCCTCGATTGAAGGCCGGGTAACCGCCCAGCGCACCGACGGCACGGTCGTCGAGCTCAAGGAAGGCGACCCGATCTTCCAGGGCGACGTGCTGCAGACCAGCGACAACGGCTCGATCGGCATCGCTTTCATCGACGACACCACTTTCTCGCTTTCGCCCAATTCACGCATGGTGATCAACGAGCTGGTCTATGATCCGGCGAGCACGGCCAATTCCATGGTCGTCAATGTGGTTCAGGGCACGTTTGCGTTTGTCGCCGGCAAGGTCGCCCCCAGCGGCGGTCTGGAAATCCAGACGCCGGTGGCAACCATGGGCATCCGCGGCTCGTCGGGCGGCGGCGTCGAGGTCGACACCGTCAATGCCAAGCTGATCAAGGTCGAGGGCGACATCTTCCTGATCGGCAATGACGGCACCAATTACGGCCAGCTTGATGACGGCGCTGTGATCACGCTTCAGTCCGGCGGCCAGGTGACGATCGGTCAGGCCAGCCAGGCGGATCTGGACTCGATCAACTCCAACCTGAGCCGGGCCCAGAACGTTCAGCAGAAGATCAACGAATCACGCGCCGCCGACGAAGCCAAGCAGGAAGCAGCTGACGCATCGGACGCTGCCGACGAAGCCGCAGCGGAAGCAGCCGCCGCCGAAGCGGCCGCCGCAGAAGCTGAGGCAGCGGCAGCGGAAGCCGCAGCAGATGCCGAAGCGGCGGCAGCCGAAGCAGAGGCCGCAGCGGCAGAAGCTGCAGCAGAAGCCGAAGCTGCGGCAGAGGCAGAAAAGGCAGCGCTAGAAGCAGCCGCGGCGGAGGCAGAAGCAGCGGCGGAGGCTGCGGCAGCGGAAGCGGAAGCGAAAGCCGCAGCGGCGGAAGCCGCAGCAGCAGAAGCGGAAGCCGCAGCAGCGGAAGCCGCAGAGGCAGAGGCTGCAGCCAGCGAAGCGGCAGCGGCTGAGTCAACGGCTGCTGAAGCTGCAGCGACTGCTGCAGCAGCGGTTGCAACCGAAGTGGCGGCGACCGTCAGTCCACCACCGCCGGCTGAAACTTCGCCGCCGGCCTCACCACCACCGCCCGCACCGCCACCGCCCACGCCGCCGCCACCGGAAGCGCCGCCTCCTCCGCCACCGCCAGTGTCGCCACCTCCGCCGGCAAACGTTGCACCGGCTATCAACAATCTTGGTGTGGCTGACACGTTCGTCTTTACCGAAGGCGACGGCGCAACCATCATCGATCGCGGTACGCTGGGGACGGTTACCGACGGTGATTCGGCAGACTTTCTTGGCGGATCGCTGACGGTTTCAATCGGCGCCGGCTCTCTGGCTGAAGATGTCATCGGGATAGATATCACCAATGTCACCCTGTCGGCCGGCGTTACCGTGGGGTCTGTCGTTTCCGTCGGTGGCAACGCCATCGGCACGATCTCGGGCGACGGCAATGGCGGTGCTTTGGTCATCGATCTGGACACGGTAAACGCCACGCCGGCGACCGTCACGACACTGTTGCAGGCGATCAGCTACAACAACACCAGCAACACGCCGAACGCGACGCAACGCAGTGTCAACTTCACGGTCACGGACGGCGACGGCGGCACATCCACCGTGGCAACAGTACCGATCACCATCCTGCCTGTCAGTACGAACCCGGTGATCAACAACCTCAACGGCGACGCACTCATCTATCTGGAAGACGACGGTGCCCAGATTATCGACGAGGGAACCGCGGCAACGATCACGGACGGAGACAGCGCCGATTTCTCGACCGGCGTCTTGGCGGTCGTTATCACGTCGGGCGGAACGCCGGTCGAAGACGTCTTAAGCATTGACACCACTGGTGCTGTTTCTGTGGCCGGCACAACGGTTTCAGTTTCCGGCACGGCGATTGCGACGATAACCAATGACGGCAACGGCCAGCCGTTGTCTTTCATCTTCAATGCCAACGCGACACCGGCCAACGTGTCGACGCTGCTGCAGGCGCTGACCTACGAAAACAGCAACACGGTCGACCCGGATGAAGCGGAACGGACGCTGACGACAACACTGACCGACGGCGATGGCGGCACGACCAACGTGACATCGACCGTCAGCGTTACATCCGTCAACGACGAGCCGACGCTGGTGGTGGGAACAAATCTCAACCCGACGTTCTTCGAAGGTGGTTCTGCAGTATCTCTGTTCGCGTTGGCAGCGGCGTCGACGATCGAGGGCGGGCAGACGTTTGAAAGCCTGACGGTAACTGTGACCAACGTTTCGGGTCTTGACGACGACAGGCTCGTGATCGACGGGCAAACCGTGTCGCTGACCGATACAAATTCGGGAACGACGACGACAAACAGCCTTATTTTCAACGTTGGCGTGGTTGGCAGTACGGCAACGGTTATCCTGACCGGCGGCGCGCTGACAGAAGCGGAAACCCAGACGCTGGTCGACAACATCGCCTACACCAATGCCGGCGACAATCCGTCGGCTGCCGGCGCCACGCGCGTGGTGACCATCACGGAGCTGGTGGACGACGGCGGCACGGCGGAGGGCGGCGACGATACGGTCGCCCTGGGCATCGCCTCGACGGTAACGATATCCCCGGCCAACGACCCGCCGGCGATCGATCTTGATTTTGACGACGACAGCGGTGCGACAGGCAACAACTTCGACGGTGCGTTTACCGAAGGCGGCGGCGGGGTTGCCATAGGCGACATTGTCGATCCGGACATCACTATTACCGATGCTGACGACACCAATATGGAGTCGGCGACGATCACGCTGACCAACCGCCCCGACGGCGCGGTCGAGACTCTCTCGGTCAGCGGTGGCCTGCCCGGCGGGATAACCGCAAGCGCCTATAATCCGGGAACCGGCGTTCTGACCCTGTCCGGCACGGCGACGCTTGCCCAGTACCAGACGGCGATCGGCCAGATCCGCTACAACAACACCAGCGACGACCCAAGTGCTGCCAACCGCATCATAAACGTTGTTGTCAATGACGGTGACACCAACAGTTCGCCGGCGGCAGTCGCAACCCTGACGATTACGCCGGTCAATGACGAACCGGCGCTGACGTCGGTTGCCATAGACCCGACGTTTACAGAGGGCGGCAGCGCGCAGGGGCTGTTCACGACAACGACGGTCACGACCGTTGAGTCCGGCCAGACCCTGACCAGCCTGACTCTGACGGTCACGAATGTCTCGGGAGGTCCCGACGAAACGCTGACGATCGACGGCACCAGCATTTCCCTGAACGACAGCGGGGGCACCACGGCGACCAATGGTCTGACCTTCGCGAGCACGCTTAGCGGCTCCACCGCAACGATCGTCCTGACCGGCGGTTCGCTTTCTGCGGCGCAAGCCCAGACGCTGATCGACGGTATTGCCTACAACAATCTGGAAGGCAACCCGACGGGATCGGGCGCTACCCGCGTTGTCACGATCACCGAATTGGTGGACAGCGGCGGCACCGCCAATGGTGGCGACGACACTGCTGCAGTTGGCCTTGCCTCGACGGTGACAGTCAACGGTGTCAACGATGCGCCCGAAATTGAACTCGACCCAGAAGAAGGCGGCGACTTTAGCGGCGATTTCGTTGAAGACGGCGGCGGCGTTGCGATCGATGACGGTGGCAGCACCTCGATCACCGATGTCGACGACACCAACATCGAGTCGGCCACGATCACCCTGATCGATCGCCCCGATGGCAATGGGGTGGAAAGCCTGTCTGTCCTCGGTGGCCTGCCGACCGGCATTTCCACAACCGGGTACAATGCGGCAACCGGCGAACTTGTTCTGACAGGCTCGGCATCGCTTGCCGACTACGAGACGGCGATTGGCCAGATCCGCTACGACAACACCAGCGACGATCCGACCCTGGACGACCGCACAATCGAAGTTATTGTCAATGACGGTGATGACGACAGTGCAGTATCGACCGCGACCCTGACCGTAACACCCACCAACGACCCGCCGGCGATCGATCTCGACGGCGACGATGACAGCGGTGCCACGGGTAACGACTTCGACGGCCTGTTTACGCAAGGCGGAGGCGGGGTTGCCATCGGTGACATCGTTGACCCGGATATCATCATCACCGATGCCGACGACACCGATATCGAGTCGGTGACGATCACGCTTACAAATCTTCTGGATGCGGGGCTGGAGACCCTGTCCGTCAGCGGCGGACTGCCCAGCGGCATCACGGCGGGGGCCTTCGATACGGTCTCTGTCGCCGGCGAAGGCACTCTGACGCTGACCGGTTCGGCGAGCCTCGCCGACTATCAGACCGCAATTGGTCAGATCCGCTACAACAACACCAGCCCGACGCCGACCGCGACCGACCGGGTGATCGAGGTTGTCGTCAATGACGGTGACGACGACAGCAACACGGCGACGGCGACGATTTCGATCACGCTGGTCAATGCCGCGCCGACCATAGCCAACCTGGACGGCGACAGCGTCGATTTCACCATCGGCGGTTCTGCGGTCATTATTGAGCAGGGCGACGACGCCCTGGTGGCGGATGCGGACAGCACGGATTTCAACACCGGATCGCTGACGGTTTCGATTATCTCCGGTGGGGCCGCGACAGAAGACGTACTGGATATCGACCAGTCCGGAAATATCGCACGAGACGGCGCGACGGCCGGTTCCAATGTTTCGGTGAGCGGCCAGGTCATCGGCACCCTGGGCAACGCCATCAACACAGGCAACGATTTCGTCGTCAATTTCAACAGTGCGCAAGCCTCGCCGGCGGCGGTGCAGGCCCTGATACGGGCCATCACGTTCGAGAACATCGACAACGCCACCCCGACGATCGGCGCGCGCGACATCAGTTTTGTGCTGACCGACGGTGACGGCGGCACGTCTGCGGCATCGGTCGCGACGGTCGGCGTTACGACCCCGGCATTTGCCGCCATCCCGCTCTCCAGTCTCAATGGCGACATCGGGTTTACGCTGGATGGCAATGCTTTTGACTATGGAGGATACACCGGCACTTCCGTTTCGTCGGCCGGTGACATCAACGGAGACGGCTTTGACGATGTTATCGTTGGAGGACCCAGATACGGACAATACGGTGCTAACTTAAGCTTCGGGCAAAGCTATGTGGTGTTCGGCAAGGATACAGCCTTTGCAACGAACAACAATCTCGACGGATCGTTCCTGGACGGCACCGGCGGGTTTATCATTTCCGGCATTGACGACAGCGATTTCAGCGGCAGCTCCGTTTCGGCTGCAGGCGATGTCAATGGCGACGGCTTCGACGACCTCATCGTCGGTGCATCCTACGCC
>JAJFHD010000079.1 GCA_021775805.1 Alphaproteobacteria bacterium | reverse complement strand
CGACGGCGTCGCCCAAGACGCCACACGGGCGGCCACCTGGTACCGCCGTGCCGCACAGCAGGGGCATGCGGAGGCAAACTACCGTTTGGGCCTGCTCTATTACCACGGCAGTGGCGTCGGTCAGAGCTGGACGGAAGCGGCAGTCCAGATTCTCGAAGCAATCAAGTCCTCGTATCGGCCCGCGCTTGATGCACTGGTCGGCACCTCGGCTCTTCGTCACACCGAATTTGTCAGATCGGTCCAGACGCGCCTCAGAACACTTGGTTATCTGAACGGTCGGATCGATGGGCGATGGGGCAGTCAAACCAGCTCTGCCGTGATTGCATATTCCATCGGCATAAGACCCAAAGCCTCCGACAACAGAGCGGCAAGGAAGAAACCGACAACCAGCAAGAACACGACCGCGAGGACAACAAAGCGGACCGAGGCCGCGAAACCCAAAAAACGGAAGTTCCAGTTTGTGGGCTGCACAAATGGTTCGTGGGCATCCGCCAATCCGGAAATTTGCGGCCCTTGAAGAAGCATGCGATCATCTTTTAGATAGGATTTGATCTAGCAATATGTTCAATCACTCCCCAACTAGAACTTCAACGGACACGATAGTCCTTGGTTATTGGATCAGTTTTTGGCGAATGGGAGGCATTACATGACGATCAAGACAGTTTTGGCCGGCACGGCATTGGCCGCGGGGCTTGCGGTATCATTGATGGGCACGGCGCAGGCCGACGGTTCGCGGGTGCAGGTGGGGGTGCTTGACTGCACGGTTGCCGGCGGTACCGGATTTATCATCGGATCGACCAAGAAGCTTTGGTGCTCTTTCAAGAAAACAGATGGCAGCCGTGAAAAGTATTCCGGTACGATCCGTAAATACGGCATCGATATCGGCTCGACGGACAAAACCAACATCGCCTGGGCCGTGTTCGCGCCGTCCAAGAAAATCTCTTATGGTGCGCTGGCTGGTGATTATGGCGGGATTTCCGCTGAAGCGACGGTTGGCGGCGGGATTGGTGCCAATGCGCTTATCGGCGGGTCACGGAAGTCGTTTGCGCTTCAGCCATTCAGCGTGCAAACGCAAACCGGCCTCAACATCGCAGCGGGAATTGCTTCACTCGAACTGCGCGCGCGTTGATTAGTGAAGGTCTTTGAACGCCCGCGCTTTTGAAACAAAAGCGCGGGCGTTGAGACAATTTGAGGCGTGAGACCCGTGCTGAGGTTTCCGATCAGCGGGTTACCACAATTCTGGCGTTCCTCATGCCGTAACGGCTTACCAGACCAAACAGACGGCGGGCGTTGCTGGGATGCAGGCGGACGCAGCCGTGTGAGGCGCGCCGACCCAGTTTCCGAATATAATTGGTGCCATGAACCGCGTAACCGCCCTTGAAAAAGATCGAATGCGGCATTGGCGAGTTGTTGTACTTGCTGGAATAGTGCATCTTTGCCAGCCATTTTGGCCGGTACGATCCCAACGGCGTGCGGTAACCGCGCCGTGCCGTGGACACTTTCCAGACATGTTTTTTGATACCATTGACATACACGTGCATTCTCTGATCGCTCAGATCGATTTTTGCAACAACACGTGACCCTGCATAAGTTTGCGTCGACGCCAGACAAAATGTTACGGCAAGAAACGCAACCAACCCCTTTAAACTCATTACTCTCTGCCTCAATATTTTCTTGTTCTGGCCTCCAATCGTTATCCTAGACCAGAACTTGACACGATCTCAATCACAGAACCGTGTTCACGGCACTCGTTTTAGTCCCGTTCATGTCGCGTTCATGCAGGATGTCCTTTCTTGGGCTCAGGCAGATGTGGCAATCGTTCTGGCCTGGAGTTGTGATTGGGGTCGCGTGGCCGGAATTGCAGCCACATCTTTAGTAGACTTACAGAGTGCGTGCCTGGCATGTGCTGAGGGGTTTCAAACCGAAAGGACTGGCCCATGAATAAATTTGCAGTTTCGATGGCGGCCGCCGCATTGACAGTGACACTTGTCGTCGGTCTCTCCGCGCCGGCTTCCGCAAGCCCGCGCTTGAGCATTCAGCCGACAGCATTGAAAGATCACGACGGAACTGGCGTGACTCTTGTCCATCGCCGCCGCCGGTATCGGCGCGGAGGCGGACTGTTTCTGGCACTTCCCTTTGTCGGACTGGGCTATGGATCCTATTATCACCGGCCCAATTACGGTTACTACAACGGGTATCCCCGGTACCGGAAACGGCACTATCGCAAGAGGCACTATGGTCGCCGGCACTATCGTCAGCGGCCGTACTACAATCGCGGTGGCCATAGGTCCGAGAACTACTTCGACGGCAGGGGCGGGCAACGGTAACCGAACGAAACACCTGGAGAGCGCCTCTTTTACGGAGGCGCTCTCTTTATGTCTGGGAAGCCAGTTTCGTTACGGTTTTGTGGTTCTGTGTTGATGTAAGGCATAAAGAGCAACAGCTGCCGCATTGGAAACATTCAGGCTTTTGATGGCGCCTGGCATGTCCAGACGGACAAACGCGTCGCAGTTTTCCCTGGTCAGACGCCTCAGACCTTTTCCTTCGGCACCCAGAACCAGAGCCGTCCCGCCTGAGCTCCAGGTCGTTGAGATGTTTTGCGGCGCGGAACTGTCGAGGCCTACCAGAGTATAAGTCATCTTCTGCAAAGCGTTCATGGCGCGGGCAAGGTTTGTCACCCGGATGTAGGGTACGTGTTCAACAGCCCCTGACGCGGTCTTGGCCAAAACCCCGTCTGGGGCAGGACTGTGGCGTGTGGTGGTAATTATGCCCGCGACGGCAAAAGCTGCGCAGGTGCGCATGATCGCGCCTACATTATGCGGATCGGTGATCTGGTCGAGGATCACGACAATTCCGTCCGGGGGCAGGTCTTCCAGGGAAATGGTCGGCAAAGGCTTCGTCTTGAGGTAGATACCCTGATGAACGGCTTCGGGCGGCAACAGCGCGGAGATCCTCGAAGGTGCCACCACCTTGCCGTTTACACCGCTTTCCCTCAGCGCCGGCTCATTCCTTTCGAGAGTGTTTTCCGTGACCAGGAGTTCAACAATGTCGCGTCTGGGATTGGCCAGGGCGTTGATCACGGCATGCACGCCGTAGAGGATATCGTGCTCCGTGTTTCCTTTTGGCGGTCTTGGCTTGCGGTTCGACATGTTCGAGCTTATATTCCTGCAGGAGAGCGACAGCAATCGCTCGATGAACCGAATGTTCGAAACGGAAGGGTAAAACCCCGCTTTCGTGACATTTTTTGTGTTTTTTTGTGTTTTCGGGTTGACATGGCGGCGGTCCCTTCACATAAAGCACGCGCACGAGTCAGTGTCGACATTCGTGTGACGACTCTTGCTTAAAATTGGCCGAAATTGCGAATCGGAGGAGTGCCCGAGTGGTTAAAGGGGACGGGCTGTAAACCCGTTGGCTATGCCTACGTTGGTTCGAATCCAACCTCCTCCACCAGCGTTTCGGGAAAATATGTGGTCTGGGGTTTGTGCGGGTGTAGCTCAATGGTAGAGCAGCAGCCTTCCAAGCTGACGACGAGGGTTCGATTCTCTTCACCCGCTCCAGACACCTCGCGTGCGGACTCAAGAAGGATCCGGACATTGATCTTGAGAGCTGGGCGATTTTGAGAATTGGGCAAGTTTGAGAGTTGCGGCAGAACTGAAGACTGTTTCTGCCATTTGAGAGAATGGTCCGTCGCGGACGAAATGGATCGGCACCGTCTACACAGACGGCGACCAAGGCAAAGGAAAGAAGACGGCAATGGCCAAGGAGAAGTTTGAGCGTACGAAGCCGCACTGCAACATCGGCACGATTGGTCACGTTGACCATGGCAAGACGACGTTGACGGCAGCGATTACCAAGGTTCTCGCCGAGAGCGGCGGTGCTGAGTTTGCGGCGTACGACCAGATTGACAAGGCGCCTGAGGAAAAGGCGCGCGGGATCACGATTTCAACGGCACACGTGGAGTACGAGACGGCAAACCGTCACTATGCTCACGTCGATTGCCCGGGTCATGCCGACTATGTGAAG
>JAJFHD010000078.1 GCA_021775805.1 Alphaproteobacteria bacterium | reverse complement strand
GCCGATGTTCCTGAAAATCGCGCCCGACCTGTCGCCAGAGCAACTGGAGCATGTGGCGCAGACCTGTCCCGGCAGGGTCGACGGCGTCATCGTCTCCAACACCACGCTGTCGCGCGATGGCGTCTCCGGCGCCCACGCAGATGAGGCCGGCGGCCTGTCCGGCAAGCCCCTGTTCGAACGCTCGACCCGCGTCCTTGCGCAGTTCCACAACCTGACCGCCGGCAAGCTGCCCCTGATCGGCGTCGGCGGCATCGCCTCGGCGGCCGATGCCTACACCAAGATCAGGGCCGGGGCGAGCCTGATCCAGGTCTATTCGGCGATGGTCTATGAAGGCCCGGAACTGGCCAATGCGATCGTGTCCGGCCTGCCACCGCTGATGGCCCGCGACGGTCATGCAACGATTGCCGATGCGGTCGGCACCGGTGTCGCCGACTGGCTCTGAACAGGCGCCGGTCCGGGATCAGGCGGCTTGCATCGCGTGGGCCTTGCCCGCCATGTACTCGCACAACAGCGTTGCCAGCATGTTGCCCGTGTTCTTCGTGTGGTCGATCAGGGGCGCGTATTCCACGACGTCCATGCCGGCGGCCCCCGCCATCTCGAGCCGGCGCACGAAACGCATCACCTCGAAGGGCTGGAAGCCTCCAGGACCCGGATACTGGGTGCCCGGCGCAAAATGTGTGATCCATCGCATCGATGTCGAAGGTGATGTAGAAGGCGTCCGTTCCCCTGGTGGCGATTTCTATCGCCTCGTCGATACACTGGTTGACGCCTTTGTCGTAGAACTGCTCCATCGTGTAGAACGTGACACCCATCTCCCGGGCCTCGCGGATTTCGCCGCCGGCATTGGCAAAACCCCGCAACCCCAGGAAAGCGACATTCTCCGGTTTGACATGCCCGCCCTCAACCAAGCGTCTCAGCGGGCAGCCGCAATAGTGACGGTCGCCCTTGTAGTCGGGCATGAAATCGGGATGCCCGTCGAACCACACAACCCCGACGTTTTTGCCGTAGTGTTCCGTGAAGGCGCGCAAGGTGGCCTGGGTGATGCTGTGGCTGCCGCCTGCCGCCTGCCGCAACCGGGATGCCGCCCTGTTCGAGCAGCGACGCCATGGTCCGTTGCGTACGCTCGAAGGTGATGTCGCAGTCCATCAGGTCAACCTCGACATCGCCCAGGTCGAGGAAACCGTTGGTCTCGGTAAAGTCCAGATCCAGATCGACACTGTAGGGCCGCCGAGTTTGGCATAAGCCGGATCAACGATGCTCTGCACCGACCAGCCCGACCGTTTCATCATGTGCGGCAGATCCGAGATCATCATCGCGCTTCGTTTCCCTGTGCTGGTTGTCTCTAAAGCAGCATCGCGAAAAGCCGGACCAAAGACAACAACAACCGTCGATGCGTCGGCTGCGCCGGGCTGAGACTTGCCTTTCAGGGGCTGGGCCCGATATATGAAATCGCCCCTTTGCCAGCACGGATATTTGTGCCAAATCGGGGGCCTCAATCGGTGCCAGGTTTTGAGTAACCAGCACTCGACTGCACCGTTCAGCGAAATTCAGAAGAAGGCTTCGTCATGTCCGTTACCATCTATCACAATCCCCGCTGCTCCAAATCCCGCCAGACCCTGGCGCTTCTGACGGACCGCGGACTCACGCCCAATGTTGTGGAGTATCTCAACGACGCGCCGTCGCAGGACGAGCTTCGCGACGTGCTGGCCAAGATGGGCAAGCGTCCACGCGACATCATCCGCCGGGGCGAGGCGGTCTACAAGGAACTGGGGCTGGCCGACACAGACCTAAGCGACGACGCCCTGATCACGGCGATGGCGGGCCACCCGATCCTGATCGAGCGCCCGATCGTCGTCAACGGCGACAAGGCAGCGATAGGACGCCCGCCGGAAGCGGTTCTGGAAATTTTATGACGCCGCGTGCGACACCGGGGTTCTGCCGTCGAAGCCGTCACGCAGCAAGGCCGGATAGCGGCACCCTAAGAAAATGCCCCTGACGATCAGCAGGATCAGGAGGGCGGCCCACAGGCCGTGATTGCCGTAAATTGGTGTCAGCAGCCACCAGGCAGCCAGAAAAATGATGACGCTCAACAGCATGTAATTGCGCATGTCGGCGGTCCGTGTCGCACCGATATAGACGCCGTCGAACTGGAAGGCCGCGACGCCCAGGACCGGGCAGAGCACAACCCAGAACAGATAGGCGTTGGCGGTTGAACGGACCTCTTCATTGACCGTCATGATGTCGATGCCCCAGGGCCCGAACACCAGGAAACAGGCGCTGACACCGACACTGATGACAAACGCCCAGAGACTGGAGACCACGACGGCGCGGTGAAACCGTGCCTTGTTGCCCGCGCCGAACGCCTTGCCGGCAAGAGTCTCGGCAGCGTAAGCGAAGCCGTCGGACAGATAGGATGTCAGGTTGACCAGATTCATCAGCACGGCATTGGCGGCAAGGATGACGTCGCCATAGGTCGCCGACTGGGCGGTGAAAAACGAAAACGCAAACAGCAGGCACAGGGTCCGGATGACGATGTCGGCATTGACCGCAATCGTTTTCCTGATCCGGACGGGATCGCAGATGCGTTTGAGATCCCAGGCACCGTCACGCCGGGCCAGTTCCCTCCACAGAATGGCGATCCCCGCAGCGACGGCCACGAGTTCCGCGATCACCGTGCCGTAGGCGACACCGGCCACCGACATGTCGAAGCCCAGCACCAGGACCATGTCCATCACGATGTTGGTGACGTTGAGCACGATCTGGAGCGTAAACGCGACGCCTGTCCGGCCCAGCCCGATGAACCATCCCAGGATCGCAAAATTCAGCAGCGCCGCGGGTGCGCTCCAGATGCGGATGGCATAGTAGGTCCGCGCATTGTCTTCGACGTTGCCCGAGGCATCGATCGCCCAGAAGGAAAATGTTTCGATCGGCACTTGAAGTGCGACGATGGCAAAACCGGACGCAACCGCCACCAGCAGCGCCCGTCCGAGCACCGCCCGCAGTTCCTCGTCGTCGCCGGCGCCGGACGCCTGGGCGGCAAAACCGGTGGTCCCCATGCGCAGGAAGGCGAACGCCCAGTAGATGAAATTGAAGATCAGGGCGCCGATCGCGATGGCGCCGATCAGATAAGCTTCCTCGAGCTGGCCGATAACCGCGGTATCGACGATACCGATCAGCGGCGTCGAGATGTTGGCCGCGACAATCGGCAGTGCGATGGCCAGCACGGCCCGGTGCGATACCGAGGGATCGGCCACTGCGCGCGTGTTGTGAGTGCCGGGGAAGCTCACGATGAAACGGGCCTGTCAGAAAGGGGCAAGGGTCGAACGAGCCCGTGGTCTAGCACGCCTTAAAACGTCATGCATCCACGATGCCATCGTCCACGTCGTCACACCGGCGAAGGCCGCTGTCCAGGGCAAGCGACTGGATCTCTCCGGTCCGCCCCTGGATTGCGGTTTTCACCGCAATGATACCAGATACCGGGACAAATCAGATCGGGTGCAGCGTGGCTCAGCGTTCCTGGTTCTTCGACATGCTTTTCCAGAGTCTTGAGACGAACCAGACCGGGAACACGATGACGGCGCCAAGGAGAAAATAGCCCACTGCTCCTTCGATGGCCTCGAATCCCATGTCGTAGATGCGCTGGAACATGCGTATAAAGCTGTCGACAATATCGAAAGGACTGAGGCCGAGCACGGAAAGCAGGATGCCCACGAGCAGCGAAATCATCGCCAGCCGCAGCAGGACGGCGCCGGGGTGGCCACCGAAAAAATTGTTCATTGGACGTTCTCTCATCTGCCTTCCGGAGGGACCTTCGATCTGCATCAGCGGGCCATTTCCGAAATTTTCCGGTCGGTCTCAAACTGACTGAGCGCGTAAACCGCCCAGATGGCCGCCGGTGCCCATCCGATCAGCGTAATCTGTAGAATCAGGCAGATTATGCCAGCAAACGGGCGGCCGATGGTAAAAAACAGAACAAAAGGCAGCAATATGGCAATAAGCAGGCGCAACGGAACCATCTCCTCTGACGACACGGCGCGATTCTCGCGCGAACATCACATAGGAACCCGGTTGCTGAATGTCCAGTGTGAACGGATGTTGCTTGTCTTATGATTTCTCGTGTTGACCGGGCGGCATTTTCAGAAAGGCCTCCGGTTGTCTCAGGTTCTTACCGTTACTCTGAGGAGGTTGTTGTTGTGTCCCGATCGACCGCCCCGATGATTTCCATTGTTGTCCCGGAGGTTCTATCTCCATCCATTGCGTAGGTCGTCTTGAATTGCAATTGCACAGCATGCCTTTGGCCTGGGCTCCGACGCCGGTCCGCGCTCAGGGGTGGCGGCTGAAGATCATGTCCCAGAGTCTGCTCAAATTCTCAGACCGGTTCCGCCGATGCGTGCGGAACTGGGCATGGCCTGCTTGACCAGCGGCATCGCTGAGCTTGATCGACCAGAGAGCCGCCACCTGGTTGGGGACCATGGAGTATCGAACATCGATGATCAGATCGAGCCTGTCCGGATCCCGTGCGATGTAGCCATCGCTGAACCACCGAAACCGCTCGATGTCTTTTGCCTGCTGCGTTCCCGGTTTCACCCAGGGAAAATCGCGGTCGAGATCGAGTGTCGCTATCGAGTCACCAGAATAGATCCTGGGCGCAATGCCAGCGCGGACAGCATCGACATAATATCGGCCTTCGGCTTGATAGAGTGTCTTCCACACCAGCATGTTGCCGAAGCTTGGCCTGACCTCGATGCGAACCGGCTGGTGACCCCTGCCGGAGGCAATCTCCCTGGCCATCCCGAGGGCGGTCTGATGCTGCAAGACCCCCAGGGCCAGATAAGCCCCAGCCCAGACCAGGCCCAACCGGGCGAAACCCGGTCTTCGGTATAGCGCCGATATCGCCACCAGCGCCAGGATGGGCAACGTGAACAAAGGGTCGATGATCGAGATGATCTTCCAGGCCACCCGTTCGTCACTGAACGGCCAGAACAACATCGTGCCGTAGGACGTTGCCGCATCCAGCAGGGCGTGCGTTGCGTAGCCCAGCGTGCACAGCAAGGCCGTCTGCAGAAAGGAGAGTTTCCAGCGGCGTCCGAAAATCCAGTGGAGCGCGAGCGCCATCAGCAGGCCGCCCAAGGGGATAAAGATCAATGAATGGGTAAATTGGCGATGGTACTCCAGAAACAACAGGGAGTCGGACGGGGAACGGATCAGAATATCCAGGTCCGCGGCCATCCCCGACAGGAACCCGAGGACGCCGGCTGCGGCCACATGGGATTTGTGGCGCGTCGCCTGGGGCAGCGCGGCGCCGAGCGTGCCTTGTGTCAATGGATCCATGTCTGTCTTTTGTCCAGCGTCTGCCAGTCAGTGTGACCGGCAAGGCATCGGTCAGTCTGTGTTGGAATCGTTTCAGTTTGCAACGCGTGTGAGCCTTGCGCGGCACTTGGAATTAAAGGCACCGGATCCGGAGTTGCCCTTGAGTACACCATTGAAGTACTTGCGCCGGCCTTTGAATCTGATTTTTCCGGACCGGGATACTGTCCCGAGGCCATTGCGTGTCTTAAAACGGCCGTTTCTGATATCAAAGTGGTAGGTTCTCTTTTTGCCGAAGCAGACTTCAGCGTATTTCCAACGTCCGTCGAACTGATGATTGCTCTTGTTCGAGTCAGGGACCTTGTTAAGCTGATCTGTCTTGTCGCGTGACGGCTTTACCGGAATACTCGCCAGTTTGTTTTTGCCGAGTTCCTTTAACCGCGCTTGAGCGAAACTTGCATAGACACTGTCGGGAAACTGCTTAATGAACGCCTCCAGAATGCCAGTGCTCTCCGTGTCCTTTGTAACATCCCAGACGGTTGCCGCGGTATCGGGTTTGTGAGGCTGCGGTTCAGACCGGGCGGCCTTTCCGGGCGCTAAATAAAAGTCGCCGATGACTTCATCATAATAGGCGGGTCTTTGTTTGTGCGACGCCTTTTGCGCAAGAAGGCGGACCTCACGGCGCACTTTTCGTGCCGTTTCGGTCAAAGACAGCCCTGGCGTTTTCAAGAGAGGAACAAGTGTGCGGGTGAATACGGAATTGGGATCGGGATCATCGTCGCCCAGTCCATCGAGGGCCGCCTGCCCGACACCGGCAGAGTACAGGATGAAGGTACCTTCCGGTGCGGCGATGCGAGCCAATCCACGCGTACCGCCCAGACTGCGGGTTCCGTTTGATGGAAAGGGATTGTTTCGGCAGGCATCCAGCACGATCAAGCTGATCCGGGCCCCGCGGTCACGCACAGACTGCAAAACGCTATCGACACTGATGGCTTCCGACGCCAAGAATCCTTCCTGACCCAGTTTGGCGCTGGGCGTGTCCGTCGGCAAAAGAAAATTCTGACCGGAAAGTTCCACGCCATGGCCGGCAAAGAAGAACAACGCGACGTCACCGCGTTCGAGTCTTGAGGTGAATTCAAAGAGTTTCCGGTTTAGCTCTCGTCGCCCCACGTTCTCTGCCTTCAAGACATCGAAGCCAAGCCCGCGGAGCGTTTCATCCATGACCCGGGCGTCATTCACGGCCTTCTTCAAATCGACGATGTTGTCATAGGCATTGTTGCCGACGACCAGCGCGACGCGCTTCTCGGCGAGCGCATTCGAGAGGCCGGCCGCAAGGATCACGAGGACAACATTGATCAAAGCGATAGCTCTGAGCATCAGACCCTCCTCAATCGGATTTGCCGCTATGGGGCCAGTTTAACACCGCACAGTTGATTGGCCTAGGGTGCTTTCGTTGGCACCAATATTATGGATTCGGCAATAATGACGGGAAGCGGCTTGCCTCTGCGCAGTGATTGGTAAGGTTGGCCTGTCGGCGCCGTACCCGCAATCTCAACAAGGCTCGCCCGGTGCCGCGGAAAAGGTAAACTGGTGGTCCGAATCGCAACCGGACGTTGGAATGAGGACCGAGGACGCCACCAGCAATATCGAAACGGCCGACAAGTCGCCGGTCGGCGGCCTGCCGGCGCGGTTTCTGGACTGGTTCGCCGGCCGGGGATGGACGCCGCGCGAACACCAGTTGCGGTTGCTCGAAATCGCCAGGGGCGGCCGCTCTGCATTGCTCATCGCCCCCACAGGTGGCGGCAAGACGCTGGCCGGCTTCCTGCCGAGCCTGACCGAACTGAGCGAACCCGGGTCGAAGCGCGGCGGCAACAGGAACCGGCTCCACACGCTCTACATTTCCCCCCTGAAGGCGCTTGCCGTCGATGTCGCCCGCAACCTGAAGCAGCCGATCGACGAGATTGGTCTCGATATCTCGGTCGAAACCCGCACCGGCGATACCCCCCAGTCCCGCCGCCGCCGCCAGTGGCATGATGCGCCCGAAATCCTGATGACGACGCCGGAACAGCTTGCCCTGCTGTTGTCGCATCCCGATTCGCAGGTTTATTTTTCAGGCCTGCGGCGTGTCGTCCTGGACGAACTCCATGCTCTGGTGCCAACCAAGAGAGGTGCCCTTCTGGCGCTGGGTCTGGCCCGGCTCTACGCCATATCCCCGGCGTTGACGTCGATCGGTCTGTCGGCGACCGTTGCCGACCCCGACGCCTTGCGGGCTTTTTTGGTGCCCCAGCAATCCGACACCGGTGCGCAGCTGAGCGATCTGGTTCTGGCCCGGACCGGAGCGACGGCAGATATCCGAATTTTGGATTCCGAGGAGCGCATTCCCTGGTCGGGCCATTCCGCCAAACACGCCTATCCTGAAATCTATGAGGCGGTGCGCGCCAACAAGATGGTGCTGATTTTCGTCAACACCCGCTCCCAGGCGGAAATGATTTTCCAGCAACTCTGGCAGCTCAACGAGGACAGCCTGCCGATAGCACTTCATCATGGATCGCTCGACGTCGGCCAGCGGCGCAAGGTCGAGGCGGCCATGGCAGACGGTCGCCTGCGTGGCGTTGTGTGCACATCGACCCTCGATCTGGGGATCGACTGGGGCGATGTGGATCTCGTGATCAATGTCGGTGCTCCGAAGGGCGCCAGCCGCTTGATGCAGCGGATCGGCCGGGCAAACCACCGATTGGACGAGCAGAGCCGGGCCCTGCTGGTGCCGGCCAACCGCTTCGAGGTTCTTGAATGCCGGGCAGCCCAGGACGCAGCCGACCATGGCCAGCAGGACAGCCCGCCGCCCCTGCATGAGCCGCTTGACGTTCTGGCCCAGCACGTCATGGGCCGTGCCTGTGCCTCGCCGTTCGACCCGGACGATTTCTATGAAGAGGTTTGCACGGCGTCAATATATGCGGACCTTACCCGGGACACGTTCGACCGCGTAGTCGATTTTGTCGCCACCGGCGGCTACGCGCTACGGCAATACGACCGCTACGCCCGTCTGCGCCCAACACCGGACGGCCTGTATCGCCTTTCCCATCCGCGGCTTGCCCAGCAATACCGTCTCAACGTCGGCACCATCGTCGAAGCCCCCATGCTTAAAGTGCGCCTGACCCGATGGCGCGGCGGCCGCGGCAAACCCGCGCCGTTGCGCGGTGGCCGTGTGCTCGGCGAGATCGAGGAATGGTTCATCGAACAGCTTGCTCCCGGCGACACTTTCCTGTTTGCCGGCCATATCCTGCGCTTTGAGGGGCTGGTCGAAACCGAAGCATTGGTCACCCGGTCGACGTCGGAAGAGCCGGCAATCCCGTCCTATCAGGGTGGCAAGTTTCCACTCTCCACCTACCTGGCCGAGCGGGTCAGGCATATGCTGGCCGACCCTGACGACTGGCAGCGCCTGCCGGCACAGGTGCGCGACTGGCTTTCGATTCAACGCTACAAATCCGTGCTGCCCCGTCCCGACGACCTGCTGGTCGAAACATTCCCCAGGGGCAGCAAGTACTACATGGTGTGCTATCCGTTCGAGGGCCGTCTCGCCCATCAGACATTGGGGATGCTGCTGACCAGACGGCTCGACCGCACAGGGGCAAGGCCGCTCGGTTTCGTGGCCAGCGAATATGCGCTTGCCGTCTGGGGCCTGCGGGATCTGGGGTTGATGGCGTCCGCGGGGCGGTTGTCGTTCGCCGAACTGTTCAGCGAGGACATGCTGGGTGACGATTTGGAAGCCTGGCTCGCGGAATCCAGTCTCATGAAAAGAACCTTCAGGACCTGCGCGACGATTGCCGGTTTGATCGAGCGCCGTTTTCCGGGACAGGAGAAGTCCGGCCGCCAGATGACGGTGTCGTCGGACCTGATCTACGATGTGTTGCGCGAACACGAACCCGATCATATTCTTCTTCGTGCCACATGGAACGATGCCTCATCCGGGTTGCTCGATATCGAACGGCTGGGATCGTTGCTGAAACGCGTCAAGGGACACATCCTCCACAAGGATCTGGAGGCCGTGTCGCCGCTTGCCGTACCCGTAATGCTTGAGATTGGCCGCGAACCGGTTTATGGCGAGGCCAACGAAGCGCTTCTGGCGGAAGCCGCCGACGCGCTGATCGAGGAGGCGACAAGACTTGTCTGAAGCGGCGCGGCGTCAATCTGATACGTTCACGGGCAATCCTGAACCGGTGCTCACCGTGTGCGGCATGAGCATGGTGCCGGATGTCACCGGGGCGTTGTTCCTTCCCGATGCACAGGCACTGGTTGTCTCGGATCTCCACTTCGAGAAGGGCTCGTCGTTTGCCTCGAAAGGCCAGTATCTGCCGCCTTATGACACACGATCCACACTGAGCCTGCTGGAGCGCGCGTGCGCACGTTTCAAACCCTACCGCGTGATTGCTCTGGGCGACAGTTTCCATGACCGCAACGCGCGGGAACGGTTGAACGAGGCCGATCTTAGCAGGATCAGGGCCCTTACTGCATCCCATGTGTGGACCTGGATCACCGGAAATCACGATCCGGTACCCCCTGACGATATAGGCGGCAACAGTGCCCGGGAACTCGACATAGGTCCCCTGACGTTCCGCCATGAACCAAGGCCTGCGCCGCAGACCGGAGAAATTTCCGGACATCTTCATCCCGCGGCCGCTGTCGTTGTCCGTGGACGCCGCCTGCGCCGGCGGTGCTTCGTCAGCGACGGCACACGCTTGGTCATGCCCTCGTTCGGCGCGTTCACAGGCGGCCTTAATGTGAGATCGGGCGCGTTCAGCGAGATTTTCGACCGCACCGGTTTCACCGCCTGGATGATCGGCCGCGACGAGGTTTATCCGGTCGCCGGACGCAGGTTGCGCCCGGACAGCCTCTAGATCGGGTTTCTTGAATTTCGGGGCGGGATGCGGGCTGAACACCGCACACGCTTTTCCTCGTCCTGCTCCAGCGTCCGTTCGAAGAACTTCAGACCTGAAGCGCTTCTGCTATTTCCGGAAAGCCGCTGCGGCCAGCCAGCCGGCGATCAGCGCCAGGGCCACCGCGACCAGACCGTAAATCAGGGGTTGGCGGTGGGCGAGGTTGAAGACGAACCGTTCAATGCCGATCTTGTTGACAAAGAGCGGGGTCGCCTGGGCATGGATCACAGAACCGTCTCGGATCAGAAAAACATCGGCTGTGTAGTTGCCCACCGGCACGTTGGCGGGAAGTTCCACGGAAGCGCGAAACAGGGATTTTCCCAAAAACGAAACCCCGCCGATGACTTCCGTATAGAGACTCTGCTTGGCCATGAGGCGCAGTATGGACTCCCGGAAGGACTGGCTTTCCTCGGCGCTGAACTGCAGTGCTTCAGAGGTTGCGAACCGCAGGTACTTGGCCCCGATCTCGTGGCGTTCCAGCACTTCGCGCGATGCAATTTCCTCCAGCGGCCGGGTGCTCATCACCGCATAGTATCCGGGCACGTTGTCGAAGGTTTGCGAGCCGAAGTTCATCCAGATGCCGGCGACCCGGGCCTTGCGGCGCGATGTGATCGCCTCGCCCGGTCCGCGGATGACGATTACTACATCCCGGTCGAGTGCCATGATTTCCTTGGACTCCGCCTCAACCGCACCGAACAGGAGCAATTTCTTGCCGGTGAAATTTGACCGGATCGCCACCAGGTGCTCGGAAATGTCGGTCACCAGTTCTTCCGCCTGCACGACGCTAAATGGTGTTGCGGCCAGCAACAACAGGCCTAACAGACAGGTTCGCGAGACAAGACTCAGGTGGTTCAGCATCAGTGGCCTCCCGTCGCGCCGGCGGGCACGATCGAGAACAGCTCATCGGGCGTAATCAACAGACCCAGAGCGAGCCGCACGCAAACAGCCAAAACCATCAAGGCGAGCAACGCCCGCAATTGCTCGCCGTTGAGCCGGTGCCCGGCCCGGGCGCCGAACTGGGCGCCGATCACCCCGCCCGCGAGCAGAAGCAGCGCCAGAACGGCGTCCACCGTCTGGTTCTGGACCGAGTGAAGGATGGTCACCAGACCGGTGACGAAAATGATCTGAAACAGGGACGTGCCGACCACGACGTTTGTCGGCATCCGCAGCAGATAGATCATGGCCGGAACCATGATAAAGCCGCCGCCGACGCCCATGATCGCTGCCAGAATGCCGACGCAGGCACCGATCGCCAGTGGTGGAATGACACTGATGTAGAGTTTGGAACTGCGAAACCGTGTCTTGAACGGCAAGCCGTGGATCCAGTTGTGCTGACCGGGGCGTTTTGACGATGTCAGGTTGCCTTTTCGGGTCCTGCGCATGGCCCGCAGGCTTTCGATCAGCATGAGACTGCCGATCGCACCCAGAAACACCACGTAACAAAGCGAAATCAGGAGGTCGACCTGGCCCAGAGACTTCAGGATGCCGAAGATCCAGACACCCAGAAATGACCCAAGAACACCGCCGATCAGAAGGACCAGGCCCATCTTGACGTCAACCGCCCGCCGCCGCCAGTGCACCAGCATCCCCGATACCGATGAGGCGACGATCTGATTGGCTTCGGTTGCAACCGCCACGGCCGGCGGGATGCCGGCGAAAATCAGCAGCGGCGTCATAAGAAACCCGCCGCCGACGCCGAACATCCCCGACAGAAATCCGACCGCCCCGCCCATGCCAAGAATGACAAAGACGTTCACCGAAAGCTCGGCAATCGGGAGGTAGATCTGCATAGTGGCGTAATCCGGTAAACAAGTAGGACGTCAGAGCGCCCCGCAACGTTGGCGCTTCCAGCACTTCATTGGGTTAAACGCCTCTGACAACAAGATGTCAACAAGCGGTGGCTTGTGGGACCTTATGGCGCAATCAATTTTCGGTCGGTTGAAGATGCATTGCTTGATTCAGTCAGCGTCGTGGTTCGGTCGCTTGTGGAAATGCCGGCCTATCCGGGCTGTGATGACAGAAGCCGCAGCAGTTCCGTCGTCACCGCACCGGTTGCCGCGACACCGTGTTTCCTCTGAAAAGTCCGAATCGCGTCGCGTGTCCTCGGGCCAAGGACGCCGTCAGGTGGTCCGGCCTGATATCCCATGCTGTTCAACAGGGTTTGCGCATCGGCGATCATCCGGACCGACGCGTCGGGATTGACCGAAACAACCGGACGCGAACCCCATCCGCCTTTGGGTGACGTGACCACATTTGCCGAACGGTCCTGGTCCTTGGGCGTCCAGGTTTCGATATCCAGTTTGGTGCGCAGCAGGGCGTCGGAATCTATCTTTGCCTCCGTGAGGGACAGCCGGTCCCGGGCGCCGCGGTCGCCGTTCTGGGCGGCTATCGAGAACCACTTGTAGGCTTCGGCGATGTTCTTCGGCACACCAAGGCCCCGTTCATTCAGAATACCCAGGTTGAACTGGCTGTCCGAAAGACCAAGTTCCGCTGCATTCCTGAACCAGACAGCAGCCTTGGCGAAATTCGGGTTTCCACTCGGCGGATTGGCATAGATGACGGCCAGATTGTGCATTGCCTTTGCATTGCCTTTTTCCGCCGCACGTTCGTACCAGATCCGAGCGGCCGCCCGGTCCTGCGGGACACCGCGGCCTTTTTCGTAGAACGTTCCAAGCCGGTACTGAGCCGGTGCCAGGCCCTTGGCGGCGGACTTCTGGTACCAGTACGCCGCCTTGCGGAAATCCTGTTCGACGATCTTGCCTTCCGTATAGCGGGCGGCGACTTCAAACTGAGCGTTCGCGTTCCCCGATGCCGCGGCGACACGCAAGCCCATCGGTCCGATTTCGGCAGGCGGAAGCGACTGGGAAATCGATCCCAGGCCCTGGATTCGGGGTGCCGGGGCCGGTGTATTCGTCTGTGTTTGTATACGTGTGGCTGTGTTGGCCGATGCTGTAGCGCCCTGCGTCTTCGATCGTGACAGAAGAGAGTTCACGGCCCTTGACGTTGAGCCCGCGCCCGTCGCAATGCCGGTCGAGGCAGGCGCGCGCGGAATGCTGCCGGTGGTCGCCGGTGCGGCGCCGCGCGACAGGTCTGAGCCGGGTATGCCAGTTACCCGCCCGGCAGTGTCGGATGTCTTGGCGACATCGCTGACAGTCACTGGCGTGCGCGATCCGAGCGCCGCCCTTGGTGCGCTTGCCGGCACTGCTTGCGGATTTATCGGGCGGTCGACGTCACCCATCCGTGAATTTTCACGCGGTCTGGTGCTGCCTGACTGTGCCGGGTTTGTCTTTGCCGTCGCCGGTGACATGGAATCCGGCTTCACGGATTTCTGGCTGGTTTTTTCCGGCGCGGTCTGATTGCCCAGGATCGGTGCCTTCCGGCCCTCGAAGAACGTCATCGTGGAGACCGCGCTTATGGCCAGGAGTGCAGCGGCGGCGGCCAGTAGAATGGTGCGCTTTTTACCCGACTTCGCGTCCTTGGCCTGGCTGCGGGATTCCAGATTGCCGTCGCTCTGCGCGCTCTTCCTGGATCCACGTGACAGGAGATTCAGGTTGAAACGGGATTGTTTCTGCGGTTCCGCAGGGGCCGGAGCAGCGCTTTGCGCCGCCCGCCGTGCTGCGGCGATGAAGTCGTCGGTCCGGGTGATGCCGGACAGGCTGTTGAATTCGCCGCCTTGGCCGGAATTCGATGCCGGGGTCAGGGGCACGGCACCCGGCGCGGATTGCCGGATCGGTTCCAGACGGATATCCGGCGCTCCGGTGGTCGGACCGGCATTGAAATCGGAGACCGGCGGCATGCGGACTTCGGCAGATCGTGTCGTCGGATCGAACCGCTCCGAAGAGCGATCGAGACTGGCCGCCAACGCTGCACGGGCCCCTGCCACCGCGTCGCTCATGGGAGCATCTTCTGGCAGCTGGTTGTTTTCTAGGAACGCCAGTCGGTTAACGACTTTTTCCAGGGTTTCGTGAACCGCCTCGAGCGTTTCCTGGGTGCGTTTGTCGGCGAATTCGGCATTTGTCTGAACCGTCTGCAATCCCCGTTCCAGCGCGGTGAGTGACTGATCCGCCAGTTGAATGCTCTGAATTCGTTCATTGAACCCGACATTGCTCTGCTCTGCGGCCACCAGACGTTCTGACAGGGCGGTGAGTTGCGACTCCAGAGCGTGCTGAAGTTGAGGGTCGTTGGCAGAAGGCGATGCCGCACCGATCGACGCATCGAGATCCTGCAAGCGGGCCTCCAGGGCAGCGATTTGCCCCATGGATACCGCTTCGCTCAAGGATTGATCGAGACGGTTGGACAGCTCGTTGAGCCGGTATTCAAGCGACTGAAAACGATTGGGATCCTGGCCCGATTGCGCACTGGCCTCGATATGCGCGGATATTTGTTCGATCGCGTCTCGAAGGACACGTACCTCGTCTGCAGATGCGGCCTCCGCGCGAATCTGCGCAATCATGGCGCTGAGTGCGGCGACCTCTTCATGCAGCTGGCTCGACCCTTGCCCTGAGACGCCGGTCCCGGATTGCTGCAGTTGCTGGCGGATTTCTTCCAGTGACTGCCGCAGCGACTGCACTTCCTGAGGCGAAGACGCGTTGATCGTCAGATCCGCGATGCTTTGCGACAGGTTTACGACTTCGTCCTGAATTCGGGTAATCGCCGGCGTCGGGTCATAGCTGTAACTGGTGGCGTCTTTCAACTGCGCTGAAATATTGTCGATCGCCTGCTTGAGAGACCGCACTTCCGTGCTCGACGCGGTGTTGATCTGCAGATCCGACAGGTTTTGGGACAAGGCTGCAATTTCGCGCTGCATCTGGATCAGCGTGACGTCGGGAACATGCGTGGATGAATTGTCGAGGCGCGACACGATGTCGTTAATGTGGTTCTGGATTGTCTGCAGGTCATTGCGCGATGCAAATCGGCTGACGTCAAATGCGGAACCTTGCTGGGCCTGCATGGCGGCGGAGGAGGCGCGGTTGGCGTGATTCTGTACCTGTTCCGCCAGGTCGGCGACCCGCGATTCGATCGACTGGAACGCGCCCGGGCTGCCGGATTGTCGCTCGGCCTGCTCCAGGCGTCGGGTCAGTTCAGAGAACCTTTGTTCTGAAAAACCGTTGCCGCGGGCGGGCTCATGCTCGGCCTGGTCGAGACGCTGAGACAACGCGGCAATCTGCCGGTCGACAAGGTCGGCCGTGTCGTTGGGCCGGCGTTCCGCCTGTTCCAGTCTTGCGGCGAGATCTGCGATCTGTCGTTCTGTTTGTTGAAGCATAGGGTTTGGCCCGCTTTCGGCGTGTTCAATCCGCTCAGCCAGTTCCGCGATACGGCTTTCCAATGTGTCGAGAACCCGGTCGTCCTGGTGCGATTTTCCGGCGTGGCCATCGTTCGCCTTGCGTTGAAGGTCCGCCAGTCGTTCCTGAATCTGGCCTAACGTTTGGCTGTGCCGGTGTTCAGTTGTCTCGATTTGGTCGACAATTTTTTCCAGAGCACCCTCGAACGCCAGATACTCCGCAGCGGCTTCCCGCGCGGCGCGCGTTTCCCCGCCTGATGCAGTCCCGGGCTGGCGGTCGGCCAGGCCGACGCGGCCGCCGTGTCTGGTTTCCCGTAAGGGGACATTGATATTTTGCTGACGCGACAGCCGGGAAAGCTCCGCTGACAGTTTGTTCAAGCGGTCATCGATTTCCGGCTCAGAATGAGAACCCCAGGCGCGGGCAGCGCCATTTCCGCCCGAATCCGTATAGCCCGAATAGCCCTGATCAGGACCCATTTCCTGGACTGCAAGCTTGAGCCAATCTCCCAGCGACAAACCCGAGCGGCGTGCTGCATGCAGCGCCGCTTCTCGCACTTCGGGGTCGACTCCCCCAAGGCTCCAGGGATTTCCGGGTTTCATGTTACGCCCTAAGCTCCGTACCTAACTTCCACTCGCCGTTGACACGTTCGACCACGCCACATATCCGCACCGTTGCCCTGGAATGGCGGTCGACTCATCAGTAGAATCGGCGAATCCTTTTATTCTTCGCTGCGTTAACACTCTTTTGTCATGGTAAACATTACGTTAACGGTTGTTCTGATATTGCACGTTTAAGGTTGTCCGGCGGGTGTCTGACCGTTCAATGCGCTCTGGATGTTTACGTCCCGGGAAACTGTCTGTTTCGGAGAGCATGCACGCAGGCATCTGCGCCCCACGTCTTTTCGCGAGGAAAGCAATGAAACATGCAGTGATATGCCTTCACATGGCGGCAAGCCGATGAAACAGACCACCCAATCCCGTCAGTTCTCCATAAGGGAGATGTCCAGAGAGTTCGGTGTAACCGCAAGAACCTTGCGGTTTTACGAGGACAAGGGCCTGGTGAGTCCTGTCAGAAAGGGGCAGACCCGTCTCTTCAGCAACCGGGACCGCGGCCGCGTGAGAATGGTATTGCAGGGCAAACGGGTCGGTTTTACCCTTGATGAAATCAAGGAATTGCTGGATCTTTACGAGTTGGGCGATGCCCAGGTCCCACAAATGAAAGAAGCCGTAAAAAAATTCAAGGAACGCATTGCGCAACTGGAAGAGCGCAGGCGGGAAATTGACAAGACCATTGCCGATCTCACCCGCTCCTGCGACGTTGTTGCCGGAATGTTGAAAGAGCGTGAGGCGTAGAATACCGCTCCACGACCTATCTGTGAGGATGTCTTTGTCCGACGCTCAGGAGTATTTCAAATAATGCCGACATACCAGGCGCCCGTCCGGGATGTGCAGTTCCTGCTTCACGACGTTTTCGATATCGAACGCTATGGAAACCTTGCCGGGTTCGCCGACGTAACGCCCGATCTTGTCGCGGCCATTCTCGAAGAGGCCGCCAAATTCTGCCAGGAGGCACTGCATCCGCTGAACCACAGCGGCGACAGGGAAGGCTGTACGTTCGACGATGGTGTTGTGACGACGCCGGCGGGATTCCGGGAGGCCTACGCCACGCTGATTGAAGGCGGCTGGACCGGCCTGTGTTCGGACCCCGACTACGGCGGCCAGGGGCTGCCTTTTACGCTCGGCGCCGTCGTCGGCGAATTCAGATCCTCTGCGAACATGGCCTTTGCCATGTATCCCGGTCTGAGCGAAGGGGCGGCACAGGCCCTGGCCAAACATGGCACGCCGGAGCAGAAGGAGACCTATCTGACCCGGCTGGTCAGCGGCGAGTGGACCGGGACCATGAATCTGACCGAGCCCCATTGCGGGACCGATCTGGGGCTGATGCGCACCCGGGCGGAGCCCAACGGCGATGGGTCCTACGCGATAACCGGGACGAAGATTTTCATTTCCGCCGGCGAGCACGATCTCAGCGAGAACATCGTGCATCTGGTCCTGGCAAAAATTCCCGATGGGCCGGGCGGCATAAAGGGCGTGTCGCTGTTTGTGGTGCCCAAGTTTCTGGTCAATGGCGACGGCACGCCGGGTGAACGCAACGCGCTTGGTTGCGGCGCCATCGAAAACAAGATGGGTATTCACGCCAACGCCACCTGTGTCATGAACTACGACGGGGCCACCGGCTGGCTCGTCGGCGAGGAACACAAGGGCATGCGGGCGATGTTCACGATGATGAACGCCGCCCGGCTGGGGGTTGGCGTTCAGGGCCTGTCCCAGTCCGAACTGGCCTATCAGTATGCCGTGGAATATGCCCGCGAGCGGTTGCAGGGCCGAGCACTGACAGGTCCCAAGCATCCGGATAAACCAGCCGATCCGATTATCGTGCATCCCGACATCCGACGCGTCCTGATGGAGATCAGGGCCTTCAACGAGGCCGCCCGCGCGCTGGTCGTCTGGACCGCCCTGCGCGAAGATCTGGCCGAACGCTCTCCCGACGCGGCCGAACGCCAGTCCGCACTCGATCACACCGCACTCCTGACGCCGGTGATCAAGGGCGTGCTGACGGATACCGGGTTTGCCAATGCGGTCGCCGCCCAGCAGGTTTTCGGCGGGCACGGCTACATCTGGGACAATGCCATCGAACAGGTCGTGCGCGATGCCCGCATTGCCATGATCTACGAGGGGGCCAACGGCGTCCAGGCCCTGGATCTGGTTGGCCGCAAGCTGCCTGCCGACGGCGGTCGGGCCCTGCGTGCCTTTTTCGGCGAAGTCGGCGGATTTATCGCATCCGTTGCGGATGATGAGGCTATGCAGGCCTTTGCCGGTCCGCTGGCGGTTGCCGTGAAGGATCTCGAGGCGGCGACCCAATGGCTGATGGAAAACGGCCTGGCCGCACCCGATGAGGCTGCTGCCGGATCGAGCGACTACATGCATCTCCTTGGCCTCGTGGCGTTGGCGTACATGTGGGCCATGATGGCGCAGAAATCGCTTCAGGCGCTTGGAGATGGAGGCACCGCCGACAAAGGCTTTCACGAAGCGAAATGTGCCACCGCACGGTTTTTCATGGAACGCATGCTGCCAAACACAACCACAAGACTGGCGTGCATCCGGTCGGGTGCCGCCTGCGTCATGAGCCTCGACGAAACAGCGTTTTGAACAAGGGAAGATCATGTCTGCATTGAATGTTGCCCGTCCGGGATGGATGACGGAAGAACTCGACATGCTGGCCGATGCGGCTGACAAGTTCTTCGAGCGCGAATGCGTGCCCCATTACGAGAAGTGGGAAAAAGACGGGATCATCGAACGCTCGGCCTGGGAAAAAGCCGGCCAAACCGGTCTCCTGTGTGCAGCGATCCCTGAGGAGTACGGCGGCGCCGGTGGCACGTTTGCCCACGAAGCGGTCATCATCGGGTCGCTGGGCAGGGCCGGTGTCGACAGTTTCGGCATCGCCCTGCACAACGCCATCGTTGCGCCCTACATTCTGCATTACGGCACCGAGGACCAGAAACGCAACTGGCTGCCGCGGCTGGCGTCCGGCGAACTGATCGGCGCCATCGCCATGACGGAACCGGGTGGCGGATCCGATCTGCAGGCAATCAAGACGTCGGCTGTGCGTGACGGAAATCAATACCGCCTCAATGGCCAGAAGACTTTCATCACCAACGGCCAGCACGCCAATCTGATCGTCCTGGTCGCCAAGACCGACCCCTCGGAGGGTGCCCGGGGAACCTCCCTGATCATCGTTGAAACCGATGAGGTCGAAGGCTTCAAGCGGGGGCGCAACCTCGACAAGATCGGTTTGAAGGCCCAGGACACGTCGGAATTGTTCTTCGACGACGTCAAGGTGCCGACGGCAAATTTGCTGGGCGATGAGGAGGGCCGGGGTTTCTACCAGTTGATGGAGCAACTACCCCAGGAGCGCCATCTGATCGCGCTTCAGGCGATGGCCATGATCGAACTGGCATTGGAGAAAACCATCGAATACGTCAAGCAGCGCAAGGCCTTCGGCAAAGCTGTGATGGATTTTCAGAACACCCAGTTCAAGCTGGCAGAGTGCAAGACCGAAGCGACGATCGCACGGGTCTTCTGCGACCATTGCACCGGGCTTCTGATCGAGGGCAAACTTGATGCGACGACCGCCTCGATGGCCAAGTACTGGCTGACCGACCTGCAGTGCAAGATCATCGATGAATGCCTCCAGCTTCATGGCGGCTACGGCTACATGAACGAATACCCCATTGCCCGGATGTATGCAGATGCACGGGTCCAGCGCATCTACGGCGGCACCAACGAAATCATGAAAGTGCTGATCGCCCGGTCTTTGTAAGCCGGCGGTGTTATTTCCCGTGCGCGACGCAGCACGTCAGTGCTGCTTCGCAGAAACGGGATCGTTCCAGCCTCAAGCATAGGCATCCCGCACGGCGTCGGGTCGAGTTTGGGGAACGGGAAACAGGAGAACCGACATACCGCACATTCCGGCAATTGCGATGTCGATCTTAATCCATCCGGATGATAGGTTCTGCTCACCAAAGGCCATGAAAGCCAAAACCCCATGTCCGAGTACACGCTCGATTGTTTTGCCCAGTCCGGAAACGCCTACAAGGCGGCGCTGATGCTCAACCTCTGCGGCGCCGACTGGTCGCCGACGCAGGTTGACTTTTTCAACGGGGAAACCCGCACTCCGGAATTCCGGTCCGTCAACATCATGGGCGAGGCGCCGGTGCTGCACCATGGTGATCTGACACTCACACAGTCAGGGGTGATTCTTGATTATCTGGCTGAGCGGTTTGGCAGGTTTGGCTGGAATGACTCCACGGAACGGCGTGAAATCATGCGCTGGATCCTGTGGGACAACCACAAGCTGACCAGCTACACCGGCACCTACCGGTTCCTCAATTTCCTGGCAAAGTCCGGCGACCCGGCGGTTCTGGAGTTTCTGCGCGGCCGCGCCGAACTGGCATGGGGGGTGCTGAACAGCCATCTGGCGGATCGTGAGTTTGCAGTTCTGGACCGACCCACGATCGCCGACATATCGATGTGCGGTTATCTCTATTTTGCCGACGAAATCGGTGTAGACTGGAAGGCCGACTATCCTGGAATACAAGCCTGGCTTGACCGGCTTTCAGGGTTCGACGGCTGGAAACACCCCTACGACCTGATGCCCGGCCACCCATTGCCGGGAAACAGCTGAATTGTCGATTGCCGATTGCTTATTGCCACTATCCGGAGACCGCCCATGACCGATTGTTTCATCTACGACCATGTCAGAACCCCCCGGGGGCGCGGCAAGAAGGACGGCAGCCTGCACGAAGTGACGGCATTGGAACTGGCGACCCAGTCGCTCCAGGCCCTGCGGGACCGCAACAGTCTGGACACCGGGCTTGTCGAGGATGTGGTCCTGGGCTGCGTCGATCCCGTCGGCGAGGCCGGTGGCGATATCGCACGCATTGCCGCGATCAACGCCGGTTACGACGAGAAGGTCGCCGGTGTTCAGATCAACCGGTTCTGCGCCTCGGGCCTTGACGCGGTCAATTTCGCCTCGGCCCAGATCATGTCGGGCCAGCAGAACATGGCGGTCGGCGGCGGCGTCGAATCCATGAGCCGCATCGGTCTCGGCGCGTCCGG
The DNA here is from genome assembly GCA_021775805.1 of Alphaproteobacteria bacterium. Classification (GTDB taxonomy): domain Bacteria; phylum Pseudomonadota; class Alphaproteobacteria; order Rhizobiales; family JAJFHC01; genus JAJFHC01. The sequence goes on along the minus strand of JAJFHD010000078.1, from coordinate 15,065 downwards.
CGGCGCCTGGCCGGTCGACCCGAAGATCGCGGTCAAGTCCTATTACACGCCGCAAGGCATCAGTGCCGACCTGATCGCCACCAAATACGGTTTCTCCCGCGATGATGTCGACGCTTATGCGGTGGAAAGCCAGAAGCGCGCCGATGCCGCCTGGAAAGACGGCCGTTTTACCAAGTCCGTGGTTCCGGTCAACGACATCAACGATCTGACCATTCTCGATCACGACGAGCACATGCGGCCCGAGACGTCGATGCAGTCCCTGGGTGCCCTGAAACCCTCATTTGCGGAGATGGGAGCATCGGCCGGTTTTGATTCCGTGTCGATCCAGCGTTATCCGGAGGTCGAAGCGATAACCCACGTGCACCATGCCGGCAACTCGTCGGGGATCGTCGATGGGGCGGCGGCCGTCCTGCTGGGCAATGCCGACGCCGGACGGGTGGCCGAACTCAAGCCGCGGGCCAGGGTGAAAGGCTTTGCCAACATCGGCACCGAACCCAGCATCATGCTGACCGGCCCCGCAGAGGTAACCAGCAAACTGCTCGGCCGCTTGGGCATGACGGTCGGCGATATCGACCTTTTCGAAGTCAACGAGGCGTTTGCATCGGTTGTTCTGCGCATGATGCAGTGCCTGGACATCGACCATGACCGGATGAACGTCAACGGCGGCGCGATTGCCATGGGCCATCCGCTGGGTGCGACCGGTGCCATGATACTGGGCACTGTGCTCGACGAAATGGAACGCCGCGACCTCAACACCGCGCTTGTCACGTTGTGCATCGGAGCCGGCATGGGCACCGCTACCGTCATCGAACGCGTTTAGGGATCATCGGGAATGACATATGTGAATTTCGATGTCGACGTGGATGCGGATGGAATTGCCGTTGTCACCTGGGACATGCCCGACCGGTCCATGAACGTCCTGACCGATGGTTCCCTTGCTGAGTTGTTGCAGATTGTCGAACGGCTTGAATCGGAAGATGCGATCACGGCAGCCGTTCTCACCAGCGGCAAGGAGGCGTTCTGCGCCGGCGCCGATCTGGCCATGATGGAAGGCCATACCCGCACTCTGGCACAGGCCCTGGCTGACGGGCGCAGTGAAAAAGCAGCCGTCGGGGAATTGTTTGAGAACATTCAGGGGTTCTCCCGTCTGTTGCGACGGCTTGAAACCGCGGGTAAACCGGTTGTTGCAGCCCTCAACGGCACCGCCCTGGGCGGCGGTTTCGAGATTGCACTGGCCTGTCATCACCGACTGGCAGCCGACGGCACCGGCATACAGTTCGGTCTTCCCGAGGCCCGTGTCGGTCTGCTGCCGGGCGGCGGCGGCACCCAGCGCCTGCCGCGTCTGGTCGGTGCGCCGGCGGCCCTGAAACTGATGATGCAGGGCCGGAGCTTGAATCCCGCCAAAGCCCTGGAAGCCGGTATGGTACACGCGGTGGTAGGAAGGGAAAAGCTTGTTTCGGAAGCGAAACGATACTTGTCGGGCGAACCAACCAGCGTACAGCCATGGGATGAGAAGAAGTTCCGTGTCCCCGGCGGTGTGCCCTTTTCACCATCGGGCATGATGACCTGGATCGGCGCCAATGCCCTCTACCGCCAGGAAACCATGGACAACTACCCGGCCCAGCGGGCAATCATGTCCTGTGTCTACGAAGGTCTGCAGGTACCGATCGAGACCGGTTTGAGGATCGAGGCGCGGTATTTCACCTGGCTGCTGCGCCAGCCCGAAGCCAAGGCCATGATCCGCTCGCTGTTCCTGTCGATGCAGGCGTTGAGCAAAGGCGCCCGGCGCCCGCCCGGCGTCGCACCGTTCAAGGTCCGTAAACTGGGGATTCTGGGTGCCGGCATGATGGGGGCGGGCATTGCCTATGTTTCAGCCCGGGCCGGAATGGAAGTGATTCTTTTGGACCGCGACCAGATATCTGCCGACAAGGGCAAGGCCTATTCGGAAAAACTGCTCTCCAAGGCGCTGGCAAAGGGACGGTCGAGCGAAAAGGAAATGCAGGCGCTGCTTTCCAGGATCGAGGCGACGCCCGATTATGCCCGTCTCGAGGGTTGCGATCTGGTGATTGAGGCGGTGTTCGAAGACCGCGAACTGAAAGCCAAGGTAACGGCCAAGGCGGAAAGCCATCTGTCTCCGGACGCGGTTTTTGCCTCCAACACCTCGACCCTGCCGATTACCGGCCTCGCGAAGGCGAGTTCGAGACCGGAGAGTTTTATCGGAATTCACTTCTTCTCTCCCGTCGACAAGATGATGCTGGTGGAACTGATCGTCGGCGAGAAGACCGGCGACCGGGCGCTTGCGGCAGCCCTTGACTATGTCCGGGCCATTCGCAGGACGCCGATTGTGGTCAACGACTCCCGGGGCTTTTACACCTCCCGGGTCGTGTCCACCTACATTGCCGAAGGCCACTACATGCTGGCGGAAGGCGTGCCGGCCGCCCTGATTGAAAACGCCGGCAAGATGGCCGGCATGCCGGTTGGACCGCTGTCACTCAATGACGAAGTCAGTCTCGATCTTGCCCACAAGATTGCGCAGGCCGCCAAACGGGATCTGGGAGACGCCTATGTGGAGAAACCCGGCGACCGTATCCTTGCCGAGATGGTCGAAAAGCGCGGCCGTCTGGGCCGCAAGAACGGCAGCGGGTTTTACGACTATTCGGACGACGGCACCAAGCAACTTTGGCCGGAGCTGAGTGAGGCTCTTGGCGTGACCAACGGTGGTGACGCCGCCGGTCTGCCCGATGTGGAGGAACTGAAACAGCGTTTCCTGACGGTTCAGGCGCTCGAGACCGCCCGTTGTTTTGAGGAGAACGTGCTGACCGATGTGCGCGACGCCGACGTTGGCGCGATTCTCGGCTGGGGCTATGCACCGTTCACGGGCGGGCCTCTGAGTTACATCGATATGCAGGGACCGGCAGGCTTCGTCGAACAATGCGAGCGTTTCACCATGCGGTATGGCGAGCGTTTTGCCCCCAATGACCTGCTGCGCGACCTTGCCGCTGGGAGTGACTTGTTCTACACACGCTTCCAGCCGGAGCCTGCCAGTCCAGTCGCGGCCTGACCGCGCAACCCTACTCGATCACAGAGAAAGACGAAAACCATGTCTGCAACCGTCGAATATCATTTCTCCATGGTCTCGCCATGGGCGTTTATCGGGCATGACGCCTTCCACAAGGCCATGGCGCGGCGCAACGTCAAGATCGACTACAAGCCGATCGCCCTTTTGGAGATATTTGAGGAACACGGAACGCCGCTGCCGCCCAAGCGCCATCCGTCCCGCCAGAAAATGCGTTGGCTCGAACTGCAGCGCTGGCGCGAAAGGCGCGAGCTGACATTCAATCTCAAACCGGCGTTCTGGCCGTTTCCATTCGCAACAGCCGACAAGGTGATCATTGCCCTGGCTGCCCGCGGCGACGATCCGTCGGCCTTCATGAGCGACGTGTTCAAGTCGGTCTGGTCTGATGAAAAGAACATGGGCGACGAGGGCGAACTGCAGGCCGCTGCCGACCGCAACGGTTTTGACGGGGCAGCCCTGCTTGAAGCGGCGAAATCGCCGGAAGTCGAGGTTGCCTACAAGGCCAACACCACCAACAGCATGGCCATGGGCAACGTTGGATCGCCGAGCTACTTCCTCAACGGCGAAATATTCTGGGGCCAGGACCGTATCGGCCTGCTCGAAGATGCGCTGTCGTCGGGCCGCAAACCTTTCACGGTGCCGGACTGAAGCAACCCACCATTGCCGCTGACACGGGCCGATTGACCATGTTATAAGAAAGGCAATGCTCACGGTTCCGTGAGGCCCGCCTGTTTGCAAGACGAGGAACCGGTAATGAAAAGACCTGGTATTGTGTTATCTGCGGTGGCTGCCGTGTTGATGTTCGCGGTTTCGGCCCAGGCTCAGGAGACGACTGACACGTCCGGCCGCTACGCCATGAAAGACGTCGACGACGGCTTGCTTCGGCTTGACACGCAATCCGGCGAGGTGTCCCACTGCCGCAAGCTCAATACGGCTTGGACGTGTTCGGCGGTCGCCGACGATCGCACCGCCCTGCAGGACGAGATCACGCGTCTCCAGAAGGAAAACGAGGCCCTGCGTCAGAAACAGGCTTCCGCCGACGCAATGGCCAAGAGCGAAGAGGGCAAATCCAGCGATTTGCCCAGCGATGCCGATCTGGACAAGATCATGAGCTTCATGGAGAAGTTCATGCGCCGCTTCTTCGATTTTGCCAAGTCCTTGCGGGATTCCATCGGCGAACAGGCCTGATATCCGGACCCCGGGATGCCGTGCCCGGCCGGTGTGCCCCGGTCAAACCTGGTGTTGCCTATAATCCGTTGAGAAAGTCATCGATCCTGGTCAGGGCCTGTGCCGCCAGTTGTCCTGGAAAGGCGATGAACACATGCGCCCCGCCGGGGTACACGGCAAGTTCTCCGTGGTTGCCGCAGGCATTCCAGCGTCCGGCCATGAACAGCGAATCGTCCAGCAGCAGATCGCGGGTGCCGATCGTGAACAGCGCCGGCGGCAGGCCGGCAAGGTCGGCGTGGAGCGGCGAGATGTCGGGATCGTCGACGCTGCCGCCGCCGGTCAGAAAATGATTGACGAAGTTGGTGACGTCGCGGGTATTGAGGATCAGTTTTTCATCCCCCCACCGCCGCACGCTCGGTGTCAGGCCAAGGTCGAAACACCCTGCCGTCAGGTTGGCGCCGCTGAACGGAGAAACAGCATGCCGGTCCCTCAGCCGCAGCATTGTCACGACACTCAGGTGCGCGCCGGCGGATTCGCCGCCGATGAACAGCTTGTCCGTCCCGAATCGGTTGAGCGCATTTTCAACCAGCCACAGCGCTGCCGCTTCGCAATCGTCGGGCCCGCTGGGATAGGCATGTTCGGGCGCCAGCCGGTACTCGACCGAGACCACGGCCAGCCCGCAATTTTCCGCAAGCCGCTCGAGCCGCGGATCCTGTTCATCAGACGCACCCAGGATCCAGCCGCCGCCGTGGATGTGCAGATAGACACCGCGGGCATTGCCGGGATCGATGATCCGAAGCGGCAGTTTTCCACCGGGCCCGTCGATCGTTTTCACGACCGCACGATCCGATCTGGGCGTCACGGGAAACGGTCCCTTGCCGGCTTTGCGCAGATCCCGGACCTCCTGCGGCGTAATCGACCACATGTCGTAATCGGCCAGTCGCGCCAGCACGGCCTGGTTGAGCTCTTCGGTTTCGGCGGACATGCTTTCAGGATGAAAAAGAGCGGGATCGACGAGGGGAGTGGTCATGGAGGGCGTTGCCTGCTGATCGTGTTTGCCCGCACTATAACGGCGGACAAGGGCGATGCAAGAAAACACCGTGGGCATAACAGAGGAGCCCGCTCCTTACTCGGGAGCGGGCTCCGCGCCGCAACGGCTGAACATTACGCAATACTACCGTTTCGGGCGCTATCTGCCCGTTACGCAGGGCAGCACACCGGCCACGATGAATGACGCCACGCCACCGGGGCCGAATCAGGACAAACAGGGTTGAAATCAGGCACAAACGCAAAGGACAATTGCCGCATACGTTATTGGCGCAACAACCGGGACCTCGCGTTCCCCTCGTGCCTGATTGCTCGCACCGACTCGTGTAACCGGGAACAAAGGCGGGTCGTAGGCGGAAAATTGACGGAAACGGGGCGATTGCGAGACGACACATTATGTGGTGCAGCGGCGCGTCCGGCAGGCCAGGGAAGGAACCAATGAGTGAGCTGACACAACCCGCAAATCCGATCCGGATCTATCAGGTCTCGGGAACGCTGACCTTTCACACGGCCGGTGCCGGACTGTCGGAGGTGACCGGCGACATAGTGTCGTGGCTTGACGGTCAACGTGCCGACGAGGGCCTGCTGACGGTGTTCATCCGGCACACCTCGGCATCACTGACGATCCAGGAAAACGCCGACCCTGATGTCCAGACAGACCTTGTGGATGCGTTGAACAGGCTGGCTCCGGAGTCCGCCCCGTACCGCCATTCCAGCGAAGGCCCCGACGATATGCCGGCCCACATAAAGTCAGCCCTGACGTCAACCAGTCTGTCGATCCCGGTGCTTGACGGTGCCATGCGATTGGGCACCTGGCAGGGCATCTATCTCTGGGAACACAGAACCCGCCCACACAAGCGGTCGGTCGCGCTGCACTACATGGGCGGTGTACTTGTCTGACGGGCGTTGCCCGGTCCAGGCTTCAATCAACCGGCGGCACCTGGACTTCAGTTGCCGTTTTCCTGCTTGAGCGACATGATGTATGTGGCCAGATTGCGCATGACCTCACGCGACAGGTTCAGCTTGGGCATCGGCGGATGCGGATTCTGCATGAAATTCTCGACATTCTGGATCGACTGCTCGGAGAAATTGGCAATTTCATGGAATGTCGGCACATCGCTTTGCGCAAAACCGGCGCCTTCCGGCTCAACCACGTGACATTGCCTGCACCACATTTGCGCAATTTCCAGCCCGAGATCTGCCCGCGCGGCCTTGCTCAGTTCAGCTTCGGCAAGGCCATCAGAACTCCACAGGGCACCACTCAAGGCAGCCAAGACCATAGCGATGACAAAGCGATGTCCAGTCGAAATCAGACACATGATGAAAGGCCGCCTTCTCGTTGATTTTCAATCGGCTGATTAGGCCACATTTGTCTCCGGATCGTCTTGATCTCGGTCAAATGAAGCCGCCGTCACAGGTCAGCGCGTACCGGTAGGGCCGGGAAATTGCTCTTGAGGTGATGACAGGCGATTCGCGTTTGATCGTTCTCATCATCGGACGCCACGGCTACACGATGTCCGTAAAAACTGTAATGCACGTGCTTGACGCGTGCATCTCCAGAGTTGCAATGCCGGAGGCCCTCGTGTCGGCGCACGAGGGCAACAATCAGGAAGGGCGGAAAACCGCACACACCTTTCCTCATCCCGCTCTAAACACCAGATAGGGTCTCTAGGGTGAACCCACCGGCGGCACCACGCCGGACACCTGTTTTCGCCGGTTCGGCAGCGGGGCAAGGCAGGTCGAAACCAACGTGTTCTAATCCCCGCGAAACCGGTCGGTGGCCTCGACCAGTTGGTCGACGATGCCTGGCTCCGATGCCGAATGGCCGGCGTCGGGGACGATCTTGAGGACGGCTTGAGGCCACGATTTGGACAATGCCCAGGCCGTCGTCGCAGGGGTCACCACGTCGTAGCGTCCCTGCACAATCACCCCGGGAATGTCTCTGAGAATTCCGGCATTTGCGATCAGGTGGTCGTCGCTGTCGAAAAACCCGCCATTGACAAAGTAGTGACATTCGATACGGGCAAACGCCAGGGCGAAATGTTCACTGTTGAACCGGGAAACGCGGCCGGGATCCTCCAGCAGCGAAAGCGTCGATCCTTCCCACACGCTCCACGCCTTGGCCGCCTGTGCACGCACGGCTGCATCGTCGCCGGTCAACCGCTTGTGGTATGCGGCAATCATGTCATCGCGTTCGCCTTCCGGGATCGGCGCCAGATAGTTTTCCCAGGCATCGGGATAGATCTCGCTTGCTCCCGACTGGTAGAACCATAAGAGCTCCTTGCGCCGTAAGGTGAATATGCCGCGCAGCACCAGTTCGGTGACCCGTTCCGGATGGGTTTGCGCATAGGCGAGGGACAGCGTCGACCCCCACGATCCGCCCAGAAGCTGCCAGCGGTCGATGTTCAGGTGCTCGCGGATTCGCTCCATGTCGGCGACCAGGGCCCAGGTCGTGTTGTCCTCGAGGCAGGCGTGGGGTGTTGACCGCCCGCAGCCGCGCTGGTCGAACAGGATGATCCGGTAGGCTTCCGGGTCATGCAGCCGCCGCATCGAAGGATTGCTGCCGCCGCCGGGACCCCCATGAACCAGCAGCACGGGCTTGCCTTCCGGGTTGCCGCATTCCTCGAAATAGATCGTATGAAGGTCCGAAACCTCGAGGGTGCCTGAATTGTAGGGCTCGATCGGCGGATAGGGGGTGCGTCGTTCACTTGGCAAGGGTTCTCTCCCGGGAATGGTCATGCGGTTGGACCCGGGCGATATGATAGGGCGACACGTCAGCCGTCAAGTGAAACGCGGGGGAGGGTCACCATTCTGCCGGCGTTATGGTGTCGTATGAACCGCCATCGCCATCGGTGAGGGAGATCGTTCCCGAAGCGTCCTGGGTGATTTCAACGTAGTCGGCGCCAATCGTCGATATGGCGCCCCCGTCGTAGGATACCGTCCAGCCTGACGCCACATCGTCGCCGTCCTGCAGATCAGGGTTGCCCAGCCAGTCACCGTCTTCCGTTTCGCCCGCAATCGTGTCACCAACGGCGCCACCGATCAGGTGATCCTCAAATTCGCTGGTAGCAAGCGTATCGGTTACGTGAAGCCTGGACGTCGTAACACTGTGTGCAGAGGTTATCGCACTGGCGTCAACTGCATAGGCACTCAGGTTTCCAGCAACCGTGAAGCCGTCGGCGCCAAGGCCGCTGCTGGTAAAATCGCCGCGAATTGTCACGGTATCGCCGCCCGAACCGGTATTGATCGTGAGGCCCTCGACCGACGTTGCCGTCACGATCACGACGCCGTTTGCGCTGATCAGTATCTGTCCGTCCGGCACGCCGGCGCCCGAACGCGCATTGAAGGCGGCCGCGTCCTCGACAAGAAAGTCGGTCGGCGCCTCATCGGTCCCGTTGAGGATGACCTGGTCGTTGTCCTCGTCGCCGACAATCGACACCGCCCCATGACCGACGATGTAGCGGAAGGAATCATCCCCCTTGCCGCCGATCAGGGTATCTGCGCCTTCGATGGTGCTGGGATCGTTGGACTGGCCGTCGCTTGATACCCAGTCGTCGCCTTCTCCGACGGCAATTGGGTCAACGCTTTCGCGGCCGCCGTCCTCGACGGTATCGACCCAGTCGTCGCGTTCCCCGGCGACCACATGCCCGTCGTTGTTGCCGGCGTTGACCCAGGCGGCGCCCTGGTCGGTGCCGGCATTCTTGGCGCCGTCTCCAGCGATGGCCGTGTCGTTGTCCCGGATGAAACTGTTTTCGCTCATGTGGGTTGAATTGCCTGCTTTGTTTTGTATGTCCTCATGGACGGTTCCGGACTGCCAGAACGCCTACCACTCGATCCTCTCCAGGTTGTTGAAGTCGAAGGTGCTGCCGTCGGCCAGCGTCAGCGTGCCGGAGGCGTCCTCGGTCAGATCGTAGTAGTCGTCTCCCGATTCCTCGATTGACCCGCTCTTGAAGTTCACTGTCCAGCCGTCGGGCACGGCGTCGCCGTCGGCATCTTCGAGTTTAAGCGTGTCGACCCAGGCACTGCCGGCCCCGCCGTCACCGGTATCGGCGCCGTCGCCGGTACGGAAATAGAACAGGTCGTTGCCGTCTTCACCAAACAACGAGTCATTGCCGGTGCCGCCGGTCAGGACGTCGTCGCCGGCGCCTGTCCGGATCGTGTCATTGCCGGCGCCGCCGTCGATCGTGTCGATTGCGGTGGTGTCGTTATTGTCGAACGTGTCGTTGCCGGCCCCAAGGAAGGCTTCGGTGCCGTCGTCGTGACCGAATACCCAGTCGTCATGGGCGCTGCCGACGACGTTTTCCACGCTTGTGTAGCTGTCGCCTTCCGCATCCCCACCATAACCGCCGGCGGCCGTCTGGCCATTGAAGCTCTGGTCGGCATCGTCCAGCAGGACGGTCACGCCTTCGTCGGAGTTTGCGTAGGACACCGTATCCGTGTCGGCGCCGCCATCGATATTGTCGATCGCCGATCCTGCTACGATCGTGTCATTGCCCGCGCCGCCGTCGACCGTGTTGGTCTCGAACTCATGACCGTTCAGGCCCGCTTCATAGAGCGCTGAAACTTCACTGGCCGACAGCGCCTGATCGAAAATTGCGACCTCGTCGATCGTGCCATTGAAAAACTCCTTCAGGTCTTCATGGCTGCCGACGTACAGGTCACCGACGTTCCCGACCAGATCCTTGTCCGAAGATCTGGAGTCCACGAGCGTCCCGTCCAGGTAGAGTTCCATGGAATCGCCGTCCCAGCTCACACTGATGTGGTGCCATTCGTTGGCGTCGATGCCGCTTACCGAAACTTCGTCACCTATTTTGGCCTTCAGCTCACCATTATCGATCTGAAAGAGCAGTTCGTCGCCGCCGTCTTTCTGGCTTAACAGTGTGCCCTTGCCTGAGACGGTGTCGGCATTGAACCAGAGTTGGATCGTTCCTTCGGACAGTTCGTGGGCGTTGTCGTGGCTAATCACCACATGGTCGTTGGAACCGTCAAAGTCTGCCGCAGTGTCAGAGTCGTTGTTGTTTACACTGGACGCGCCAAGGCCAACGCCGTTGATGTAGGTGCCGTTGCTGGTGCCGGTTTCGTCTACCGCAGCTGAACCGCTCGATTCTCCCAGTCGCCAATAGCCCACAGGATTATACGAATTGGTGACGCTTTCGGGACCGGTATCTCCGTTGTCACCAGTGTGAATGATATCGTCGCCAGCACCGCCGTTCAGCGTGTCGCTGCTTGATCCGCCCTGGAGGAAATCGTTGCCGTTGCCGCCGTTCAATGTGTCGCCGATGCTCTCGCTGTCGGTTGTGACAATAGAGGCACCGTTGACCAGTGAAATGTCGTTGGAGCCGGCAAGATCGGTAACCGTGCCGCCGGTTTCCGAAGCCATCTGCCAGTTGCTGACGAGGTTTCCTTCCGAGGACGGGTCGGTAATCCGGGCGTTCGCATTATCGGAGACTTCCGTATCGGAACGGACATCGTTGAAGATCCGCACATCGCTAATCTCTCCGGAGAATATCTCACTGCTGCTGAAACCGCCGCCGATGCTGTCCTGGTCCTGACCCAGGATAAGAGTACCGCCTGCCGACAATGAATTGCCCTGCTGGACTGTCGTCGAGTAGGACGCAACACCGTCAACATAGACAGTCATGTTTCCTGTCGAACTGGACCAGGACACGGACAACTGGTGCTGGGTTCCGTTAAACAGGGATGAAGTGGAGATCGACGTCGTCCTGGTGCTTCCATTCAGGGCAATCTCGAGATTGCCGCCAGGTACAGCTTCGATTCTGAACTCGTTGTCGTTTCCGGAAACCGCGTAGGATGCCAGAACCGCATTGTTGGACGGAACCGTACTCGACGCGAATGCTATTTCGTAGGTGAATTCAGACGTTGGAAAGTCACTGAAGTTGGTTAGCCGCGCATACTGGTTGGTCTGTCCTCCCTCGTTCAGGGAAAGTGTGCCTGTAGTGGATGTTCCGCCTGTTCCGGCGTAAAGGTTGTCGTTGCCGTCGCCGCCATTGAGCGTGTCGCCGCCCGATCCGCCATAAAGCGAATCGTCGCCATCACCACCATTCAGCGTATCGTCGCCGTCGAAGCCGTAGATCACATCGTCGATGGTCCCGCCAGTGATCGTGTCGCCGGTGCCTGACAACCCTGTGTCGTTGGTTCCAAAATAGATGCCAAGATCTTCGCTGAACGTGTTGCCGCTGGAATCTGTCGTCTGGACGGTCACGGTATGTGACGTATCGGTGTCGAATGCGGACGTGGTGTTTTCGAAGTAATTGAGTGTGCCGTCGCTTTCACCGATGATCGCGTCGAGATCTCCGTCTTCGTCGATGTCCGCAAACGTCACCGTCGTGTCGCTGCCGACATCCGCCAGGCCGAACGGGTTGTCCGAGCGTTGCGTGAAGGACGGATTGGTCGATGTTCCGGTGTTCTCAAAATAGTTCACATCTCCTGAGCCGTCGGTCACGAAGGCATCGAGATCGCCATCGCCATCCAGGTCCGCAAAATTCGGATCCGCAAATGATCCGACGTCGGCGAGGCCGAAGGGATTGTCGGTCGCAGAAGCAAAGCTGGGGTTTGTACTTGTGCCGGTGTTCTGGAAATAGGCGGTGTTTCCGTCCCCGCCCCCAACAAAGGCGTCAAGGTCGCCGTCCCCGTCGATATCGGCAAAGGTCGGAATGGCGTAGGATCCGGTATCGCTCAGGCCAAATGGGTTTTCGCTGCGCGAAGAAAAGTTCGGGTTGGTGCTGGTCCCGGTGTTCCGTTGAAATTCCAGGTCACCGTCTTCATTCCCCACGAAGGCGTCGAGATCGCCATCGCCGTCGATATCGACAAAGATCGGAGCGGAAAAGTCACCGGCATCGTCCAGGTTGAACGGGTTCTCCACCGATGAGGCATAGGTCGGATTGCTCGAAGTTCCGGTATTCTCGAAGTATTCCAGGTCGCCGCCCGATTCCCCAACGAACAAGTCAAGGTCGCCGTCACCGTCGATGTCGGCGAGACTCGGGTTGCTGAACGAGCCCACATCGATGCTGTCGAACGGATTACTCGAACCGCTCCTCTGCTGGAACTCCGGAGTTACAGAGTTTGCAGCCAGCGTTATGTTGCCGGTGCTGGAGTCAATCTCGAACAGACCGCCCGCATCGTCCGTCAAGGCATAAGTTTGGGTTTCGCCGGCATCCTCGTCAACCGCGCTGGCATTGGCCACCACCGTGGACCCGTTCGCTGCCGTGGTGAAGCCGGTATTGCCGGTGAAGGCAATGTCTGTGGGGGCTTCATTGATATCGTTCACATTAACCGTGAAGGCTTCGGAATAGGTGGCACCGTTGGCATCCGTCACCTGGATTGTGATGGCGTGTGTCGGATCGGCTTCGAAGTCGATGTCGGCACCCGATTTGACCCGGAGTTGCCCACCGACGACCTCGAAGTGGCCGGAGGGGTCCGAAGTAATCGCATAGGAGTGGCTGTCGAGGCTGTCCGTGTCCGTGTTGCCAAGGGTACCGACAACTGTACTCGCAGCGGCATTCTCATCGACTGAGTTTGCACTCAAGGTGATATCCGTAGGCGCCGAATTGACAATCTGTGCGGCGGTCAGTGTGCCGTCTGCGAACTGGAAGTTCTCCACGTTGACAACCGTATCGTTGCCGTCAGGTGCCCCCGAACGGTTGTCGATGAGAGTATAGGAGTTGCCGCCGTTGTCTGTGATGGTGTAATCGGACCAGGCGCCCGAGAACACGGCCGTATCGGTGTCCGCGCCACCGTCGAGAGCGTCGTTGCCAGCACCGCCGGTGAGCGTGTCGTCACCGTCGCTACCGTTAAGGGTGTCGTTGCCAAGGCCGCCGTTCAGGATGTCGTTGCCGGCACCACCGTTCAGGGTCTCGTCGACAATGCTGCCAGTAAACTCGTCTTCACCGCCGCCGCCCGAGGGTGCCACTGTAAGGTTGGAGGTGAGGCCCGACAGGTCTAGCGTGTCGTCGCCATCGCCGCCGTTGAACGACAGTCCGTTGGTGGCCAGTGCCGACGATGAGAAATCGCCGACGACCGTCAGGGAATCGCCGTTCGAGCCGGCATTGATGGTGATGTTCTCGACTTCCGTCACGCTCATGACAAGCGCGCCGTCGATGCTGACCAGGATACTGTCGGCGGAAACTGACGAGCCTGTGCGTGTGTTGTAGGTTGCGGCATCCTCGATCAGGAAGCTCGATGACTGTCCGGCAATCCCGTCGATGATGATCTCGTCGGTGTCGTCGCCACCCACGACCGTGTCCGCGCCATGACCGATCACGAAGCGGAACGTGTCGTCGCCCTTGCCGCCGATCAGGGTGTCGATACCCTCGCCGCCGGTGATGTCGTCATTGCCGTCGCCGCCCTGCAGCCAGTCGTCGCCGTCGCCGCCGGCAATCGTGTCGTCGCCGGCACCGGCGTCGACCCAGTCGTCGCCTTCGCCCGTGGCAATTACGTTGGCGCCGCCGTCGCCGGTAATGATGTCGGCATAGTTCGAACCGGTCACGTTCTCGATGTTGGACAGTGTGTCGCCGGCGGCGATGCCGCCGGAGCCCGTCCCGGCGGACAGGTCCACGGTGACCCCTGAACCCGACGCCGAATAGTCCGCCGTATCGGTCCCTGCACCGCCGTCGAGCACGTCAGCACCGGCGCCGCCGTCAAGCACGTTGTCGCCGGCATCGCCGGTCAGGGTATCGGCATGGCCGCTGCCGGTGACATTTTCAAAGTTGGATATCGTGTCGCCCTCGGCGTCGCCACCCGAAACGGTATTGGTGCTGAGGTCGACAGTGACGCCGGCATCCGAGCCAGAGTAATCGAGCTCATCGGTGTCGGCCCCGCCGTCCAGTGTATCCGCACCGGCGTCCCCGGTGATCACATCGTCGCCGCCCAGACCCGAAATTGAATCTTCCGCGACCGAACCAGACAACGAGTCGCCTCCGGCAGTGCCAACAACCGTAAGCCCGTCAACGAGGTTGTTAACCGAAAGAGTGACGGTCTCCGAATGTGTATTGCCGCCCGAGTCGGTGACCTGAACAGTGATGCTGTGGCTGTCGTCGCTCTCATGGTCCAGATCGGCTCCTGCGGCGACCCGGATCTCGTTGCCGACCACTTCAAACAACCCGCCGGCATCGTCGGTCAGGGCATAGGTGAACGTCTCGCCGGAGTCTTCGTCCGTGGCCGAAAGAGTCGCAACGGCGGTGCCCGCGGCAGCGTTCTCATCAACGGAAGTTGCGCTGAGAGCAATATCGGTCGGACCTTCATTCAGATCATTGACGCTGAGGGTTACCGTCTCGCTATACGTATTGCCGCCGGCGTCCGTCACCTGGACGGTGACACTATGTGTCTCGTCGCTCTCATGATCGAGATCGGCATCTGCTGCGACCCGGATCTCATTGCCGACGACTTCAAACAACCCGCCGGCATCATCAGTCAGGGCATAGGTGAACGTCTCTCCGGAGTCTTCGTCGGTTGCACTTAAGGTCGCAACGGCGGTGCCCGCGGCAGCGTTCTCATCAACGGAAGTTGCGCTGAGAGCGATATCGGTCGGGCCTTCGTTCAGATCGTTGACGCTGAGCGTCACAGTTTCTGAGTACGTATTGCCGCCGGCATCGGTGACCTGGACGGTGACACTATGTGTCTCGTCGCTCTCATGGTCGAGATCGGCGCCTGCTGCGACCCGGATCTCATTGCCGACGACTTCAAACAATCCGCCGGCATCGTCGGTCAGGGCATAGGTGAACGTCTCGCCGGAATCCTCGTCCGTGGCAGACAGCGT
>JAJFHD010000077.1 GCA_021775805.1 Alphaproteobacteria bacterium | reverse complement strand
GACAAAATGGGCCGCCGTATGCCCCATCGTAACGCCGATGAAGTCCGCGCGTAGGAATTCGTCCCAATACGGCGAGCGTTCGCCCTGGAGATAGGGGTGAAAAATCATCCCATCCGAACCCACCGGCACGTCGGATGCCAGGCGGTCCATTTCAGCGAATCCAGATTGATCCTGCTCCACCTTGCCGAGACCATGACGGGGGGTAAAGAACTGGTCTCTCAACCAACGATGCGCCGAGGCACACGAGTTCGTTCCGGTGATGGAATAGGAGAACCCGGGAATAACATGCGGGTAGTCAATGACCTCGGAATGCGCCTCAAGCGTATCAGTAACGACCGAAACCGTACCCGCCGTCGCCAGCTTGATGACGCCCTGGCCCGGGCTGACAGCGCCTGCGCCATAACATTCAACCGCAGTGTCCATGGTGCCAGCGACAATCGGTGTTCCTTCGGCCAGCCCCGACTCACCGGCACCGACTGTGGATACTCCGCCAACGACCGTCGTCGGCTCAACGATTGGCGGCAGGGTCGCCATGTCCCATCCGATCAGACCGCATATTTCCGGTGACCAGGCATTTGCCCCTGCGTCCGCAAGTAATGTACCGGCGGCGTCGATTCTGTCGGTATGCCAAAGCCCTGTCAGACGGAACCTTAGATAGTCCTTTGCAACAAGCAGCCGTTTCGTTCGACGTACGTTTTCAGGCTCGTGCCGCTGCAACCATTTTAGCTGCGGAAGAGTCCAGGTCGGGGCTGGAACGTTCAGACTGATCCGATGGATCATGTCTCCAGCTTGTTCGGAAAGTTCCCGTGACTCCACCCCGCTGCGCTGATCACTCCACAGAATTGCCGGCCGAATGACGTTATCGTCTTGATCGAGCAAAACTGGTGTATGGGCACCGGCAGAGAACGACACCGCCGCGATATCCCGCGCGTCCAATGATGCCAGCGACAGTGCCTTTGGCACGGCGCTACACAACCCCCGATACCATTCCTCCGGGTCTTGCTCGGCCCATCCAGGATGGGGAATAGCGGTACGAATCTCCGCAGAGGCCGAACCACGCAATTGCCCGTCGGACCCGATGATCGTGACCTTGAGGCTGCCCGCCCCTAAATCAATGCCCATCAGTATCTCTTCTTGCATCCCAACTCCATCCTCCCTTCCCTATTTGCCGTCAGCAGGAAGAGGTTCCGTCACGCCTCGGATTCCAGTCCAAGCTTGCCTGGATTGAAGAGCAAGCCTGGATCGAGTGCCCGTTTCAATTCAAACAAGACGTCGTGCCCAAATTTCAGTTCTTCGCGGATCCATCTATTTCGAAAGTAGCCAATACCGTGATGATGGCTAATTGTTCCTCCAAACTCGAGGCACAGCTTCATCACGATGTCCCATATGTCGGAATGCATTGGCAGGGCCTGTTCATCCGCCATCGCGGGAAACTTCGATGTCATGTACATGCAGGCGCCATCGGAATAGGCATGAGACCAGTGGGCGTTGAGTTGCACGACTGGATATTTTTTTGCGACCGCAGCTTGAATTTTGGCGTACATCTCCGGCAGGGCAGACCAGGGCGCCGCAATCTCAATGGTATCGTAAAAGCCACCGGCATTGACGAATTCCTCAGAATGGGACTCAAATCTGACTTTTTGCCATCGCCGTAGCGGTTCGTTGCTGATTATAACGCCGCCGTGCTTCTTGCAGATCTCTATCGCCAGGCCGGCTTCAGCTTCGGCAACCGCATGCGATCCGGAAAAAACCAACATGCACATGACAGGATGGGTTTCGTCCGGCAGGTCACCTTGCCCCCATCGCTCACTTTCGCCTTTGTCGTACAGCCTCAAGATTGATGGCCTTAGCTCGGCCTGCATGACGTCCCTGGCGGCATTCAGACCTTGTTCGATACCAGGAAACGCGATCACTGCGTTTATCTCCTGAGCGGGCAGACGCCATATGCGCATTGTCAGTTCGACGATGATCCCAAAGACGCCCTCGGAACCAATGAAGAGTTCGATGATACTGGGTCCGACAGAACGCCGGGGGGCATGCCGTACTTCCAGCAGCTCTCCGCTCGGCAGCACGACTTTCAAGCCCACAATCATGTCTTCGATGTTGCCGTATCGCGAAGAGGACTGTCCCGACCCCCGGCAAGCGACCCATCCTCCTACCGTGGACATGTCCATCGATTGAGGATAATGCCCGCATGTGTACCCTTTGTCTCTCAGGGCGACTTCCAGGGCCCTTCCATTCGTTCCGGCTTCCACACGCACCACGCGATTCGTCTCATCTATTTCGATGACGTGATTCATGCGGTTTGAAGCGACAATCATTTCGCCCTGGAAGGGCACGGTTCCGCCGAGTACACCTGAACCGCTGCCGTAGGGAATGACAGAGAGGTTATGCTCGGTGGCAAATTTTACGACTGTCTGTACTTCGGAAACTGACGCGGGCTTAACGACTGCGCTCGGCAAGACTCCGGTTAATTGATTCGACCGGTGACGAAACCGGCCAAATGGAAGCCTGTCCCTGCTGTGCTCAAGAAGGGTTTCAAAATCTGCAAATGCGTGATTCGGACTTATGATCGATTGAAGTTCCGCCAACCATTCGGGCGCCGAATTGGCAGCCGCCGTTTTTCTCGCATTTTCAATTGTTACAACCGCCGACAAACCAAGTCTCCATCTGGAAATTGCAGTTTGGTATAAAACTCAACGTTCGCTAAAACGATTTACCGATGTAGTAAACGCCGCTTTCATATTCCGTGTCAAGAGCCGATCAAACCGGTCTATCGAGAATTGAATGTCCGCCTTGACGCTTTGCGGGACATCGGCGCCGTCGACGCTCGTTCGACAATCTCGGTATCCTTCAGGGTCTTGCCGACGAAATCCTCGTTTCCTTCGATGTAGCTAATTAGGGAAGAGGCAGCCTGATAACCCATTGCCTCCAATTGCGTCCGCACTGTTGTCAAAGGCGGCGCGAGGATCTCTGCGATTGCGCCGTCATTGAATCCAATAATCGACACATCGTCGGGGACATTGATTCCCTCGGCACGCAAGACACTCATCGCGCCAGCCGCGACCAGCAGTGTCGTTGCGAAAATCGCCGTTGGCCTTTTTTTTATGCCGACGGCCAACATCTGACGGGCGGCGTCGGCGCCACCGGCTTGCGTGTAGCCGGCCTCGAATACGAGTTCCTTGTCGAACGGCAGACCAGCCGCAAGGAGGCCGTCCTTGTAGCCCTTCAGTCTGCATTTGGAATTGTACCGATGCGGCGCGCCGGACAGATGCGCAATACGACGATGCCCAAGAGATACGAGGTGTTCAACGGCTTTTCTCGCACCGCCTTGGTCATTTATGACAACGTAGTGCTTGACCCCCTTGGCTTTGCGATTGACGAGCACAAAAGGATGCTCAAGTTCTTTCAAGGCAGGCACGCCGACCTTTTCATCCTGCAGCGTGGCAACGATCAAGCCATCGACCCTGTTCTGTCGGACCAGTCTTTCGTAAATCGCGGTTTCGACCATGCCGTTGTCCCGGTGGGCGATGAGCAAAGAGTATCCGCGTTCTGCGGCGGCCCTTTCAGCACCAATTATGATTCGTGCGTGAACCGGGTTGTCCAGTTCGGGAATGACAATACCAAGCGAAAACGTTCGGGAGATACGCAAACCACGGGCAACCTGGTTCGGTTGATAATTGAGGTCACGGGCGACATCCGTAATTCTCTTTCGGGTTTCGTCGCGAACCACGAAGGCCTTGTCATTGCTCAGAACACGCGAAACCGCTGCCAGCGAAACACCTGCCGCCTTGGCAACGTCGGATATGGTATGTGAGCGCCGCTTGTTTTTCATAAGTAGGTCAATCCAGAACAAACCCTTCCTCGTTGGCTGCAATTCAAACTTAGCATCGCGTAAGCCGGGCTGATCTTCAATCTCGAAACGTGTTGACAAAAATTCATGCGTCTTGAATTATACATCTAGTAAATCGATTTATCGACTAGAAAATTTGACACACAACCGCGCTTCAAATTTGGCTCATATGCAAATTTTTTGGGACAAAGGCCAATCGTATGACTGAAGGGGAATTCGATTTCATCATCGTTGGTGCCGGATCGGCGGGCAGCGTATTGGCCGATCGCCTAAGCGAAGATCCCGCGAACAGGGTTCTCGTGCTCGAATTCGGGGGTCGCGATAACAGCGTGTTCATCCAGATGCCGAGTGCCTGTTACATCCCCATGAACAAGAAACGTTTTGACTGGGGCTTCATGACCGAACCCGAACCGGGGCTCAATGGACGCCGCATCCATCAGGCCCGCGGCAAGGTGATTGGTGGAACGTCCTCCATCAACGGCATGTGCTATGTCCGGGGCCATTCGGGCGACTTCGACCAGTGGGAGGAACTCGGCGCTGAGGGCTGGGCTTACCGGAATTGCCTGCCGTATTTTCGACGGGCCGAAACCTGTCAATACGGCGGTGATACCTACCGGGGTGACGATGGACCGTTACACACGTGCAACGGCAACAATATGGACAACCCCCTTTTTGGTGCCTTCATCGAGGCCGGAGTCCAGGCTGGATACCTTCGTTCGTCGGATGTAAACGGTTTTCAGCAGGAAGGTTTCGGCCGCATGGACCTGACGATCAAAGACGGTGTCAGATGCTCGACGGCGAACGCCTATCTAAAGCCAGCAATGAATCGGCCGAATCTCCATGTTGAGATGCACGCGCTCAGCCACCGGATATTACTCGACGGCAAACGGGCTGTCGGCGTCGAGTACAGCAAAGCTGGACGGGTCCAAAAAGTGACGGCCCGACGCGAAGTGATCTTGAGCGCAGGACCGTTCAATTCTCCGAAGTTGCTGATGTTGTCTGGAATCGGAAACGCCGCACATTTGCAGGAACACGGAATCGAAGTCGCACATCACCTGCCCGGCGTCGGCGAAAACCTGCAGGATCATCTGGGCGTTTCGCTGCATTTCGACTGCCCACAACCGATAACCCTGAATGGCAAGTTGAATTTACCATCAAAGATGATGATCGGTCTGCAGTGGCTCTTGTTCAAGAAAGGTCTGGGGGCAACCTGCCATTACGAGGCAAACAGCTATGTCCGCAGTCGACCGGGTGTGCCCTTCCCGGATATTCAATATCATTTCATGGCGGCAGCAGCAGTCTTCGATGGATCCAGCACCTACAAAGGGCATGGTTTCCACGCCTACATGAGTCACGGCAAACCCTTAAGTCGCGGCAACGTGAAACTTGGGTCGAGCGATCCAGACGAGCCACCAAAGTTACTATTTAACTATCTCAACCACGAAGAGGACAGGTTCGTACTCCGGCAAGGCGCGAAGATGACCAGGGAGATCATCGCTCAGCCGGCATTTGACCCGTTCAGGGGTCCGGAAATACGGCCCGGCTCTGGTATCCATGATGATGATGAGCTTGATGGCTGGATCGCCCAGAACGCTGGAACAGCCTACCATCCTTGCGGCACCTGCCG
>JAJFHD010000076.1 GCA_021775805.1 Alphaproteobacteria bacterium | reverse complement strand
GTCACCTGGACAGTGACACTGTGACTATCAGCACCTTCGTGATCGAGATCGGCCCCTTCCGCGACCCGAATCTCGTTGCCGACAACTTCAAACAATCCGCCCGCGTCATCGGTCAAAGCGTAAGAGAAGGTTTCGCCCGAGTCTTCGTCCGTGGCACTCAGCGTTGCAACCGTTGTACCACCCGCTGAATTTTCATCGACGGAAGTAGCACTCAACGCAACATCCGTCGGACCTTCGTTGAGATCGTTTACCGACAGGGTCACCGTCTCAGAGTAAGTATTGCCGCCAGCATCCGTCACCTGGACGGTGACACTGTGGCTATCCGCACCCTCGTGATCAAGGTCAGCACCTTCCGCCACCCGGATCTCATTGCCGACGACTTCGAACAACCCACCGGCGTCATCGGTGAGGGCGTAGGAAAAACTCTCGCCAGAGTCTTCGTCCGTGGCGGAGAGGGTGGCAACGGCGGTGCCGCCGGTCGCGTTCTCGTCAACAGAGGTCGAACTGAGAGCAATGTCCGTAGGGCCCTCGTTCAGGTCGTTGACGCTCAGGGTCACGGTCTCGCTGTACGTATTACCGCCCGCGTCCGTCACCTGGACGGTCACGCTGTGGGAATCAGCACTCTCGTGATCAAGGTCAGCGCCCTCAGCCACCCGGATCTCATTACCGACCACTTCGAACAGCCCGCCTGCATCGTCGGTGAGGGCATAAGAGAAGCTCTCACCGGAGTCTTCGTCCGTGGCGGAGAGGGTCGCGACGGCGGTTCCGCCAGAAGCATTCTCATCGACGGAGGTTCCTGACAGCGCAATGTCTGTGGGACCTTCATTCAGATCGTTGACCGACAAAGTGACGGTCTCGCTGTACGTATTGCCGCCAGCGTCCGTCACCTGGACGGTAACACTGTGGGAATCGGCGCTCTCATGATCAAGGTCAGCGCCTTCCGCGACCCGGATCTCATTGCCGACCACTTCAAACAGCCCACCGGCATCGTCGGTCAGGGCGTAGGAAAAGCTCTCGCCGGAGTCTTCGTCCGTGGCACTCAGCGTTGCGACCGCTGTACCACCCGCTGAATTTTCATCGACGGAAGTTCCCGACAGGGCAATGTCCGTCGGTCCCTCATTGAGGTCATTGACGCTCAGGGTCACGGTCTCTGAGTATGTATTCCCACCGGCATCCGTCACCTGGACGGTGACACTGTGGCTGTCAGCACCCTCATGATCAAGGTCAGCACCTTCCGCAACCCGGATCTCGTTGCCGACCACTTCGAACAACCCGCCGGCGTCGTCGGTGAGGGCATAAGAGAAGCTCTCACCTGAGTCTTCGTCCGTGGCGGAGAGGGTGGCGACGGCGGTTCCGCCAGTCGCGTTCTCGTCGACAGAGGTCGAACTGAGCGCAATGTCCGTCGGGCCTTCGTTGAGATCATTGACGCTCAGCGTCACTGTCTCGGAATATGTATTGCCGCCGGCGTCCGTCACCTGGACAGTGACACTGTGGGAGTCGGCACCCTCGTGATCGAGGTCAGCACCTTCCGCGACCCGGATCTCGTTGCCGACCACTTCAAACAGCCCACCGGCATCGTCAGTGAGCGCATAGGAGAAGCTCTCGCCGGAGTCTTCGTCAGTCGCACTTAGCGTTGCAACGGCGGTTCCGCCTGCAGCGTTCTCGTCAACAGAGGTCGAACTCAGCGCAATATCCGTCGGGCCTTCGTTGAGGTCGTTGACCGACAGAGTCACCGTCTCGGAGTAGGTATTACCACCCGCGTCCGTCACCTGGACGGTCACGCTGTGGCTATCAGCACACTCATGATCAAGGTCAGCACCTTCCGCGACCCGGATCTCATTGCCAACGACTTCGAACAGCCCGCCGGCGTCATCGGTCAGCGCATAGGAAAAACTCTCGCCGGAGTCTTCATCCGTTGCGGAGAGGGTGGCAACCGCCGTGCCACCTGCCGCATTCTCATCGACAGAGGTCGAACTGAGCGCAATGTCCGTCGGGCCTTCGTTGAGATCATTGACGCTCAGCGTCACTGTCTCGGAGTATGTATTGCCACCGGCGTCCGTTACCTGGACGGTGACACTGTGGCTATCAGCACCCTCATGATCAAGGTCAGCACCTTCCGCGACCCGGATCTCGTTGCCAACCACTTCGAACAGGCCACCGGCATCGTCTGTGAGGGCATAAGAGAAGCTCTCGCCTGAGTCTTCATCCGTGGCACTCAGTGTGGCAACAGCGGTCCCGCCAGAAGCATTCTCATCGACAGAAGTCGCCGACAGAGCGATATCGGTTGGACCCTCGTTCAGATCGTTGACCGACAAAGTGACGGTCTCGCTGTACGTATTGCCGCCGGCGTCGGTCACCTGGACGGTGACACTGTGACTATCAGCACCTTCGTGATCGAGATCGGCACCTTCGGCAACCCGGATCTCGTTACCGACCACTTCGAACAACCCTCCCGCATCGTCGGTCAAGGCATAGGAGAAGCTCTCGCCGGAATCTTCGTCTGTCGCGGAGAGTGTTGCGACGGCGGTACCGCCTGCCGCGTTCTCGTCGACGGAAGTTCCCGACAGGGCAATGTCCGTCGGGCCTTCGTTCAGATCGTTGACACTGAGCGTTACGGTCTCTGAGTAAGTATTGCCGCCGGCGTCCGTCACCTGGACGGTGACACTGTGGCTGTCAGCACCCTCATGATCAAGGTCAGCACCTTCGGCCACCCGGATCTCGTTGCCAACCACTTCGAACAGCCCGCCCGCATCGTCAGTGAGGGCATAGGAGAAGCTCTCG
>JAJFHD010000075.1 GCA_021775805.1 Alphaproteobacteria bacterium | reverse complement strand
TCCGGGCGAAGCTTGCTTGATAATCAACTGATCGGGATTTTTCCGTTTTATAGGGAAATGGAGAGGCATTATGGCCAAGGCAAAGTTTGAACGTACGAAGCCGCACTGCAACATCGGCACGATTGGTCACGTTGACCATGGTAAGACGACGTTGACGGCAGCGATCACCAAGGTTCTCGCGGAGAGCGGCGGTGCGGAATTTGCAGCGTACGACCAGATTGACAAGGCGCCTGAAGAAAAGGCGCGCGGGATCACGATTTCAACGGCACATGTTGAGTACGAGACGGAGAACCGTCACTACGCACACGTCGATTGCCCCGGTCATGCCGACTATGTGAAGAACATGATCACGGGTGCCGCCCAGATGGACGGCGCGATCCTGGTGTGTTCAGCAGCCGACGGCCCGATGCCCCAGACCCGCGAGCACATTCTGCTGGCCCGCCAGGTCGGTGTGCCGGCTCTTGTGGTCTACATGAACAAAGTCGACCAGGTCGACGACGAAGAGCTTCTTGAGCTGGTCGAGATGGAAATCCGCGAGCTTCTGAGCTCTTACGATTTCCCCGGCGACGACATTCCGATCGTCAAGGGTTCGGCATTGGCCGCTCTTGAAGGCGGCGACCAGGCAACGGGTGCCGACTCGATTGCCGAACTGATGGCAGCGGTCGACGAGTACATCCCTCAGCCGGACCGTCCGGTTGACCTGCCGTTCCTGATGCCTGTGGAGGACGTGTTCTCGATCTCCGGCCGCGGTACGGTTGCCACGGGACGTGTGGAGCGCGGTGTGGTCAAGGTAGGCGAAGAGCTTGAGATCATCGGTATCCGTGAGACCCAGAAGACCACCTGCACGGGCGTCGAGATGTTCCGCAAGCTTCTGGACCAGGGTGAGGCCGGTGACAACGTCGGTGTTCTGCTGCGCGGTACCAAGCGTGACGACATCGAGCGCGGTCAGGTTCTGTGCAAGCCCGGTTCGGTGACGCCGCATACCAAGTTCAAGGCTGAAGCCTATATTCTGACGAAGGAAGAGGGTGGCCGTCACACGCCGTTCTTTACCAGCTACCGTCCGCAGTTCTATTTCCGGACGACGGATGTGACCGGTGTTGTGTCACTGCCGTCGGGCACTGAAATGGTGATGCCGGGCGACAACGTTGAAATGGAAGTGGAGTTGATCGTTCCGATCGCGATGGAAGAGAAACTCCGCTTCGCTATCCGTGAAGGCGGCCGCACCGTGGGTGCCGGCGTCGTTGCGGGAATTATCGAGTAATACTAACACAAGAGCGGGCGCTTCCATCGAAGCGCCTCTCTTTATGGGATAGAGACAGATGCAAAGCCAAAACATCCGCATCAGACTCAAAGCGTTCGATCATCGAATACTTGATGCGTCGACCAAAGAGATCGTCAATACGGCGAAACGGACGGGGGCCCAGGTTAGGGGACCTATTCCGCTGCCGACCCGTATTGAAAAGTTCACGGTTCTCCGGTCGCCTCACATCGATAAGAAGAGCCGCGAGCAATTTGAAATGCGGACCCACAAGCGTCTGCTCGACATCGTCGACCCGACACCCCAGACAGTTGATGCTCTTATGAAGCTCGACCTGGCTGCCGGTGTTGACGTTGAAATTAAACTCTAAGTGTGAAGGACACGGACCAATGCGTTCAGGTGTCATAGCGCAGAAATTGGGAATGACCCGCGTCTTTACGGATGCCGGCGAACATATCCCCGTCACGGTACTGAGACTGGATAAGTGTCAGGTTGTGGCGCAGCGCACGGAAGAAAAGAACGGCTACACGGCTCTCCAGCTTGGTGCCGGCCTGTCGAAGGTGAAAAACGTGACGCGTGCCCAACGCGGTCACTTTGCGGTGGCGAAAGTTGAGCCCAAGCGCAAACTTGCCGAATTCCGGGTCAGTTCCGACAACATGATCGATGTGGGAGCGGAAATGTCCGCGGACCACTTCATTGAAGGTCAGTTTGTCGATGTCTGCGGAACCAGCATTGGTAAGGGTTTTGCCGGTGCGATGAAGCGTCACAATTTTAAGGGCCTGCGTGCCTCCCACGGTGTTTCGATCAATCACCGCAGTCTGGGATCGACCGGCCAGTGCCAGGATCCGGGCAAAGTGTTCAAGGGCAAGAAGATGGCCGGACACATGGGCGCGGAACGGGTAACGACCCAGAATTTGCGCGTCGTGCGGACCGATGTCGAGCGCGGCCTGATCCTGGTTCGCGGTGCAGTGCCGGGTTCCAAAGGTGGCTGGGTCTTCCTGCGCGATGCGGTCAAGCGGTCATTGCCGGAAGGTGTTCCGATGCCGGGCAGTTTCCGTTTGCCGGGTGCCAGCGAAAAACCTGCTGCTGAAGAAGCCGCGCCCGCTGAAGAAGCTGCCGAGGCACCTGCTGAAGAAATCAGCACGGACGCTGCGGAAGATAAAGGTGAAGCGTGATGAAGCTTGACGTAACCACTCTAGCCGCGAAGAAGTCGGGTTCGGTTGATTTGCCGGAAGCGATCTTCGGTCTGGAACCACGCAGGGATATCCTGCATCGCATGGTCGCCTACCAGTTGGCAAAGCGGCGTGCCGGAACCCGCCGGATCAAGACCCGCGGCGAAATCGTCGGCACCACCAAGAAGATGTATCGCCAGAAGGGCACCGGTGGTGCCCGTCACGGCAACAAGAAGGTTGCCCAGTTCCGTGGCGGTGCCAAGGCATTTGGTCCGGTTATCCGAGATCATGCTCACAGCCTGCCCAAGAAAATACGGGCCCTGGCACTGAAGCATGCGCTTTCCGCAAAGGCCAAGGCTGAGGAATTGATTGTTCTCGACGACGTGCAGCTGGACGATCCCAAGACCAAGGGCCTCAAGGCGTCGTTCGACAAGTTGGGACTGGATCATGCGCTGATCATCGGTGGCGCCGAAATTGAGAAAAACTTTCAGCTCGCTGCCAGGAACATCGTGAATGTTGACGTTCTGCCGATCCAGGGCATCAACGTCTACGACATTCTCCGGCGCCGCAAGCTTGTATTGACGAAGGCGGCTCTGGAAGCTCTGGAGGTTCGGTTCTCATGAATGAGGCACAAATCTACGATGTGATCTTGAGCCCGGTTATCACGGAAAAGTCGACCATGGCTTCCGAGTACAACCAGGTGATGTTCAATGTCACCAAGACTGCGTCCAAACCTCAGATCAAGGAGGCCGTGGAGCGTCTCTTTGATGTGAAGGTGAAGGCGGTAAATACGCTGGTCCGAAAGGGCAAGACGAAGCGTTTTCGGGGCCGTGTTGGCCGCCAGAGCGACGTGAAGAAGGCAGTGGTGACGCTTGAAGACGGCCACAGCATCGACGTGACTACGGGTCTCTAAGGCTGGCAGTCGGTATCCACGCAAGGGTTAAGAACAATGGCGTTGAAGAAATTTAAGCCGATCACTCCCGGACAGCGCAATCTCGTGATTGTCGACCGGTCCGGTCTGTGGAAAGGCAAGCCGGTCAAGCAATTGACGGAAGGCCTGACCAAGAGTGGCGGCCGGAACAACAAGGGTCGGATCACGGCGCGGCGCCGTGGCGGCGGACACAAGCGTGCCTATCGCCTGGTGGACTTCAAGCGTACGAAATTTGATGTTCCGGGAACCATTGAGCGGATTGAATATGATCCGAACAGGACTGCCTACATCGCGCTGATCAAGTACGAAGATGGCGAACAGAGCTATATTCTGGCGCCACAGCGGGTTGGTGTTGGCGACGTCGTAATCGCCGGCAACAAGGTGGATGTGAAGCCTGGGAATGCAATGCCTCTGGGGAGTGTGCCGATTGGCACGATCGTTCACAACGTGGAACTCAAGGCGGGGCGTGGCGGTCAGATCGCACGATCAGCCGGCGCTTATGTACAACTTGTTGGACGCGACTCGGGTTATGCATTACTCCGATTGAATTCGGGTGAGCAGCGCATGGTCCGTGCGGAATGCATGGCGACTGTCGGTGCGGTTTCAAATCCGGATCATTCAAACATCAAACTCGGTAAAGCCGGTCGCAGCCGGTGGCTGGGAAGACGTCCATCGGTTCGCGGCGTCGCCATGAACCCGGTTGATCACCCTCATGGTGGTGGTGAAGGGCGTACGTCGGGCGGTCGTCATCCGGTGACCCCCTGGGGTAAGCCGACAAAGGGTAAACGGACCCGTTCGAACAAGGCGACGGATAAATACATCGTGCGCAGCAGACACCTGCGCAAAAAGAAACGTTAGAGGGCTAAAGCCGTGACACGTTCAGTTTGGAAAGGCCCGTTTGTTGACGGGTATCTGTTAAAAAAGGCCGAAGTGGCAAGAGAGTCCGGGCGCAACCAGGTGATCAAGACCTGGAGCCGGCGCTCAACCGTCCTGCCGCAGTTTGTCGGTCTGACATTCGGTGTACACAACGGCAAAAAGCATGTGCCCGTACTGATTACGGAAGACATGGTCGGCCACAAACTGGGTGAATTTTCACCGTCGCGTACCTATTACGGGCATACGGCGGACAAGAGAGCCAAGAGGAAGTAATCCATGGGCAAGTCGTCCAAACCAAGAGTGCTTGGCGATAACCAGGCAAAAGCCGTGACACGGTCTCTGCGCATCAGTCCGCAGAAACTGAACATGCTTGCCGCAAGCATCCGCGGCAAGAAAGCCGGTGTTGCACTTACGGATCTGGCGTTTTCGCGCAAACGCATCGCGGCCGATGTCAAGAAGACATTGGAATCTGCGATCGCGAATGCGGAGAACAATCACGATCTGGATGTCGATGATCTGGTGGTTTCTGAGGCCTATGTCGGCAAGCAGATGGTGATGAAGCGCTGGAAGGCGCGGGCGCGGGGCAGGGTTGGCCGGATCGAGAAACCGTTCAGTTCGCTTACCGTGATTGTTACCCAAGTCGAGGAGTCTGCCTGATGGGGCAAAAAGTAAATCCAATCGGTCTTCGTCTTGGTATCAACCGGACATGGGACTCCCGCTGGTATGCAGAAGGCAAGTCGTATGGGGATCTTCTTCACGAAGATATCGCCATCCGCAAGCACCTGAACAACAAGCTGCGCCAGGCGGGTATATCCAAGATCGTCATCGAACGGCCGCACAAGAAGTGCCGCGTGACCATTCATACCGCACGGCCTGGTGTCGTGATCGGCAAGAAGGGCGCCGATATCGAAAAGCTGCGCCGCGACCTTGGCCGGTTTACCGATAGCGAAGTGCATCTCAATATTGTCGAGGTGCGCAAGCCTGAAGTCGACGCCAAGCTTATTGCCGAGAACATCGCTCAGCAGCTTGAACGTCGTGTAGCGTTTCGCCGGGCCATGAAGCGGGCTGTTCAGTCTGCTGTCCGTCTTGGTGCGGAAGGCATCCGTATCAACAGCGGTGGGCGCCTTGGTGGTGCCGAAATTGCGCGGACGGAATGGTACCGTGAAGGCCGCGTGCCGCTGCATACTCTGCGTGCCGATGTCGATTACGGAATTGCCACCGCGCACACGGCTTATGGAACGATCGGCATCAAGATCTGGGTCTTCAAGGGTGAGATCCTGGAACGCGATCCGATGGCACATGATAACCGCATGATCGCGCAGCAAGAAGGAGGCCGCGGCCAGCGCCGTGACTCCTGATTTCTGAAGCAAGTAGATAGAGAGAAGAAACCATGCTGCAACCAAAGCGCACAAAGTTTCGCAAGCAGCACAAAGGCCGCATCAAGGGCATTGCCAAGGGCGGAACGGATCTGAACTTTGGGGCCTATGGGCTCAAAGCGGTGGAACCGTCTCGTGTAACGGCACGTCAGATCGAGGCAGCCCGTCGTGCTCTGACCCGTCACATGAAACGTGCCGGGCGTGTATGGATCAGGATTTTCCCTGATGTGCCGGTGTCGAAGAAGCCGACTGAAGTACGCATGGGTAAAGGTAAGGGTACGCCTGAATTCTGGGCGGCCAAGGTCAAGCCAGGTCGGGTCATGTTTGAAATCGACGGTGTGACGCAACCGGTTGCGCGCGAGGCCATGAGGCTTGCAGCGGCGAAGTTGCCGATCAAGACCCGCTTTGTGGCCCGTCTGGGCGACGACACATAAGAATTCGCATCAAAGCGCTGGTTTGCGCAAAACGTGAGGAATGGGGCCATGAAGGCCAGTGAAGTGAGAGATTTGACGCCGGACCAGTTGAAAGACGAACTGGTGAAGCTGAAGAAGGAGCAGTTCAACCTGCGCTTTCAGAAAGCCACCGGGCAACTTGAAAATACTGCACGTATCCGTCAGATTCGGCGCGACATCGCGCGTATCCAGACGGTTGGACGTCAATTAGACGCCAGTGCGGCGCAGTCGTAGGGAAGGTTGAGAATATGCCAAAGCGTATTTTGCAGGGTGTGGTTGTGAGCGACGTCAATGACAAGACCGTCATTGTGAAGGTCGAGCGCCGCCTGACTGACCCTTTGCTCAAAAAGACAGTGCGCCGTACCAAAAAGTACCATGCACATGACGAAGCCAATACGGCGAAGATCGGCGATCAGGTGCGTATTGAGGAATGTAAGCCCATTTCGAAGAACAAACGTTGGACGTTGCTTCAGGCCGAGGCCTGATCGAGCAATTAAGTGTTGCGGCATACCGTGCCGTTGATGATGGAATGAATCACCTGAGCTGGAAACGGCGACCGGAAAACAAGGCGGTGAAGTCATGATTCAGATGCAAACCAATCTGGATGTCGCGGATAACTCCGGCGCACGCCGGGTCCAGTGCATCAAAGTGCTGGGCGGTTCGAAGCGGAAATACGCATCGGTTGGCGACATTATTGTTGTCAGCGTGAAAGAAGCAATTCCGCGCGGACGCGTGAAAAAGGGCGATGTCATGAAGGCTGTCGTCGTCCGGACGGCCAAGGATATTCGCCGGTCCGATGGAAGTTCGATCCGGTTTGATCGTAATGCAGCCGTTCTTGTGAACGCTCAGGGTGAACCGATCGGGACCCGTATATTCGGCCCGGTTACACGCGAGCTTCGGGGCAAGAACCATATGAAAATTGTTTCGCTGGCACCGGAGGTGCTGTAATGGCTACGAAGCTGAAAATCAAAAAGGGCGACTCGGTGGTTGTCCTGTCTGGCAAAGACAAAGGCAAGCGTGGTGAAGTTCTTTCGGTTATCCGGAAGGAAAATCGCGCAATTGTTCAGGGTGTAAACGTCGCCCGCCGTCATACGCGCCAGACCCAGACAGAGCAGGGCGGCATCGTCAGCAAAGAACTGTCTATACATATTTCCAATCTGTCGCTGGAAGATCCCAAGGATGGGAAAGCCACGCGGGTGGGATACAAAACACTTAACGACGGACGCAAGGTGCGCTTCGCGAAGCGTTCTGGAGAAGTTATCGATGTCTGATGTGAACACGATGCCGCGGTTGAAGGCGAACTACAACGATGTGGTCCGCGCCGCACTGATCGAGGAATTCGGATACAAGAATCCGATGGAAGTGCCCAAGCTCGACAAGGTCGTGCTCAACATGGGTGTGGGTGAGGCTGTTGCCGACTCCAAGAAGATCAATGTTGCGGTCGAGGACATGACGCTTATTGCCGGTCAGAGGCCGGTCATAACGAAAGCGCGGACATCAATTGCGACGTTCAAGCTGCGTGACGGTATGCCGATCGGTGTAAAGGTTACCTTGCGCAAGAACCGGATGTTCGAATTTCTGGATCGCCTTGTAACGGTTGCCCTGCCACGGGTCCGAGATTTCCGTGGTCTGAATGCCAAGAGTTTCGATGGCAATGGCAACTATGCGATGGGTTTGAAGGAACACATCATTTTCCCGGAAATCGACTATGACAAGGTCGACCAGGTCTGGGGCATGGACATAGTGGTTTGCACGACCGCCAGAACCGATGACGAGGCACGTGCGCTGCTGAAGGGTTTCAATTTCCCGTTTTCGGGGCAACAGAATTCCTAGTTGGAAACGACCTTTTCGGTCGTTGATGGAGGATTGAATGGCGAAGAAAAGCGCTGTCGAGAAGAATAAGGCCCGCAGATTGCTGGTCAAGAAGTACGCATCGAAACGGGCTCGCCTGAAGGCAATCGCGGCAGATGAAACGTATTCGAACGAAGAGCGTTTTGCCGCCCGCCTCAAGCTGGCTGCCTTGCCGAGAAGTTCTTCGAAGACACGTGTGAGGAACCGTTGCGAGATCACCGGTCGGCCCAGAGGTTTTTACCGTAAGCTGCGCATGTCGCGCATCGCCTTGCGCGACTTTGCGTCCAACGGGCAGATCCCCGGCATGGTCAAGTCGAGCTGGTAGGGAGACAAGTTCAATGACGATGACAGATCCGCTCGGCGATATGCTGACCCGCATTCGCAATGCACAAATGAGAGGCAAGTCCAAGGTATCGACGCCGGCATCAAAGATCCGGTCCGGTGTCCTGGATGTGCTTCAAACTGAAGGTTATATCCGCGGCTACGCCCGTGTCGATTATGATGGGGGAAAGTCGGAGCTTGAGATCGAGTTGAAATATTTCGACGGGTCTCCGGTGATTCACCAAATTCAACGCGTTTCCAAACCGGGTCGGCGCGTCTATTCGTCCGTGAAGGACTTGCCGACCGTGCAGAACGGCCTGGGTGTTTCCATTCTTTCCACACCCAAGGGTGTGATGTCAGATGCGGAAGCTCGGGACCAGAACGTGGGTGGCGAGGTTCTTTGCCAGGTATTTTGATCACGGCGTTCTGGTAACAGCGCGTCTGACAGGTTCGTAAGAAAGCAGGAGACAATAAACAGATGTCTCGAATTGGAAAAAAGATTATCGAAATGCCGGCTGGTGTTACGGCGTCTATCGATGGCCAGCAGGTATCCGTCAAGGGTCCGAAGGGCGAACTGTCTGCAGTGCTGGTCGATGAAGTGCTGGCGGAACTTGGCGACGATGGAATCAATGTGGGGCCTAGGGTCGACAGCAAACGCGGTCGTGCCATGTGGGGTATGTCCCGCACAGTGGTTGCCAACCTTGTTCAGGGCGTCAGTGAAGGCTTTACCCGAACCCTTGAGATCAACGGCGTTGGCTATCGTGCCGCGGCCCAGGGCAAAGAATTGCAGCTCAACCTCGGTTTCAGCCATGATGTTGTCTACAAAGTTCCCGACGACGTGGACGTGCAGACGCCCAAGCCGACTGAAATTGTTGTGAGTGGTATCGACAAGCAGAAAGTTGGCCAGGTGGCCTCTGAAATCCGCCGATACCGTAAGCCGGAGCCCTATAAGGGCAAAGGCGTCAAGTACTCAGACGAATATATCTTCCGCAAGGAAGGCAAGAAGAAGTAGGACGCAGGAGTTTCTGGAATGTCCAATAAGGTTTCTATACGACGCAAGTCCCGCGTACGGCGCGCGTTGCGCAAACGGGCAGGCGGTCGTCCACGGCTTTCGGTGTTCCGTTCCTCGGAACACATTTACGCGCAGGTCATCGATGACCTGGAGGGCAAGACGCTGGCCTCCGCCTCCACGCTGGAGAAGGACATGCGTTCAAACCTCAAGACCGGTGCTGATAAGAATGCGGCTCAAGAAGTCGGCAAACTTGTTGCCGAGCGCGCTGTTAAGGCCGGTGTCAAGGATGTGATCTTTGATCGTGGCAGCTATCTGTTTCACGGCCGTGTCAAGGCCCTGGCGGATGCAGCACGTGAGAGCGGTCTCAATTTTTAAAGGATAATCGACGTGGCACGTAATGATATGAGAAACCGCGACGACCGTGACAGCGAATTTGTCGACAAGCTTGTGCACATCAACCGTGTGGCCAAGGTTGTGAAGGGCGGCCGCCGGTTCGGGTTTGCAGCACTGGTGGTTGTGGGCGACCAGAAGGGTCGGGTCGGGTTCGGGCATGGCAAGGCGCGCGAGGTTCCTGAGGCCATTCGCAAGGCGACGGAATCTGCCAAACGCGGCATGATCCGCGTGCCGCTGCGCGAAGGCCGGACGCTTCATCACGATGTCAGAGGACGCCATGGTGCGGGCAAGGTCGTGTTGAGAGCTGCGCCCGCCGGTACCGGCATCATTGCCGGCGGTCCGATGCGTGCGGTGTTCGAGACTCTCGGCATGCAGGATGTGGTTGCCAAGTCAATCGGTTCGTCCAATCCCTACAACATGGTGCGGGCGACTTTCGATGCTTTGGGCAAGGAAAACAGCCCGCGCATGGTGGCCGCTCGCCGTGGCAAGAAAGTCAGCGAGATCGTGTCGCGCCGTCGCGACGGTGCCAGCGAGCTTGCGGAAGCGGCCGAAGCCTGAGCGGCTAAGAGCTTATACTTTAGAAGGGTTTGACAGCGATGGCTGACAAAAGCAAAACCGTAACGGTCGAACAGACCGGAAGCCCGATTCGCCGGCCTAAAGACCAGCGCGCGACGCTGATTGGCCTCGGGCTCAACAAGATGCACCGGCAGCGTACGCTGCCCGACACGCCGGAAGTGCGTGGCATGATACACAAAGTAAAACATCTGGTACGCGTTGTAGACGCGTCCTGAGTTTGGTTCGCTTGGAAAGTTTGACCGATGAAGCTCAACGAAATTACAGACAATGAAGGCGCCCGCCAAAACCGCACACGTGTGGGACGGGGCGTCGGCTCAGGCAAAGGCAAGACCGGCGGACGCGGCTACAAGGGCCAGAAGTCGCGCTCGGGTGTTGCGATCAAGGGCTTCGAGGGTGGCCAGATGGCGATCCACCGGCGGCTTCCGAAACGCGGCTTCAACAACATCTTTTCCAAGGACTTCAGTGAGGTCAACGTCGGGCGTCTGCAGGCGGCCATCGATGCGGGCAAGATCGATGCGGGCAAAACCGTCGATAGTGCCGCATTGATAGAAGCGGGTGTTGTCCGCAAACTGCGCGACGGTGTGCGGTTGCTCGGAAAAGGTGCGATTACCTCGAAAGTGACCATCGAAGTCGCCGGTGCCAGCAAGGGCGCGATTGACGCGATTGAAAAAGCTGGCGGAAAAGTGATCCTGCCGGCCGCCAAAACAGACGAGAAGACCGCCGAAACCGAAGCCTGATCGTTGATTCAAACGGTCAGAGGCCCCAATTATAGGGGTTTACGGAGATCCTGAATGGCATCAGCAGCCGAACAACTAGCGGCCAATCTCAACTTTTCAGCATTTGCTAAAGCTGAGGAACTGAAGAAACGTATCTGGTTTACGCTCGGCGCTCTGCTGGTTTACCGGCTCGGCACCTATATTCCGTTGCCGGGGATCGACCCGCAGGCGATTCGCGACCTGTTCCAGCAGAACCAGGCTGGTATTCTTGGTCTGTTCGACATGTTCGCCGGTGGCGCGGTGGGGCGCATGGCGATCTTCGCGCTCAACATCATGCCCTACATCTCGGCGTCGATTATCATCCAGCTCATGACGACGGTGTCGCCCCATCTTGAACAGCTCAAGAAAGAGGGCGAACAGGGCCGCAAGCAGATCAACCAGTATACCCGTTACGGCACAGTCATGCTGGCCGCTCTCCAGGGCTATGGTATCGCCGCCGGCCTCGAAGCGACCGGCACCGTGGTCAATGACCCGGGGCTGTTCTTCAGGGCAACCACCGTTGTCACGCTGGTCGGCGGCACCGTGTTCCTGATGTGGCTTGGCGAACAGATCACTGCCCGTGGTATCGGGAATGGTATCTCGCTGATCATTTTCTCAGGCATCGTGGCGGAATTGCCGTCAGCACTTGTCAACATGCTGGAGTTGGGTCGTCAGGGTTCGCTGTCGACTTACCTGATCGTTGGAATTTTGATCATGGCGATCGGTGTCATTGCGATAATCGTCTTTGTCGAGCGAGCACAACGAAGGCTGATTGTGCAATATCCGAAACGACAAGTCGGCAACAAGATGTATCAGGGGGATTCGTCACATCTGCCCCTGAAACTGAACACGGCCGGTGTTATCCCGCCAATCTTTGCATCGTCGCTGTTGCTGTTGCCGATCACGGTCGCCAGTTTCTCTGCTGGACAAGGACCCGAGTGGCTGACGACGGTCACCGCTCTTCTGGGCCGCGGCCAGCCGCTGTTCCTGTTGTTCTACATCAGCGGGATCATGTTTTTTGCCTTCTTCTATACAGCAATCGTTTTCAATCCCAAGGACACGGCCGACAATCTAAAACGTTATGGCGGGTTCATTCCTGGCATTCGCCCTGGGGAACGCACGGCGGAATATATCGATTATGTGCTGACCCGGATCACCGTTGTCGGGGCAATCTACCTCGCCCTGGTCTGCATCCTGCCGGAAATTCTGTCATCCTATGCGGCGGTACCGTTCTATTTCGGGGGCACGTCGCTTCTGATCGTCGTCAGTGTGACGATGGACACGGTTGCCCAGGTTCAGAGCCACTTGCTTGCCCATCAGTACGAAGGATTGGTCAAGAAGTCCAAACTCAGGGGTGCGCGAAGATGAAGCTGATTCTTCTTGGACCGCCGGGGGCCGGCAAGGGGACACAGGCAAAACGTCTCGAGGACAACCGTGGCTATGTCCAGCTCTCGACGGGCGACATGCTGCGTGCGGCGGTTGCCGCCGGGACAGACGTGGGTCTGGTCGCCAAGGATATTATGGCGCGCGGCGAACTGGTGCCCGACGAGATTGTTGTCAGCATCATTTCCGAGCGGATTGACCTGCCAGACTGCAAAGACGGTTTCATCCTGGATGGATTTCCCCGGAACGTCCGCCAGGCGGAGGCGCTTGATGCGGTACTTGAAGAAAAGGGACTTTCGCTGGACGCGGTCATCGAGCTGAGTGTGGATGACGGAATTCTGATCAGCCGGGTCGAAAACCGGGCATCCGAATCACAAGGCAGCGTTCGCGACGATGACAATGCCGAGGCGTTGAAAACGCGGCTTGGCGTCTATCATGAACAGACCGCGCCCTTGATCACATATTACAAGAATCGCGGCATTTTAAGGACTGTGGACGGGATGGCGCACGTAGATGACGTCAGCCGCTCTGTTGAGGAGGCGTTGGGACCAGTTTAAGTGCTGTTTTTGTGAGGTAAATGGTTGACGTTCCTGTCAACTAGCCGTAAAAACCGCACACCTCTGATGTTTTAACATTCGTTGGCATTCGGCGCATGCGTGGTCCGTTGCCTGCGGGTGCTTTTGTGCAGAAAAACTGATTTCGACAGATTTGGATTTGAGCCGTCCCGAAGGGCGGTGGGATTTAGGAGAACGTGAAGTGGCTCGTATTGCCGGTGTCAACATTCCGACGAACAAGCGTGTTGAAATCGCGCTTAGATATATCCACGGTATCGGGCCGCAAAAGGCGCACGAGATCTGTGAGAAGGTTAGCATACCGCGCGAACGGCGTGTCAATGAGCTGTCCGACACGGAAGTGATTCAGATCCGCGAAACGATCGACCGCGATTATATGGTTGAAGGCGACCTGCGCCGTGAAGTGGCCATGAACATCAAGCGCCTGATGGACCTCGGGTGCTATCGCGGCCTGCGGCACCGTCGTGGACTTCCGGTCCGCGGTCAACGCACACATACGAATGCGCGCACACGCAAAGGGCCGGCTAAGGCAATTGCCGGCAAGAAGAAATAATTTTAGGTAAGGCACCGAATTATGGCCAAGGAAAAGACGCGCGTACGCCGCAAGGAGCGCAAGAACATCACATCTGGTGTGGCTCATGTGAGCGCAAGCTTCAATAACACGATGATTACGATTACCGATGCACAGGGCAATGCGATCTCCTGGGCATCGGCCGGCATGATGGGCTTCAAGGGGTCGCGCAAGTCGACGCCTTATGCGGCTCAGATGGCTGCGGAAGATGCCGCCAAGAAAGCTGCCGAGCACGGCATGAAGACGCTTGAAGTCGAAGTCCGGGGACCAGGTTCGGGACGGGAATCGGCTCTGCGCGCACTTCAGGCCGCCGGGTTCCAGATCACGTCAATCAGGGATGTCACCCCGATCCCACACAACGGATGCCGTCCACCCAAGCGCAGACGCGTCTGATATCGCATAAGTGTACCCGTCGAGGCTTCGGCCCGGGCGGTTGAGTACCAAACATTGACAATAGGGCCGGTTGGTGAGAACGCATGCAAATGCTTCGCTGATCGGCATACCGGAACGAGGTTTTCAGGTGATTCAGAAAAACTGGCAGGAGCTGATTAAGCCGACCAAGCTTGATATCAATCCCGGGCACGATCCGGAGCGTACGGCCACAGTCGTCGCTGAACCGCTTGAGCGCGGGTTTGGCCTGACGCTTGGAAATGCACTGCGTCGCGTGCTCTTGTCGTCGCTGCAGGGTGCCGCCGTCAATTCGGTTCAGATCGATGGTGTTCTCCACGAATTCTCGTCGATTGCCGGCGTGCGTGAAGATGTGACCGACGTGGTACTGAACATCAAGGAGATCGCTCTGCGTATGCACGTGGAAGGTCCTAAACGTCTCATTCTTCGCAAGGAAGGCCCCGGCGTCGTCACGGCCGGCGACATCGAGGAAACCGCCGACATCGAGGTTCTCAATCCCGACCACGTGCTGTGCACATTGGACGACGGTGCGGAAATCCGCATGGAGTTCACTGTCAGTATGGGCAAGGGCTATGTGCCTTCCGACCGTAACCGTCCGGAAGACGCGCCGATCGGCCTGATGCCGGTGGACAGCCTCTACAGCCCGGTTCGCAAGGTGTCCTACAAAGTCGAGAACACCCGTGAGGGGCAGATCCTCGACTACGACAAGTTGACGCTTTCGGTCGAAACCGACGGTTCGATCAAACCTGACGATGCGGTCGCGTTTGCCGCCAGGATTTTGCAGGATCAGCTCCAGGTCTTCGTGAACTTCGAAGAGCCCACCCGTGAAGTCGTTGAAGACAAAGGCCCGGAACTGGAATTCAATGCGGCTCTGCTCAAGAAAGTCGACGAACTGGAACTGTCGGTTCGTTCGGCAAACTGCCTGAAGAACGACAATATCGTTTACATCGGCGATCTGATCCAGAAGACCGAGGCGGAAATGCTGCGGACGCCGAACTTTGGCCGCAAGTCCCTCAACGAGATCAAGGAAGTTCTCGCTCAGATGGGGCTTCACCTTGGTATGGAAGTGCCGAACTGGCCGCCGGAAAACATCGAAGAACTCGCCAAGCGGTTCGAGGATCATTACTAGTTTGTTTTTAACGCCGGCGCCCGGAGGTGGGCGCCGCACACTGAAGTTTACAGTGAAGTTCAAGGAAGCGGATCATGCGTCATCGCAACTCGGGCCGTAAGCTCAATAGAACGGCAAGCCATCGCAAGGCCCTGTTTGCCAACATGGCGGCAGCGCTCATCAAGCATGAGCAGATTGTCACGACATTGCCGAAAGCCAAGGAACTGCGCTCTGTGGTCGACCGCCTCATTACACTGGGGAAGCGCGGCGACCTTCATGCCCGTAGGCAGGCGATCTCAAGGGTCCGCGACAAGGCCATGGTCTCAAAACTGTTTGAAACCCTTGGTCCGCGTTATCAGGAACGCAATGGCGGCTATACCCGTGTCCTGAAGGCCGGTTTCCGCTACGGCGACTCGGCGCCGATGGCCGTGATCGAACTGGTTGACCGCGATCCGGAAGCCAGGGGCAAGGATTCAGGACCGGTACAGGTGTCCGACGATCTGGAGACAGCTGACGCTGCGGCTTGACGATTTGCGACCTGGGTCGTACAGAAATTTGGCGGCCTGGGGCCGCCATTTTTGTTTGTTGACCCGCGAGCCGATATTAGGGGATGGAATACGGTGGATGCGGGAATCGCAACCTTTAGGTGGATTTTTCGGATGATTGCGCATTTGAAACTGTTGGTACTTGGAGTGCTGCTGCTGGTTTCCGGTTCGGTGACTTCAGGGCTTTCCGCTCAGCAAGTGCCGACCTCACAGGCACAGATCCAGATGAGTTTTGCGCCGGTGGTGCGCGCGGCAGGTCCGGCTGTTGTCAATGTCTACAGCACCAGAGTCGTGCGGCAGCGAAGGACGTCGCCATTCCTCAATGACCCGTTCTTTCAGCGTTTCTTTGGCGACGAGGGGTTCGGCATTCCTCGGAAGCGGGTTGAAAACTCGCTCGGCTCGGGAGTGATTGTCAGTGATGAGGGGTTTGTCGTCACCAACCATCATGTGATCAAGGGGGGGACCGAAATTCGCGTTGTCCTGAGTGATCGCCGTGAGTTTGAAGCCAAGGTTGTCCTGAAGGACGAACGGACCGACCTGGCCGTGTTGAAGATCAATTCAGAAGGGGAACGGCTGCCGTTCCTCCGGTTGCGTGATTCAGATGAGCTGATGGTCGGTGATCTTGTGCTTGCCATCGGCAATCCGTTCGGGGTTGGACAGACAGTGACAAGCGGTATCGTTTCGGCACTGGCGAGAAGCAGGGTCGGCGTTTCCGACTATCAGTCGTTTATTCAGACCGATGCCGCCATCAATCCAGGCAACTCGGGCGGCGCGCTGATTGACATCAATGGCCGGTTGATCGGGATCAATACTGCCATATTCAGCCGCAGCGGCGGTTCCAACGGAATCGGGTTTGCGGTGCCGGCAAACATGGTTGAAGTTGTGATCGAGGCGGCGAAAGGCGGGACGACCGTGAAACGCCCCTGGTTCGGCGCATCGCTGCAGGCAGTCACCCAGGGCATAGCGGACTCCTTGGGGTTCGACCGGCCCCGGGGAGCGCTGCTGAAGGCGGTTCACCCTAAGGGACCGGCGTACGATGCCGGCCTCAAGCGCGGTGATGTCGTCATTTCAGTCGATGGCCGTCCGATCAACGAACCGCAGGATTTTCATTACCGGTTGGCGACAAAAAAACTGGGACGCGCTGTCAAGCTGACCTATCTGCGGGGCGGCCGCAAGAACACGACAAAAGTCGAACTTGTTTCCGCTCCCGAGGATCCGCCGATGAACCAGCGGAAACTGAGTGGCCGCCAACCGTTTG
Organism: Alphaproteobacteria bacterium; assembly: GCA_021775805.1. Lineage (GTDB taxonomy): Bacteria > Pseudomonadota > Alphaproteobacteria > Rhizobiales > JAJFHC01 > JAJFHC01. Next base: position 22,531 of record JAJFHD010000075.1, on the reverse strand, counting down.
CAGGGGCGATTGTTGCCAATCTGTCGCCGGCCCTCAACGAGAAACTGCGCCGTGAAGCCGACGATAGCGGGGTCATCATTCTGAAGGTGGGCCGCGGACCGGCCAGACGGGTCGGGTTTCGGGCCGGTGACGTCATCCTGGAGGTAGACGGCGCGCAGATTGAAACCGTTCGCGATCTGGTTAAGACTGTCAGGGACGAGCGGCCGCGCTGGACAATCGTCTTTCGCCGTGACGGACGGGTTCTGGAAACCACCGTCCGCGGGTGATATCTGCCGTTCCAGCGGATATTGGACCGGCACAATCGAGAGGGGGCGGCCATGTCCTTGTTTGAAGCAGCGGGGCTTGCCGAGGAAGCACCCCGTCCGCTCGCAGACCGCCTGCGGCCAACCGTCCTGTCCGATGTGCTGGGACAGGATCACCTTCTGGGGGAGACCGGCGTCCTGACCCGGATGCTGGCGTCCAACCGACCGTCATCGATCGTTTTCTGGGGACCGCCCGGCACCGGCAAGACGACGATCGCCCGGCTGCTTGCCGGCGAGACGGGCCTTCACTTCGAGGCGATGTCGGCCATCTTTTCCGGCGTCCAGGACCTCAAGAAGGCGTTTGAGGCAGCGAGAGCGCGCCGGCAGGAAGGCCGGGGCACTTTGCTCTTTGTGGATGAGATCCACAGGTTCAACCGGGCTCAGCAGGACGGTTTCCTTCCGGTCATGGAAGACGGCACGATTACGCTGGTTGGTGCGACGACGGAAAACCCGTCTTTTGAACTCAATTCCGCATTGCTGTCCAGAGCCCAGGTTCTGGTGCTCAAGCGTCTTGACGAAACCGCGATCAACGGCCTTCTGGAACGTGCCGAAGCCCATGAGGGACGCAGCCTGCCTGTGGACGATACGGCGCGGGCGAGCCTGGTTGCCATGGCGGACGGCGACGGCCGGTACGCGCTCAATCTGGCTGAGGAAGTGTTCGCGATAACCCCGGACTCCCTGGCGCCGATGGACCGGGAGGCGCTGGCCGATCTGGTGCAAAAACGGGTGCCGCTCTACGACAAGGGCAGGGAAGGCCATTACAACCTGATCAGCGCCCTGCACAAGTCCATACGCGGGTCGGATCCCGATGCCGCGTTATACTGGCTGACACGCATGCTAGCCGGCGGCGAGGATCCGCTGTTCATTGCCCGGCGCCTCGTGAGGGCGGCGGTGGAAGACATCGGTCTTGCCGATCCACAGGCCCTGGTTCAGGCGAATGCCGCCAAGGAGGCGTTCGATTTCATCGGCACGCCCGAAGGCGAACTGGCGCTGGCCCAGGCGACGCTCTATCTGGCGACGGCGCCCAAATCAAACAGGCTTTATACGGCCTACAAATCGGCCATGCGGACGGCCCGGGAAACCGGTAGTGTGGCGCCACCCAAACACATTCTCAATGCGCCAACCAAGCTGATGAAAGAAGAAGGCTATGGTCAGGGCTATCAGTATGACCACGATGCAGAGAACGCGTTTTCCGGACAGGATTTTTTCCCTGACGAGATGGCCCGGCAAACTTTCTACGAGCCGGCACCGCGCGGTTTCGAAAAGGAGATTGAAAAACGGCTGGCCTACTGGGCCAAGCTCAGGACAAGGGGGCAGGCATGACCATGCTCTTGTGGGTCGCTGCCGGTGGTGCGCTGGGGGCTGCTGCCCGCTATCTTGTCGCCAGCCAGATGTTGCGCCATTTCGGCCCCAACTTCCCCTGGGGTACGCTCAGCGTCAACATCGCCGGGTCGTTTGTGATGGGGGTGCTGATCTCGGCACTGGCGCACAGGTTTCATGTGGAACCTGAAACCCGTGCGTTCCTGACGACCGGCATTCTCGGCGGTTTCACGACGTTTTCGGCATTCTCCCTCGATGTTGCGGTGCTGGTCGAAAAGAAAGCCATGCTGGGTGCGGGGCTGTATGTCGCCGGATCCGTCGGTCTTTCGATTCTTGCCCTGTTTTTGGGGCTTTGGGGCATGAGGGCGGTGTTGCAATGAGCGGCGTCGAAAACCGTGAAGTCCGCGCCGATGAGGATGGCATGCGCCTGGACCGCTGGTTCAAGGTGCATTATCCGGCGCTGAACCATGGACGGCTGCAGAAAATCCTTCGTGGCGGCCAGGTGCGTGTGGACGGTGCGCGGGTACGTGCCAATACCCGCCTCGAGCCGGGACAGAGCATCCGGGTGCCGCCGTTGCCGGACGCGCCTGAGCGGGCCGACAAACCCAGGCGTGCTCTGTCGCGAAAAGACATCCAGCAGCTGAGAAGCCTCGTGATCTTTCGAGACGATCATGTGCTGGCGATCAACAAGCCTTCCGGGTTGGCGGTTCAGGGAGGGACGCAGACCGACCGGCATCTTGATGCCATGCTCGACGCCCTGACTTTCGACGCCGATGAGCGGCCGAGACTGGTGCATCGCCTCGACCGCGACACGAGCGGCGTTCTCCTGCTTGCCCGAACGCGCAAGGCTGCGACAGATCTTGGACGGCTGTTCAAGACCAGAGATATCAGGAAAACCTACTGGGCCCTGGTCTCCGGTGCTCCCAGACCCGCCAACGGCACCATCAACATGCCATTGGCCAAGACCGGGCATGCAGGTGAGCAGCGGGTTCGTGCGGTTGAGATCGAAGACCCCAAGGCCCAGCGGGCCGTCACCCATTATGCAACGGTTACCAATGCCGGCGTGACGACCGCGTGGGTGGTGCTGAGGCCGGAAACCGGCCGGACCCATCAGCTGCGCGCGCATATGGCTGCAATCGCGCATCCCATTGTCGGCGACCGGAAGTACGGCGACCGGCATTCCAATCCGGGCGGCGAAATCGAAATGCGCCTGCATCTGCATGCCCGCAGCCTGTCATTGCCGCATCCGGTGCGCGGCAGGCTCGAACTCGAAGCCGAAATGCCTGATCACATGAAAAGGACCTGGGCATTTCTCAACCTTGACATGATGCCGGACGAGGACCTTTTTGCGGAGTTCGATGTGTGACCCAAGGCTTGTTTCTCCTGATGTTCGATTGCGATGGTACGATCGTCGACAGTCAGAATGTCATCGTGACCGCTATGGCGCAGGCCTTTGTCGATCATGGCTTTGCAGCGCCTGACCGTCCGTCGATCCTCTCCGGCGTAGGACTTTCGATTGCCGTGGCATTGAAAAATCTGCTGCCCAATGAAGCCGACCGGACAATTGAGAGTGTCGCCCAGAGCTACCGGAATGCCTGTTTTGCATTACGGACCCAAGGACCGTCAGTCGAACCGCTTTATGCCGATGCCGCCGACACGATCAGGCGGCTTTCTCAGCGATCGAACGTACTTATCGGGGTCGCTACCGGCAAATCCCAGCGCGGTGTTGCCCGGTTGATCGGCGAGAACGCTTTCGAGGGATGCTTTGCCACTATTCAAACCGCAGACGATGCGCCGTCGAAGCCGCACCCTGCCATGCTGGAGCAGGCCATGAACGAGACCGGCGCAGAACGGTCCGGGACGGTCATGATCGGTGATACCGTGTTCGATATGGAAATGGCGAGAGCTGCGGGTGTTCAGGGAATAGGGGTTTCGTGGGGCTATCATGACCGGTCATCGCTGGAAGGCGCAGGAGCAGAGATGATCATCGACCGGTTCACACAACTGGACGAGGCGCTTTCTATCGTGCTGCCGGGGTTTGCAGAAGGGGTACTCCAATGACCGACAATCAGGAACGCGCGTCAATCGTATCTGACGGGATTGCAAAGATCGGGCGTCTGGACCGCAATCTTCCGAAACGGTTCTATGAGCGGGCAGCTGCAACGGAGCATGACACGGGGTTCGGAATCGAACTCGACGGCAGGCCGGTCAAGACGCCGCTCAAACGGCTCTTGACTGTTCCGAAGAAAGCCCTGGCCGAAGCCATTGCCGGGGAATGGAATGCCCAGGAAGATGTGATCGATCCCGTGCTCATGCCGCTGACGAAACACGCAAATTCGGCGAATGACCGGATTGAGGGCCACCGGGCTGACGTGGTCGACGAACTGGCGGCCTTCGGGGCCAGCGACCTTGTTTGTTACCGTGCGGATGGCCCCGACACGCTGGTTGCCCGCCAGGCCCAGCATTGGGACGCGGTTCTTAGATCGATCGAAACGGCCATCGGTGCCCGGTTTATCCTCGTGCAGGGCGTGATGTTTCAGGCACAACCTCCCGAGACACTCAACCTGCTCAGGCAGCAAATTGACGATCACGACGCGTTTACGCTGGCTGCACTTCACACGGTTTCCAATCTGACCGGTTCGGTGTTGATTGCCCTGGCCCTTGTTCAGGGCGATGTGAGCGAGCAGGCCGGATGGGCCGCAGCCCATGTGGATGAAGACTGGCAAATCGAACAATGGGGCAGCGATGAGGAAGCCGGGAAACGCCGTGCTGCGCGATTGAGCGAGTACTCGGCGGCGCTGCGGTATGTTTCCTTGTTGGCCTGAGGCTGGCGCGGCGAGAAATAGACTTCGCTCGATCTCTAAACCATTACCCAATCGCGATGGTGGGCCGTATGGACAGGTGAGTGGATCCCGGCTCAAGGCCGGGACACGAGGGAGGGCGGAGATCCGTTTGTGGACAACCTATCGGCGCTGTCACGGTTCGGGGACGACCCTGAAGCGGGTCGCCAGAACCGTGCCGTTTCCCGGCCTTGAGCCGGGATCTCCTCGCCGATCCACATGTTGCACGACTTCAGTTGGGGACGACGCACCGTGCAAATAAAACGAACCCCCTGGCTGAAACCAGAGCCGCGTGCGACCATTCGTAACGTTATTCCAATGGGTAAGTTGCACGGTTTGTCTCAAGTGCTAAACAAGAGGGCGTGAGATGACATTTCGAAGTGAGGGATGAAGAGCAGTGACGGACATCCTGGGAGAACTTGAGGCCCGCCGCGATGTGGCGCGGCTTGGCGGCGGCGAACGGCGGATCGAGGCTCAGCACAAGCGCGGCAAGCTGACGGCGCGCGAACGTGTTGCCCTGCTGCTTGACGACGGCTCGTTTGAGGAATTCGACATGTTCGTCGAGCACCGGTGCACCGACTTCGGGATGCAGGACCAAAAGATCCCGGGCGACGGGGTTGTGACCGGTTGGGGCACGATTAACGGGCGGGTGGTCTATCTGTTTGCCAAGGATTTTACCGTGTTCGGTGGGTCGCTGTCGGAGACCCATGCCCAGAAGATCACCAAGGTCCAGGACATGGCCTTGAAGAACCGGGCACCGGTGATCGGTGTCTTCGATGCCGGTGGCGCGCGCATCCAGGAGGGGGTGGCGGCACTTGGCGGTTATGGCGAAGTTTTTCAGCGTAACGTGCTGGCGTCGGGCGTCATCCCGCAGATCTCGGTAATCATGGGGCCGTGCGCTGGCGGCGATGTCTATTCGCCGGCCATGACCGATTTCATTTTCATGGTGCGCGATACCTCCTACATGTTCGTGACCGGACCTGATGTGGTCAAGACGGTGACCAATGAAACCGTAACGGCGGAACAGCTGGGTGGCGCGAGCGTTCACGCCACGAAATCCTCGATTGCCGACGGCGCCTACGACAACGATGTCGAAGCGCTTCTGCAGATGCGACGTCTGGTGGATTTCCTGCCCTCAAGCAACACCGCAGACGTGCCGCAATTGCCCAGTTTCGACGACGACGGGCGTGTTGAGGCATCGCTCGATACCCTGGTGCCGACCAACCCCAACCAGCCCTACGACATGAAAGAGCTGATCCGCAAAGTCGCCGACGAAGGGGATTTCTTCGAGATTCAGGAGGGTTTTGCCAAGAACATCATTGTCGGATTTGGCCGGGTCAGCGGCAGTACGGTGGGGTTTATTGCCAATCAGCCAATGGCCCTTGCCGGGGTTCTCGATTCCGATGCGAGCCGCAAGGCTGCCCGGTTTGTCAGGTTTTGCGACTGCTTCGGCATTCCGCTGGTGACTTTTGTCGATGTGCCCGGCTTTCTTCCCGGCACGGCCCAGGAGTATGGCGGGCTGATCAAGCATGGCGCGAAGCTTCTGTTCGCCTATGCCGAAGCGACGGTTCCCAAAGTAACGGTGATTACGCGCAAGGCCTATGGCGGTGCCTATGATGTCATGTCGTCGAAACATCTGCGCGGCGATATGAACTATGCCTGGCCGTCGGCCGAGATTGCTGTGATGGGGGCAAAGGGCGCGGTCGAGATCATTCATCGCCAAAGCCTCGACAATCCGGAAGAAATCGAAAAGCGTACGAAGGAATACGAAGATCGTTTCTGTTCGCCCTTCGTTGCGGCCGAACGGGGCTACATCGATGAAGTGATCATGCCGCATTCGACCCGGAAACGGATCGTGCGCGCGCTCTTCATGCTGCGCAACAAAGAACTCCAGAATCCCTGGAAAAAACACGACAACATTCCGCTTTGACGGAAGACCCACCTCGGGGAAAGCCCTATGTTCAAGAAGATACTGATTGCCAACAGAGGTGAGATTGCCTGCCGGGTGATCAAGACCGCACGCCGGATGGGCATCACCACGGTGGCGGTTTATTCCGACGCCGACGCCAAGGCGCTCCATGTTTCGATGGCTGATGAGGCTGTCAACATCGGGCCTGCGGCCGCCACCCAGTCTTATCTGGTGATCGACAATATCCTTGACGCCATTCGCCGGACCGGCGCCGAGGCGGTTCATCCGGGTTACGGCTTTCTCTCCGAGAATGCCGCTTTCGCGAAGGCCCTTGCGGACGCCGGCATCGCTTTCATCGGTCCCAACGTCAAGGCGATCGAGGTCATGGGCGACAAGATCGCGTCGAAGAAGTTCGCCAACGAGGCAAATGTCAACACGGTGCCTGGCTACCTGGGCGTAATTGCCGACGCCGAGGAGGCGGTCAAGATTGCCGACGAAATCGGCTATCCGGTGATGATCAAGGCGTCGGCGGGAGGCGGCGGCAAAGGCATGCGGATCGCCAACTCCCGCGACGAGGTGGCGGAGGGTTTCGCGTCCTCCATGTCCGAGGCCCGCTCCAGTTTCGGCGACGACCGGGTGTTCATCGAAAAGTTCATCACCGAACCGCGCCATATCGAGATTCAGGTGCTGGGCGACAAGCATGGCGGTGCGATCTACCTGGGCGAACGGGAATGCTCGATCCAACGCCGCAACCAGAAGGTGATCGAGGAGGCGCCCAGCCCGTTCCTCGATGAAGAGACGCGCCGGGCCATGGGCGAGCAGTCGGTGGCGCTGGCGAAGGCGGTGGACTACGAGAGTGCGGGCACGGTGGAGTTTATCGTCGACGCTGAACGCAACTTCTATTTCCTGGAAATGAACACGCGGCTACAGGTGGAACATCCTGTGACCGAACTGATAACCGGGGTCGACCTGGTCGAGCAGATGATCCGGGTCGCAGCGGGAGAAAAGCTTCAGCTGCAGCAGGATGACATTACGTTGACCGGCTGGGCCGTCGAGAGCCGGATCTATGCGGAAGATCCTTACCGGAACTTCCTGCCGTCGACCGGCAGGCTGGTGCGCTACCGGCCGCCGGAGGAGGGGCGTGACGAGGACGGTCTGACCGTGCGCAACGACACCGGCGTTTACGAAGGTGGCGAGATATCGGTCTACTACGATCCGATGATTGCAAAGCTATGCACGCATGGGCCGGACCGCGATGCTGCGATTGCGCATATGTCGGACGCACTCGACGCCTTTCATATAGACGGCATCCAGCACAACATTCCGTTCCTGGCCGCGTTGATGGCTCATCCGCGCTGGAAGGAGGGCCGCCTTACGACAGCGTTTATCGCCGAAGAATACCCTGACGGGTTTGCCGGGGCGGAACTCAAGGAAAAGTTTAAGCGCCGTCTGGTGGCGGTTGTCGCTGGCCTCGATCACAAGGAAAATGAGCGCAAGCGTCACATCACCGGGCAGATCGGCGGCCGGGCGGTGGAATTCACGAAACGGCGGGTGGTCCAGATCGGCCGGGAAAACCACACCGTCGATATTGTCGACGATGGGCCGTTCATTCGTGTGTCTCACGGCGACGACGATGTGGAATCGGTTGTCGAATCCACATGGACTCCGGGGCAACCGGTTTGGCGCGGCAAAGTCAACGGTCGGGCCTTTGCCATCCAGGTGTCGCGGATCCTCAACGGATACCGTCTTACCCATCGCGGCGTCGAAGAGGACTTTTTTGTCTTCACTGAGCAGGAGGCTGAGTTTGCGGCACTGATGCCGGTCAAGCTGCCGCCGGACACCTCAAAGATGCTCCTGTGCCCCATGCCGGGCCTGGTGGTGTCTATTGCCGTTGTCGTGGGGCAGCCCGTCAAGGCAGGCGAAGTATTGTGCGTGGTCGAGGCGATGAAGATGGAAAACATCCTGCGGGCCGAACGCGACGTGACGGTTGGCAAGATTCACTGCAATGCCGGTGATATCCTGGCGGTCGATGAAGTGATCATGGACTTCGAATAGAACCGGTCCGCAAGCCGTCTCACGACGCGTATCCGAGCGGCAGTTCGGTTGTGTATTTGATTTCTTCCATGGCAAACGCCGAACTCACGTCGCCCAGTCCCGGGATCTCGATCAGACGTTTGTAGACACTGTCATAAGCGTCGATATCCGGCACCACGACGCGCAGCATGTAGTCGACATTGCCGCTCATCCGGTAGAATTCGACGACTTCGTCAATCCGGGAGATGCGTGCTGCGAATTCATCCAGCCATTGGGATGAGTGTTCATTTGTTCTGATGTTGACAAACACCGTTACCCCAACGTTCAGGGCCGTTCGATCGAGGAGGGCTACCCGGCGCTTGATCAAACCGGACTTTTCCATGTTCTGAATGCGCCGCCAGCACGGCGTAGTGCTCAGGCCGACGGCTTCCGCGATCGCTGAAACCGGCCTGTCTGAATCGCGCTGGAGTTCGCGCAAAATCTTCTTGTCTGTCAGATCCATTCTACATTTATACAATTATTTGGAATAAATTTCCACAATTTCGCCTGTTCACTAAAAAGAACAAAATCACATTCTGCGGCGGCTGGGGCATGATGCGCCTCATCGAAAAACAGAGGACACGACCATGAACGGACGCTTCACCCGCCACCTTGATTCTGTCGACGAAACATATTTTCAACACTTGAGACATGCGGCCTCGTTTTCCGGATGGATGGCGCTGGGGACGGTTCTGTGTCTGGTTCATGCGGTTGTTCCGTTCCTGTTCGAACGCAGCGGCAGCCGGATAATTGAACGATTGCATGACCGCATGGTCGTCAACCGGGCGAAACTGAGCCATCCTCACGATACGCAGACCCGTAACATTTCTGCCGTGCAAACCCGCTAGACAGACATGTCCGTTTACCCATCGCTAACTATTTGAGCGCACCATTTCATTCCGGTTGAGGAGGAATGCGTGCCATGGACAAGCTCTTTACGGAACACCCGTCATCGGTTGGTGAAACCTATGGCCAGCACCTGACCGCAAGCCTGTCGTTTGCCTGCTGGATGCTGACCGGGTTTGCGGTTTGTTTGATACACGGCATTTTCCCCTTCCTGTTCGAACGTACGGCCAGCAGGATCATAGGCCGGCTTCATGAACGTGCCATGTTGGTCCGGCGGCGCCATCGCCCGGCACCCGAACTCCACGATGGCGGCGCTCTGCCGGCAATCGAATAGGCGTCGGTTCCCCAAGGCCTTACCTTTGACAGATACCGGGTGTTCGGTGTTAGGCTGCAGTCTCCGACTCACCTGGTGAGTGGAAGTTTGCGTCGCATTGAACTGCAGGAGGGGAACATGAACCAGTTGGACTGGAACCGGCTATTTTTATCCCATGAGGGTCGGATTAGCCGTCAACCATTCTGGATCGGCGTGGCAATAATGTTTGTGGTGCAGTTCGTAGTTTCTTCGGTCGTGGGCACTGGGATTATCGGAAGCCTGATTTCCCTTGCGCTAATTTACCCGACACTCTGCGTGTACATAAAGCGGTGCCATGACAGGGGCAAATCAGGATGGTGGGTGCTTCTCCTGTTCTTGCCCGTAGTGACTATCGTCTTCATGTTTATGGATGCCAGCTTGTTTGTAGTACCTGTGGTGTTCATTCTTGGTGTTACCGTTTGGTGGATCGTTGATCTTGGCATTCTCAAGGGAACCGACGGACCGAACGATTATGGCCCGGACCCTCTGGGCGGTGCCACGGCGGATGCCTTCGACTGAACGGTCGGCCCGAAGACCGACTCGAAGCTCTGTCTGAGCGCCAGGTCGGCATCGTCCATGGTGACCGGCAGGCCCAGGTCGACAAGGCTGGTGACGCCGTGATGCTGCACACCGCAGGGGACAATCCCTGAAAAGTGATCGAGATCAGGGTCTACGTTGAGGCTGATGCCGTGAAATGTCACCCATTTGCGGATGCGAATGCCGATGGCGGCGATCTTGTCCTCGCGTCCGGCCGCTTGATCGGGCCGGGCAATCCAGACACCGACCCGGTCTTCACGGCGTTCGCCGGTGACATTGAAGTGTCCCAGGCACGATATGATCCAGCGCTCCAGGTCGGCGACGAAGGCGCGCACGTCGGGCCGGCGGGCCTTCAGGTCCAGCAACACATAGGCAACCCTTTGGCCTGGCCCGTGATAGGTGTACTGGCCGCCGCGGCCGGTCTGATGAACCGGAAACCGCCCTGGATCGATAAGGTCAGCGGTATTGGCGCTGGTCCCGGCTGTGTAAAGCGGCGGGTGCTCCAGAAGCCACACGCGTTCGGCGGCCCTGCCTTCGGATATCAGCGCCGCACGGCGTTCCATTTCCTGAAGTGCTTGCCGGTAAGGCACCGGGTGGTCGCTTGTGTACCATTCGACCGGCTTGCCGTCGGTCCGAAATGCCGGGCTTGGCGCGAGGGCGTCGCGTGTCTGGATGGGGGCTGGGCCTTGCATTTTTGCTTTCCGGTCTCACTGCTTAACGAACTGGTAACCATAAAATGGAACTGTAGGATTGACGTGTAATTTTGCTGGGCGCTGATCTTAGTGGTGTTGCGTCTGTCCCTTTTAGGGGTTCGGAGGTCGTTCGTGAATAGTGTAACCGGTGTTTCCATCGAAATCGCCGTTGTCCTGGGCCGCGCCCGGATGCCGATCCAGCAGCTCCTGCGCATGGGCCGTGGTGCCGTGATCGAGCTTGAGACCCACGAGGACGATCAGGTCCACGTGCTGGCAAACAATATCCCCGTGGCGATAGGGGATATTGTGGTCAGTGACGACAAGATTGCCGTGGAGGTTTCCGAAATCCTCGGCCGTTCCGACCACGAGCGGTGAAATTGCCCTGAAATAATCCCCGGATAGCGAATTGAGTGCTTGTTCGACGCGTCAGGATTTGATACATCCGGCGCACCAGTCGAATACGGGCGGCCGTGGCGGAACTGGTAGACGCGCAGCGTTGAGGTCGCTGTGGGGTAAAACCCGTGGAAGTTCGAGTCTTCTCGGCCGCACCAATTTCCTGTTTGCAGGTTGTTAAATTCCAGCAACGACGCAATTGCTTCTGCATCCATTTGCAGTGGGATGTCGCCGACAGGTTCTTACGCTGCTTTCATTTCAAGCAACCAGTCAAATACCGGCCATAAGCGCTTGAAACCGTTGAGGCAGGTGTCCACAACGCTGTCGCCGATGGCGGCATCCGTGTCTTCAAAGTCGATCCAGGCCGAAACCCCCTTGTGGCGCAGCAGATCGGCATGGCGGTGATCCTTCGGGTAGCCTGATGGCACGCGTTGGAGGTCCGGATCGCTGATCCGGACGCCGTTTGAACGCAACGTCGACAAATGGCTCTGGAGCAGGTCGCCGTCTTTGCTGTCGATGCGGTTTCGGAAAACCTCGAGCATGGTCTTGTCGAAGCCGAACACACCGGCGCCCAGCGCCAGGGACCCGGTGTCCAATCCGAAGAACCAGCAGGGCGGGGTGGCCAGATCGCTGTGCGGAATGAAAGATATGTGCAGGTGCGTGTTGTAGGGGGTCTTGTCTTTGGCGAACCGCAGGTCGCGGTTGACGCGGAAGATCTTCGATGCGTGAGGGATACCGGTAAGCTGTTCGAGTTCGGCTGCCATCGCCCCGCTGAACGCCTTCGCAGGACGTTTGTAGACCTGCTCGTAGGTCTTCTTGTTTGCGGTGAACCATTCACGGCTGTTGTTGGTTTTCAGGGCCTTGAGAAATTGTACCGTCTCAGGAGCAAATCCCGGGAATGCTGTGGTCTCCATATTCTGCATTCTTGGTTCCTCGCGTCGTTCCGTTACTTCGGCGGCAGGGTTGCCGTGAATTCCAGGGTGAAAGACATCCAATCCTTCAGGGCGTCGGCGCTGCAGGTATCGGCGTCGACAAAGATCATGCCGCTCATGCGTCTGCCGCCCATTTCCATGATTGCAGCCCCCGTCCTGGCCATGGCCTCGGCATGCCGGTGCTTGCCGACGCGGAACATGAAGCGACCGGCGCCGTCCCTGGTGCGGTCGGCGCCGCCAATCATGTTGCCGTCGAGCAGAAAGCAAAGCCCGCCCATCATGCGTTTCTCGGACACCCCGGCAAGGCCTTCGAGTGCATCGCGGTAGCGGTCGGAAAGGTCTTCGTCATAGGCCATGATGTCCTCCTTCACAACACGCCGGCCTGTGCCAGCAAACTGTACACGGCAAAGCTCGCGAGCGTGGCGAATGTGCACGCCATGCCGACCGCACGGCCATTGCCCCAGCCAACCTGAATCAGCGTGGCATAGTGGACAAGGCGGCCGGTCAACAGCAGACCGCCACCCGCCCAGAGCAGCAGGGACGGTGCGCTGCTGTATTCAGCCGCTGCCATGGCGAGGAGTGCAATCGGCACGGTTTCGGTGAAATTGCCATGGGCTCGCATGCGCCGCAACAGTGTCTCGTCGCCGCCATCGAGGAAGTGAATGTCGGTCTTGAGACGTCGAAGTCCCACAACAATCGTCATGGGGGTCTGGATCAGCGCAAACAGTGCGATAAACAGGACGGTATGGGAGAAGGCCATCTGGTGCTTTCCTGTGGTTCGGTCTGCGGCGGCCGTTAGGCTTGCATGCTTTGATAGGTGATCAGGGCGATCCGGGCGCCCTGCGGGTCGCGCAGGGTAACGATGCGGCCAACGCCTGGCGCGTCCATCGGGCCGGACAGGATCGTGGCACCGGCGTCGGTTGCCCGGGCGGCGCAGGCATCGACATCGTCGACCGTGATGAAGGCGGTCCAGTTGCCACGGTCTTCCGGGTAGGGAGAGAAACCGCCGATCGGGCTGTCGCCGACCATGATGCCGGAATAGCTGGAGCCGTCCTGCATCGGCATGTCGGTAATCGTCCAGCCGACGACATCGCGGTAGAACTGTTTGGCCGCGGTGTTGTCCGGGCCTGTGTACTGGATCCAGCCGGCAACGCCCGGCCTTGTCATATGTTCGTTCATGTCAGTCTCCGTTTCAGTATTGTCTGCACAATGTTGTTTGGGCGGTGCAGATGTTTCTAAGACGAAGAACCGGCCGCGGTTCCGACACCTCAAACGAGATATTTTTCACAAGCGGCGATTTTTTGCCCGAGGAAGTGATTTTCCTGGTCGGTCGGCCCCAATGAGACGGTCCGCTCGAAGGCCTGTTTGGCAGCCGCATAGTCCTTCAACTCGAACAGGAAGGCGCCGCGGGCGGCGTGATACCACCGGTATGTGTCCAGTTCGGCTGCAAGCGGGTCAATCATGTCGAGGGCTGCTTGCGGTCCCCTGACCTTGGCCACGGCAGAGGCATGGTTGAGCCTGACCACCGGTGTCGGTTCCAGTGCGTAAAGGGCTGCGTAGAGCCGCTCGATCTCCGGCCAGTCGGTTTCCTCGTGTGCGTTCGCAGCGGCGTGGACGAGCCCGATGGCTGCCTGGATCTGGTAGGGGCCGGCAGAGCCATGTCGCAGCGCCTTTTCCAGCAGAGCCTTTGCTTCCGCGATCATGGGCCGGTCCCAGGCGGTGCGGTCCTGGGCGTCGAGCGGCACCAGGCCGCCGTTGCTGTCGATCCTTGCCCTGCGTCTCGAATGCTGGACCAGAAACAGGGCGAGCAGGCCCATCAGTTCGCTGATGGCAGGGAACAAATCGAGCAACAACCTGGCCAGCCGTATGGCTTCTTCGCACAACGGTGCCTTGATCTGGGTGTCGCCCGAACTTGCCGACCAGCCTTCGTTGAACAGCAGATAGACCATGAGGGAGACGGCGGTCATGCGTTTGTGGCGTTCAGCCAGATCCGGCGTCTCAAAGGGAATGTCGGCCTGGGCGATGGTGCGTTTGGCCCGGGTGATGCGCTGTTCCATGGCCCGGGGCCTGATCAGGAAGGCGCGTGCGATTTCCTCCACCGACAGGCCGGCGACAATGCGCAAGGCCAGCGCCGACTGGTCCTGAGGCGGTAGTGCTGGGTGGCAGCATATGAACAGGAGGCGCAGGACATCGTCGCGCAGGCCCCGGGCGTCGAGGGTCTCGATCGAGATGTCCTCCGGTGGATCGGCAGGGAAGACAAAAGCCTCGTCGGTCACGGGCCGGGCCCGGCGGCGCAGGATGTCCCGCCCGATGTTGCGGGCAACCGTCAGGAGCCAGGCGAACGGATCGTCAGGCTGGCCTTTTTCGGGCCATGACTTCAGGGCTCGGACGCAGCCCGCCGCAAAGGCTTCCTCGGCCAGATCGACATCGCGGAAGTAGCGTGTCAGGGCAGCGACCGCCTTGGGCCTGATCTCGCCAAAGCGCGCGTCAAGCCACTGATGGGCACCGGTCATTCGCTACCCAGAAGGCCACCACCCCACGACACAGGCCTGATCTCAAGCGTGACATCTGGCGACGATATGTGTTCGGCATAGGCGATCGCCTCATCCAGCGTGTCGCACTCGACCACATAAAAACCCAGGAACTGCTCCTTGGTCTCGGCAAAGGGACCATCGACCACAAGCGTCTTGCCGTCACCGCCCGCCGCAGGCCTGACCGATACCGCATTGCTGGTGGGCATGAGCCTGGCAACCGCAAAATCGCCTTTCGCGGCAAGATCGGCCTGAAGCCTGTGATGCCCGGCCATGAGGTTCTCCTGCTCACCGTCCGGCACCCGGTCACAGACGCCCTCGGTGCCGTAGATCAAGATCGAATACTGCATGGGATTCTCCTGGAAGGTTCTCTGTCGCTCTTAAGACGGACGATGCCGTTGCCTCCCGACATTTTACATGACATTTGGTTGATGTGCGGCGGTGATCTGTGAAGTGACAGCAGTGCGTTGTTGGGCAATGCCGCACTCAAGGCACAAGAGATGATCCGCAGATATGGAAGGCACGCGTCTCTGGTTTCAGCCATGAAGGCGGATGAGTGCCTGGACCGGGGAGATTTGAAGGGCGGGAGGTTATGGGGAAAGATCTGTGATAAAGTTCGACAGACGTTGGCGCTGCCCTTGAGAGTATTTGGATATGAACAGCATCAAGATCGAAACTCCAGAGAGCGATGCCATAATTCCAGTCGAAATCCGCCACGAAGTTGATGAAGTCATCATCGAGGGCCAAACCGAGTGGTACTACAACTATCTCGTGTATCGTTTTGAAAGAAATGGTTCTCACTGCACGGCGAGATCGTATCTTGAAGAAGCACACAAGGTGAGTATCTTTGGGCCGTTCTCAGGCCAAGAACCAAGCGTCAGAGTTGAAGCCCCCGATCTGTTCAATGATGTGGTGGCATATCTGAAACGCAGATTTCCTGCCATAGATGCGCTTCGTGAGAACGGCTACGAGACAATCCGAGAGCTCCCAGATCGGGGACGAGTTGAAGAATGACCGAACTCAAGCGCCTTATCGTCGTCATCGCCTTTGACCCGGATCCAGAGACCGGGGAACTTCTACCGGCAATGGAGCCGATGCAGTTCGACAGTGCGGACCGAGCCGTGCGGAAGGCCAAGGCGCTGGCAACCGCTCATTCCGGCGTCATCGCCTGGGCCCGGACGGCCGATCCCGATATCGGGGAGTATGGCGAACCGGAAGAGTTGTTCAGGCACGGTGAGATTGGGGAGATGGAGTAATCTGTGTTGGCACGATGGTAGCGGATACCGTCCCGATTTCCGCCCGTTCATGAGAGGCCAAAAGTTGACGGATTTGGCACGGGTTCAGGGTTCGCGGAAGGAATCTCCTTCCTTTGATGGCGGGTCACAGCTACGATGCGCCCCGAATCGAAAGACATCTGGAGAACGACTGTAAATGGCGGGTCAGGCGACAACAGGGTATCCGGTTACACGAGCATTTGCGGCATTTTTTATTGCCTTCATGGTTGTACTGGGGACGACCAGTTTTATTGGAGTGTCCCATGCCCAGGAGGAGGGTGACGGAGCCTCGGCGGAAGATGGTAGTGCTGCTCAGTCATTTGATTCCGGCTTTACCGACCGAACGGTTGCCGAGGGTGAGGCGAGCCTCAACGCGTGTGCTCCGTTGGAACTGGAACAGCGCATCAAATGCGTGTCCGAGGCTCTCAAGTCGATCAGCCGTCGTCTTTCGAACAATGCGGACTATCACCCGGTGGCACGCGTGTTCAGAGATGCGGCGGCTCAGGTCGGCGCCACTAAAGTGGTTCGCGTGGCCTTGAAAATTCTGACAGTGGCGAAGAAAAACGTGCTGCGGGCCTATGGCGACAAGCATCACTTGGTGCGCCTTGGCAGCCTCATGGACAAGGCCAAGAGCGTGCTGCGAAGTTGATCGTTGATGCAGTGGACCAGTTTTGGGAAACCAGGCCAGCACCGACAACGGTTGCCCGTTTATGTTGTCGTGAATATGGTTTTGTTCAAAATCCAGTAACGCCTCAAAGCCACAAAAGTGTGTCACTTTCTGGCAACAAAATTCGAAATACCAAGTCAGACGACACGATCAATCCTTGAGTTTACGGCGACGACGTCGCAACATTCGTTTACGATTCGGTCCGCACAGGGTTCTGCCAACGTTGTGGGGAGCCTTTTCGACAAATTTGTGGTTGCTTTTCTCTAATTTTGTTAAGGGCGTCTGGTGTTGGAAATTCCATCATCGACGCGTGCCCGTCTCACAGATTGTTCGTCAAAGCCAGTGCTCCTGCAGGGAACCTGTTCGCAATGAAACATACTTCTAAATCTGTACTGTTGGCGGGTTGTGCCCTGGGGGCGGTTGCCGCTACCGCGCAGGCTGACGAACTGAGCGCACTCAAGGCTCAGCTCGAGGACCTTCAGTCACGTGTCAACTCAATCCAGTCTGCTGGACCTGTCATATCTGCCGGTGTTCCGGAGGGTGCGGGCTACATGACACTCCGTCGTGGTTCTCTTGAAACCAACGATGGTCCCGTCAACCACAATTTTGAAGAAGATCGCGGCTTCACGGTGGCGATCACGCCGACTGCCGACCTTCCGGCTCCTGTCACGGAAGTATCCGTCAGCGGTTATGTCAAAGCTGACTTTGTCTACGACACCCACAACCCCCTGGGCCGTTCCGCGTCTCCTGCCGCTGTCGCAATCGGTGGCGGCGACAACGAAACGTTTGCTGCTTTTGCCAACCAGTCCCGCTTCCGTATCCGTTCGCGCAGTGACACGGCTGTTGGTCAGATCCGGACCCTGATCGAAGGCGACTTCGAAGGCAGCGGTTTAGGCACAGAGTCGTTCCGTCTTCGCCATGCCTGGGGAGAATGGGATCTGACACCGAAACTGACACTCGGTGCAGGCCAATCGTGGTCAACTCACTATCACTTTGCCGGTGAGATCCCGACAGTGGACTTCGGTGGCCTGGTGGGCACATCAGGTTTTAATGCGTCCCGGTCCCAACAGATTCAGCTCAAGTCGAGCACTGGTCCGGTGTCATGGGCCATCGCCTTGCAGGACCCACGCAATGATTTTTTGATCAGTGGTGCTGTAGAAGACAGCCGACTTCCGGATCTTGCCGCAAAGGCAAACTTTGATTTGCTTGGCGGGCAGTTCGGGGTTTCCGCCCTCGTCAAGGAAATACTCGTCGGCCGCAACGGCAATGGCGCGGGCGTGTTCCAGGACAGCGACGTTGGCTGGAGCGTTTCAGCCGGTTTCGATATGCCGCTTGGCGATGTGGTCTCGCTTCATGCAACCGGCAGCTACGGTGATGGAACGTCGGCTCTTACCGGATCCCGGGGCGGCGGCGTATCGCTCAATGCTGCGGGCACCAAGCTCAAAACGGTTGAGAGTTACGGTTTTGCCGCTGGCGTCAGACTGCGTTTGAACTTCGACTCAACCATCAACGCAGCGTACAGCTTTGCACACCAGGAAGACGATGCCGTGATCAACGCGCTTTTGCCTGGTTTGTCGCAGACACAGCAGAAATTCGTCGTCAACTACATATGGCGCCCGGCGAGCCGGCTGCGCATGGGTCTTGAAGGGATCTGGGCCTATCAGGAATTGCAGAGCGGTGCGGACGATGACAATCTCCGGCTGCAGTTTGCGACGTGGTTTTATTTTTAGGCCATTTTGACAAACACGCGGTCCAGGCGCGCCCCGGGGCACAACATCTCAATTCATTCCCCAACATTCCCCGATCCACAATAATTGCCGTTTTCCCGATGCTGTCATACCTCCTATAACAAGTCCGTAAAAGCACGCGGATTGGGTGATTCCCGGTGCGGTCGCGAAACAGGGACGGTCCATGGCGGAAATTGCCGAAGAGCTGCAGATACGCGACGAGGATGACGAGGTCTCCGCGGAGTTCCTCGATGCCATCATCGGGGCGGTCGAAGACGACGATCTGCCGCAATTGCGCGAGCTGACTTACGCCCTGCACGAGGCGGACCTGGCTGACGTGATTGCCCTGCTGCCGTCGGGCAGGCGCGAACAGTTCGTCTCGATGCTCGATACTGAGCTCAACTATGCGGCCCTGACCGAACTTGAAGAATCGGTGCGCGACGACGTGCTCGAGGTGCTGCCGAACGAGACCCTGGCCGAGGCCGTGCGCGAACTGGAGACCGATGACGCGGTCTACCTGCTGGAAGACCTCGATGAGGCGGAACAGGCCGACATCCTGGCCAAGGTGCCGGAAGAGGAACGCGCGGCTGTCGTCCGCTCGCTGGAGTATGAGGAAGACAGTGCAGGGCGCCTGATGCAGTCGGAGGTGGTTGCCGTGCCGCCGTTCTGGTCGGTCGGGCAGACCATCGACTACATGCGCACGGCCGACGACCTGCCCAACAGTTTCTTCGAGATATTTGTGGTCGATCCGTCGTTTCACCTGGTGGGCACGGTGCCGGTCAGTCGCATCCTGCGCACCCGCCGGGAATGGTCGATCGAAGACATCATGGACGAGGAGCAGACGCTCATTCCCGTGGACCGGGACCAGGAAGAGGTGGCTCATCAGTTCCAGCGCTACAACCTGGTGTCGGCAGCAGTGGTCGATGCCGATGAACGGCTGGTGGGGGCGATCACGGTCGACGATGTGGTCGACGTCATCCAGGAAGAAGCCAGCGAAGACATGCACCGCCTGGCCGGTGTCGGCGATGAAGGCCTTGCCGATACGGTGCTGGAGACGACGCGAAACCGCTTTGTCTGGCTGCTGATCAACCTGGCGACTGCTGTGCTGGCGTCTCTGGTCATCAGTATGTTCGATGCCACCATCGAGCAGATGGTGGCCCTGGCCGTGCTGATGCCGATCGTGGCGTCGATGGGCGGCAACGCGGGCACGCAGACCATGACGGTTGCCGTGCGTGCCATCGCCACCCGTGACCTGGCGCCGGCCAACGCGCTCAGGGTGGTGATGCGCGAAACCCTGGTCGGGCTGCTGAACGGCGTGGTGTTTGCCGTCATCATGGGGGCGCTCGCCTATTTCTGGTTCGGACAGACCGGTCTCGGCATCGTCATCGCTTTGGCCATGACCATCAACATGCTCGTGGCCGGGCTATCGGGCATCATGATTCCGCTGATGCTCGACCATTTCGAGATCGATCCGGCGGTGGCTTCCAGCGTGTTCGTGACCACGGTTACCGATGTGGTCGGGTTCTTTGCGTTTCTCGGTCTGGCGGCATTCTGGCTGTTCTAAAGTGAAGTGTTTCGATCTGACCCCGGCCTCAAACAGCAATGATTATCGTTGCTACTTGCGAACGCACCGGTTGACCTTGGTTTTCCACTTGCAATTCGTACGTTTCTCGCATTGGCTCTTGTTCGTTGCGTCCGGACACTTGCCCGCGGATTGAGCGGAAAACGTCAATCCACCAAAAGTAAATAGCGATGCGACGGTTACGCTTAAGATAAATTTCAACATTCTGAATTTCCCGTTTTCCAAAATTTGAGGCGCGTGAAGTGTCTGTTGACAGCCTATAATTCGTTAGCTGCCGGATGATTTCAACACATAAAGACTGAGGCGGGGCGAAATGAGCACATTACGACGCGGGTATCTCGACAAAGTACATTGACTTTTACGTAATAGTAATATGTATTTCCGTATCTGAGACAAACGATGCGTAACGGATCACTATCATGCCCTCTGTTGGAACGGCGGAACGTGAAAAATATTTCGGGATCACGGAACTGACGCGTGAGTTCGACATAACCACGCGCACGATCCGGTTCTATGAAGACGAGGGCATGATCAGCCCAAAGCGGGATGGCCGGCACCGTCTGTTCTCCCAGAGTGACCGGGTGCGCCTTAAGCTGATCCTGCGCGGCAAGCGGCTTGGACTGTCGCTTGCGGAAATCCGTGAAATCATCGGCATGTACGATGCCGAACCGGGCGAGACCGGGCAGTTGACGCTTCTGATCGAAAAGATCGCTGAGCGCCGTGAGGCCCTGTTCCAGAAGCGCCGTGACATCGAAACGACGCTGGAGGAGCTCGAAGCCGTCGAGGCGAAATGCCGGTTACGGTTGGCTGAGCTCGAGGGGCAAGGGTGATGCCGACTTCAACGCCGACAGCGCAGGACCTGAAGCCCCGGAACGAACTGTTCGCGGAAAGGACTCTGGACAGTTTTTCGCGACAGACCTTCATGACCCGTCTTGGTGCGGTCCTGGAGGATGTCCGACCCGGCACCGTGATGATCGCTCTCGACCGCACCCCCGATCTGTGCCAGCAGCATGGGTTCTTTCACGGTGGCGTGGTCGGATCGGTAGCCGACAATGCCGGAGGGTATGCCGCCTTCACTTTGCTCGGCGCGGAGGACACAATCCTGACAGTCGAATACAAACTCAACCTGATGGCACCCGCAGACGGTGACAGGCTCGTCGCTCAGGGGCAGGTTGTGCGCGGTGGCAAGACGCTGACGGTTTGCCGCTCCGACGTCTTCGTATTGCGTCAGGGCGAGAAGAAACTGTGTGCTACGATGCTTGGCACATTCATGGCGCTCCATGGTCGCTCGGACCACGCGACGGTGGCAGCAGCCTGACACAGGGAAATTCGGCGTCCAGCCAGATCTAGAGACAATATTGAAAGTAGAACCATGATCCCTAACGAATATCCAACGCTTGATTTCGGGCTTGGCGAAACAGCAGACATGATCCGCGACTCGGTACGCTCGTTTACTGATGACCACATTGCGCCGAGGGCGGCGGAAATCGATGCCACCAACGAGTTCCCCAGGGATCTGTGGCCGGAACTCGGCAAGCTTGGCGTCCATGGCATCACGGTGGAGGAAGAGTATGGCGGTTCGGGCCTGGGATACCTTGAACATGTGGTGGCGCTGGAGGAAATCAGCCGGGGTTCCGCCAGTGTCGGTCTGTCCTACGGTGCTCATTCGAATCTGTGCATCAACCAGCTTCGCCGTAACGGCACCGACGACCAGAAGGCTCGTTACCTACCCAAGTTGATCACCGGCGAGCACGTCGGCTCGCTTGCCATGTCCGAGCCCGGTGCCGGGTCCGACGTGGTCAGCATGAAACTGCGCGCGGAGAAGAAGGGCGACCGTTACGTTCTCAACGGCAACAAGATGTGGATCACCAATGGTCCGGTGGCCGATACCCTGATGGTGTATGCCAAGACCGATCCCAATGCCGGGACCAAGGGCATTACCACGTTCCTCGTGGAGAAAGACTTCAAGGGATTCTCGACTGCCCAGAAACTCGACAAGCTCGGGATGCGGGGCTCGGATACCTGCGAGCTGGTGTTCGAGGACTGCGAGGTGCCGGAGGAAAACGTGGTCAGCGGTGTCGGGCGCGGCGTCAATGTGCTGATGAGCGGTCTCGACTACGAACGCACCGTGCTTTCGGGCGGGCCGCTTGGCATCATGCAGTCATGCATGGACATCGTGCTGCCTTACGTTCACGACCGTGAACAGTTCGGACAACCGATCGGCACGTTCCAGCTCATGCAGGGCAAACTGGCCGACATGTACACCGCTCTCAATGCGTGCAAGGCCTATGTCTATACCGTGGCGAAAGCGTGCGACGCGGGCAAGACCACGCGCAAGGACGCGGCCGGTGCCATCTTGTTCTCTGCCGAGAAGGCCACGTGGATGGCGCTGGAGGCAATCCAGGCCCTGGGCGGCAACGGCTACATCAACGACAACGCGACCGGCCGTTTGCTTCGAGACGCAAAGCTCTACGAAATTGGGGCCGGCACGTCCGAAATCAGGCGGATGCTGATCGGCCGCGAACTGTTCAAGGATTCGGCGTGATACGGCAGG
>JAJFHD010000074.1 GCA_021775805.1 Alphaproteobacteria bacterium | reverse complement strand
GTTCAGTTTCGGGTCATGAGGAGGAAGGACATGGTTTCCATATTCGACGACGAATGGCACGAAAATGGGCGATTCTGGCGAAATCCCTTCGGGACGCGGCTGATTTCGCCTCTGGACAGCGTTGCGGGTTGCTTGAAGTGGTAGACCTGTCCAACCGGAAACCGGCGATAGAAGTTTCGTCGACTCCACACTGCTACGTGACCTGAAAGAGCCAAATTGATCTACGATATTTCAAAAGGGTACTACGTCAGAAACCTCGAGGAGGCAGACCTGTCCGGCCGCTATCCGCTGTGGTTCCAGGACCAGGACGTCTGCAGGTACAACTCGCACGGCACGTTTGGAAAAAATGCCGACTGGTTTCGCGGGTTCTACAACGGCCTGAACAGCGAAGACAAGGTCGTCTGGGCGATCTGCCACGAAGACGATGGACATATTGGCAATATCAGCCTTCAGAACCTGTCGTTCATCAACAGAAATGCGGAATTCGCCGTCCTCATCGGTGAACGCGCGCACTGGCGCAAATCTGTCGGGCTGCTGGCAGGAACCGCGCTCCTGCGCCATGGCTTTTCAAAACTCAACCTGAGCAGGGTCTATTGCGGAACCGCCGCGACCAATCGGGGAATGCAGAAACTTGCCGGCCAATTAGGCATGGTCGAGGAAGGCCGCCGGCGGCGGCATCTGTATCTCGAAGGCGAATGGGTCGATGTGCTTGAGTACGGCGTCCTGAGAGAAGAGTTTGAGCGTCTTCATCCGATCCCAGAATGATCGGTGTCGTCGCCCATGATGCCGGTGGTGCGGAAATCATCTCCAGTTACATCCGCCAAAACAATCTCCAATGCAATTACATGCTGGACGGGCCTGCCCGGCAGATTTTTTCCCGGAAACTGGGCCCGATTGACACCATGCCGCTGGAACAGCTTGTGGCCTCCAGCGAACGGTTCTTTTGCGGAACAAGTTTTTCTTCGGAGATAGAATGGCGGACCATGGGACTCGCCAGGGACAGCGGCAAGCACTGCGTCGCTTTTCTCGATCACTGGATCAACTACCGCCAACGATTTGTCAGAGAAGAAACCTGGAATTTCCCCGATGAAGTTTGGGTCGGCGACGACATCGCTGCAAAACTGGCCGCGGAAGTCTTGCCGGAGGTGGAAATCAAAACTGTCTCCAATGCCTATTTTATCGATATCCGCAAAGAGCTTGCCTTGATGCCGGCGCGGCCTCGTGAGGGGAAAGGGGCTATCAGGATCCTCTTCGCCTGTGCTCCGGTGCGCGAAGGCGCTCAGGCGCTCTACAACGACCCGCGATACTGGGGGTACACGGAGGAAGATGCCCTGCGGTATTTTCTCTCAAACACCGACTGTCTTGGAGACCGGATTGAGCAGATCGCCATTCGTCCGCATCCCAAGGAAGAACCAGACAAATATGACTGGGCAAAGAGCGCGTTCGACCTGCCGATTGTCACCGGCAGCGATGATAGCCTGCTGGCTCAAGTCGTCGACAGCGACATTGTTGCCGGTTGTGCGACAATGGCAATGGTGGTTGGTCTGTTGGCGAACAAGCGCGTTGTCTGTTGCATTCCACCGGGCGGTCGGACGGTGCCACTGCCCCAGCCCGAAATCGAGAAACTGGAAACGTTGATCGAGAACCGGAATGTGTAAGCACGCACAGCCATCCCGCCACGACACGCAAAAAATCCCGTAAGAACCCGCATGATCCTATCCGACCCTATCGAAACGCCGAACCTGATGCTGCGCACGCTCCAGGCAACTGATGCCAGTCAGTCGTATCTGTCATGGCTCAGCGATCCGGAGGTCAATCGATACCTTGAGATCAGGTTTGCGAAAGCACAGGAACTGCCCGATCTCGTCAACTACATCACTTCTGTCAACGACAGCAAAGACAACCTGATGCTCGGCATGTTTCTGAAGGAAGACGACCGCCACATAGGCAACATCAAGCTGGGACCGATCGTTACGCCACACAACCGGTCAGAGATCGGGTTCATGATCGGCGACAGGGCATGCTGGGGCAAAGGATATGCCGCAGAGGCGATCAAGGCTGTATCGGAATACGGGCTCGAAACCCTGGGGCTGGCAAAGATCACCGCCGGTTGCTATGAAACCAACATTGGTTCATCTAGAGCGTTGTTGAAGGCCGGTTTCAAGCATGAAGCAACCCGCCCATCGCATTCCGTGAGCGACGGACAGCGCGTTTCATCATTGTTGTACGGTCTAATCCGATAACGGCCTTCAAGCCGCATGTCCGATCCTCATTACCCGGTTTAATGTATCGCCAATTGAATGACGCCAAGCAAATTCATCCATAGAGCCATAGATCGTCTCAAACAGCTGAAGCGGCACCCTTCCCTGGCGCGTTTCATCAAGCACAATCGCCGTGTCTTTCCGGTGTCCTCCGGCGCAACAACGCGAAACCCGGTCGTTCTGTTCGAACTGAACGAGATCACATCCGCCCACATCGCCTACAGCTATCTGGCCAACGAACTGGCCGAGCGCGAACAGGCAAAGTTGGTCGCCTATGCCCCCCCTTCCTTTCGTGGCTGGCCGGGGCGCCTTTACCGGTGGGCCAAGCGTTCGGTAAAGCTGGGTACAGTAGGCGCCTACAGTTCGTTTGGAACGACGGGATACCTGGATGTCGATCCAACGGAAGCCCATTCGACGGCTGCCAAGAAAATTACCGGGAAACTAGGGCCGCAGATTCGAAACAAGTCCGACGTTGAAGACCTGACCCTTGGCGGCGTCTGGATCGGCAACCTGATCTACGACAGCTATCTGCGGTCCTTCAAGAAACCGACCATCGACATTCAATCACCTGAGTTTCTGAAGTTCTTTGAAAAATCAATTGCACAGTTCGTGTTCTGGCAGGATTTCTTCGACAACAATGACGTCAGGGCGGTCAACCTCAGTCATTGCGTCTACAATCATGCCATGCCGCTACGCCTGGCAGTCAGCCGAAATATTCCGGTTTTTCAAAGCAATGTTACTCATGTCTATCGGCTCGATTCGAAAAACATGTATGCCTACAACGATTTCCACTATTTTCGCGAACGGTTCGCCGCGCTGTCCGAGTCGGTCAAACGCGAAGGGCTCGCCAGGGCGGAGCGCCAACTTCAACGGCGTTTTGCCGGCGAGGTCGGCGTCGACATGGCGTACTCGAAAAAGTCCGCCTACGGTGCCATTCGTGAAGAACGGCTGCTCAAGGACTCGCCGCGCAAGAAAATCCTGATCGCCACTCACTGTTTCTTCGACAGCCCGCATAGTTACGGCAACAACCTGTTCCCCGACTTTTACGAATGGCTGGACTTTCTGGGCAAGATAACCGTGGCCACCGACTACGACTGGTACATCAAGACACATCCGGACTACCTGCCCGGCACAATGGAGATCATACTGGAGTTCATAAAGCGGTATCCCAAGTTCTCGCTGCTGCCGTCCGACGCCTCTCACAAACAGATTATCGCCGAGGGACTCGATGTGGCGCTCACCGTATACGGAACAATTGCCTTCGAGTATGCAGCCCTCGGCGTGCCGGTAATCAACGCGTCGCGCAACAACCCGCATATTGCCTATGATTTCAACCTTCATCCCAGGGATGTCGGTGACTATCGCCGCATGCTGATGGATCTGGACAATCTGGATCTGGAGATCGACCGCACTCAGGTTTTTGAATATTATTTCATGCGGCACATCTATAACAGCGAGAACCTCTTTTTCGACGATTACGCAACGACCGTCGAGCAACTCGGTGGCTACCGGGAACAGTTCAAGCTACCTGTGTATGACAAATGGCTTGATGAATTTTCACCGGAAAAACACAAGAAAATTCAGGACGCCCTCAAGCGATTCCTGGCAGCGGAAGATTTTCGAATGGACTACACTCACTACGGGCGCGAATTTACCCTTGATGCCTCGGGACAACAGTCATGATCGCGGTTCTGCTGGCTGGCGGGCTTGGTACGCGAATTTCAGAAGAAACCAATCTGAAGCCTAAACCGATGATCGAAATCGGCGGCAAGCCCATCCTGTGGCACATCATGAAGATGTATTCGGCGCATGGGGTGAACGACTTCATCATCTGCTGTGGCTACAAGGGCTATCTCATTAAAGAATACTTTGCGAACTATTTCCTGCATATGTCGGACGTCACCTTTGACATGGCAACCAACGAGATGAAAGTACATCAACGCAATGTTGAGCCGTGGAAGGTAACGCTTGTCGACACCGGTGAGGACACGCAGACAGGCGGTCGGCTCAAAAGGGTCGCCGACTACGTCCGTGGCGAAGACTGCTTCTGCCTCACCTATGGTGACGGCGTTAGCGACGTGGACATTCGCTCGTCGATCGACTTTCATCTCAGCCACGGCAAGATGGCGACCGTCACGGCGGTGCAGCCGCCAGGACGATATGGTGCATTGGAACGGTCGGGGGACCTCGTGACCGGATTTATAGAAAAGCCCCGTGGTGACGGTGGACTGATCAATGGCGGATTCTTCGTGCTGTCTCCGAAATGCCTTGATCTGATCGACGACGATGCGACAGCCTGGGAATCCGAACCGATGACCAACCTGGCCGACATGGGGCAAATGATGCTGTTCGAACACGAAGGGTTCTGGCAACCGATGGACACGTTGCGGGACAAGAATTTGCTGGAAGGCCTGTGGGCTGACGCGGACGCACCGTGGAAGGTCTGGTAGTGAACAACACGGGGAAGCCCGATCCTGATTTCTGGCGCGGCAAACGCGTCCTGGTCACCGGGCACAGCGGCTTCAAGGGCTCCTGGCTGACAATCTGGCTCAATCGGCTCGGTGCCAGAGTGACCGGCATCAGCCTTGTGCCGGATACGACTCCCAACCTTTTCGACCTGGCAGAAAACAAGGCGATCTGCGACAGCCGTTTTTGCGATATTCGGGACGCGGACCGTTTTGCCAGTGAAGTCACGAGTGCCGATCCGGAGATTGTTTTCCATCTGGCCGCCCAGCCCCTGGTGCGCGCCGGTTACCTCGATCCCAAGGCGACATTCGCGACCAACGTGATGGGCTCCGTGCACCTGCTGGATGCGCTCAGGAGGCAGCGAGACGTGCGTTCCGTGGTTATGGTGACCACCGACAAGGTCTATCGCAACAACGAATGGCACTGGCCTTACCGCGAAGACGATGAACTCGGCGGTCATGACCCGTACAGCGCCAGCAAGGCTGCAAGCGAGATCGCGATTGCAAGTTATCGCGCGGCGTTTCTGTCGGCGCAGGACGTGGCGATTGCAAGCGCACGCGCGGGAAATGTCATCGGCGGCGGCGACTGGTCCATGGACCGCCTGATCTCGGATGCCGTAAAGGCATGGCAGTCCGGCCAGGTCCTGGAAATCCGCCGGCCGGATGCGGTCCGGCCCTGGCAGCACGTGCTCGAACCCCTGTCGGGCTATCTCGCTCTTGCCGAACGTCTCTGGGAAGATGCTTCTTGTGCCGGCGCCTACAATTTCGGCCCTCCATCGGGTGAGGTTGCAACCGTCCGCGACGTCATCGGGTTGGCGCATGCCGCCTATGGGTCCGGAGACACTCATTTCGGTGACGGCAACGAAGGGCCGCATGAAGCGGGGCTTCTTGTCCTGGAAACAACCAAATCCCGGCAGGTGTTGGGAACACGGTCCCGCTGGTCGCTGCAAGAGTCGCTGCAGTACACCATGGGCTGGTACCGGGCCCAGCATCAGGGTGCAGATGCAAAGGTCTTATGTGATAGTGATCTGGACATCTATGAGGCAATGCCTTGAGCCGGTTCACGGTCAACGATCTTCCGCTGCAGGGCCTGAAGCTCGTGGAACGCCAGTTCCTGGGGGACCACAGAGGTTTTCTCTCTCGCCTTTTTTGCGCTGAAGAGCTGGCCGCTTGCGGCTGGAACAAACCCATTGCGCAGATAAACCATACCCGTACGACGAAATGCGCGGCGGTTCGGGGCATGCATCTGCAAGTGCCGCCGCACAGCGAAATGAAACTCGTGAGCTGCGTCCAGGGCGAGGTTTGGGATGTTGCAGTCGACGTGCGGTCGGAATCCGAGACCTTTCTCAAATGGCATGCCGAGCGGCTGTCCGCGGAAAACGGCCGTGCCTTGCTCATCCCCGAGGGTTTTGCCCATGGGTTCCAGGCCCTGACAGACGACGTCGAACTCCTGTACTGCCACTCTGCGGCCTACAACGCCGGCGTGGAGTTGGGCCTCAATCCGCGTGACCCTGTCTTGAGCATCGAGTGGCCCCTCGAAATCGCCGAGCTTTCGGCCAGAGACCAACAGCATCCCATGATCACACCGGAGTTTGCAGGTATCACGTTATGAATTGCCGTCATTGTTCCACGCCTCTGGAACACACCTTTGTCGATCTCGGGTTTGCCCCGCCGTCCAATGCTTACCTCAACCCCGAAGACCTGACCGGGCCCGAAGTCTACTACCCGCTCAAGATCATGGTCTGTGACCGGTGCTGGCTGGTGCAGACCGAGGATTACGCCGAGGCCGATGCGCTGTTCAGCCCGGACTACGCCTACTTTTCCAGCACATCGTCCGGATGGCTGGAGCACGCCGCCCGATACACGGAACAAGTGATCGACGACTTCTCCCTGGACCGGGACAGCTTTGTCATCGAAGTCGCGTCCAACGACGGTTATCTGTTGAAGAACTTTGTTGGCGCCGGCATTCCCTGCCTCGGCATCGAGCCCACTGACAGCACCGCTGAAGCGGCTGAAAAACTGGGGGTTCCGGTTCTGCGTGAATTTTTCGGAGTGCGGTTGGCAGAGCAACTGGCGCATGAGAACAAGCAGGCCGATCTGATCGCCGGCAACAACGTCTATGCCCATGTGCCGGATATCAACGATTTCACGCGCGGTCTCAAGGCCGCGCTGAAACCCGATGGTGTTGTGACGCTTGAGTTCCCTCACCTGATGCGTCTGATTGAAAGCACTCAGTTCGACACTGTTTATCACGAGCATTTCTCGTATCTTTCGCTCTCGAGCGTCAGTTCAGTCTTCGCGGCCGCCGGACTTCGCGTCTGGGACGTGGAGGAACTGGGAACGCACGGCGGCAGTCTGCGGGTCTACGGTTGCCATGACGATGCCGCGCGCGCGACATCGGGCGCGGTGGACACCCTGCTCGAGACCGAGGTACGGCAGGGCCTGAAATCTCTCGAAACCTACACCGCGTTCCAGGCCGGAGCCGATCGCGTCAAGGACGATTTGCTGCGATTTCTGCTTGAACAGAAGAGAGCCGGAAAGAGTGTTGCGGCGTACGGCGCCGCGGCCAAGGGCAATACGCTGCTCAACTATGCCGGCGTCAAACCGGATCTGCTGCCTTTCGTCTGCGATGCGGCACCGGCAAAACAGGGCAAGTTCATGCCCGGAAGCCATATCCCCATCCTTGAGCCGTCCGCTCTCGACAGTCGCCGCCCGGACTACCTGCTGATCCTGCCCTGGAACATTGCCCCGGAGGTGATCCGGCAGAATGCCCGGCTGGCCGAGCAAGGAACGCTGTTTGTAACCGCGGTGCCGCAGCTGGAGATAACCTGATGAATTCCCGCATCCACTACACCAAGCCGTCGATTACCGAACTGGAAATCAGTTACGCCAACGACGCCGCGACCAATGGCTGGGGTGAAAAGTGCTACGAGTACATCCACCGTTTCGAAGGCGCTTTCAAGACCCATCTGGGATCGGCGTTTGCGATTTCCACATCGAGCTGCACGGGTGCTCTGCATATGGGGATGGCGGCGCTCGGCATATCCCCCGGCGACGAAGTCATCATGGCGGATACCAACTGGGTGGCAACGGCATCGCCGATTGTTCACCTTGGCGCAACGCCGGTATTTGTCGACATCCTGGAAGACACATGGTGCCTCGACCCGGAACTGGTGGAACGCGCCATCACGCCGCGCACCAAGGCGATCGTCGCGACGCACATCTACGGCAATCTGTGTGACATGGAAAGCCTGCTTGCCATAAGTGAACAGCACGGCATCCCGATCATAGAAGATGCAGCAGAAGCCATCGGGTCGGAGTATCGCGGCAGGCGCGCGGGTACCATGGGGCGGTTTGGCACCTTTTCCTTTCATGGATCCAAAACCATTACCACCGGCGAAGGCGGCATGTTCGTCACCGACGATCCAGAGTTGTATGAAGAGGTTCTGACGCTCAGCAATCACGGGCGCGCCAAATCCCAGACTAAACAGTTCTGGCCGGACAAAGTCGGGTTCAAATACAAGATGTCCAATATCCAGGCCGCAATCGGGTGCGCCCAGATGGAACGGGTCGATGAACTCATCGGCAAGAAACTTGAGATACTGGCGGCCTATCAGGCGTTTGCCAGGGACATTCCGGAAATTACCTGCAACCCGATTCAGTCGAACACGGTCAACGGTGCCTGGATGCCCAGCTACGTTTTCGACCGGGATACCGGCATTACCAGGGAGATCCTGGCAGATGCGTTC
Organism: Alphaproteobacteria bacterium; assembly: GCA_021775805.1. GTDB lineage: Bacteria > Pseudomonadota > Alphaproteobacteria > Rhizobiales > JAJFHC01 > JAJFHC01. Next base: position 12,227 of record JAJFHD010000074.1, on the reverse strand, counting down.
AAGGCCAGAAACATTGACGCGCGGGTGTTCTTTTCGCCCCTGTCCTCGACGCCGCCGTTTGACGCGGTTCCCGGTAATGTGACGGCGTGGTCAATCCCCGAACGTTCAATCAACCTGCCGAGCTACCATGACATGACAGACAGCGATATCGACCGTGTCATTCAGGTCGTGATCGATGCCATGGCAACACGGCGCTGACCACCCGGGGCGCATTGGCCCAAGCCCGTGTCGGCGCGGAGCGCTTTCGCGTCACGTTGGCGAGTTCGCTGACCTGCCAGAGAACCGGCGGCTGAATTCAACCTGCACCTGACGCCAGGTCGCGAAGGCGTTGAGCCGTAGCAGCTTCACGAACAAGCGCAGCTTTTCCCACCGGCTCAATTCACTGTTGCTGCCGAAGCGCTTCGCGAAGCGCCTGGAAAACTCATACAAGGGAAGAACGTAGTGGATCGGACTGGTTCTTGAACTCGACAGAAAGCTGGCATGGGTACTGCCCCCCTTGCCGACAACCAGCAAACCGTCCTGAGTTCGTGAAAATTCTCCCTTGGCCAGAAGATGCAAAACCAGAATCCAGTCGTTCGCAAGGTAAACCGAGGAAATCTTTGGAAAGTCCTCGAGGGCGGAACGCCGAAACAGGGAATAGTAACAGGCGTGCGATACCCAACAGTTCTCCAGAAACTTCGACACCCGCTCGAACAGGGAACCGTGCAATGAGAATGACACCAGCTTCCTTGGGTTGTTCTCGTTTCCGATCATGCAGTTCGGCGATGAAGAGAAGCTGCAACGCGGATTTTCCTGCAATGCCTTGAGGTTGACTTCAATGAAGTTGTCACTTCTGCGGTAATGTGCAGGTGCCCACATGAAGTACTCGCCAACCGATTGGTCGAAGACAAACTCAAAATTCTTGTCCGATCCGATGTTGTTTCCCTGCTGGGTGAACCGGATGCGGTCGTCATCCTTCGCAAAGGCTTCGCAGATTTCAGACGTCCCGTCGGTGGAGCCGTTGTCTGATATCACCAGTTCGAAGTCCGTGAACGTCTGGGCCAGAATCGACTCGATGGCGTCGGTGATGGTCGACCGGCTGTTATAGACGGGCATTCCGATGCTCACGGTCGGAACGGCCCTTACTTCTTCTTGATGCATTTATAAGCCCGTACCTGCATACGACGACCCAACCACTTGTTGTGTGGAACTCAGACGCACCCTACGCGTTTAGCTGGTCCAAGAGTTCCTGTGAACATCTGAATTCGTTTTTTCCGGCATCCCGTGCCGGAGATCCGACAACGACCGTGTGATCGGCCACGTCCTTTGTAACCACGGCGCCGGCACCAACAAACGCCCCTTCCCCGATAGTCAGGTTGGGCAGCACCGTGGCGTTTGTCCCGATTGTCGCATAGTCCCCAATCTTCACATTGCCCGCGACGGCCGCAGCCCCCATGACGTGAACACCGTTGCCCAAATGACAGTCATGGTCGATGGATGCGCTTGTGTTGACTATGCAGTAGTCCCCGATACGGCAAAAGCAGTGTATGGCCGACGACGGCATGACATGGTTTCCAACACCGAGGGAGCTTGTCTCGTCGATATAGCAGTGCCGGCTGATGATTTCGACAGGCTCCAGTCCCTGTTTCACAAAAGCTTCCGCCGTCTTCACTCTTGCATAGCCGTGTTCGCCGCCGATGCAAATGACGAAGTGAGTCAAATCGCTCAGGCTTGACCGCAACTGCGCCATGTCACCGATGTGCCGTCCCTCGAAGTCGAAATCCACATGCGGCTGTGTGTGTTCAAATATTGTTATTGTCGCGACGTCACTTCGCTCCATCAGCCTCTGGTAGACAATGCGCGCCTTGCTTTTGCCGCCCCAGAGAAGGACGTCCATTTTTGCACCCGTGTTCATCGCGCTCTTTCGCCTTTGCCGATTGCCTTGCCGTCCGCAGTGCCGCACGCTTCAACATCTCGACAGTTTAACCTAACCGGCCATGGATTTGATCACGTGTGAAAGCAAGGCCAGACCCCTGCGGCCGCTGCGTTCGGGATGGAACTGAATGCCGCAGATGTTGTCACGCACGAAGAACGGATAAAAAACTTCCGTGTTGAATCTTGCCTCGCCGACGATATCTGCCGGTTCAGGTTTTCTCGTGTAGGCGTAGGAGTGAAGGAAGTAGTAATACCCGTTGAAATCACACCCCATGAACCCGCCGTCATTGATCGTCGCGAAGTCGACGTAGTTGTAACCGATGTTCGGCGGCAGACGCTCGTCCGAGCCAGCGTCCTTGCCCAACAGGACGAACTGCCCCTCAAGCACACCGAAGCCGGTTTCGGTCCCTTCATCGCTGCCCATAGACAGCATCTGCATGCCCAGGCAAATACCCACAAACGGCTTTTTGCGGGCAATGTGTTCCTGGATCACCTCAGACAGTCCGGATGACCTGATACGCTGGATGCCGGAATCATAGGCGCCGACACCGGGCATGATCAGAAAATCATAATCGGCGCCGGGCCGGGTAATCAGAATGGGCTCCACGCCGATATGCGAAAGCGCATTCACGACGCTAGTCACATTTGAACCACCGCACGTGACAATGCCAACTTTCATGCCGCCATATCCTCGCGGATCACATGCCCTGAACCTGCCAGGGATGACTTGATGTCGGATATGACTGCACCATCATTGTGCAGATGACTCGCCAGGACAATCCCGGAGGCTCTGCTGTTCGACAGAACGGCGTCGATGTGTTCCACCGATGACATGCCGCCGCCATAGATCACCGGCACCCTCACATTGTTCTCGACGAATTCAATCAGACCGAGATCGGGGCCTTTGCCTGTGCCGTCTTTCTCGATTGATGTGACCAGCACTTCACCGATGCCGTTGTCCTGGGCAACGTGGAGCCATTCTTGCGCATCGACGTCGCTCAGATCGCGACCGGTGTTGTAGAAGATCCGGAATTTCGAATTCAGTCGACGGGCATCCAGCTGCAGCACGACCGATTGTGCGCCAAACTCTGTAGAGAGCTGATTGATCAGGGACGGATTCTGAATTGCGGCAGTATTGACACAGACCTTGTCGGCGCCGGAGTAAAACAGCTTCTCGGCTTCGCTGCATGATGTGACGCCGCCGCCCGCGCAAACCGGGGCGAACACGCCTTTGACGATCTCCGTGATGATGTCAGGCAACTCCAGCCTTCGGTAAAGCGATGCCACCGTGTCGAGCAGAATGATTTCATCCGCACCCTGTTCATAATATTGGTGGCTCATTTCGACGGGATCGCCGACCGGCTGCACGCCCTCCATCATGATGCCCTTGACCACCCGTCCGTTTTTCACGTCAAGACGGGCGATAATCCGTTTTGGAATAGCATCACGAAAAGTTACATTCGACATGGCACGCTGCAGTCTCTTGGTTCCTATGATCGCCGAGTTCGATCCTCAGCGTCTGCCGCACTTCAAATAACCGCTGGGCGCGACAGATATCTGCAGTTTCTGATGGATCTCCGCATCAATTTCGAAGTCCTTGTTGGTCTCCAGAAATTTGTGCACGGCAGTCATGGGATTGTCGCCGACACCCCAGGGGCGATCGGGGAACATGCCATGGTCCAGCAGTTCGATGACCGTGTCGAACACCACGAGATAATTGCCGTCGCTGACAAACGACTGGTACATCTCCAGTTCCTTCAGCACATGATCGTGGGTGTGATTGCTGTCGAGAACCACCATGATGTTCCGGGCGTCGCCTACTCGTGACGAGACCTGCGCAACCGTTTCTTCGTCAATGCTGGACCCTTCAATCAGCTCGATTCTCCTGAACAGCGGATGGGCTTCGATGGCCGCGCGATTGTGCTGTCTGATATCAATGTCGATGCCGATGATGCGCCCGCCAGCCGATACGCCAGTGGTCTCGAGGAGCTCCAGGAGCGATGCGTAATAGATCAGGGATCCGCCGTGGGCAATGCCGGTCTCGATGATCAGATCGGGCTTCACCGTCCACATGATCTCCTGCATGGCGACCATGTCCTGGGGATACTGGATAATCGGCCGGCCCATCCATTCGAAATGATAGGAGTACTTGCGGGCGTTGGCGGCGTTCATCCAGTCAATCGTCAGCTTGCCCAGGTCGGCGTCCTTCGACATATCCTCAATTTCGGATTTGCCCTCTTGTTTGAACTGTGTGTATTGATCCATTTACTCTTTCCCGGCGCCTTCGAAACAGGCTGACAAAACGTGCCTGCCCGTGGGACAGACAGGGCCCATCAAGTTAGCGTCATACCTGGTGTTTGATGATCCAGCCGTTTGGCGTTTTTTCCCACAGATGCGGTGGTCTGAAACTGTCGACGATTTCATAAATTCTATCTTCGTCGATGTCCATATATTCAGCCAGATCGCCCATGTGCTGTATCGGAAATTCGCCGTCATACTGCCGCACCAGGGCGACCGCCTCTTCACGGGTGATCTTGTCTGTTCTTACTTCCTGTGAGGCGTCCGCTGTTGCCCGTCCCATGCCGAACTTGATGAACATCATGTAGTAATGAAACCACTCAAGTTTGTCGTCCAGGCCGGAATATTTCGAGTAACTCCCGGTGGTTCTGGTCGGCGACGGCTCAAAACGCGTGTTCTTCATTGCGTAGTAGAAGTTTTCCTGGGGAACCCACTTGCGGTAATAGCTCATGTAATGAACTTCCAGGCTGGCGGCTTTCGCCTGCTCCGGAGTCGGTGAATTATAGACAATAAGGTCTGACCGGCTCATGCCGTGTTTGTCTTTAAGATCCCTGACGGAGGTTCCGCCCAGCTTCATCTCCGGATCATCGATGTTGAAGCAGGTGTACAGGTTCTGATCCATCGTCGGGATGTAGTTGTCTTCGATATTGTTTCCATACTCAGCGACATTCTCGCCATAGAAAATCAACTCGACCCCATACTGCAGCGCCATCCTCGGACCCACTGTGCGCTGACCGACAATGAACGGCTGGAAGGGGTGGCCGAGGTTTTCAAAGGCCAGACTCGTGAACTTCCGGTGGACCTCACCATTCGGAGAGATCAGAATGTTGTCAAAACCGGACTTGATGAGATTTTGATGGTTACTCAATCCGGTTTCCGTCCAAATATGCGGTGCCCAGGTAACCGTCAGGGGGTTCATACTGAATTTGGACTTCAGGATATGAGCCACATACATTGAATCCTTGCCACCGCTGGCCGGGACAACGACGTCGTAATCCCCGTTCCTGGACCTGTGTCTGTCACACAGATCATAGAGTTCCTGCTCGCGTTGTGCCCAGTCGATTTCCGTTTCCTTGATCTCAGCCCAACGGCAGGCATCGCAAACACCGTTTTCGTCAAACCGGGTCGTCGGCTTCTTTTCGCCGCGTACATGTTTTGACTCCACTGTCGTCGTCGGTCTGAGGTTCGAGATAACGCATCTCGTGCAGAATCTTACGGTGTCGTCTTGATTATTCATCTTTGCAAATTCCAAAACATTGCAGGGGTTGCCCCGCAAAGCTAACGATTTAACACAGCCCCAATGACCATCGGTCTGGCGAAGAAAAAGTGGATGCAGATCGATCTGCCCGGACAAGGGTCTTTGCAACCGGCAAATACTCTGCTGGTACGGGCGGAGACTACACATTTTCCCGCCGGTTTGTCACACGTTGCGGGGTATTTGTCGATACTGTTATGCAAGGTATGTTAGCGACGGGTCGGCAACACCAGCAGGAAGATACAGACAATGCTCAAATCACGGTTTGAGTGTGGGAAACGACCGCGCCAAAGGCTCAGCAAGGGCCTGCCGTCGCGGGCCGTTCATGATCACAATTGACCCCAACGAAACAATCTAACAAACAGGACTATTCGATGAACGAGGGAAGTCCAGCATGAGTGTATCAGTTCAATGAAGAATGCGATCCGAACCTGTGCACCGGCCTTTCGGCATCATGGAATCGGTTGGATCATGCCATTTTTTCGTGTAAGCCTCTACGCCATGGGACTGACTACAGGGTTTTCCGCCTGGGCGCGCGCAAGTCTTGCCATGCGGCTGCTGAAACTGAACGTGTACGCGGCCAAGCTTCAACTCCAATCGGAATTTGCGTCGATTTTCCGCAGTCAATTTAGTTCATTCGGGCGGCAGATCGTTAGGAAACAGAAATATGGGAGTGTTCTCCGCACTTAGGGCACAACTTCGGCGCCAGGTGTCAAAAGCCAATCAGCCGCTATATCTTCTCACAGAACGCCAACTGACCTTGCAAGCCTCAATGGCCGCCCTCGCGAATCGGAGCCGAGCACACCTCAAGGGCCTGCAGGAGGTAGAGTTTCAGGCATTTTCACAATGGGGTGAAGACGGTATTATCGACTGGCTTGTCGAGCGCTTGCCCGACGTTACGCCCACTTTCGTCGAATTCGGTGTCGAGAACTACCGGGAGGCGAACACCCGGCTTTTGCTGCAGCTGAGAAACTGGCGTGGCCTTGTGATTGACGGTTCGGAGGCGAATGCCCGGGACATCCGGAGCCAGGACGTCCACTGGCGGCATGAACTGCACGTTACGTCCGCGTTCATTGACAGGGACAACATCAACCAGCTGATTTCCGATGCCGGGTATTCCGGCGACATCGGCCTGCTGTCTGTCGACATCGATGGCAACGACTACTGGGTGTGGCAGGCAATCAAAGTCATCGACCCGGCCATCGTTGTCTGCGAATACAACGCCGTGTTCGGTGATCGTTATGACCTGTCGACGCCTTACCGCGCGGATTTCCAGCGTTCCCGGGCCCATCATTCCATGCTTTATTTCGGTGCCTCCCTGCCGGCAATGATTTCGCTTGGAAAAGACAAAGGCTACACGTTTGTCGGCACCACATCGACAGGCTGCAACGCGTTTTTTGTTCGTGACGACAAGGCGGCAACGGTCACGGATGCGCTTGACCATATCTGGTCATTCCCGTCTCATGTGCGCGAATCACGAACCGAGGATGGGCGCAAGTCGTATGAAGGGGGCGTCCAGCGCAAGGACATCATCGCTCACCTGCCGCTGGTCAACGTCGAAACCAGCCAGGAGACGACGCTGGCCAGGTGCAATGACATTTATTCCCCCTGTTGGCTTTCAGGTAGAGGGGCGCCGCTATGACACAAGTATCGCCGTCGATCGGCACTAACAGGCCGCCGGTGTCATGACGGACCGGGCTCTGATATTCGGCATTGGCGGCCAGGACGGCGCTTATCTTGCGCACCTGCTGGTGAACAAAGGCTATGAGGTCCACGGGACGTCCCGTGATGTTGACGTTGCCCCTTTTGACGGGCTGCGGCAAATGTCGGTGCTCGATAAGGTACATCTGCATTCGGCAAATCTGACCGACTACGGGAACCTCATTCAAACGCTGCGCACTGTCGAGCCAACCGAGATCTACAATCTTTCCGCACAGTCCTCCGTCGGACTTTCTTTCGATCAACCGATCGAGACGCTGAACAGTATCGCCAGTGCCACCCTGAATCTTCTGGAGGCAATCCGCTTTCTGGATCTGCCGGTACGGTTGTACAATGCGTCTTCGAGCGAGATGTTTGGCGACACGGCAAAGCAGCCTGCTGACGAAACCACTACGTTTCAACCTCACAGCCCGTACGCGATTGCGAAAGCCGCCGCGCACTGGCTGATTGAAAGTTACCGCAAGGGATACGGTCTTTATGCCTGTTCCGGCATTCTCTTCAATCATGAGTCGCCATTGCGCAACGAACGCTTTGTCACGCAGAAAATCGTCCGCACTGCCGTTTCGATCAAACTCGGAACAGAAACCCGGCTGAAACTGGGCGACCTCTCGATCGTGCGGGATTGGGGATGGAGTCCGGAATACGTCGAAGCGATGTGGCTGATGCTGCAACAAGCCGAGCCGGAAGACTTCGTGATCGCCACCGGCAAAGCAGCGAGCCTGGAAGATTTTACCCGGACTGTGTTTGAGCGGCTCGGTCTCGACTGGAAGGCTTATGTGGATTTCGACCCCGGTGTGGTACGGCCCTACGAAGTCGACTACACGGTCGGCAATTCCCGGAAGGCCCTTCAGAAACTGGGATGGAGCGCGCGCCTGACAATGCCTGAGATCGCCATTCGCCTCGTCGACATGGAACTTGAGCGCGTGGGCCGCCGGTCCACCGGCACCGGAAACTAGCGTGAAGATTCTCTTTGACGGACAGGCATTCGTGATGCAGGCGACCGGTGGCATAAGCCGGTATTTCACCAAGCTTGCGACCGGGCTGAACTCGGAACCCGATATTGCCGCACGGGTTGTCGCACCGCTGCATTGCAATGATCACCTGTCGGACGAACCGTCTGCACCGGTACTTGGACTGCGCATGCCAAAGTCCTGGAAGGCAAAAAGGGCCTGCCAGCTGGCGCTGCGGGCGGCATCACCGGCCATAAGCCACCTGATGCGCCCGGATATTGCCCACGAGACCTACTTTTCAGAAAAACCCTACCTGACATCGGCCCGTCGACGGGTTGCGACCATGTTCGACATGATCCATGAAATTCATTTTCCCGGTTCTCAAACCTCGCAGCGCAAGCGCGACGCTCTGGACCGGTGCGATCATGTCATCTGCATTTCCAACAACACCAAGAAGGATCTGTGCGAGCTGTTCAATTTCCCTCCCGAGCGCGCCAGTGTAACGCATCTGGCTTATCAGGATTTCAGCAATACCGCCCATGGAGAGACCCCTGCGGATCTCACCGAAACGCCCTATTTCCTCTATGTCGGCCATCGATCCGGCTACAAGAACTTCGACGCTTTAGTTCGGGCGTACGCTAGCGACCCGCGTCTTGTCCGGGACTTTCGCGTGGTCAGTTTCGGCAGCGATCCCTTCACGGGCGACGAACTGGAACAAATCGCCAAACTCGGACTTTCGACACACCAGGTTGTCCATCTCGCCGGCAACGACGACCTGCTCGGTACGGCTTACTCGAATGCCACCGCGTTCGTGTACCCCTCACTTTACGAAGGATTTGGGATTCCACCGCTGGAAGCCATGTCCGCGGGCTGTCCCGTAATCAGCAGCAACAGTTCGTCCCTACCCGAAGTGGTCGGGGATGCGGCCCTTCTGGTCGACCCTAACGACGTAGACGCGCTGGCCGACACCATGAACGCGGTGGCGCAGTCTCAGGACTTGAGGCAAAAGCTTGTCGACCGGGGACATCAGCAGCGACAATTGTTCTCCTGGGAACGGTGTGTCACCGAGACCCGCAATATCTATCAGAGCATCTTGTGACACGGATTGCCGGTTGGCATTCCAACTGCACCATTCACGTCCATCCCGCTCTCCTTCAGACCGCCTGCCAAACCGTGGACATGTTCACCGTTTCATGCTTTTTTGTGGCGCGTCTGACCGATTGTTACACTGAAACAACGGCGCCGCCCCAGACGGCTGAAGGCTTTACCGGCATTTGAGAAGACGTCCATGAATAATCCCGAAAGCTGGTTCCTGGCTCAGCTCAAACCCAACCGGCTCAACCAGGCGGTTCGAAATCTCGAGCGACAGCAGATCGAGACCTTCATGCCGGTTCGTGACGTGAGCGTCCGCCGCGGGCAACGCGTTGTCATGACAAAGCAACCGATATTTCCGGGGTACCTTCTCGTTAGTTTCGACCCTCAGGGTACAGGCTGGCGGGCCATCAACAACACCTACGGTGTGTCTCGGCTCGTCACATTCGGGCAACGTCTGCCGCTGCCATTGCCGAAGGCCCTGATCATGGGGCTGAAGGCACGCTGTGACGAAAATGACTGTTTTCTGCCGCCCGACGACCTTCAGGTGGGCGAACGCGTGCGGGCGATCTCCGGCCCATTCGTGGACTTCATTGCCAAGATTGAGGAAATTCCCGACGAAACCCGCGTAGCGGTCCTGATCGAGATTATGGGCCGGTCCGTGCATGTGACGATGCCACGGCACAACCTAGAACGCGTGGCTGGCGACGGCCGTGCAAGCGACACCGGTTACCCTTGACCGCCGGCGTGACGAACAGTGGGTGCTCCGATGCGTTATCGTGCTGAAATCGACGGTCTGCGGGCGGTTGCCGTCGTTCCCGTCATTCTCTTTCACGCCGGTTTTGAACTGTTTGGCGGCGGCTTTGTCGGCGTCGATGTGTTCTTTGTCATCAGCGGCTACCTGATCACAAGCATCATCCTTGCAGAAATGGAGGATGACAGGTTCAGCCTCCTCAAGTTCTACGAACGCCGGGCGCGAAGAATCCTGCCCGCATTGTTTTTCATAATGCTGGTGTCGGTTCCGTTTGCGTGGGGCTGGCTGGTGCCACGGGACATGAAGGACTATGCCGAAAGCCTTGTTGCGACGGCGACGTTTTCTTCAAATTTCCTGTTCTGGAGCGAGAGCGGATATTTCGACACCGCGGCGGAACTGAAGCCGTTCCTCCACACCTGGAGTCTCGCCGTCGAAGAGCAGTACTACATCGTTTTTCCCCTGTTTCTGATGGCGGCGTGGCGGCTGGGACGCCGGTGGATCCTGGTGATTCTTGCCGGTGTCTTTGTTCTCAGTCTGGGACTGGCTCACTGGAGCACGGTTTATGGAAACGACCAGGGGGCGTTTTTTCTGCCTTCGACACGGTTCTGGGAAATTCTCGTCGGTGTCTTCATTGCGTTCCACGCCCGCAAGACAGCCAGTGCCTTCAGCAATCCGGTCCTCAATCAGTCACTCAGCCTGCTCGGGTTGGCTCTGATCACGGTCTCGGTTTTTGCATACGACAAACACACCCCCTTTCCCAGCCTCTACACGCTCCTGCCGACGGTGGGCACCGCACTGGTTATTCTGTCTGCTGTTCCCGGTACGTTTGCCAACGCCTTGCTTAGCCGACGGGCCATCGTCGGCGTTGGGCTGATAAGTTACAGCGCGTACTTGTGGCATCAGCCGCTGTTTGCCTTCGCGCGGCACTACACTGTGAGCGAACCCGGCCTGCCGGTCATGATTTCCCTGTGTGTCGCTGTTTTGCCGCTTGCCTATCTGACATGGCGGTTTGTCGAACACCCGTTCAGGCAGAAGCAGAACTTCACCAGGAGCTTTGTGTTCTCCTCGAGCGCTGCCCTGATGGTGCTTTTCATTTCCGGTGGGTTGACAGGGCATATCACCAAAGGATTCCGGGATATCTGGCTGGCACGACAGACACCGCTGATCCAGCAAACCCATGCGGTCATCTATACAAAGAAGTCCAGACATGACTTTGGGACCGGCGACGACGGCAAACAGGATGACGGCAAATGCAGGTTCGCAATTGATGTCTTGAATGACGAGACAAGAGAGAGACTCCTAGCCTGCCATAAAATGTTCGGCAGCGGGTTTGCCATACTTGGCGACAGCCACGCGATTGACCTGTTCGGGCTGATCATTTCCCGGAATCAATCACCGTTTGTGGTTGGCGTCAGGTTCAGCGGCTGCCACCTCAACGGGGCCGAACCTCGGTGCGATTATGACGGCATCTACTCATTCATCAAGAACACCCCGGGTATCTTCAGGGGCGTGGTTTACGAACAGGCGGCTTATTTTCTGTTGAGAACCGACTCCGAAAAGGGGAGCCGCGAAATGTTCAATCGGCTCGACCTTGAAACAGAAGTTGCCGGCATCGGGATCAGCAAGAAAAATGTCGACGCTGTTCATGACTATCTTCGCAATCTTGCCAAATACGTTGATGTCCTGTGGTTTGGACCCCGCATCGAGCCCCACATTACCAAGCGGGACGTATTGAGGCGCGGATGCGACTATGAGTTCCGGCTTCGCCCGAAACAACAGGACGTCTTTCAAAAACTGGACGCCCATATCTCGGCCATCGTCGGCCGTGGTCAAGTCATCAGGTTCGTGTCTCAGAACGAGGCACTACAATATGCGTTTCCGCGGGACTTCATGTCCTGCAAAACCGCTTACTGGTCTGACGGCGATCACCTGAGCGCTGAAGGGGAAAAGCGCTTTGGAGCACGCTTCGATGTGCTGTCCCTGTTCGGATCGTAGGATTGCGGCGACGAAGGAGATTCCGGCAACCTGCGCCTTGCCGGCAGATTCAGCCGCTCGCTCACAGTCTTTCTCACGCGGTTGAGCGAGGAGAACAGCCTGATGCGGGGCGCCGGCAAGCGGTGCCACGAGGCCGATGTGCTGGTGTGGCCAGCCGGATACTGTTGTTTTCACGCCGGTTGCACGGCCGTGCGGCGTCCGTATCCTGCGAGCAGACGTGAATGCGTCTCAAGATGATCCAGCGTTCAGA
>JAJFHD010000073.1 GCA_021775805.1 Alphaproteobacteria bacterium | reverse complement strand
GAGGCTATTGCGCCGTTGTCGGCTGGATTTCTGAAAGCACTTGTTCTTCGTGCTGTGGTTGCAACACATACAACAGCATATCGCCATAGCCTTTTGCCGATGAGATCGGGCCCACGAATTCGCAGGCAATGTCGGATTCATTGCACAGCTCGAGTTCCGCCGCCATCGCTTCAGTCACGTAAACGGCACCCGGCGGCGTGATCGGTTCAATACGGGCGGCCTGGGTCACGTGGACGCCAAAACATGACGGACTCCGGTGAAAACCGTCAATGCTGTCGAACACCGGCCCGTGATGAATGGCAAGACGCATGCTGAGAGGTCCGTCCTTGCCTTCCGGGACGAAGTTCAGCTCCTTGATGATCTGCTGAATCTGAAGTCCGTACCGTGCCGCATCGACCGCCTGATTGAAGACAACGTAGATCGCGTCGCCCCAGCTGTTAAGGCATCTGACCTCTTTTTGATAGGGCTCCAGTGCCTCGAACAGAGGCTTCAGAAACTTCTGGTGAAAACGTGGGATGTCCTGCTCCCTCGTTTCACTGAAACCGACGACATCACCAAACAGCACCGCTTTTGGCTTTCGTTCCGGAAGGTCGGTTTCCTGGCGCGGTACAGGGTAGTGGCGTTTGGGTTCCGTAGTTCCGGGCAGACCGATGATGTCGACACTCAGGCCCCGATCTTGCCAGAATTCGACGACATTTCCTGTCCCGTACTCGCTGCCGCACCGACCGTCGAAGACCGCCACGAGCCTTGCATTGGCCATCAGATGTCCGGCCTGCAGCATGGCAACACCCATGGCATAGCGCGACCCATAGTTGAACAATACTTCGTCGTTCAGGAAGGCATCCTTGGTGGCATAGTCAACGGATGAGCCTTCTGTGGTCGTGGACGAACATCTTGCGACGCAGGCGTGAAACCGCTCGACCCAGTTGCCGCCAGATGGCGCAACCGAAGCCTCGACGAAATCATCCTGACTGAACGGCAGCACCGCATGCAGATTGATCTTGTTGTCGAGACAGGCTTCAGCGAACAGGATGTCGGAACCGGCAGCCAGAGACCCGTATGCAGCACTCACCGATTGCCCTTCAAGCCGCCGGCGGATTTCCTCGCCCACAGCGGCTTCGTTATCGGCTGGAAAACGGCCCGGTTTCCCCGGGGGAGAAATGATATGGCCGACATAGAAAAGAATATCAGGCAGTCTGACCTCGGACAGGATCTCGTTCGCATCGAGATTCCGGTGATCGCATATCAGTTTCAACTGCCTGTAGGTTGTGACCCGTGTCGTCGATTGCTTGAGCTGGACATCGCGCGCTCGCTTGAGTTCCGCCTCCAACAGCGCCGGTTCATCCAAAATCAGAGCGGCTTCGGCCCTGGTTGCCGCAGTGTAGTATTCTGCTTCCGCTCCGCCGGGTTGTGTCCGATCGCATTCTGCGAGTGCCTTGCGCGCCCATTGTCCAGCCAACGCCTCCTCTCCACGCAGTAGATTCAGGGTGGCGACGTTGATCGCGGAATAACCGCGTTCTTGTGTGAAATCGTCATACACACCTTCATAGGCATGCGCCGCCTCCGCGAGCAGATGCCGTTGTTCCTTTCCCGATGACAGAAGAGCGCCTTCCTTTTCCAGCCGTGCTCCGAGACTGCGCATTTTGAAGTTGTCGAAACGTTCATGGAGCCGATACTCCGTGTGATAGAGACTTCGCGCACGCTCCACCGCACGGCAATTCAGCACCGCACGGATCAGCCGATAGGCGATTTTGCGGCACGCATGGTCGACCTTCTCGGGAATCACCTTGCCATCCGGTCCATGGCAATGCTCGTTCAGAAGTTTATAGGCCAGATCCGCTGCGTGAAAGAAGTCTCCATCGCGCTCGATTTTGCGCAGGCTTGAGATTTCGGCAGTCAGTTTTGGCATGGTGCATTTCCTTCCGATTTTCCCGGTCGTCGTATTGTCATTCGGCACGGCACCCTATTTCTTCCAAACCTTGCCCTTGTATTTTTCGGGTCCCGGAACGTACTCATCGATCACAGCCATCGATGAGCCGGTGTAGGTAGAAGCCAGTTTCAGACCCAGAACGGAGATCTTGCCAGCCGCATTGATCAATTCGTCTCTGTTGTTGAGCTTCAGTTCCGCTGAGTTGGCAACCGCGAGAATATCCCGAAGTTCCGTCATATGCGGCAACAGTTTGGCCAGTGCAGAAGTAATTTTGCGGGCCTTGCTGGCACGTTTGGCCATTTTCACGGCGTAGGTGTTCTTGACGGTTGCCTTGCTGAGCGCGGCGAGCGCCAACTCCAGTTCAACAACGCGCCCAACAACAAACATTTTTCGTTTGTCTTCGATCCCTGCGTCAGGATTGGAGCCATCCGTTGAGTACCAGAAATTGTGACGCACTTCGCCTTGGGACCAGCTGACAAGCTCGAATTTGCTGCCTGCAACATGCCCTCCCACATTGACCAGGTCTTCCCGTGGCACGATATGACAAGCAAGGCATTTCTTCGCCATTTTGTAGAGCGCACCGCGTCCGATCATGCCGAGAGATTCGGCCCTCTCCTTGCGGGCCAGTGCTGCCGCTGTTTTTGCCAGTGTTGTCTTCGCAGTACCAAACCCGTCAAAATGAGGCTCCAACCATTCCCTGGCCGGTCCATGACACGACTCGCACGAAACACCAGCGACGGCTTTTACCCGGCCAGTGTCTTCAATCTTGGTTGTATAATGACACTCCAGGCACACCCCGTCGGACTTGATCCGCTTTACGCCCATTTTCCTCGCAATATCATACGCATCCTGTCTTTTCGGCAGGTCAGCGAAGGTAGAAAAATGACGGGAACTCTTCCAGCTGGGAAACGCTCCGGCATGGCAATGCGTGCAGTTCAACGGGCCGAGGATGAGACTTGGATCGGCCCACGAATGGCCCGCGCCAAACAGTCCGACCGTCGTCGACACAATCAAGGACACCAGGGTCATGGATTTCAATTTGCGGGATCCATACAAAATCATGAAGCAGTTCCCTAGGTGTTGTTGACGCAATGGCGGAAGTGAAATTAACGGAAGTTTTCCGTTAACCGTTGATACGATAGGCATAATCCCTGTTTCGGTGCAAATTGCCCCCAAGCCCGGTTGAACACCCAAACCGATAATGTCATGTATTGATCCAGGTTTTGGGTAATTCAGGAGCCTTGATGGCTGACCCGGTCGATATCACCTACTGCGCTTTCCTGTCCTACAGCCACAAGGACACCAAAGACGCTGCCTGGCTTCACAGGAAACTGGAAAGATGGCGCGTTGATCGTAACTTTGTGGGCCGCGAAACGGCTGTCGGCGTTGTTCCCAGGAGCCTGCGCCCGATATTCCGCGACCGCGACGACTTTGCCGGCGGCAGTTCTCTTGAACAGGCGACTATTGCCGCATTGAAGGCATCGAAGTTTCTGATCGTCCTGTGCTCGCCGAATGCGGCGGCAAGTCCCTATGTCACCGAGGAAGTCAGACTGTTTAAGGCTCTTGGGAGGGCCGACCGCGTGATTCCGGTCATTATTGGCGGCGAGCCCGGTCACCAGGCAAGCGAGTGCTTTCCGCCGTCGGTAAAGTACACCGTCGACGAACAGGGCCGAATTACCGAAAAACTGGCTGAACCTGTGGCGCCCGATTTCCGGGACATCGGCGATGGCCGTGACCGCGCCACCGCCAAGATCGTGGCGGGCATGCTCGGTGTACGCTACGACGAAATCATGCAGCGCGCCAAGATCGCCCGGCGCAAGCGCAAATTGCGATCGGTTGTTGCCGGAGTATCCTTCGCCGCCCTGGCCTCGATCGGCGGGTATTTCTACTGGCAGTCTCTGCATCTCGCAACTCAGCACGAATTGAGTCAGAAAGAGGTCGTCAAGCTTCAGGGCCTTGTCAAGAGCCTCCTCGCCACCAGTGCCAACGCCGCCGAAGCACCCGGCGTCGCCGACGAACTGGAAAAGGCTCTGAATTCCGCACAGCGCCAGGCCAACGCCGGCGACAAGCGCATGAGTCGGGCATTGGTCCTGCTGGGCGAGGGGAAGATCACCGAAGCCGAAGGCCTTTTTCAGGAAGTTGCAGACGACAACGCCGCTCAGATCGCCAAGGCGCAAGCCTTCGTGGAAAAGGGCAAGGTCGAAACCGCGGCAGCATTCCGCAACCTGGGCGCCATTGCCAGGTTGGCTGACCCCAAGCGTGCCCGCGCCGCTTACACCCAGGCTCTGAAATTCGAACCGGACCACCCGGATGCCCTCTACTGGCATGGCACCTTGCACCTGCGGTCGGGCGATCTGGCGGCTGCAGAAAAATCGCTGACCCGGCTGAAGGAGGTCTCGGCTGCTTCCGGCGACAAACGCGGGCTCTACCGGGCGAACCTGCGCCTTGGGGAAATAGTCAAGGACCGTGGCAGCCTCGACGCCGCCCTCAGTCACCAGCAGCAGGCCATCGCCATTGCCCGTGAACGGCTGGAGGAAGAACCGGGGGATTTTGAACGACAGCGCGATCTTTCGGTTTCCTACGAAAAAGTCGGCGACGTTCACAGGGCCCTCGGTGATCTTACCGGTGCGCTTGCGTCCTACCGCAACAGCCTCGCGATCGCCGAACGCCTGGCCTCGACCGACCCCGACAATACCGGCTGGCAACGCGATCTCTCTGTCTCCTACGACCGGGTCGGCAATATCCAGAAAGCACAGGGAAATCTCGAAGGTGCATTGAAGTCCTATCGCGACAGCCTCGCCATCAGGGAACGCCTGACCGCAACCGATCCAAAAAACGCACTCTGGCAGCGCGACCTGTCGGTGTCCTACAACAAGGTTGGCGGCGTACAGAAGGCCCAGGGCGACCTGAAAGGCGCGCTGAAAACCTACCGCGACAGCCTCGCCATAACCGAACGCCTCGCGGCCTCCGATCCCAAGAACGCCGGCTGGCAACGTGACCTGGCTGTGTCTCATAGCCGTGTCGGCGATGTTCAAATGACCCAGGGCGATCTGAAAGGCGCGCTGTCATCCAATCGCAACACCCTTGAAATCATTGCTCGCCTCGCCGACGCCGATCCGGAAAATGCCGGTCGGCAACTGGATCTGTCGGTGTCATTCAACAACGTTGGCGACGTCCAAAAGGCACTCGGTGATCTTGCCGGTGCGCTTGCTCTTTACAGTGACAGTCTGACCATCAGGCAACGGTTGGCGGCCTCCGATCCCAAGAACGCCGGATGGCAGCGCAATTTGTCGGTCTCCTACGAAAACGTCGGCAATGTCCAGGTTGCACAGAATGATATTTCCGGCGCCCTCGCCTCCTTCCGCGCCAGCTTTGTCATCAGGGAGCGTCTTGCAGCCTCCGACCGGGAAAACGCCGGATGGCAGCGTGACCTCGCCTGGTCCCATTGGCGTTTGGCGGAAAACGGGGAGAACCCGAAGGTGCACTGGCAGAACGTGGTCACGATACTCAAATCCCTCGATGCAGCCGGACGTCTCTCGCCGCGGGATCGTGAGCGCCTGCCCGTGGCGATTGCGAACCTTGAAAAGGCAACGGACTAGGTGTGGACAAATTCATTTCCAGGACCGATGAAAGCGCAGACCTCAGGGCGCAAACGGCCGACGAGGCCAATGGCTGGTATGCCGGCATTACCAAGGCCATGTTCGGCTAGAGAGGCATCCGATCACACGGAACATTGCCGGCGAACCGACGCCGCAAATTCCTGAGCGCTCGTCGCATCGCACCATCCCGCAACAAACCGGTCCGGACGCACCAGCAGAACACGGCCGAACTGCGCCGCCAGTCCATGATTTGCGACTTCGGCAAGGCGCACAATTTTGCAGTCGGTTGTATCAAGTGTATCGGGATAGGGCTCTTCGTCAGACACGACAACAACACGGGTCACCTGCAAATCACGCCAGATACCCTGATCGAGCCTGTTCAGAACATCAACCGACGCCGGCCCGAACCCGACCAGGGCAAACCACGGGCCGAAGGCGGCATCCAGCCTGATCCCGTCGCCCGCTGCCGTCGTGACCTTAGGCTGTGGCAGGGCCCGCCCTGTCAAATCGTCGCTATGGCTTTGCTTCACTGGACACAGCCAGCCGGCCTGGTAGGACGCGTCCGGCTTGGGCTTCATGGCGGAGATCGTGCCGCCGGGCGTGCCTCGCCCCAGCAGCATCTCCCGGATAGCCTGCTTGGCCGCTTCGTCGACGCCGCCACGCGGCATCACGATTTCACCAAGGGCTACCGCATAGTCGATCATGTCGATGATCGGTTGGCGCCGCTCTGCCTCGTAGCTATCCAGAATTGCCGCATCGGCCGCACCTGCAACGCCAAGCGCCACCTTCCAGGCCACGTTGAATGCGTCGCGAAGGCCGGCATTCATACCCTGTCCGGCAAACGGCGGCGACAGATGGGCGGCATCGCCCAGTAAGGCAACGCGGCCCGCGACCAGTCGTTCCGCGACACGTGAATGAAACGTGTAGACCGCGCAACGGACGATATCCTCTTGTGCAAAATCCCGGACGTGCGCCAACACCTGCCTGACACAATCCAGTTGCGTCATCTGCTCGGCATCTTCCCCGGGCAGGACCATGAACTCATACCGGCGTCCACCGCCAGGTGCGGGAATTGATACGACCGGCCGCGCCGGGTCACAGAAGAACTTTGAAAACCTGTCTGAGTCAGGGTCATTGCGCGTATCGATTACGACCCAGTCGCGGCTGTCTGTCCGCCCCTCCATGACGAACTCAAGGCGATCGCGCACGGTACTGCGCGCGCCGTCGCAGGCCAGAAGAAACCGGGATCTTGCGCGGAACCGATTGCCGTTTTTGTCTGTCAGCAGGGCCTCAACGTTACCGTCACCGTGAGAGAACGAATCGAAGGTCGTTTCAAAAAGCGGCGTGACGCAGTCAAACCGGTTCAACCCCTGCCGCATAATGACTTCAAGATCCGGTTGCAGGAACGCGTTGCGCCTGTGATAGCCGTTTTCGGTAACCGGCGCGCCAACTTCGGCGAAACACTGCCCGTCGGGGTCGTAATAGCGCGCACCGTATCCCGTAATCACATGCGAGCCGACTTCGGCGGCAAGCCCGACGGCTTGCAGGGCCCGCAAGCCTTCGTCGTCGAGCAGGATTGCCTTGGGCAGGTCGGACGTCGACGCATTGCGTTCGACGAGCAGTGTCGAAACACCGTACCGCCCCAACAGATTGGCCGTCAGCAAACCGGTTGGCCCGGACCCGACCACAAGGGCGGCAATTTCCAGATCCTTCATGGTCACTTTCTGCCCAAAACCGCGACGGGTCTAGGTTTCCGCTGCCTTGGCCGCTTCAATGCGGTCGCCCTGCGCATTGACGTAGGTACCGTCCTTGTCGATCGTCGCCATATCGCAAAAGATCTCGATCCGGTGATTGTCCGGGTCGAGCACGTAAAACGATTCGTTTTCCCCCCAGGAACCGTCGCCGCGCGGATCCCAGGGACTGTGGACCACCGGTCCGCGAACAACTTCGAGCCCGATGTTCTGGGCGTGTTCGAGCGTGTCCAGAAAGTCCTGCCGGGTGGGGCATTCGAAGGCGTAGTGGTGAAATGCCGGAATGCCATCGATGTCCTCGCGCGGGTCAGCCGGTCTTTGACGGTATGTCTTGTTCGGGTTATGCACCAGCACAAGATCGTGGTGGACACCACCCAGCCGCATGAACGTGAGCGCCACCGGTATCTGCGCGACCTCACCCGACTCGTGCCTTTCGGAGAGCTTCATGCCCAGAAAATCACGATAGAATGCGATGGACTTGTCCATGTCGGAGACCTCCAGCGCGAGATGTTGCAATCGTGATACTGCGGGCCCTGCCATGAAACCGTTCTCCTGGATGATAATGAAATCCGGACCGTCTTTTAGACGCCACGCCCCATCTCTGTCAAAGGTGAGGCCCGCCGGCAAAGAAGACAAGAACGCCCGGGTTCAGTCGCGCCGCATCCCCAGAAACATGAACCGGGGAACTGTCGCGCCATCCTTTTCAACGGTTTCGACGAACATCCAGGCAGGACGAACCCAG
The DNA here is from genome assembly GCA_021775805.1 of Alphaproteobacteria bacterium. Classification (GTDB taxonomy): domain Bacteria; phylum Pseudomonadota; class Alphaproteobacteria; order Rhizobiales; family JAJFHC01; genus JAJFHC01. Next base: position 24,438 of record JAJFHD010000073.1, on the reverse strand, counting down.
ACCTGATGATCGTCGTACAGCGCCTGATAGATCACCATGTCCTCGTGAGTTTCGCTATGCCTGGCAAATCCTTCGACACGGTACTCGCGCCCGCTGTAATGGCGATAGTAGCCGTGCAATACGGGCATCATGGGCATTCCCTCCGATTTTCATGGCCGTCTGTCGTCGAAATTCCAAACGATTTCAGCGCGGTCAGAACCTGTCGCCGCCAATGAAACGAGTCAAATGCCGGTTCCTCTGGTATAACATGCAGCGATTCTCGAATCGCGTTCCAGGATATCATGACGACCCATCAGATCATTCTCTTTGTGCTGCTCGCCGCCGTATTTGCCATGCTGATTTGGGGCAAGTGGCGGTATGACCTGATCGCCTTTGCCGCCCTGGTGGTGGCGCTGATCGCCGGCGTCGTGCCCAAGGAAGACGCCTTCAGCGGCTTCGGCCATCCGGCGACCGTCATCATTGCCCTGGTGCTGATCGTCAGCCGAGGCTTGTCCAGTTCCGGCGCCATAGAAATCGTCACCCGCCACCTCATCGATTCCACACGCAGCATTTCGGCGCACATTGGGGTCATGTCGGGACTGGCCGCTTGTTTGTCGGCGATCATGAACAATGTCGGCGCGCTTGCACTCTTGATGCCGGTCGACCTTCAGGCCGCCGCGAAGGCCAAACGAAGCCCGGCCATTTCCCTGATGCCCCTGTCGTTCGCCTCGATCCTGGGCGGCCTGGTGACCCTGATCGGCACGCCTCCGAACATTATCATCGCGTCCTACCGTGAGAAGACCCTGGGCGAACCGTTTTCCATGTTCGACTTCACGCCTGTGGGCGCTGCCTGTGCTGTTGCCGGGGTAATCTTCGTGGCGCTCGTGGGTTGGCGACTCATCCCGGCGTCGGCCACGCAGCGCAATGCCGGTAATGAACTGGCCGACTTTGAGGGATACGTGGCAGAGGTGCGGGTTTCTGAAAAATCCGAAGCCATTGAGCGCAAGGTTCGGGATCTGGATTCCGAGGCGGAAGAAAATGACGTCGCAATTCTCGGCCTTGTCCGCAACGGGCGCCGGCTACCGGGTTTTGCCCGCAATGAAGAACTGCGCAAGGGCGACATACTCGTGCTCGAAGCAACCCCCGACAGCATCGAACAGTTTGTCGGCGCCCTTGGCCTGGAATATGTAGGTTCGGAAAAGAACAGTGGGCCGCTTGCCAACAATGTCACGATGATTGAGGTCGTCGTCAAGGAAGATGCCCGTATTGCCGGGCGCTCGGCAATGTCGCTCAAACTGCTTCACCGCCACGGCGTCACACTTCTGGGGGTGTCGCGTCAGGGCAAACGGTTCCACGACCGGGTAAGGCGGCTTGAAATACAAACCGGAGATATTCTCCTTCTGGTCGGGCCCGACGAACGCATGGCCGACATCGCCGGTTGGCTGGGATGCCTGCCGCTCGCCGACCGTGGCGTGCAGGTCATACAACGCGACAAGGCCTGGCTTGCCGTTTCCATGTTTGTCGGCGCTATTGCCCTGGCAAGCTTCGGCCTGCTCTACCTGCCGGTGGCCCTGGCCGCCTGTACGGTCTTGATGGTCGCGTTGAAGATCGTGCCGCTGCGGCAGGTATACGAGTCGATTGAATGGCCCGTGATTGTGCTTCTCGGTTCGCTCATTCCCATCGGGGCTGCCCTGGAATCAAGCGGAGGAACCACTCTGATCGCCAACGGCATTCTCGATCTGGCCCAGGGTATGTCACCAGCCGTGGTACTGTTCCTGCTGGTGGTCGTCACCATGACTCTGTCGGACGTGCTCAACAACACGGCCACAACGGTTATCGCAGCACCGATCGCCATCGACATGGCCAACCGGCTACAAGTCAATCCCGACGCGTTCCTGATGGGTGTCGCAATTGCCGCGTCATGTGCCTTTCTCACACCCATCGGGCACAAGAACAACACGCTGATCATGGGTCCCGGCGGCTATCGATTCGGCGACTATTGGCGCATGGGGCTACCGCTCGAAATCATCGTGATCGCGATTGCCGTGCCGATGCTGCTGTGGGTCTGGCCGCTGTAGCAAACCGTGGTCGGCAGACGAGGCCTATTTCAGTCTGGAAATTAGTACTGCACCCGTGGGGTCGATGTTTCCGGAAGACGCCACCCGCTGAAAATGGGACGGCACCTTCTCAGGTTTCCGGAAAAAGACGTAGCGCTTGTTCTCCACTCCAATCAGCGGAGGCCGCTTGGTCCGTTCAAAAATGTCATACCCCTGCTTGAGGTTCTTCCAGAAACCATACCATTTGCCACCCTTGTGAATGGCGACATTCTGGCTGGTCATGCGAAACGGGAAGGCATGCACCGGAAAGGCCCTCTGTCCGGCCAGAAACGCATTGCGGGCCAGGGCGTAAATTTCTTCCACCGATTCGTTGGTGACTGCGTAGCAGCCGGCCGAACTGCAGCCGCCATGGACCATCAGATGCTTGCCGGTGCGCTCATGAGCGCTGTCATAGGCATTGGGATAACCGATATTGAAGGACAGGTGATACTTGCTGTTGGGGTTCATCTGGCCCCTGGTGATAACATAGAAGCCCTCGGGCGCCTGTTTGTCGCCTTCTTTTTCCTTGGGGCCCAGGGCACCCGACCAACTGCAGACATCGTATGTCTTGAAATGGGCATACTGTCCTGACGGCTTGCGAAGCCAGACCTCCATGACCGAGTCCTGTTTGAAGATGCGCACGAACATCGCGGCACCCGGCTTCAACCCCTTTTCGGCAAGCAGGGCCTTGGCTTCCTCGGAAAGCGGCTTCTGGTGTTTTGGCGTGCCGAACAGGCATCCCGACAAAGATGCAGCAAGCAGGCACCCTGTCAAAAACCGCATTACAAGCCGAACGCTCATGGCTTCACACCACCTGTTTCCAATTTTCCGTCTCCGTGAAGTCTCCATGACATACGCAGACGGTTATCAAACTCTTAAAAATTTGACCACACACAATCACATGATCATGCACAACCGTCATGAGTCGCCAAACACATAACGACGTTTCGATACCTTAACCGCTGGGACCCGCCGGGTTTGCTCGAACAAATCATATCCCTCCTTCAGATTTCGCCAGAAATCGATCCATTCCGACGCCTGCCTTAATGCCAGATTCTGTTCGGTCATGCGAAACGGAAATATGTGAACCGGAAATCGTTTCTGACCTCTGAGCAGGGCGTCCTTTCCCAAACCGTAAATCTCGTCGATCCCGTCGTTGGTCATGGCGTAGCAGCCGATCGACACGCATCCGCCATGAACCATGAGATAGGAACCTGTCCGGCCGTGGGATCTGTCATATCTGTTGGGGAAACCAATATTGAAAGATTTGTGAAACTGGCTGTTTGGATTCAGCTGGCGCTTCGAAACGGCGTAAAAACCTTCGGGGCTCTGAAGGTCGCCTTCCTTGAGTTTTGGCCCCAATTTTCCTGAGAACGAGCAGATCGGATAGACTTCAAAAAGTTCAAACCTTCCGTCGCGCTCCATCCACAGTTCAAGCTCGGCCTCGGCTTTGAAAATCCGCACGAACACCGGCGCACCACGGCGAAAATTGCGCGTCTTGAGGCGTTCGTCGAGCGGTGCCCGTGGCTTCGTTTCAACTGCAGTCGTCGTTGCCCGCAACACCGAAGGACCGGCGATGAAAAGGCCGATGACACCGGCGATCAGGATGGAACTTACTGAAATCTGCCATGCACGCATGTGATCTTCTCCACACTTTCACCACGGAGAACGCAATACAAATCCGGCGTTTTTTTGACGTTTCAGGTCATTCTGCATCAAGGCAATGTCATCCTGATGCATGTGACTTTATCGATGAAATTACCTCACCCGGCACTTTTTTCCAAGGAGCCCGTGTTGTTCGGAGAGCCGAAAGCGCCGAGGCAGCCTACAGAGAGCGGCCTATTGCGAGGAACTTGTCGTGGCGCCTTTGGCGAATTTCATCCCTGCCGAGGCCCTCGTAAAGACCCAGCGCCGCCGCAATCGCGTCCCCGGTTGCCCCAATCGTCTGGGCCGCCTCACGATGGGCACCGCCCACCGGCTCTTCAATGATCTGATCGATTACACCCAGGCGCTTGAGATCTTGTGCGGTGACCTTCATTGCAGTTGCCGCGTCCTTGGCTTTGGCCGAATCGCGCCACAGGATGGAGGCCGAAGCTTCAGGAGATGCAACGGTATAGATCGCGTGTTCAAGCATGAGAACCTGGTTTGCGGTGGCAATCGCCACAGCGCCGCCGGATCCGCCTTCCCCGATCACAACCGCCACATGCGGCACGCCCAACGCCAGACAGCAATCGGTCGACCGTGCGATCGCCTCCGACTGCCCGCGCTCCTCAGCGCCTATGCCCGGATATGCCCCCGCCGTGTCGATCAGGGAAATCACCGGAATGCCGAACCGGTCGGCAAGTTCCATCAGGCGGACCGCCTTTCGATAACCCTCAGGCCGCGCCATGCCGAAATTATGCCGGAGACGGCTATCGGTATCGCTGCCCTTTTCATGCCCGATCATCACAACAGGCTCGCCGCGGAACCGCCCGAGACCGCCGACGATAGCGTGATCCTCGGCAAATTTACGGTCACCTGCAAGCTGAGTGAAGTCTTCCAACAACCGGCTCACATAGTCGGAAAAATGGGGTCGGGAAGGATGTCGGGCAACCTGGGTCTTCTGCCACGGGGTCAGGTTGCCGTAAATCTCCTTGAGATTTCGGGTCGCTTTGGTTTCCAGTTGGGAAACCTCTTCGGAGATCAGCGCAGACTCATCTTCCGCTGAAACACTGCGTAGTTCGGCAATCTTGCCGTCGATCTCAGCGATCGTTTTTTCGAAATCGAGGTAGGTGCGCATGCCGTCCGTTCTCAGCCAGTCTCGTTCCCGCGTCACTATAATTGTTGCATATTTAAAACCATGACGCAGACCGCGTGGAAACTGGCGGTGATCCAGTCATGTGTCAACAAAAATGGCATGATTGTCTTAATTGTCGCGTTCGATTGTCCAGGTTTGCGGACTGCCTGACGGGTAGCCTGTCATGCCAGCGGGTGATGCTCGTTCACCAGCCGACGCAGGCGTTCGTCAAGCACATGGGTATAAATCTGCGTCGTCGAGATGTCGGCATGGCCCAGCATTTGCTGAACCGCGCGCAGGTCTGCGCCGTTGGCCAGAAGATGGCTGGCGAAGGCGTGACGCAGCACATGTGGAGAAATCTTCGAGGCGTCCAGTCCTGCGTCTTCGGCAATTCCCTTGAGTTCCTGGGCAAACCGATGGCGGGTAAGATGTCCCTGGGCACCGCTTGAAGGGAACAGCCAACGATCCGGGCCCTCCGACACGTCCCGATCGTGAGGCCGCACAGCAAGGTAGTCCTCAATAGCATCACGCGCTGCCTGGCCCAGCGGCACAATGCGCTCACGGCCACCTTTGCCGACAACCGAGATGAAGCGCTCATCCGCCGTTACGGCACCAACGGTAAGCGATACAAGCTCCGACACCCGCAATCCGGTGGCATAGAGCACCTCGAGCAGGCAAAGCAGCCTCGCTGCCTTATGTTGGTCTTTTGGACTGGTCGCATCCAGATTGCCTCTGGCGGCTTTGAGCAAGGTGTCGACATCGCCTTGCTTTAGAACCTTCGGCAAGGACCGGCCCTGGCGTGGCGACTCGATAATCGTTGTCGGGTTGTCGGCCCGCACGCCCTCGGAATACAGAAACTTGTAAAACTGTCTCAATGCGGACAACCGGCGTGCTGCGGTCTGCGCGGACAGCCCCGCAGCCTGCAAGCCTTTCAGATAACCCCTGACATCCTGATCGCCGGCACCCTCGATGGAGTCCTGCCGATCGGTCCGGCCGGCCATATAGGCTGAAAAATCGAGCAGATCGCGCCGATAGGAGTCCAGTGTATTGCGAGCAGCCCCGCGTTCAGCGCTGAGCATCTCCAGAAAGGCTTCCACATGATGAAGCCCCTTGCGGCGGGGCCCGGTGGTCATTGTGACAACTTGTCTTTCGGCACCGAATGCACGACCTCCGCCGTCGGCGGGTCAATCAGCCAGACAATAAGGAACGAACCGCCGTAGAGCAGTCCAACCAAAAACAGACAAAATACTATCAGTCGAATCAGTGTCGGCATGGGCAAATCCATTCATAGCCGGCACACAGTTTACGCCGCATGTTGTTCCTCATCGTAACGCCCATTGGCCCGTCAGTGGCGAAGACCCGTGTGATTCTGCCATATACAACCGGTGTTTCGCAAATCGCACGTACGACAAAATTCTTGAGTATTTCAGTCTCCGCGCGATAGAACACGGTACAAAGTCAAATTCGGCGAAATCAAAGATTGAACTGGTGGCCACCTCTCTTGAGAGCCACCCGAAGTAACATGGCAAATTCTTCCACGCAACTTGAGTCCATCAAAGCCCTCTTAGGGGCCCGGAGCATTGTCCTCGTAGGCCTGATGGGAGCAGGGAAAACCACCGTTGGCCGGCGCCTCGCGAACGCCCTCAAACTGCCCTTTGTCGACGCCGATACGGAAATCGAAAAGGCCGCCGGACAGTCCATCACCGATATTTTCGCCGATCACGGGGAGGAATACTTCCGCGATGGAGAACGCCGCGTGATCGGTCGCCTTTTGTTGGAAGGGCCTCACGTTCTGGCAACCGGCGGCGGCGCCTTCATGGATCCCGAGACCCGCACTGAAATCGAGGCCGCGGGCATATCGCTTTGGCTGCGCGCTGACTTGCCGCTGCTGATGAAGCGGGTTCTCAGACGCTCGACCCGGCCGCTTCTGATGCAGGACGATCCGGAAGCCGTCATGAAACGGCTGATCGACGAGCGTTATCCGGTCTACCGGAATGCTGATATTGTCGTCGACAGCCGCGATGTTCCCCACGACGTTATTGTCCGTGAGATTATCAGGCAGTTGCAGTCGATGACCGATGCAGAAAGGTCCGATGCCTGAAGCCAACAAACGTTAATCGGTAAGGTGCATAATGGTTCGACAAGGCCGCCGACAATGCCAGTCTGGTTTCCAGACCGGCGACGCGGCCCCAGATGAGTGTGAGACGACAAACATGAACATGATTTCCGCCGAGCCGCAACCGGCGACGCGAACGGTTACCGTCGACCTTGCCGGCAGGTCGTACCCGATACATATCGGGCCCGGTCTGCTTGACCAGGCCGGCCGCCATATCGGCCCTCACCTCAAGAACCGCCGTTGCACGATCGTGACGGACGAGACAATCGCCGGTTTCCACTTGTCCACGCTGATGGAAAACCTCCGGGACGATGGCATTGACTGCCGCACGGTCATTCTTCCGCCCGGTGAGAAGACCAAGAGCTTTGCAAACCTGGAATCAGTCTGCTCGCAACTTCTGGCTTCCGGTCTGGACCGGAGCGACATGGTCGTGGCCCTGGGCGGCGGCGTCATCGGCGATCTGGCGGGCTTCGCCGCGGCTGTCGTCCTGCGCGGCATTGGTTTTGTACAGATCCCCACGACTCTTCTGGCTCAGGTCGATTCATCGGTCGGCGGCAAGACCGGCATCAACACCAGCCACGGCAAGAATCTTGTGGGTGCGTTTCATCAACCCGTCCTGGTACTCGCCGACACGGCTCTTCTTGATACCCTGCCTGAACGCGAAGTCCGGGCGGGATACGCAGAAACCGTGAAATACGGCCTGATACGCGACGAGGCTTTCTTTGACTGGCTCACGGACAATTACGATGCGGTTCTGTCGGGCGACCATGCTGCCCGCATCCATGCGGTAGAGATGAGCTGCCGCCACAAGGCCGACGTTGTTGCCGCCGACGAACACGAGCGCGGCATGAGAGCGCTCCTAAACCTGGGCCACACCTTCGGTCACGCCTTCGAGGCGGAAACCGGATACTCGGATGCCCTTCTGCATGGCGAAGCCGTCGCGCTGGGAACGGCGATGGCGTTCCGCATGTCGCACCGTCTCGGGCTTTGCAGCGAGAACTCTGTTGCACGGGTCGAGCAACATTTGACGAAAGTCGGGTTGCCGACACGCGTAGCCAACATTCCCGTTGACCGCACCAGCGCCGATCAGATTCTGGCGCATATGGCGAAAGACAAAAAGGCAATGGGCAACACCCTTGCATTCATTCTTGTTCGCGGCATCGGGGATGCATTTGTCTCTCGCGATGTGGAACCGGACTTTCTTCGAAAATTCATTCAGGATGAACTGAACCGACAATGACCCTAGCTCTTGGCCTGACCATTGGTGCCGTATTCGCGTTGCTGGTGCTGTCTGCTTTTTTTTCAGGATCTGAGACCGCCCTGACGGCGACATCGCGCGCGCGCATGCACGAGCTGGAACGCCGCGGCAGCCGCAAGGCCGCCGGGGTGCAGCATCTTGTGAAGACACCGGAACGGCTGATTGGTGCCATATTGCTTGGCAACAATCTGGCCAACATTTCAGCGTCGGCTCTTGCGACAACCTTGTTTCTCGGTTTTTTCGGGGAAGCCGGCGTCATCTACGCCACCCTCGTCATGACCGCTCTGGTTCTAATTTTCGCGGAAGTCATGCCCAAAACATACTCGATCACCAATCCGGATCGGGTAGCTCTTGCAGTCGCACCGATCCTACGCCCCACAGTGATCATCCTGGCACCGATTACTGCGGCGGTTCAGTTCATCGTCCGGAAGACGCTTCTGCTCTTTGGCGCCCGCACCGACATTGAGAATGTCCTTTCGGCACACGAAGAGTTGCGTGGCGCCATCAACCTCCATCATCTGGAAGACAGTCTGGTCAAGGACGACCGCGACATGCTCGGTGGCGTGCTGGACCTGCGTGACCTTGAAGTCTCTGATGTGATGGTCCACCGGACCAAGATGATCACTTACGATTCGGCAGAATCCAACGCCAGCATCATCGATCACCTGATGACCTGTGGTTACACCCGCCTGCCGCTCTGGACCGAGGATCCTGATAACATCGTGGGAATCCTGCACGCCAAGGACGTGCTCAAAAAGTTGCTTGACGTCGGCGGTGATGTAAAGAAGCTCGATATCCTGGATTTGTGCTCGAAACCCTGGTTCGTGCCCGACACGACCAGTGCCATGGACCAGCTCAATGCTTTTCTGAAGCGCAAAACCCACTTTGCCATCGCGGTCGACGAGTACGGCGAAGTCATGGGCTTGCTCACCCTGGAAGACATTCTGGAGGAAATCGTCGGTGAGATCGACGACGAATACGACATCGCGGCGACCGGCGTCAGACCGCAACCCGATGGCGCCGTCAATGTCGACGGCACCGTCAACATCCGCGACCTGAACCGCGCCATGGACTGGAATCTCCCCGATGAAGAAGCAACCACGATCGCCGGGCTGGTCATCCATGAAGCCCAGACCATTCCCGATGTCGGCCAGGCCTTCAACTTCTACGGTTTCAAGTTCGAAGTTTTGCGCAAGCGCCGCAATCAGCTGACCGCCATCCGCATTGTTCCCGGTGGCCCGAGCGTTTCACTGAAAAACTGATCTCTCACTGCGGCATATCCGCCTTAATGGCCAGGGCATGGACAGGGCCGGCCAGTTCCTCAGCCAACGCCTCATTGATCATCCGGTGGCGCTGCACCAGGGTCTTGCCGCCGAAACTCTTGGATATAACCGTCACCCTGAAGTGCGTCTCGCCCTCAGGTCTTGAACCCGAGTGCCCGGCGTGGAGGTGGGACTCGTCTTCGACAACGAGCGTGGCCGGATCAAAAGCCGCCGTTAACTTCTGCGTGATAGATTTCTTAACCATACCGTCTGCCATAATGAACCTGTTGCATTTGAAATTGATTCGCTCCACATGAAGGCAATCCAAGTCGCTGCGTCAAGAACTCCTTTGACTTGTTTCCTGTCACCACACGCGCAATATTGAACCTGTGAAACTGAACTCCAAATATTTCGATCAGATCCGCGTAAAACCGGACGAAGATCGCCTGAAACAGGAGCAGCACCCTGGCTGCCAGTGGGCCGGCTGTGTCCAGGCCGGCACCCACAAGGCGCCCAAGGGCCGCGGTCATGACGGCCAGTACGTCAATTTCTGCATCGACCACGTCCGCGAGTACAACAAGTCCTACAACTATTTCGAAGGCATGAGCGACGAGGATGTCGTGACCTATCAGAAGTCGGCACGGACCGGTCACCGGCCGACCTGGTCCCTGGGGCTTAATTCATGGGCCAATTCTCCGGCGGACGCCGCTGAGGGAGTCAAGGCGAAAGCCGGTTTCCGCGATTCCTTCGGACTGTTCGGAGATCAGGACTTCGATCCTGAAAAAAAGACACGGCGGCGTCCCCTGCGCAACGCAGAACGCAAGGCACTCGCGACCCTTGGACTCGACGAGACCGCCAGTCCCGCCGAGATCAAGGCGCAATACAAAGTGCTCGTCAAACGACATCATCCGGACGCCAATGGCGGCGGCAAAGAGTACGAAGACAAGCTGCGCGAAATCATTCAGGCGCACGACTACCTGAAATCTGTGGGCTACTGCTGAGTCCTAGCGCGGCGGCACGTCGTCTGGATCAACGCCTGGAACAAACTCGACACCGTCCCTCTGCTTCCAGTCCACCGGCCAGACAGCAAAGAAGATGACGCATTTCTCGTCGCTCTCGTAGGAAATCTCCATGCCCTTGGGCATCCACAAAACATCACCCGGGCTGCAGACATATTCCTCGCCATCGGAAACCAAACGAAACGTGCCCTGCAGCACATAGATGATTTCGTCGCAGGTCAGGTTCCACGGCACCTTGACGTTGTTGAAAAAATTCCATCCGCCCATCATTGAGTCACTGTTGTGCGGTCCGATATGCGAACGGATGTAGGATTTCCCGGGCGGCAGTTCGTGGAGCCGGTGCTCGAAGTCGGAGAACTTGTAATGGGTCGGTTTTGGCATGAGTGGCTTTCCTTGTGTCGGTTCGGTAAATGCCCGAGGAATTCTTGCAGAGATCACAGCTGAAAAAGTGTGATCACACATTTCTAACTGATTCTGCGCGATTGTCACGCCTAACAAACCAGGATGAGGATAACGACCGACAGCCGCCTCAAATTTTGCTTTGGATCACCGCGCAATCGGTGTCCGATGCCCGAAACAGAGCATCGACCAGGACAGACTTTCTCTGGTCCTTGAGACACAGCAACATATCGCGGTTGGTGTCGTTGAGCCCGGTCAACGGGACCGCGACGCAGCGATGATCTTCACCCTGTTCGCGGTCAAAAACGAAGCCAATGCCCAGCCCGTTGGCCACCGCCTCCTTCACGCCTTCACGGCTTCCCAACACCAATGTCGGCGTGACCTGCAACCCGTGGCCGGCAAAACCTGCATCCACGATCCTCTGGGTGTTCGATCCCTGTTCGCGAAATATCAAGGGACTGTCGGCAATCTCCGCAAGCGACAGCTTTCGGCGACCGGAAAACCTGTGTCCGGCCGGCAACAGGGCGGTCAGGGATTGTACGGCGACGATTTTTGAGATCACAGTAGGATCGGATCTGGCGTTCGCCATGATGGCGGCATCCACATTGAGCGACAGAAGCTCGCCCCAGATCTTGTCGGCATTACCCAGGGTCACGCGGACGTCCACTCCGGGTTTGCACGCTTGAAACTTTGCGATGATACCGAGGGCCACATGGGGACCGTCGGCGCCAAGGTGGAAAATCGGGCGTGCGGTCTCCTCCGATCCGGACAACAACTCGCGGGCACAGCGCTCAGCGTCGAACATCCGCGACGTCTGTTCGAACAGGGCGCGGCCATCTTCGGTAATTTTGACCTTGTGGCCCTGCCGCCGAAAAAGAACCCTTGCGCTGGCGTCTTCAAGGTTGCGGATCTGGATCGACACGGCAGGTTGCGTGAGATGCAGACGCTCCGCCGCCCTTTGGAAACTTCGTTCCTGGGCAACTGCATGAAAAGCGCGTAACTGAGCGTAGGTCAAAATATAAATCCAATTACAGAAAATTAACATTATTATTAATTTGATTCTGAAACCTGTCAACTTTAACACTCAGTCCACCCTTGCCTGTCTCTCGCTCCGACATTGGAGAACATGATGTCCGCACCAGAACCGCAATATATTTTCGATGCACAGGAAAAACCGTCTTTGCCGTTGTTCCAGGTGCCGCTGATCGAAGCGACGGATGAAACCGTTCAAGGGTATGGATGCCTGGTCGACGATCCCGACGCGTTCGACATCCAGATCGTTCAATGGCCCGCGCAAGGGTGGCGGCCGGTTGACGCGGGCACTGGAGATGAGGCCGGATATGTTGAAGGTGTGTTTCACGGAGAATGGACGGGCGATGTCCTGATGGGCCGCAACGAGGCCGTGAACGGCGAGTACGTGCTTGGCTGGAGCACCGACCCGCAACAGGCCAGCAACACCCTGGCCACCGCTCCGCGCGACCAGGTCTTGCTCTGGCATATGAACTACCATCCCGATGGCGGCCAGTTGTTCTATCCGCTGGAGGGACTGCCTTTTGTGGTTCCAGTGGCGTTGCCCGGCGACGATCTGACACCGGAGAAGGTCGTTGCGTTCTGGTGTGACGGCAGCAAGGGCCTCTACATTCACCCCAATACCTGGCACGAAGGTATTTTCCCGGTACACGACAGGCAGAGATTTCTTGACCGTCAGGGACGGGTCCATGCCCGGGTCAGTTGCGATATCGGTGAGGAGTTCGGGGTCTACCTGTCCGTGCCTCTGAAACGCTGAGGCTTTTTGGTGCATGGAACTGTGAGCCCAAGATAGGCCCTACTTGCTTCAGGATTGCTTTTTCTGTGCGGTTTCCTCAAGCCACGGGACTTTCAACAGGGCTGTCTGCCACGCTTCTGCCTCGTGGTCGAATTGAAGCGCGCCAAAGAACCCCACCGGAAACCAGCCGCGACCATCCTCGACGTCGCGCCGAAACGCCTCGAATCCGAAGCTGCCGTCCGGTCTGACGAATATATCGACACAGTGTACGCCATCAGGTGAATTCACGGACCGCATCACTTTGTTCTTGTGCGCCATTTGACACATGATCTCCCCTTGCCAACGGACACGGAGCCCGAGCACATGGTCCAGCTTATCATTCGCGCGGTCTCTTGTGTTTCCCATCCGGTCGATCAACAAGTAGACTGCCAGGTTGGCGACCATGAATTGCCTCTTGTTCCCGCACTCCTTTTCCAATAGTGAGTGCTTCAATTAACCTTCCTGGACGCCGGAGACTTACATGACCAGCCTGTTGCCCGACATCGATCCCGATGGCCTTCTTGAGTATTCCGTGGTTTTCACCGACCGTTCGCTCAACCACATGTCCCAGGCGTTCCAGGGCGTCATGAACGACATCTCTTCGACGCTCAAGTCGGTATACAACGCCAAGGCAGTGGTCGTGGTACCCGGGGGTGGCACCTACGGCATGGAAGCCGTTGCACGCCAGTTTGCGACCGGCAAGAATTGTCTGGTCATCCGCAACGGCTGGTTCAGTTTCCGCTGGTCACAGATTTTCGATGCCGGCGACATTCCAGCCCAGTCCAACGTGCTGATGGCCCGCAGGATCGATGACGCCCACCAGTCTCCATTCGCGCCGGTTCCGATTGAAGAAGCGGTCGCTGCGATCAAGGAACACAAACCTGATCTCGTCTGCGCACCGCACGTGGAAACCTCATCGGGCATGATCCTGCCCGACGACTACATGCGCGCCATTGCCGACGCGGTCCATTCGGTCGGCGGCATGTTTGTGCTCGACTGCATCGCGTCCGGCACGATCTGGCTCGACATGGAAGACATTGGCGTCGACATCCTTGTCAGCGCACCTCAGAAGGGTTGGAGCGCGTCGCCCTGCAGCGGTCTTGTGATGCTCAGCGCCGAGGCACGTGCCCGCATTGACGCAACAACGAGCTCGAGTTTCGCATGTGACCTCAAAAAGTGGCTGCAGATCATGGAAGCCTACGAAAACGGCGGTCATGCCTATCACGCAACCATGCCGACCGACGCTCTTGTCAAGTTCCGCGACACCATGATGGAAACCAAGGCCTACGGCTTCGACAAGGTCCGCGACGAACAGCTGGAACTGGGCAACCGGGTCCGTGCTCTGCTCACCGCAAAAGGCTTTCGCAGCGTGGCAGCCGAAGGTTTTGAAGCGCCCGGCGTTGTTGTCTGCTACACCGACGATCCCAACATTCAGAACGGTAGCAAGTTCGCCGCCCAGGGCCTTCAGATCGCCGCCGGCGTGCCCCTTCAGTGCAACGAGCCTGACGACTTCCGCACCTTCAGGCTTGGCCTGTTCGGCCTCGACAAACTCCATGACGTGGACCGCTCGGTTGCAACCCTGGAAAAAGCTCTCGACAGCGTCCTTGACGCCCAGAATGTCCGCTGACGCCCGTACCGCATTGACTTCAGGACACCTGGTACTCTAGCGGGACTTGCGCGCCCGCGCGCCGGCGCAGCTGGCCCTGAAGTCGATGGAATATGGATCGACACGACCAAACCGGTCCGGGCGGAACGGCGAGATATCGAACTGCGGTGCACGCCCCAGGGCAAGGTCGGCAATCGCCGCCCCCATGCCGGCCGACAGCATGACGCCGCTGCCGCAACAGCCGGCGGCTGCCAGGAACCCCGAAACACCCGGGACCGGACCCAGAACAATCTGGCCGTCTGGCGTGTAGCAGGAGAGACCGCAGACGTAGCTGGCAACCTCGATGTCTGCAACACCTGGGTAGAACTGTCCGACACGGTCTGCCGCATCAGCCAGAATGTCCCAGTGTTCGTCACCTGTCGTGGGTGAAAACGCTGCCGGATCATTGGGCAGGTCCCGTGCGTCGAACGTCGCCGAATGGGGCTCCTGAATGCCAAGCAACAGGCTATCAACATCGGGCCTTGTGTAGGCGGCGGCATCGGGCAGCAAAACCACCGGATGGTCACCGCCCAACGCGTCGTCCGGTGCCGTGATCCAGTAGTGGCTGCGCACCGGCGCCATCGGCAGGAGAAACCCGACCTGGGCCGACAGCAGCGATGCCCACGCACCTCCGGCATCAATCACATTGCCACAGGCAATCTCACCACCTGACGTCTTCACACCGGTCACCTGCCCCTTCTCGACAACAATGTCTTCGACGGCCGTGCGAAGACGGAACTCGACACCGCGGCCCCGTGCCGCGCGGGCATAGGCCGTGGCCAACAGATAAGGGTCGACATATCCGTCCGTTGGAAAAAACGCGATTCTGTTCGCCCGTGACGAATCAAGCCACGGAACCAGCGATCGAGCGTCTTCGGTATCCAACCATTGTATTGCGATCCCGTGGCGAGCCGCATCGTCTGCCACCGTATCCAGTTCACTTTGGCAGTCGTCGGATACCGCAACCCTCAGACTGCCCACACCGTGAAAGCCGACCGTATCGCTCAGTTCGTCCTCGAGTGTGTTTATGATCTGCCGTGTAAGCAGGGCCAGCGGCGTCTTCGTTGGTTTTGCCGTTACCTGAAGCAGCAGTCCCGCTGCCCGGCTGGACGCCGCACTCGCCAGTTCGTTGCGTTCGAGCAGCAAAACCGACCCAACTTCCATACAGGCAAGATGATAGGCCACCGACGCACCGACAACCCCGCCGCCGATGATTACGTGATCGTAGGGTCTCACCCAGTATCCCTTTTTCCGGTCGTTTCGTTCAAGATCCAGTGCTGTCTTATCATGCCTGGAGCAACGGTTCCGGCGAAATTCCTGAGGGTATTTAACCGAACAACCATCTGGCGCACCCGAATGAGAATGATCTACTTTAGAAATATAGTAGTTATAAACTATTGATTTTATTCTATTTATTTCGAAATAGGCTTGACTCGACCGCAATGAAAATATAACCGAGTAAATTAGTCAAGTATCAGGTTGCGAGCAACGTTCATGACTTTCCAATCCATGCGTCTTGGCCACAGCGCGGAGAGCTTAATGGGCCGGCCGGCGAAACGCCTTGTCGTCAGAGAGTTTCAGTGCCGGGTGGCAGGGTACGAATTTGGCGGTATCGAGTGCCGGGAAACTGCCTGGAACATCTATGCGGAGATGCTGGGTCCGGAGTCGGCAAGGCTGGTCTTGTCCGGACTCCAGTTCTGGGTAAGAACACTTCGATACAGCGCCGTCCGCGATGTCAGTTGCTTCCTTCATTGCTGCAAACGTCTCAGCTTGGATGATTGCATGGCGTTGACCGACGCCGACCAGGTTCTCATACCGACACCTCTCGATGTGGCCGACTCCATCGCATCACATCGCCCCGAAAACCTCCCAAGCCGGCAATCCAGATATTGAACGCAACACGAGGATCCTGTCCCATGAAGTACCTGCTTTCGTCCATCGGGCTTGCTGCCCTGATTGCCATATCGGGGCCCGCGCCTGTCCAGGCCGACACCGACGCCAAAACCGTCATCGAGACCTACGTCAAGATTGCCCAGGCCGGTTATGCAGACTCGCTCACGACGGCGAGAAATCTACAGTCGGCTGTCGAACAAATGCTGGCGCAGCCAACCGTCGACACAATGTCCGCCGCCAGGAAGGCCTGGATCGAAGCGCGGCGCCCCTACCAGCAAACCGAGGTCTATCGTTTCGGCAATGCAATCGTCGACGAATGGGAAGGCCGGGTGAATGCCTGGCCCCTGGACGAGGGCCTGATTGACTATGTCGATGCCTCGCACGAGGACGCCACAGGGGAAAACGCGTTCTACAACATCAACATCATCGCCAACAGGACTCTGACCGCCGGCGGCAAGACGATAGATGCCACGGAGATTACGCCGGCACTCCTGGAAAGCCTTCATGAAGTCGGGGGAATCGAGGCCAATGTCGCTACCGGCTATCATGCCATCGAATTTCTTCTATGGGGTCAGGACCTGAACGGCACCAGGCCTGGTGCAGGCAATCGACCGCATTCGGATTTTGACACGGCCAACTGCACCAACGACAATTGCGGTCGGCGTGCGGATTACCTGCGTGCAGCGGTTGCATTACTGATCACCGACTTGCAGGAAATGGCCCGGAACTGGGCGCCTGAAGGCAGGGCCGTGAAGGCTTTGCTGGACGGCGCGCCGTCCGTCGGTTTAAAAGCGATTCTCACGGGCATGGGGTCGCTGTCATATGGTGAACTCGCAGGCGAACGGATGAAACTTGGCTTGATGTTGCACGACCCGGAAGAAGAACACGATTGTTTTTCCGATAACACCCACGAATCGCATTTCTACGACGCCCTCGGAATCAAGAATGTCTATAACGGTCGATATCGCCGCATCGACGGCAGCATGGTCGAAGGTCCCAGCGTCTCAGATCTTGTCAAAGCCAAGGATGTCGGTGTCGACAGGGCTGTCATGATGGGCCTGGACAACACCATCATCAAGATGTCGGTGCTCAAAAACCGTGCCGAAACAGTCGAACGCTACGACCAGATGATCGGCGAGGAAAACGATAAAGGCAATGCGGTGGTCCACGCGGCAATCGACGCCCTGGTATCCCAGACCCGGTCGCTTGAGAAAGCAGTAGCCATTCTCGGCCTTAGGATCGATCTGGAAGGATCCGACAGCCTCGACAATCCCGGCACGGTAAAATGACCTCTCAATCCATCCTTTGCATTCATCGAGTATCTGGGCAGCAATGGGCACGGACGGCGGCTGCCGCCGTCCTGATCTGGGCACTGGTTCTGCCCTCTGTTGCCTCGGAGTCCTCCGCGCCGACGCCCCAATTCGACCCCGCGGAACGCATGCCCGGCGGCAAGGCAACATCGCGCAAATCAGGCAGGGGCAAGAACGCTTTCTCCTACCCTTCCGGCAATCTCGACTTCGAGAAGGAGTTTCAGTTCACGCTCGGCAACGGAATATTCAGAAAGCTCTGGGTGTCGTCACCGGCCTCAACGACCTCGTCCGACGGCCTGGGACCGCTGTTCAATGCAAAAGCCTGCCAGCGTTGTCATATCAAGGACGGGCGCGGTCATCCGCCGGCCGACGCAAAGGACGATTTTGTCTCTATGCTTTTTCGCGTGGGCGTGCCGCCGTCCTCTCCTGACGAAGTTGAAGTCCTGCGGAGCCACCGCGCAAATGCCTTCCCGGATCCGTCCTACGGCGGCCAGATTCAGGATTTCGCGATTCAGGGCCACCCTGCTGAAGCCAGACCACAAGTTTCATACGAGGAGTTTTCGGTCGATCTGAATGGCGGTCAGAGCGTACACTTGCGGCGGCCGTCCTACACGTTCTCCAACTTGGCGCTTGGCCCCCTCTCCTCCAAAACCATGATTTCGCCACGGATCGCCAACCCGATGATCGGTCTGGGTCTGCTCGAAGCGGTTCCTGAAGAGGCCATCATGAACCTTGCCGACCCGCAGGACAGCAACGGCGACGGCATCTCGGGCAAGCCTAACCTCGTCTGGGATGCTATTCACAACAAGGTGTCCCTTGGCCGGTTTGGCTGGAAAGCAGGCCAACCCTCCATCCGTCAACAGTCAGCGGCTGCCTTCCTGGGCGACATGGGCCTGTCGACAACAGTTTTTGCCCATCACGCCGGCGATTGCACGCCGACACAAGCCGCTTGCCTGGGCGCACCGAACGGTGCCGGCAAGGACAATGACGGTGTCGAGGTTGCCGAGGCCATGCTTGATCTCGTGACATTCTACGCACGCAACCTTGCGGTACCCGCACGGCCCAGGGCCGATGATCCCGACGTACTGGCCGGCAAGGCGCTGTTTCATCGCGCGGGTTGCGCACAGTGCCACAGGCCCCGGTTTGCAACGTCCAGCAACACACAGGTACAACCGGAATTTCGGGGTCAGACGATATGGCCTTACACGGACATGCTGCTGCATGACATGGGCGAAGGTCTCGCAGACGGTTTTACCGAGGGAGCCGCGAACGGCAGGGAATGGCGCACCGCCCCGCTTTGGGGACTGGGACACACCAAAGACGTCAGTGGACACACCAATTTTCTCCACGACGGCCGTGCCCGCAACATTCTCGAAGCGATACTTTGGCACGATGGCGAGGCCCGCAATGCCAGGGACCGGGTTGTTGCCATGACCGGTGACGAACGCCGGTTCCTGATTGCATTCCTCAATTCTTTGTGACCGAAGCCCCCGCCAAACCCGTTGCATCTCCTGAAACGCAGCGCAGAAGGTCCTCGTGTCGACGCACGAGGACGACAGTCTGGAAGGGCGGCACGACCGCTGCACTGGCAGTGCATTGCGGATCAGCGTCAGGAATGAAACTCATAAATCACGACACGCCCAAACTCCCCTGCGACGGGATCCCACTCCACCTTGAACGGAGACAGAACCTGTTCAGTCGTCGTTCAAACCTTGGCGCTGCTTCGCAGTTGAACAATGCGCGCCAGCGCGTCGTCCCGGGACCCGAACAGGTTCGGATCGGCATCGTCCGCCTTCGCCCGCTTCATGATTTCCAGCCTGGTCGCCTCATGGGGATTGAAGCGCACGGTACCCATTGACGAGGCTGCGTTTAGTTTCTTGCTGCGCATGGCCCATTGATACCAGGCGTCGGGAAGGATCTCGGTGCCCTGATAGTTCACCATGAAATACCAGCTCCGGCCGGTTTCAGCGATTTTCGAGGTGATGACATCATAGAACGCGTTGACGTCTGCACTCGAGGCGAACGTATAGTCACTGAAGTCGGCTTCCATGATCTCCAGATCGTCATGAAAGGTGACCCGGTCGTCGAGTGCGCGGTCGGAAACGGCTTCTTTTGCAATGACCCTCTGATAGTCTTCAGCCGGAATCTGGTTCCGCAGCTCCTCGATGTGCGCCACGGCACTTGCGCGTGAAGGGAACAGATTGGGGTCGAAATTCTCCTCCTTCGATTTCTCCAGTATGGTCCCACTGGTGTCGCCGCTTGCAGCAAACCGGACGCTCCCCAAAGAATGGGCCAGATTGGTTTTCTTGCCGCGGTGTGAAAACGCGATCCAGGCCTCCGACAGGATCCGGCAGTTGAGGTAATTGACCAGGAAGAACCACTTCTGTCCGGTCTCCGCCAATTGCCGGTCGACTTCGTCGTAGAAAGTGTTGACCGACTTGGACATGTCGAAGGTCAGGTTGCTGAAATCGACTTCCATGATCTGCTGATCGGGATGGAAGATGATGCGCTCGGCATAGTTGATAGTGTTCATGACAAATGGCTCTCCTATTGTCGGACCGACGGCATTTGGTCGGATTTTTGGCATAGTTCTACCGTCGGCAGGCGGGGCCTGCCGGTGCATTACATCCGTGTGCAAACTCTATTTAGATCGCCAGGTATTCGTGCCTGAGGTCTTCGTTATCAAGCACTTCCTGTGCGGAGCCGTCATAGACGACTTCTCCACTGTCGAGGATAACCGCCCTGTCGGACAGCCCAAGAGCCGCCACGGCGTTCTGCTCGACGATGATGGTTGTTATGCCGGAGCTACGCACTTCCATCAGCGCGTTGGCGATATCCTGGCGAACAACCGGCGCCAGACCTTCGTACGGTTCATCGAGCAAAAGCAGCTTCAATTCACGTGAAAGCGCCCGGCCAATGGCTAGCATCTGCTGCTCGCCGCCTGACAGTGTCGTGCCTTCCTGCTCACGACGTTCCTTGAGTCGGGGGAACAGTTTGAAAATACGTTCGAAATCCCAGCCGGGATCGCCGGCGATGCGCGCCAGATCAAGGTTCTCCTGAACGGTCAGTCCCGGAATGATCCGGCGATCCTCGGGCACCAGCTGAACCCCGGCAAGCGCTGCTTCGAAGGATTGCTTATCGTGCAGCGATTGTCCTTTTAGCCAGACCTCTCCGATCCGCAGTTCCGGCGCATCGGTTCGCGCAATTGCGCGCAACGTCGACGTCTTGCCGGCACCATTGCGGCCCAGCAGGGCGAGGATCTCACCTTCATTGATGTCAAACGACACGTTCTGAACGATGTAGCTATCGCCGTAATAGGCGTTGAGATTGCGACAGGAGAAGTACGGAGCTTCGCTCGTGCCGGCCGCCGCTTTCGGCGCTTCTGCGACTTCCACGCTCATACCTGTTCCTCGCCAAGATAGGCTTCGATAACCTTTGGATTGCCCTTGATTTCGTCGGGCGACCCCTGCGCGATGATCCGACCGCCGGCGAGCACACTGATCCGGTCGGCCAACGAGAACACCACATGCATGTCGTGTTCGATAATGACCTTGGTCATGCCGCTGTCCTTGATCTTCTTCAACAGATCGATCGTGGCGTTGGTGTCGTGGCGCGCCATGCCCGCTGTCGGTTCATCCAGCAACAACAGGCGCGGGCGCTGGATCAGGCCCATGGCAAGCTCAAGGCGTCTTTTGTCACCGCGCGACATGCTCGATGCAACATCGGAAAGCTGGGCCTGAAGCCCGACGCTTTCTATGACGCTCTCGGCTTCCTCGCGGATGAGTTTCTCGGAAGCAAATCGCTTGAACGGATTCAGGCGAAAATGGCCGTCCCTCTTGGACAATGCCGGTACCATGACATTCTCGAGCACCGAAAGATCCGGGAAGACCTCCGGCGTCTGAAACACACGCGCCACACCGAGCTGGTTGATTTCGTGCGGCGACTTGCCCGTCAGCACTTCACCATCAAAGACCACAGCGCCCCGGTCCGGCTTCAGTCGGCCGACGCAAACATTGAGCAGCGTGGACTTGCCAGCGCCGTTCGGCCCGATAATCGCGTGGGTCTCGCCTTCGCGCACGTCGAGATCGACATCGCTCAGAGCATGAATACCGGAGAAACTTTTGAACACATCGTTGACGTGCAGGACGGTGTTGGCGGTGCCGCGCTGGAACTCTTCGTTTTCCGAATAGGGAACTTTTTCAGCAACAGACATGACGTCTCCTCATTCTGCCGGTTGCGGCGCAGAAGTTTTCTGCGCTTGTTCGGTTTTTGGTTTATGGAACAGGGCGCCGATCCGTCGGAAGCCCTCCATGAGGCCACCCGGCAGGAAGATCACGATAACCATGAACATCACACCAAGCGTCAGATGCCAGCCTTCACCGACAAACAGGGAGACCACATCCACGGTGAACTCCTGCACCGGTTCGGGCAGAAACGAGAAGAAGCTGTTCAGAATGCCTTCGTTCCAGGACGACACCTTCTGTTCGGCGTACTTGATCAGCCCGGCACCCAGAACCGGCCCGATCAGCGTGCCGACACCACCGAGGATGGTCATCAGGACAACCTCGCCGGACGCCGTCCACTGCATGCGTTCCGCCCCTGCAATCGGGTCCGTCACCGCCATCAGCGATCCTGCAAGGCCGGCATACATGCCTGAAATGACGAAAGCCGAAATAAGGTAGGGCCGAGTGTGGATACCGGTATAATTCAGCCGGTTCTGGTTCGACTTGATAGCCTTGAGCATCATGCCGAAGTTCGAACGCGTGATGCGCTGGGCTATGAAGAAACATACGATGAGCAGGACAGCGCAGACATAAAATCCCGGATAGCCGCTCATCTTCATGCCAAACAGGTTGGTGATGGGAACGCCGACTTCCTCGATACCGAGCGCCTGGTCGATAATACGGATGTCACCGTCACGCAGAGATGTTTCGGCACTGGCCCGAATAGATCTCAGTTGCAGCCCGGTTTCGCCATTTGTAATCGGTGTCAGCACCGAATAGGCCAGGTTGTAGGACATCTGCGCGAAGGCCAGCGTGAGGATCGAGAAATAGATGCCTGAGCGCCTCAGCGAAATGTACCCGATGGCGAAAGCAAACACGCCCGCCAGGAGAACCGACACCAGCACAGCAGGCACAACGTTCATCGTGAACAGCTTGAGGCACCAAATCGACGCATAGGAACCGACGCCGATAAAAGCCGCATGTCCAAACGACAGATAGCCGGTCAGTCCGAACAGGATATTGAAGCCGATCGCGAAGATTCCGAAAATCGCAAACTTCTGAAGCAGATCCGGATAATTCGCACCGATCGGATCAAGCCAGATCGGGGCTGAAAGGACAGCGGCGGCAAAGATGATAACGAGCAGCCAGTCTTTCATTGCACTGTTGTTTGTCATGGCCTCATTCCTCTCCCGCACCTTTGCGGCCAAGCAGGCCACGGGGCAGCGCCAGCAGGATAACCACGGCCACCAGATAAATGATGATCTGATCAATGCCCGGCAGGATCGCCTTGACCTGGTTCATCGAGGCAAAGCTCTGCAGGACTCCGAGCAGGAAGCCCGCCAGTACCGCGCCACCGAGCGACCCCATGCCGCCGACAACAACCACAACAAAGGACAAGACCAGAAAATCCATGCCCATATGATAATCCGGCGGCAGGATTGGCGTGTACATCGCCCCCGCCATGCCAGCGACCACAGCGGCCAGGCCGAACACGATCGTAAAACGCTTCTGAATGTCGATGCCGAGCAGGCCGACGGTTTCACGATCCTGCATGCCCGCACGCACGACCATGCCGAACGTTGTGAATTGCAGAAAAGCAAATACCCCGAAAATGATTATGGCCGAAAACAGGGAATAGACCAGCCGCCACCACGGGTAGATGACATTCTCTCCGAGACCTACCCAAGCGCCGACATTGGCCGCACCGGACACGATTTCGGGAGCAGATTGCGGTATCGGATTGGCGCCGAAATAATGACGCACGATTTCCTGAATGACGATCGCCAGTCCGAAGGTTACCAGAATCTGATCTGCGTGCGGGCGCTTGTAAAAATGCTTGATAAGCCCGCGTTCCATCACAATGCCGATGATCGCCATGGCAATGATGGCAAGGACAATGGAAATCGGCACCGAATAATCGATGATCGCTTCACCCGTCGCATCGCCAAACCACAGCTTGGCGTAGGGGATGATTTCGGGTGGCGGCGTGAAACCGAAACCTGTGTCCTGAGCTGCAACTTCCTTGCCCAGATGAAGGATCTTGTTTGTCGTGACAGCGCAGAAGGCGCCCAGCATGAACAACGCCCCGTGGGCAAAGTTCACCACACCCAATGTTCCGAATACCAGGGTCAGTCCAAGAGCGATCAGCGCGTATGCGCCGCCCTTGTCGAGCCCGTTGAGAATTTGAAGAAAAATAGCGTCCATAGTCTTGGCACCCACCGCATACCCTGGCCGGGAATAGCACCCCTGAAGAGATTTCTCAAATAGTGCCGGATCGGGTGACCGGCCGCCAGTGCAGGCGACCGGTCCTTTAGTCAATTTTCCGTGGTTCGATTACGCGCCGTCGTTGTACGGGCCCAGTTCACCACCCAGCAGGCTTGCCGGATATTCGACCTTGGCACGCGGCGTAACTTCCACCACTTCCAGCACGTCGAACTTGGAAGACGGGTTCTCTTTACCCTTCACGACCAGTACGTCCTTGAAGCACTGGTGATCTTCCGCACGGTATTCCGTCGGGCCGTTGCCCAGACCGTCGAACTTGAAGCCTTCCAAAGCCTTACCGACCGCGCTCGGGCGGAAGGTGCCGGCACGCTGACAGGCATCGGCATAAAGGATAGCCTGGCAGTATGTCGTGTGGGCGGCCTGTGACGGCGGGAA
>JAJFHD010000072.1 GCA_021775805.1 Alphaproteobacteria bacterium | reverse complement strand
GAGGGTCGACCAACCCGACGGGCTTCATCGGCCCGTAGGCAAGCGTGTCCGCGCCGCGGCGTGCCATTTCTTCGATGGGCAGGCAGCCCTCGAAGTAGAGCGCCGCCTCGAAGCGATGAAGGGGAACGGTTTCTGCCCCCTTCAGCGCTTCGACGAAGGCGCGATAGGCCTCCTCCGAGAGGGGCAGATTCAGGTAGTCGCCCTCCCCGTCTTCCCAGCGGGACGCCCGAAAGGCCACCTCTGCATCGATCGAATCGGCGTACACGATCGGCGAGATCGCATCGTAGAAATACAGCGATTCCTCCCCGACCAACGCCTGCAACTCGCCGGCGAGCGGTGCCGACGTGAGCGGACCTGTCGCCAGAACCGAAAGGGGAGCCTCCGGCAAGCTGGTCACTTCTTCCCGGCGGATCTCGATTCCGGGATGGGCCTCGACCTGCTCCGTGATGCGCTTCGAGAACGTGCCGCGATCCACGGCCAGGGCGCGGCCGGCGGGGACCGCGGTCTCATCCGCCGTGCGCATGACGAGGGAACCCAGCCGCCGCATCTCCTCCTTCAAGAGGCCCACCGCATTCGAGGTGCCACTGGCTCGAAAGGAATTGCTGCACACCAGTTCCGCGAACTCGGGACTATCGTGGGCGGGCGAAAATCGCACAGGCTTCATCTCGTAGAGCCGGACGCCGAGGCCCCGCTCGGCGAGCTGCCAAGCGGCTTCACAACCGGCCAGGCCGGCACCCACCACCACCACGTCCAAGAATCCAGCCCTCCAGAGGAAGACGCGGGAATGTAGCCGTCGGGGCGGGGCGCGGCGCGAAGGCTTCAGAGATGAGGGCCCAGCACGCGCCAGCGCCCATCCCGATCGCGCGCCACGCGGCCCGAGAGTTCGAGCTCCAGGAGTGGACCCGCGAGATCCGGTAGCCCGAGGCGCAAGGCGCGAGCAAGCTCTTCCCGGCTGCTGGGGCGCCTGGCCAGTAGGGTGAGGATCTGTCTCTCGGGGCCAGTATGGGCCACGCGCGGTTGCGGCGAGTCGCTCCGCGCAGCAGCGGGCAGCCCAAGGGCAACCAGCACATCCGCCGCGCCTTCGACCAGGCCAGCGCCTTCCCGAATCAGCTGATGGGGGCCACGACTCGTCGGAGCGTCGATGGGTCCCGGCACGGCGAAGACATCGACGCCCTGGTCAGCCGCGTGCCGCGCCGTGAGGAGCGAGCCTGAGCGGACCCGGGCCTCGACGACGATCACCGCTTCGGAAAGCGCGCTGATCAGGCGGTTGCGGAGCGGAAAATGTGGCGCCCGCGGAGGCGTGCCGAGCGGCAGCTCACTCACCACGGCTCCCGTCCCAGCGATGCGCGCTGCCAGGGCCCGGTGGCTCGCCGGGTAGACCTGCTCTGGGCCACAGGCCTGCAGCGCGACGGTGTACCCGCCGGCCCCCAGCGCGCCTTCGTGTGCGGCACGATCGATCCCGCGGGCGAGCCCGGAGACGATCGCCAGACCCGCCTCGGACAGGCGGCCCGCCAGCCGACCCGCAATCTCACGCCCGGGTGCGGTGGCTGCGCGCGCCCCGACCAACGCCACGCAGCGCACCGAAAGCAGCGAAGTCAGCCCGCGGACCGCGAGGACCGGTGGTGCATCCACCAGGCGACGCAAACGCGGTGGATAGGCGGGCGACGACCACGGAAGCAGGAGGGCACCGGCCCGCGCCAGGGCCGAGCTGGCGGCCTCGGTCTCGGGGATCGTCCACAGGCGGGCATCGGGCGTACGCGAAAGCAGCGCTTCGGGTGACGCCCCCTGCGAGAAGGCCGCGGCGGCAACCTCTGGCGACCAGGCAAACCGAGCCTGGAGCGAGAGCCAGATCCTTACCTGCTCGCGAGCCTCAGGACTGGAATCAGCCGGGTCGAGTACCCCCGGCGGGGAGACGGAACGGTCCACAGGCGGAACTCCCGGGACCGGGCACATTCAGCCTAGCGAAAGAAAGCGGGGACGTTCGCTCTGTCTACGGGCTCACATCCACGGAGCCGCGGAAGTAGTCGCCCCGCGCCACCTCGGTCAGCGTGTGGGTGACCACAGCCACCGAGGATTCATCCTGGACGTCGACCACGAGAAGCTTGGCGACCACGTGATCGGGCAGCGCCAGGCGCTCCTCCTTGACTGCGTCGGTGCCTTCGTTCATGGGCCGATAGATCTCGAGTGGGCTTCCAACCGAGAGCCCGTGCTGAGTCCCCCGGTTCAGGTAGACCACGTCCGTCGTGCCCATTTCCAGACGCCGGTTGGGCGTATGCATCACCTGGCCCTCGACCTGGGGCATCGGGCCGACTTCGACGTCGGCGGTGCGCGCTCGACGCGGAAGCAGCTCATCGCCGCGGCGGATCTCCGAACGAGCCATGCGGATCGTCGCCCAGGCGCTCTCGGGATGAACTTCCGTCACCTCGAGCCAGCCGAGGAATTCAGTGTGGAAGCCCGCCAGGATGCCGTTCTCGGGCGAGGTGACCTGGCCGGCCGTGCGAAAGATGTCGAACTGCTCGCCCACCTGGGTCTCACCGGCACCCATGCCGATGACGACCTTGTCGTGGTCGCCTAGCCACATCCGTTCGACCGGCGTATCGACGATCGCAGCGGCGCGTTCCTGCTGTTGCAGGGTGACGAAACCGGTCGACTGGATCTCCGTGTAGCGGTAGGTCGGCGGAGTATCGAGGCCTGCCGTGCCGTCCTCGAGGGCGGCAGGCATGCCACTGCCAGCCAGGAGTTCGGCGGCTTCGGCGTCGGAAACCTTGCGAATCTCGTGGGGCGTGATCCAGAGATGGTCGCCCGGGTAGATCCGATGAGGATTCTTGATCTCACCGTTGTCCTTCCAGA
Source organism: Alphaproteobacteria bacterium (assembly GCA_021775805.1). Classification (GTDB taxonomy): domain Bacteria; phylum Pseudomonadota; class Alphaproteobacteria; order Rhizobiales; family JAJFHC01; genus JAJFHC01. The sequence goes on along the minus strand of JAJFHD010000072.1, from coordinate 8,408 downwards.
TGGACGGCCAGACCCAGGGCGTCCCCAGGTAGGCATCGGAGATATCCCACAGGGTGTCGCCCCGTGCCACTGTGTGCAGGCGACCCATGCGGCCCTGCCCGTCTTCACCAACCGGCCCGAGCACCGTGGGCGTGGATTCGGCTGCCACCGGCTCCGAAGGCGATGCCACTGGACTCGCAGCTTCAGGCTGGGCCACGGGACTCGCAACCTCAGGCTGGGCGCTGGGCTCGGATGTGACCTCGGTCACCTCCGCGACAGCCTCCGTGGCCTCGGCCACGGGCGTGGGCACGTCTTCCGCCAGGAGCGGCGACGCCACCAACCCAACGAACAAGAACGGGACGAGCTTCGAGAACGTCATGCTTCCCTCCGGCCTTCCTCTCGAGCGCACTAGGGCCCGGAGGACGTTGGGGTCTTCCATCGGCGTGTCGGCCGGTGGTCTTGACCCCACAGGTCAGAAGAAGGCGATGGGGCGAGAAAGCCGCCGCTATGAGCCGACGCGTTCCAGACCAGCGCGAATCTCGGCTGTCCATTCCGGCTGCGGCCGGGTCCCCTCGTCGCCCTGCCCGCGGTAGTACTCCTCGATCTCGTCCAGCGCCTGGCTCCAGGTCTGGCGCGCCTCATCGACGTTCTTGTTCGCCTCGTACGCAAGCGCCAGGTGGTGACGAACCAAGGAGATCTGCGGGTTGTCAGGCTGCATCCCACCAACGGCTTCCTTCAAGTAGTCGATGGCGGCCGAGGGGACGTTCTTCTTGTAGAGCACCCAACCCAGGGTGTCTGCGGCGTTAGGATTGTCGGGTAGAAGCCCCTTGGCCTCCTGGGCCAGATCCAAGGCCCGATCCAGGTTGCCGTCCTGGTCGGCGAGCAGATAGGCCAGGTTGTTCTTGGCGACGGCCAGCTCTGGCGCCAACCGAATGGCCTCCTCATACCGCTCGATCGCCTTCGCCGTATCCTTCTTCATCTCATAGAGCGTGCCTACGACGAGATGCAGGGGCCCAAAACTCGGGTTGGCCTCGAGCGCAGCTTCATAGGTCTTCAGCACCTCTTCCGATTGACCGGTCATGGCGAGAAAACGGGCGAGGCTCTCGTATCCACCGAGATCGTTCGGATCGAGTTCGAGGGCCTTTCGGAACGCAGCGTCTGCATCGCCTACCCGGTTGGAGTACGTGGCGACCCAACCCGCAAGCTGACGCAGCTTCGCGCTCTCCGGCTCCGCCTCCACGGCGGCGCCGACCCGCTCGACCGAACCCTGGATATCGCCCTCACGAAGCTCGAGATCGAGAAGGGCGCGCAGGATCTCGTAGCGGTTCGGGCTCAGCTCATGGGCCTTCAGGAAATCGAGACGCGCCGCCTCTCGGTTGCCGAGGAGGACATGAATCCGGCCGAGCGCATATTCGCCCTCGGGACCTCGGTCCGCCGGATCGATGCCTTCGAGTTCTCGCAGGGCCGCCGGCGCATCGCCCTTTCGCACGAGGCTCTGCGCGACCAGGATGCGCATCTTGGGATCGTCGCCGTCGGCGTCCAAAACCCTCCGACCCATCTCGACGGCCAGGTTGTGATCACCGAGCGCTGCGTGAATGCGGGTCATCAGCTTCTGGGCATCGACCAGGTTCGGATCGAGCTCGATGGCTCGCGCGACGGCAGGGCGTGCTCCGGCCCGATCGCCTGACAGGAACAGGGCCGAGCCCAGGAGGTACTGGCCCTGGGGCCAATCCGGACGGGCGTCGAGCGCGCGACGCATCGAGGCGACGCCCTCTTCATACTTCCCTTCCGCGAGATCGATCTTCGTCTTCACGAACAGGCCTTGAGGCGAGCTCTCGTCTTTCGCGAGCACGGCATCGACGACGGCGCGGCCCTGGGCAAGCCGGGCCTTGTCCCCGGCCCGGAAACCCAGATCGACGAGCACTTCGGCTCGCCGCAGCCGGGCCAACTCGTTTCGGGGTTCCGCCTCGAGGGCCTGCTCCGCTGCTTCCAAGGCTCCTTCCAGGTCCCCGTTCTGCCCGCGATAGGTGGACAGCAGAAGGAAGGGCTTCGGATCCGTGGGATCGGCTTGGGTGGCCTCTTGGATCATCGCGTCGGCCTGCTCGCGGCGGCCCTGAACGTGGTAGAAGCGTGCCAGCGTGTAGATCAAATCGACGTCGTCGGATTCCTTGTCGATGCCCTGACGCAGAACGGCTTCCGCATCCTCGATGCGCTCCTTGGACATCAGGAAGTTCGCGAGCATGGTGTAGGCGGCGACGCGGCGTTCGGGTTCCGCCAACTCCAAGGCCGTATGGAAGTTCTCCTCGGCCTCTTCGTCGCGAGATTGGGAAGCGAGGAAGCCCGCCAGCGCCGCATGGGATGCGAAGCCGGGCTGGATCTCCGTCACCTTTCGGAAGAGCACCTCCGCTTCTTCGTTCTGATTCTGACTCCGAAGATAGTTTGCATAGAGCAGGACCGGGCCGGCTTCGTCGGGCGCGACCTCCGCCGCCATGCGCAATGCTTCTCCCGCTTCGGCGGGCTTGCGAAGCGCGCCAAGTGCGCGAGCGCGAAGCACGTGGGCCTGCCATTGGGTCGCGTCCAGAGCGAGGATCTCGTCCGCGTTCTGGACCGCCTGCTCGAGATCGTCTTCCTTGCCGTAGAGCAGGAACTGGCCGTAGCGAAGCCGCGCTTCGACGTTGTCCGGATCCAGGCGCACGGTTTCCTGCAACTCCCAATAGGCGCGGCGCGGATCTTCCTTTCCGAGCATGGCCTGGGCCAGTCCCCAATGGGCCGCCGCAGAATTGGGATCGATCTGGAGCATGTTGCGGAACTCGATCTCCGCTTCGGCCCACGCCTCTTCCTCGAGATAGCCCTGCCCGGCTTCATCGTGCCCCGCGAGCTGGGCCTCTGGGCTGGAACAGGCAAGCATGGCAAGGACGACAATCGGAAGGACCCGTACTGCCCATCGTTGAACCCACATGTCGAATCGTCTCCCTGTTCCCAAAATCGGCGAATGGCCTTGCGGTCCCACGAGAACCCGCGCCCCACGACGTGCGGAGGCCGGCGAGGCAAGGAGCTTAGTCGACCTCGCGGTGGACCCGCCACGAATCGTGGGTGATCCCCATGCGCCCGATCATATAGTTGAGCTTGCGGCGGCTGATGCCGAGAAAACCTGCCGCCTCCTTCTGGATGAAGCCGCTGCGTTCGAGGGCTTCGAGAACGACGGCGCGTTCGATATCGGCCAGCGAGAGGCCCGCCTGGGGAAGCGCAGGCCTCCAGCCCTGATTCCTTCCGAGAAGGCGGACGAGACCGATTTCCGACGCTTCCACCCGCGGCCCATCGCTCATCAGCACGGCCCGCTCGGTCACGTTGCGAAGCTCTCGGATGTTGCCTGGCCACGGATGGCTCTTCAGGTGCGCCATGGCATCAGGAGCAAAGCCGACGAGTGTCTTCCCGACGTCGGCTGAAAGCTCCTCGAGGAAATGGTTCGCCAGGGCTTCGACGTCCTCCGGCCGGTCGCGCAACGGAGGCAGGTCGATGCCGATCACGTTCAGTCGGAAGAACAGATCTTCGCGGAACGTCCCGGCCTCGATCGCGGAAGGCAGCTCCCGATTCGTTGCGGCCACGATGCGGACATCCGTGCGCAAGACCTGACTGCCACCGAGACGTTGAAACTCCTGGTCCTGCAGCACGCGCAACAACTTGGCCTGGGTCACGAGCGAGAGATCACCGATTTCGTCCAGGAAGAGCGTGCCGCCGTCGGCCTGCTCGAAGCGACCGATGCGCAGCCGATCCGCGGAGGTGAAGGCCCCGCGCTCATGTCCGAAGAGTTCTGATTCGAGCAAGGTCTCGGGCAGGGCGGCGCAGTTCACCTTGATGAAGGGCCCTTCGGAACGCTCGGACGCGGAGTGGACGAGACCGGCGATCAGCTCTTTGCCGGTACCCGTTTCTCCCGTGACGAGCACGGTCGACTTGGAAACCGCCACGCGTTCGGCCAGGGCCACTGCTTTTCGCAATGCCGCACTCGTGCCCACGATGCGTTCGCGGGCCAGACGCTGGTCCCGTTCCTCGCGCAGGCTCGTCAGTTCGCTGGCAAGCCTCGCGTGGCCGAGGGCACGCTCGACACGAGCTTCGAGCTCCGGAAGCTCGAAGGGCTTCTGGATGAAATCGTGGGCGCCGAGGCGCATCGCCTCGACGGCATCCTCGACGGTTCCATAGGCGGTCATCAGCAGCACGGCCGTATGCTCGTCGCGCGCTCGTGCAGCGCGCAGGACGGCCATTCCACCGGCACCCTCGGCGCCGGGCATTCGGAGATCGGTCACGACCATGTCATAGGGTTCGACCCCGGGATCCGACAGACGTTCCAGGGCAGCGTCGGCATCGGCCGCCTCGTCCAATACGGCAAACCGGTCGGCCAGGGCCCGCGCGATGCCCCGCCGCAGCCCAGCGTTGTCCTCGACCAACAACAGCCTGGGATCCGCCCGCGTCATGGCGTTGCCTCGGGCAGATGGAGCCGGAATTCCGTTCCGCCCTCCGGGTCGCTCTCGAGTTGAACGGAGCCACCATGGCTCAGGATGGTCTTCTGGACGAGCGCCAGCCCCACACCGGAGCCTTTCGCCCGGGTCGTGAAGAAGGGCGAGAAGATCCGCTCCTGGAGCTCGGCGGGGATGCCGGGGCCGTTGTCCGCAACGCTGAGCAGGATGCCGTCGGCCGACCTCTCGATACCGACCGAGAGCCGAGGCGCCGGTGTGCCTGCTTCTTCCATCGCCTGGATCGCATTCACCGTCAGGTCGACGATCGCCCTGGAGATCTGGGCGGCGTCGAGTTCAACGTTCGGGCCCTTGCTCTCGGGAAGCTCGAGCTGGCCCGCGAAGCCTGCGCGCTCGGCAGCCCGCGTCGCGGCCTCACAGACCACGCTGGAAAGATCGATCGACCTGCGTTCCGGCGGTTCCGGCCGGACGAAGGCGAGACAAGCGTCCACCGCGGCTCCGATCCGATGCTGCTCCTCGACGAGATCCTGCAGGAGCTCGAGTTGTTCAGGAGCGTCGATGCGCCGCTTCAGCAGTCCGGCCAGCACCTCCATGGCGGCCAAGGGATTGCGAATCTCGTGGGCAAGGCCCGCGGCCATCTGGCCAAGGGCGGCGAGCCGCTCCTTCAAGCGCTCCTGCTCACTCGCGCGTTCGAACGCCGTGAGATCCTTGAAGAGCAGCGCGGCGCCGCCATCCCCGGCCACAACGAGCAGGGTGAACCCGATCGTGCGGCCGCTGCTTGCGAGCACGAGCTCGGCCCTGGAAGGATGATCTCTACCGGCGAGCGCTTCGCGAAGCAGCCCGTGTAGCTCCGCCTCGTGAGCCAGCAATTCTTCGGCCCCGCGCCCGGCCCAGCCTTCGACCGTTCCGTGCTGCCCCAGGATCCGAAGAGCCTCGGAGCTCACGATCTGAAGCCGGCCCCGCCCATCCACCGCGACCAGGCCGCTCCGCCACGAGCCGAGCAGACATTGCGCGAAGGCTTCGCCGTCCAATTCCACATGGGGCCCATCGGCCCCACGCCTCCACCACCTGAGTTACGAAACCGTAGTCGAGAGAAGTCAACCGGCGGTTGACTTCCCTCAGCTGGGCGGGACGAGGTAGCGCTTGCCTTCCTGCTCGAGCCAGCCGTTGCTCTTCAGCTCCTTGACCACGCGGGTCACGGTCTCCCGGGAGGTGCCGATCATGTCGGCAATCTGCTGGTGGGTGAGGGTCGGCGTACTGAGGCGTGAGCCGTCGCCGTGGGGATCCTTGGCCAGACGCTCGAGCAGGCCCTTCGTACGATCCTTGACCCTCTGGAAGGAGAGCGCGCTGGCCTGGTCGTTGACGGTACGCAGCCGGCGGGAAAGTTCCTGGATGACCGCCAGGGCCAGGTCCGAGCTCTTGCGGATCAGGCCCATGAAATCGCCGCGCGAAAGCGCCAGCACGCGTACAGGGGTCAAAGTTTTCACCGATGCCGAACGCGGGGCCCGCTCCAGGAGGGCCATTTCGCCAACGAACGAGCCCACGTCGAGGAAATCGAGAATCTTCTCACGGCCGTCCTCGGAAAGCTTGGTCACCTTCACCCGGCCCTCGCGCAGGATGTACATGTAGTCCCCGGGGAGACCCTCTTCGACGATCGTCGTGTTCCGCGGATAGCGGCGCTCGATCAGGTGAGAGGCAATTTGCTCGAGGTCCCCATCGGCAACGTGGGAGAACAGCGGAATCGACCGGAGGGTTTCCAGCGTCCCGTGGGGGAGCGCGCTGGGAGTATTCGGATTCGACATCTATCTGATCCTCTCGGTCGAGCGGCCTCGCTAGAGGAGGTCGCTCCGGCCCGCCTCGCGTAACAGCGAAGCCACTTTCCGAACGTCGCTACTGCGCTCGAGATCCGCCACGAGCAGGGCATCCCCGGCGTCGATCACTGCGAGGCCAGAAACTCCCAGCAGGACCACCGGACGATCCCCCGCACGTACAAGATTCCCTTTCGAATCGCAAAGATACGCCTCTCCATCTATGACCTTCGTCACATTCTTGTCAACGCCCACCTCTTCGGCGAGGGACTGCCAGGTGCCGACATCACTCCAGCGGAAGCCAACGGGGAGACACCAGACCCTGCGGCTGCGTTCCAACACGGCCTTGTCCACCGGCTCGGGGGGAACCCGGCGATAGGCCCGCTCGACGGCTCGAGCCGCCGCTGAACCTCGTAGGGGAGACGTCCCGAGGGGGGCCAACGCTCGGGCAATGGCCGGAGCCGTGGCCTCGAGCTCATCCAGAAAGACGCGGGCACGCCAGGCAAAGATCCCGGCGTTCCAGAGATGCTGGCCCCCGGCAAGCCAGCGCTGGGCCCGACGGAGATCCGGCTTCTCGACGAACCTGGCGACCCGGTGCAGGCCCTTGTGCTCCGGGCCCACTTCCGGGCCGAGGCGGATGTAGCCATAGCCGGTCTCGGGACGTGTCGGCCTTACACCGAGCGTCACCAACACGTCCTCTCGGACGGCGGCGCGAGCGGCCCGTTTCATCGCGGCGGCAAAGGCCCGTCCATCGGGGATGCGGTGATCGGCCGACAGTACTGTCATCACGGCTTCCGGCGACGAACGCGCGATCCGGTGGGCCGCCCAGGCAATGGCGGCGGCGGTATTGCGCATCTGCGGCTCGACCAGGACCTGGCTGGAGGGAAGACCGGCAGCCTTCCGCATCGGCACGGCATGATCCCTGCCACAGATCAGCCAGGTCCGGTCTGCGTAGCGGGAAGCCCGGGCCAGGGTCTCCTCGAGCAGCGTCCGCTCGCTACCAACCTTCAGCAGCGGCTTCGGCCAGGTCTTGCGAGAAAGCGGCCAGAAACGCGTCCCGGCCCCGCCTGCCAGAACGACGGCGTGGACCTCCCCCTGGGTTCGGCTCATCGTCCGACGCTGTGATACTCGAAGCCGGCCTCTTGCATTGGCTTCGGTTCGTAGACGTTGCGCAGGTCGACGACCACCGGGCGCCGGAGCTTTTGACGGACGCGCTCGAGATCAAGCATCCGGAACTGGTTCCACTCGGTCACAATCACGACGGCGTCGGCATCCTCGCATGCCTCGTAGGCATCCTTGCAATACGTGAGGTCGGGCAGCAGCTTCGCCGCCTCGCGCATCGCCACGGGATCGAAGGCCCGAATCACGGCGCCTCGAGCGGCCAGGCCGTTGGCGATCTCGATCGCCGGTGCGTCGCGCATGTCATCGGTCTCCGGCTTGAAGGAGAGGCCGAGCATGCCGATCGTTTTGCCCGAGAGATCCCCACCCACGGCCACACGAATCTTCTCCACCATGCGCACGCGTTGGCGATCGTTCACGCGGATCACCGCTTCCACGACCTCGAGGTTCTGGCCTTTCTCCCTCGCGAAGAAGGCCGCCGAGCGGGTGTCCTTCGGGAAGCACGAGCCACCGAACCCGGGGCCTGCGTGCAGGAACTTCTTTCCGATCCGCCCATCGAGACCGATACCCCGGGCCAGGCCCTGGATATCGCCTCCGATCTCCTCGCAGAGATTCGCGAACTCGTTGATGAACGAGATCTTCGTCGCGAGGAACGCATTGGCGGCATATTTCGTCAGCTCCGCCGTCGCGATGTTCGTCATGACGAAGGGTGTTTCGTTCAAGAAGAGGGGCCGGTAGAGATCTTTCATGATCGCCATGGCGGCCTCGTCGTCGGCACCGATCACGATCCGATCCGGGCGCATGAAATCTCGGATCGCGGCGCCCTCGCGGAGGAACTCCGGGTTGGAGGCGACTGAGAAATCGACCTCACCCCCCGCCCCGTCGATCTCCCCCTGGATCAGGTCACGAACCCGATAGGAGGTACCGACCGGCACGGTGCTCTTCGTCACGATCAGCTTGTAGCCGTTCATCGCCTGCCCGATCTCCCGGGCCACGGCATCCACATAGCTGAGATCGGTGCTGCCATCCTCGC
>JAJFHD010000071.1 GCA_021775805.1 Alphaproteobacteria bacterium | reverse complement strand
GTATCCCTGCTCGACCAGCGCCGGATATGCCGGCCGGAGTCCCCGTTTCCCTGGGTGCGTCTGTCTCTCGACGGCGAAATCGAACAGCTTCTGGAAGCCGATGCAGCGGTGGAGGTTGAGGACAAATATCGTACAATACTGGGTGATTCGCGCAGCCGTGACGCCGCCGCCGGGCGCACCCTCTCGGGCCCCCACCGCACGGACATGATGGTCGTGCACGGTCCCAAGAATGTCGAGGCGCAGTTGTGCTCGACGGGCGAGCAGAAAGCGTTGTTGATAGCTATGGTATTGGCCCATGCGAGAGTGATACAAGGAACCTTCGATGGCTATCCGCCGATCCTGCTGCTCGATGAAATTGCGGCACATCTTGATCGCGGGCGATGTCAGGCTCTTTTTGACGAGCTGGCCGAACTCGGTGCGCAGGTCTGGATGACGGGGACTGACAAGGCTTTGTTTTCAGGGCTGTCGTCGACCGCGTGTTTTTTTGCCGTCAGCGACGGCACAGTCAAACCGGTCCCGTCTGGACAGGATTTGTGATCTTGAAAGGTGAAAATGTCCGATACCGAAAATCAGGATAATGACGAATACGGTGCCGACTCCATCAAGGTTCTGAAGGGACTGGACGCCGTACGCAAACGGCCGGGTATGTATATCGGCGATACCGACGACGGTTCGGGTCTGCACCACATGGTCTACGAGGTCGTCGACAACGCCATAGACGAAGCCCTCGCCGGCCACTGCGACACGGTTTCGGTTGTGCTCAACCCGGACGGTTCCGCGACCATTACCGACAATGGCCGTGGCATCCCGACCGCCGTACACACCGATGAAGGCATTTCTGCGGCCGAAGTCATCATGACCCAGCTTCATGCCGGCGGCAAATTCGACCAGAATTCATACAAGGTGTCCGGCGGCCTGCATGGTGTCGGTGTATCCGTGGTCAACGCGTTGTCCGAGACGTTGCTTCTGAGGATCTGGCGTCACGACAAGGAACATTCGATGACGTTCAGCCATGGTGTCGCCGATGCGCCTTTGGCAATCGTCGGCGATGCAGATGGCAAGGCCGGCACCGAGATTACATTCAGGCCATCGCTTGAAACCTTTTCCCAGATCGAATTCGATTTTGCGACGCTCGAGCACAGGCTGCGTGAATTGGCGTTCCTGAACTCCGGCGTAAGGATCACGCTGACCGACAGCCGGGGCGTCGAGGACCAGGTGGTCGAACTGATCTACGATGGCGGTCTTGAGGCCTTCGTCCGCTATCTCGATCGCACCAAACAGGCTCTTATCGAGGCCCCGATCGTTCTCCTGGTCGAGCGCGACGACATCACGGTCGAGGCCGCCATGTGGTGGAACGACAGCTATCACGAAAATGTCCTGTGTTTTACCAACAACATTCCCCAGCGCGACGGCGGCACCCACCTGGCCGGATTTCGTGGCGCGCTCACGCGCACCGTCAACAGCTATGCAAATGAATCCGGCATCACTAAAAGGGAAAAAGTGTCGCTGACCGGTGACGACGCCCGGGAAGGTCTGACCTGCGTCCTGTCGGTCAAGGTGCCCGATCCGAAGTTCTCCAGCCAGACCAAGGACAAACTGGTGTCGTCGGAAGTCCGCCCGGTGGTTGAGAGCAGTGTCAACGATGCCCTCGGTCAGTGGTTCGAAGAACATCCGGCGGAAGCAAAGCTCATCGTCGGCAAGGTGGTCGAGGCCGCCGCCGCCAGGGAGGCCGCCCGCAAGGCCCGCGAACTGACCCGCCGCAAGGGCGCGCTTGATATTTCCAGCCTCCCCGGCAAGCTTGCCGACTGCCAGGAGCGCGATCCGGCCAAGTCCGAAATTTTTCTGGTTGAGGGCGATTCCGCCGGCGGTTCGGCCAAGCAGGCGCGCAACCGTGAAAACCAGGCGGTGCTGCCGCTCCGCGGCAAGATCCTGAACGTGGAGCGTGCCAGATTCGACCGGATGCTGTCGTCGAATGAAATCGGCACCCTGATCACCGCACTTGGCACCGGCATCGGGCGGGAAGACTTCAATATCGAAAAGCTGCGCTACCACAAGGTCATCATCATGACCGACGCCGACGTCGACGGCGCCCACATCCGAACCCTGCTGCTCACGTTCTTCTACCGTCAGATGCCGCAGCTGATTGAGAACGGTCATCTCTATATTGCCCAGCCGCCGCTGTACAAGGTCCGGCGCGGGCAATCGGAGCAATACCTCAAGGACGAACCGGCGCTCGAGAACTTTCTGGTGTCGTCGGGCCTTGAAGAAGGTGTTCTCACGCTTGGCAATGGCGAAGAGAGGGCGGGCGAGGATCTGCGCCAGATTGTCGATGACGCCCGGGTCATCGCCTCTGCCCTGGACAAGCTGCACAGCCGCTATTCCCGTTTCGTTGTCGAGCAGGCGGCCATTGCCGGCGCCCTCAATCCCGAACTGCTGAGCGACCCGGAACACGCCAGGGAAGCGGCCGCCTATATCGCGCGCCGGCTCGATGTCCTGTCCGAGGAGACCGAACGGGGGTGGGAAGGTCTCACGACCGACGATGGCGGGCTGTCTTTCTCGCGCGAATTGCGCGGTGTCCGCGAAGTCCACATCATCGATGGGCCGCTGATAACATCAAGCGACGCTCTCAGACTCGACCAGAAGGCCAGCGCTCTGCAGGCGATCTATGCCACGCCGGCGACCTTGCGGCGCAAGGACACCACCGTGGCCGTCCATTCGCCGTCCGAACTGCTGGAGGCGGTGTTCTCGGCCGGGCGCAAGGGTATCGCGCTGCAGCGCTACAAGGGCCTTGGCGAAATGAATCCCGATCAGTTGTGGGAAACGACGCTCGATGTCAATGAGCGCTCCCTGCTGCAGGTTCACGTGCGCGAACTGGATCAGGCAGACGACATCTTCACGAAACTGATGGGAGATGTGGTCGAGCCCAGGCGCGACTTCATCCGGGACAACGCCCTCGCGGTCGCCAATCTGGATGTCTGACGCCGACGGCGCAAACATCACCGGGCGCGACTACCACACCGCGGACGTATTTGCTGCCACCGCTTTTTCCGGCAATCCGGTCGCCGTCATTCCCGATGCACGGGGTCTTGCCGACAGCGACATGCAAAAGATCGCACGTGAGTTCAATTACTCCGAATCGACCTTTGTTCTGCCACCTCGCGACCCCGCCAATACCGCGCGAGTGCGTATTTTCACCCCCGGTGTCGAAATCCCCTTTGCCGGACACCCCAATATAGGCACGGCATTCGTTTTGGCACGGCTAGGCAGCGTTTTCGGCCGGCAGACCACAGACCACATGATCTTTGAGGAAGACGCCGGTCTTGTTCACGTTGAGATCGTCGAACAGGACTCATGGGTCGCCGGTGCCCGGATCACGGTTCCCCAACCGCTTCAGACCGGTCCTGCTTGCGATTTGGACACGGTTGCGGCCTGTATGTCGCTTTCCGTCGGCGACATCGATACCCGCCATCATCTGCCCCATATGGCGACGGTCGGTCTGCCGTTTGTCTTCGTCAGGCTCAAATCTCGCGACGCTCTGGCACGGGCGGTGCGCAATTCAGGGGCATTTGCGGAACATTTCCCGCTTGCCGACGGAACCGACGCGATCCACGCCTACTGCCCGCGTGCAGGCGACACGACAGTGATCGACGCCCGCATGTTTGATGTCATTGATGAAGACCCTGCAACCGGAAGCGCCAACGCCGCCCTCACAGGCCTGTTGGCCGGCCTGGATCCGGCGGCCGATCTCGATCTCCGGATCAAAATTCACCAGGGAGACGACATGGGGCGCCCCGGCGAAATTCATACCGAGGTCGAGAAGCGCGGTGGCGAACTTGGGCCCGTGAAAGTGATGGGCCATTGCGTTGCCGTGATGGTTGGGCGACTGGGCCTGCCGGCGACGGCGTAACCGACCCGGACCCGGCCACTCTGGAACTTCAGATGGCTTTTACATCATCGAGGAACTGATCGAGTTCGCCGCGCAGCTTTTCGACTTGCCGGAGCAGATCATCCGACGCACCCAGAACCTGTGTCGCCGCATCGCCGGTTTCCCCGGTTGCGACGGCAATTCCGGCAATCGCGGTCTTGACCTCGCGCGTACCGTTTGCCGCATGGCCGATGCTTTGCGCTATTTCCTGGGTTGCCGATCCTTGCTCATCGACAGCGGTGGCGATCGCACCGGCGATCTCATTGACTTTGTCGATCGTCTCGCCGATCCGGCGGATTTCGGTTGCGGCATCCGTGGTGGCCGACTGCATCATTTCGATCTGCGAACTGATTTCACCGGTCGCCTTGGCGGTTTCATTGGCCAGCGTCTTGACCTCGCTGGCCACCACCGCAAATCCCTTGCCGGCCTCGCCTGCTCTCGCCGCCTCGATCGTGGCATTGAGCGCAAGCAGATTGGTCTGTTCGGCAATGTCCGAAATCAGGTTGATGACATGGCCGATACTGCCGGCGACTTCCACAAGTCTTGCCACCTGTTCGTTGGTGCGTCCGGCTTGGGCCTTGGCACCCTGGGCGATCTCGGACGACTGCGTGACCTGCTGTCGGATGACCTCGACTGAACTGGCCATCTCCTCGGCCGCGCTGGAGACCGTGCAGACATTGGCGTCCGCCTCATCGGATGCCGCTGCGACGTTACTGGCCAGTTGGTCGGTACTCCTGGCCGATGTTGCCATGTCCTGCGCTGTGCTCTGCACCTGGGTAGAGGCGGTAAACATGGACTGGGCGACGGTCTGCATGGCCTCCCGGAACCGGCCTACGAGATCCAGCAGCGTCCGGTTTGTCTCCTGGGTGCCCGCAGCCGCTTTGCGGGCCTCCGATTCCAGGCGGACCTTTTCGGCAGCGCTGGCCTTGAACACCTGAAGGGCAGCAGCCATCACGCCGATTTCATCGCGCCGGTCGAGGCAGGGAACATCGGCGTCCAGATCGCCTTGCGACAATCGGTTCATGGTGTCCGAGATCGCGTTGAGCGGCCGTGTGATCGTTCGGGCAACCAGAACGGCCATGGCAATCAGGAGCAGGGCAACAATGATGATGCCGGCAACAATTCGGTTGCTGAGCAGCGAGCCCGCCGTCAGTTGGGGCGTGATGACCGTGGATACTTCAAGCACGCCGCGAACATCGCCCAGATTCCAGTCGGCTTTCGGGGTATCGGGACGCGCATTGTGACAGCTGACGCAGGCTTGAGCGGTCATCCTGTCGGCGATGGCGACCCGCACCACGTCCTTGTTCCCGCGTTTGACCTGCCGGCTGAATGTTGCATCCGGATTGGCGTTCAGGAAACTCCAGGCCTGCTGCTGGTAGTCGTCCAGCTTGCGGTCTTCCCGGTTGGGAAAGGGAAAGGCGCTGTAGAGATTGATGTTGGTATCGTCTTTGGCCAGGATGGTGCCCATGTCATGGATGAAAGTCGCCGGCAGGGGAATCGCATTCTTCTCGGTTGCGTGATTGAATGACGGCTTCATGTCACTTCCCGCCAGAACCTTCTTGACCACATTCTTGGTGTAGTAGCCACGGATCTTCTTGAACTGGTTTGCGGTTTGCACTGCAGACAATGTCGCGTCGTTGCGTACGTTGTTCTCGATCAGCGGCGGCAAAATCAGCCACGCGGCGATGACGGATATCAGGGCAAAGATCGGAACCGGCAGAACGAGTCTGACACCGATGGTGTTGATGCGGTTCTTCAACATGGTTCAGCTTTCCAGGTGCTTGTTCTCCAGCCCCCGGGCAGAGTTTCACACTACGAAAAATGTGTTAGTGAAATGTTAAGGTTAACCGACACCGAACGACCCCCTGAACCCGCCCCCTTTTCACGCAAGGTCGGCCTTATGTCATCATTGGCGGGGCGGGTCAGCGCCGGTTCTCGCGCCACACCGAATAGTAGTTTGCCCCAAAAATTATCGCCGCGCCGGCAAAGACCCATGGATCGAGCGGCTCTGCGTAGACCATCGCCCCGACCAAGGCAATCAGCGGCAAACGCAGAAAATCGACCGGCAGGACCGTTATGGCGTCCACCAGTTTCAGGGCGCTGGCCAGCCCGTAGTGCGCGCTCAAGGCGGTGATCCCCAGGATGACAAACCAGGGCAGATGAGCCCAGCCGGGTGTCACCCAGTTGAACAGGGCCGGCACAAGTCCCATGGGCAGTTGCATGGCGGCCATGTAGAAAATGATCGTCAGCGGACTGTCGTGCCGGATCAGGATTTTCACCATGATGACCGAACAGGCAAATCCGGCCGCCGACACCAGGACAATCAACGACAGAGGATTGAAAACCGCCAATCCCGGTTTGACAACGATCAGCACGCCAATGAAACCGCCGGCCACCGCGACCATCCGGGGCACCGACATCCGTTCGCCAAGGATCAGCACCGCAAGGATCACCGCCCAGACCGGCATTGTGAACTCAAGAGCAAACACTTGCGCCAGCGGCAGCAGGGACACACCCACAACCCAGCAGTACTGGGCCACGAAATGAACGGCATTGCGGGCACCCTGAAACACTGGCCGCGCTGTTTTCAGGCCCTGGCCGTCGTTGCGCAACACAAACGGCAGCAGCACGCAGAGTCCGACCACACTGCGAAAGAACAGGATCTCGAACGTGTCGAAGCTGGCCGACAGTTCACGGACGCTCACCGCCATGGCCATGAACGAAGCCAGTGAAACGACCATCCACAAACTGGCTTTGACGACCGGCGACAGGGGTGAATGCGGCATATGGCTGACCGGAAAGGAAAGAGGAAAACAAGCGGCTCTTCAAACGCGAAGAAGGCCGCCACGTTAACGTGTAACCGGCAATCGCGCATGTGCAAACTTGCCATGCCTGAGCGGACGAAAAGCGGACACTCGCCACATCGCTACGTGCCGGCTTTCCGTTGCGATCTCAAGTGTCGGCGAAACGTCCCCGGACCGTCGCCGAACACCGATTTGAATCGCCGCGTAAAGGCCGAAAGCGATTGATAGCCGCATCGCCGTCCGATTTCATCGATCGTCAGGTTGGTATCGCTCAACATGACGCGGGCTTTTGCCAGCCGCCAGTTTGCCAGGTAAGTCATCGGTGGTTCACCTACAGAGGCGGAAAACTTGATGGAAAACCGGGTCCGTGACATCCCGGCCTGCTGAGCGAGAAGGGACGTGGTCCACGGGATTTCCGGCCGCAGGTGCATCGCCTGCATGGCTTTCGACAGGTTCCGGTCGGCGAGTGCCGACAGGAAATGGGGCTGCCCTTCATGGCTTTCACCGCCCAGGTGCCTGAGGGTCTGGACCAGGACGATTTCCATCAGTCTGCTGAGGATGCCGACGGTTCCGGCCTGCGCCTGATCGGCTTCCTCGCAGAGCAGCCTGAGCGTTGTTCCAAGCGAGGGACGGGTCGCGGCCTCGTTTCGAGCCAGAACGATCCGGTCCGGCATGGTGTTGAATATGGGATGGCGGACATCTTCATCGAAGGCACAGAAGCCGCACAGAACAGTGGCGCTTGAGCGGCCGGTCCCGTAGCTCAGAATCCCCGATGACGGGTCCAGTGCGGTGCCGGCGAGAACCGCCGGCAGGAGCACCGGCTGGAGACCCTTGGTGTCGCTCAGAACATGTCCGACGCCATTGGGGACGATGGCAATATCACCGGCTCGAAGCGATACCGGATCGCTGCCGTCTTCGTTCGTCAGCCAGCAGGCGCCGTCACGAACAAGGTGAAACCTTATGCGTTTGCCCTCCGCCGGGATCATCACGGCATAGTCGCTGGCAAACTGGGCGGTGAAGTAGACATCGCTTCGCAGCCGCAACGTCTGGAACACGTCGCTCAACACGTCATGCGGGATCATGGCGCCTCGATTTTGGAACGCATGGGCAAATTTTCGGTTCTTGACAGCAAATACCATCGACCGCCGGTTTGTCAAAATGGCTGTCCCTCAGGAGGACGCCCGATGACATATGACAACCTCACCGCCCTGATCGGCTTCGCCTTTGTCATGTCGGTGTCGCCCGGACCATCCAACTTCCTGCTTCTGACATCCGGCGCAAACTTTGGCATCCGGCGGACCGTTCCTCTCATCCTGGGGATCAGCAGTGGATTCCTGTCGATGGTTTTTGTCGTCGGTCTGGGCTTCGGACAGATCCTGCAAGCTCATGAGTTCATTTATCTTGGCTTGAAGATCGTGTGCGTTGCCTATGTTCTCTGGCTTGCCTGGAAGATTGCCAACATCACGTCCATGGCAAGTGGCAATGGCGATACAGGCTCGACACCGATCGGGTTCGCACAGGCCGCCGCCTTTCAACTGGTCAATCCGAAGGCCTGGGCGGTAGCGTTGATTGTTACGGTCTCCTACACCAGCAGGGAGGAGTATTTCACGAGCCTGGTCAC
Source organism: Alphaproteobacteria bacterium (assembly GCA_021775805.1). Taxonomy (GTDB): domain Bacteria; phylum Pseudomonadota; class Alphaproteobacteria; order Rhizobiales; family JAJFHC01; genus JAJFHC01. The sequence continues at coordinate 1,893 of JAJFHD010000071.1, read as the reverse complement.
GATGATTGGCGTCTTCGCGATGGTCAACCTGCCGTCGATTTCCACTTGGGCGGTGTTCGGCACGGCATTGCGCCGCCTGCTCGCGACCGACCGCAGGGTTAGAACCTTCAACATCGCAATGGCGATGGTGCTTGTGGCGTCGATGGTGCCGGTGATTTTGGCGGCCGCCGGGTAATGTTCGATTTCGTGCCCGCAGTTCGGGGCCTTGGAATCGGTGAACACGGATCGGGTCGTTCGTTTCCCGGGCGCGATGCGGCACTGGTGTGCGGCTTCGCAGAAACGGTCTAATACTCAAGCACCGTATCGACCCGGTTGCAGATCTCCCCGCCCGCCAGATAGAGCCGCATGTTTTCGAAGAACAGATCGAGCGTGCGCGGAATGTAGACATCCGAATCGTCCGACGAACAGTGGGGCGTAATGATCAGGTTGGGCGTCGTCCACAGCGGCGAGCTGTCTGGAAGCGGCTCGGGGTCGAAGACGTCGAGGATCGCGCTGATGTCTCCCGGCTCGGTCAGGCGCCGGCGCAGGGCCTCGTAGTCGACCACCTGGGCCCGGCTGTAGTTGACGAGCCCGGTCCCCGGCCGCATCAGGGCGATCTCCCGTTCCCCGATCAGGTGTTGAGTTTGCGCGGTACTGGGGGCCGTGACGATGATGAAGTCCGCGCGGGGGACAAGATCGGGAATGGCATCTGGTCCGTGCATCTCGTCAATCGCGGGGTGCGTGCCAATCGTACGGCGCACGCCGATCGTCTTCATGCCAAAATGCTTGGCCTGTGCTGCCACCCCGCCACCAACGTTGCCGACGCCGACCACCAGCAGAGTCTTGCCGGCAACGCCCGTATTGAAGGCCTGGCGCCACGTGCCTGCGCGTTGGCTGGTGACCATTTCGGGGACACGGTTATTGAGCATCAACACCGCCATGATGGTGTATTCGTCGGCCCGGGCACCGTGCACGCCGCGATTATTGGAGAAGATCAGGCCTTCGGGCAGCCAGTCGAAGGGCGTGTAGTACTCGATGCCGGCGCCAGTCACATGGATCCATTTCAGGTGAGGCGCCCGCTCGGCCAGATTGCTCAGGTCGAACTTCCAGCATACCAGGGCCTGAGCCGTCGCAATGTGCCGGTCGAAGTTTGTGCAGTCATAGTCGATCGTGCAGTGCAACCGGTCCGCCACGTCGGGAAACCGCTTGAGGGCCGCCTCCAGCCGTTCCGGACTGACCTCGAAAACCGGCCCCAGCTTGTTGTCGTTGTCGATATGCAGATGGAGTTTGCCCTCCGGCAACGCGGTGTCGGTCATCGTCGTCCTCACAGTCGGTGATGCATGCCGGCACGCCAGGGGTCGCGGACGGCCGGTTCGAGAAAATCAGTTTTCAGGGATGGTCCGGCTTATCCACCATTGAGCGAGTTCCGGGATCAGCGGTTCCAGATGTGACAACCGGCCGACCTTGACGAAGGGGGACTGCAGGCCACGCTGTTGGACTTCGGCGATGGCGTTGTCTTCGCCCAAGGACTTGTCCCAGCGTTTGTAGTAATACTGAGCCTTCTCCTCGAAGTCCGGTCGCGCAACGGTTTCCTCCGGGAAACAGGACCCGGCGATCACACGGGTATGGTTTGGTCCCATCGGCTGCAGTTCCAGATACCAGACACAGTCGAGCGTCATGCCGAGCATGGTCGACGGGTTGAGGCTGACATAGTTTGTGCCGCCGGCAGCCCTGCCCGTGAGGCCTTCGATATGCGGTAACTCGTGTTCGAGGTCCTCCATCAGCAAGGCCCGTGTATGGGGGTCGTGGTGTTCGCGGATATCGGTCCAGTTCTCCGAGGTTGGTGCCGATGAGTGCTCCATTTCCTTGGGGTTGAGGGTCGCCTTGTGCACTGTCGGCAGGTGATATTCCTCC
>JAJFHD010000008.1 GCA_021775805.1 Alphaproteobacteria bacterium | reverse complement strand
CGCCTGCTGGCGCATGCCGGCGTCTTCATCTCCATCGATGGCAAATCCGGCACGGGCCATGTCGGTCTCGACAACGCCCGGACACACGCAATTGACACGGATATTCGGCGCGAGTTCCATGGCCATGGCGCGTGTCAGGTTCACGACCGCGCCTTTCGATGCACAATAGGCCGTGGTGTTGCCATAGCCGTTGATGCCGGATTCCGAGGCCACATGCACGATCGAGCCTTTCGAAGCGGCAAGAGCCGGGAGCGCCGCCCGGCTACAGAAAAATGTGCCCTTCAGGTTGGTGTCGAGAACCCGGTCCCAGGCGGCTTCGGGAGTGTCGCCCATGGAGCCTTTGTGAAACACACCGGCATTGTTCACAAGCACGTCCAGCCCACCCAGTTGTTCGACCGCCCGGGAGATCATTGTCTCGCAAACACTGGCGTCGGAAACGTCGCCCGGGGCTGCGATCACCATATCCAGGTTGTCCAGTGCAGCAATCGCCTTGGCAACGCTCGCGTCGCACGTTCCGTTAACGGCGACCATAGCACCTGCATTCAAAAACGCTTTGGCAGTCGCTAAACCAATGCCTCTCGAAGCGCCTGTCACGACGACACGTTTTCCTGCAAATTCCATCGGTCGGTCCACCCCTGTGCCTTAACGTCCGGAAGGCGAGTCGCCGGCCGAAAGAGTTCCTCTTGAGCTGATCTTGAATCGGTCCGCCGTGCCCCATTCCCGCAGGGCTACACCGGCAGCAAATTCCCCGTACACCGGGCCGTGTTTGAAGAGGTGGCCAGAGCAACCTCCCGACAGAAGGACGTTTTCATGTTCGGGGTGAAAATCGAGAATGAAGTGGGTGTCCGGCGTCATGGCGATCTGGCAGGCCTTCTGGTCGACCGCACGCTGGCCCACGAGCCCCGGCAGGCGATGGCGAAGATACTGCCTTGTGCGGGTAAAGGTTGCGTCGTCGACGATCCGCTCGTCATTGTCGAGGTCGATGATCGCCTCCGTCCAGGCAATTGCGGCCTTGACGCCGTGGCCTTCGATCGACGGGATGCCGTATGCGCCAAAGCCGTGATCGATCCAGCAGGGCATGTTGCCGACGTCGTAGGTGGTGTCGGCATCGGGTGTTGAGGTGTAGATGATGTTCTGGCGCACGATCTTGGATATGGGCCGGATCGTGCGGCGGTACATTTCGCCGAGCCAGGGGCCGGTGCTGACGACGATGGTGTCGGCTTCCAGAGGTTTGCCGTCCAGATGCAGCCGTTCGGCCTCGTCGCAGGTCACATGACCGCGCCGGATCCGGCCACCCTCTCGCTGGAAAAGCTTGGCGGTTTCGACCACCGCGCGATGCGACATCACCATGCCAGCCTCGGGTTCATAGAGACCGTAGGCCACCTTTTCGACTGAAAACTGCGGAAAACGGACCCTGACTTCATCTGGAGAGATCTTGAAGTGAGGCACGCCAAGCTTCTCGAACGTCCCGATGGTTGCGTCTTCCCAGTCGGAGTGGCCTTCGCCAGCCAGAACCAGCGCACCACACTCGTGATAAAGCTCGCAGCCGACTTCTTCCTGCAGTTCCATCCAGCGAAGCCGGGCTTCCCGGACCCAGCGGGTGTAGAATTCGTCCTTACCGTGGATCGAGCGGAAGATGCGGTTATAATCGCTCGAAGAAGCACGGGGGTGACCCGGCTCCCAGCGGTCGATCAGGGTGACAGAGGCGCCCTTTCTCAAGAGGCTGAGGGCCGTCATGACACCGGCAACGCCAGCGCCGACAACTATGGCCTCGGTTTTGAGCGGCATGTCAAACTACCCCTTGCAAATGGACATGTTTGAATACAGTATACAAAGAAAAGAATGCCGACAAGAACAACGGCGGCCAAGGGTGGACGGGAACGACAGCAGGGGAGTGAAATGGCAGGCGACGTGACAAAATTGCCGGAGGGCACACACACGGTGGCTCTCGGGGTGGCGGACATCAATGGCATCATGCGGGGCAAGCGCATTCCCGCAAGCCACTGGCCAACCATCTGCAACGGCGGCAACGCCCTTTCGATCGCCCTTTTTGCCCTGGATATGACCAGCGACGTTTGGGACACACCTTATGTCAATTTCGACAACGGCTATCCCGATATGCACATGTTTCCCGCTACCCAGCCGGTTGCCGTGCCCTGGGAAGACGGTGTTGCCTTCTGCATGGGGCGGGCGGAAGGCATGGACCACAAGCCGGTGCCGATCGATCCTCGCGGCGCCCTGGAAGCCCAAGTCGCCCGGGCCACGGCCATGGGCTATACGGTCAATGTGGGTACCGAACTGGAATTTTACTTGCTTGACCCCGAAACCAAGCTTCCCCGGGACTCCGGTATTCAGGTCTATTCCCTGGCGCGCGCCGCTGAACTCGAGCACGTGCTGGGTCCGATCCGCATTCAGATCAACGAGATGGGCATTCCCATCGAGCAATCCAATCCGGAATATGCGCCGGGCCAGGTCGAGGTCAACATCCGCTACGACGAAGCGCTGCTGGCGGCCGACCGGGTCGTCATGTTCCGCAGCCTGGTCAAGGAGCTGGCGCTTCGGCACGGCTATCTGGCGACCTTCATGTCAAAGCCTTTCATCGAGCAGTCGGGCAATGGATTCCACTCTCATCATTCACTCTGGAAGGATGGCGAAAACGCCTTTTCCGACAACGGCAAACTGAGCAAGACCGGGTTTTCCTATCTGGCTGGCATGCAGTCGCGCATGGTTGAAATGACACTTGCCGCGGCGACGACACCGAATGCCTATCGCCGCCGCCAGCCTTACACATTCTGCCCGATCAACAATTGCTGGGGCTACGACAACCGGACGGTGGGCCTGCGGGTGATCGAAGGGTCGCCAAGCGCGACCCGTGTCGAAAAGCGCGACGGATCGGCGGATTGCAATCCCTACTACCATCTGGCCTGCGAAATTGCCGCCGGCCTGGACGGTATCGAACAAGGACTTGAGCCGACAGCGGTGACCGACGGCAACGGTTACGAAACCGAAGATGCAGATCCGCTCCCTACCGATCTCGCAACCGCGGTCGCATTGGCCAAAGAATCAGATTTCATGAAGTCCGTGCTCGGCGATGACCGGCTCACAATCCTGATCCAGCAGGCGGAACGCGAACTGGAATTCATGGGGAACCAGGTGACGCCGGTGGAGACAGAACGCTACTTGAGTAACCTGTAATGAAAATTGCCCGTGTCAGAGGTGTGGTCACCGGAACGGTCAAAGACAGCCAGTTTTCCGGACAGAAGACGCTGATCGTCGACGTGCTGGACGCCGAGGGCAATGTCCTCGAAGCCTCTGTCGTGGCGCTCGACGTTTGCAGTGCCGGGCCTGGTGACATGGTGCTCGTGACCACTGGGTCGGCGGCGCGTCTGCCGTCTGAGACCAGCGGTGTCGCCACAGACGCAACCATTATTGCGATCATCGACGAGATCTCATTTGACGGGCAATCCGTCTACAACGCCCCATAACGCACAGAGAGGAAACACCACAAATGGCCCAGAAAATCGCACCCGGTCAGTCGGCCCTCGGCATGATCGAAACCCGAGGCATCGTCGCCTCCATCGAGGCTGCCGACGTCATGGTCAAGGCGGCCAACGTCACGATTGTCAGTCACACGAAGTCGGGCGGCGGCCTGGTGTCGACCATCATCAGAGGCGAGGTCGGAGCGGTCAAGGCGGCAACCGATGCCGGTGCCGTGGCGGCCAACAAGATCGGTGAAGTCATCGCTGTCCATGTGATTCCCCGGCCCCATGACGAACTCAACGACATGCTGGCGGATTTGAGCGGCGGCGCCGAGTAACCGGGCGGTTTCGCATTTTCGGTGACCCGGTTTTCACAGCCGAAGACCCCGATTGAAAGGCAACGCGCCTCATGAGCACGGCCGACTTTCAAAAAATGACAAGTGCCCTGACCGGTACCCGCACCGATGCGGGCGGCGATCTGCCGCCGGTGGGCAAGGTCACGATACTGGGCGCCGGCATCGAGGCGCAGGCCATCGCCTGTCATTGTCTCTCCGAAGGCGCCGACGTGCTGATGTTTTCTGCGTATCGCGCTGAGCTTGAGCCCTTGCGCAGTGCCGGGGTCATTTCTGTGCGTGGTGCAGGACCGGTGGGCAATTACCAGATCAATCAGAGCGATACGCCATCGATCCAGCTGACGTCGGAATTGGACGAAGCGGTGTCTCATGCCGACGTGATTTTTGTCACCGGTCCGGTTCTCAAACAGCGCACCTACTCCCTGGTACTCGCCGGCCATCTCAAGGATGGGCAAATCATCGTCATCGCTCCGGGCCGGACCCTGGGGGCGGTTGAAATGGCGTGGAACCTGCGGGTCGGCGGCAACACGACCGCGGTTACGATCGTTGAACCCGGCGCGCTGCCGTGGTGGGTCAGCAAGGAACGCAATACCCTGCACCTGAGTGCAATCGGTGCGGCGAAGTGCGGGGTACTGCCGGGCAGGAACCAGCAGGCGCTTGCGGCTCTCAAGCCGTATCTTCCGAACATGGTGCCGGCGGCTAACATCCTGGAGTCGGGATTCTGCGATGCCAGCGGCTTTATCGAAACCGGTGCCTTGATGCTCGGTGGGCCGGCGATGCCGCCCGGCGGTCCGGACTTGCCGACAGGCGCGGTGCCCCTGGCGGAACAATCGACGTTCCGCAACCTGATCGGCGACAACCACAGGGCCGTCATGCGTTCCATGGCAGAGGAACGCCGCACGGTGGCGGCCCGCTGGGGCGTACGGAATGTTCCGGAAAACAGGGAATGGTATGAGCTGAATGCCGGCGCGGCGTCCGGCGAGGGTTCCCGTCCTGTACCTACCCACGATCACGCCGTGCATCTGGTGCGCTGTGCTGTCATCGGTTCGCTTGTGCCTCTGGTTTCCGCAGCAGCCATTGCTCGTGTGGACGTGCCAACGACCCAGTCGATGATTTCCATGGCCTGTGCGGTGCTGGGCAGTGACTTGCTGCTTGCCGGGCGTCGGCTTGAGAACATCGGACTGAGTTCTGGCGACATCGACGAGGCACGCCGTTCGATGGAAGCGATAGCTGAGGGAGAGATCTGATGGACGCGGATCTTCGCTCAATTGCCGCTGCACGACGTGCCGCTGAAACGGCATGGGAGGCCTACAACAAGTTTCTAGGCATGGAACCCAATGCCATCGATGAAATCGTTCAGGCGATGGCCCGGGCAGCGGAACCCGAATGTGCCCGTCTTGGCCAACTGGCGGCCGACGAGACGGGGTATGGCAATGCTGCCGACAAACGTTACAAGAATCTCTTCTGCACGGTATCGGTAGCCGATTGGCTGCGGTCGGTCACGACGCTTGGTGTTCTCTGGCAGGACGATGTCACGAAGGTAGCGGCCATCGGTGA
>JAJFHD010000070.1 GCA_021775805.1 Alphaproteobacteria bacterium | reverse complement strand
ACGGATGTTTTGCCGCAAGGAAGTCCAGTATTTCCGTATCGGTGTAGAATTTCGCCTCTTCAAAATCGACAGCGATCATGCGGCCGGGCTCAACGGCGCCCCGGACCTTTACCTTCCGGCCGCCGAGGGGGCACATGCCGGCCTCGGATCCGACAGCGAGGAGGCCGTCTTCGGTGACAGCGTAACGAAGTGGCCGCAAACCGTTGCGGTCCAATCCCGCAATTGCCCAGCGACCGTCAAAGGCCGCAATAGCGGCCGGCCCGTCCCACGGCTCCATGACCGCATTGCAGTATTCGTAGAGCGCGCTCCTCTCATCAGACATTTGCGATGCGCGCTTCGACCAGGCTTCCGGAATCAGTAACGTCTTTGCCGCGGGCGCAGACCGGCCTGCCCGCACAAGCAGTTCAAACGTTTGGTCGAGCGCTGCTGAGTCAGATGAGCCAGGCTGTATCACCGGTTTGACGTCGCGCGCATCGTCGTCGCCAAAAACTTCCGCAGCCATTCTGATTTCATGGCTTTTCATCCAGTTGCGGTTGCCTTTGAGCGTATTGATCTCACCATTATGGGCGAGCATTCGGAAAGGCTGAGCAAGGCGCCACTCAGGAAACGTATTCGTCGAATAGCGCTGATGAAAGATTGCAAACCGGGATGCGAAACGCGGGTCTCTTAAATCCGTATAGAACGTATCGATATCTTCGGCGAGAAACATGCCCTTGTAGACGACGTCTTGTGACGACAGCGAGCAAACATATAATTCATGCATGCCCTGCTGGATGGCGCGTTTCTCAATGCGCCGGCGGACAATATACAAAATGCGGTCGAGCTCTTCCTGAGATCGTCCGGTTGGATCGCAGAACAAGACCTGCTCGATATCGGGGCGCGTCGCATTGGCTTTCGCGCCAAGACAACTTGCATCGACAGGCACCTGGCGCCAGCCGTAAATATAGAAGCCGCGTCGGAGGATCTCCGATTCAACGATCGTACGGGCCGCATCCTGCATGGCGAAATTCGTTCGCGGCAGAAAGATCATGCCGACGCAGATATCGGCCTCGCCCGCCTTGTGGCCTGTCCGCTCAACAAAAGCGCGAAACAAATCCTGCGGCACGCCGAGCCTGATCCCTGCGCCGTCGCCGGTCTTGCCGTCTGCATCGACTGCGCCGCGATGCCAGACAGCTTTCAGCGCAGCGATCGCCATTTCAACGATTTCCCGGCGCGGGCGCGCATCAAGCGCTGCCACAAGCCCCACGCCGCACGCATCACGTTCCGATGCAGGATCGTAAGCGCCGGCGGCGATCAACGCGTCGCGGCGCGCCTGATAGGTTGATACATAGTCTTCCATTGAGTCGTCTTTTTATTCGGCCGCAATCGGGCGGATGTTTTCTGAATTGAGTTGATGAAGGATCGCCTCGGCCGCGACACGCCCGTCGCGGATGGCCCATACGACCAGCGATGCGCCGCGCACAATATCACCCGCCGCGAATACGCCGGAAACTTTCGTCTCCAGCGTCATCGGATTGACTTTTACGGTCCCGCGCGCAGTGACGGACAGGCCCTTCTCATCGAACAGCGTTGGCAAGTCTTCCGGTTCAAATCCCAGCGCCTTAATGACAATGTCCGCATCAAGATCGTAATCGGCGTCGGCAACTTCCACGGGCGTGCGCCGGCCGCTTTCATCTTGCTCGCCCAGCTCCATGCGCGCAGCCCGCACGCCAGCAGCTTTTTCAGCATCACCGGAAACGGCCTTCGGCGCACCGAGCCATTCGAAAACGACGCCTTCTTCCTCAGCGTTAGCGACCTCTCGGATTGAGCCCGGCATATTCTTGCGGTCGCGACGATATAGACACGTTACCGATTTCGCGCCCTGACGAACGGCGGTGCGCACGCAATCCATAGCCGTATCGCCGCCGCCGATAACGACAACGCGTTTGCCGTCTGCATTGAGCGCGCCTGAGTCAAACGCGGCAACGCTGTCGCCGAGGCCTTTGCGATTGGACGCTGTCAGATAATCGAGTGCCGCGACAACGCCGTTATTGCCAGCGCCAGGGCAGACAAGCTCGCGCGCCTTGTAAACGCCGGTGGCGATGAGCACTGCATCATGATCGGCGCGCAGATCGGCCAGGGCGGCGTCACGCCCGACCTCGAAGTTCACAACGAATTTCACGCCGCTGTCTTCGAGATATTTGGCGCGGCGCGACACAACATTTTTTTCAAGCTTAAAATTCGGGATACCGTAAAGAAGGAGACCGCCAACGCGATCATAGCGGTCGTAAACCGTGACCTGCACGCCTTGCCGACGCAGTTCTTCGGCCGCCGCAAGCCCTGCGGGGCCGGCGCCGATGATGCCGACCGACTGAGGCCGTTCATGAGTCGGGACAATCGGCTTGAGCCACCCCTCCTCCCAGGCTGTCTCCGTAATATATTGTTCAACAGCGCCAATCGTCACCGTTCCGTGTCCGGACTGTTCGATCACGCAGGCGCCTTCGCACAAGCGGTCCTGCGGACAAATACGACCGCAGACTTCCGGCATATTATTGGTCGCTGATGAGACGGCGTAGGCTTCTTCG
>JAJFHD010000069.1 GCA_021775805.1 Alphaproteobacteria bacterium | reverse complement strand
GATGTATCCGTCATGGGTCTGCTCCCTGTGTTGGATGAGGTTTTAAGCACCCAAATCTCAACACAGGGCAGACCTGCCCGTTAATACTCAGTCATCGCCAAACGCCGCAGAAAAATACCGCGAAAGCGGTTTAGTCCATTGGCACCTAAGAGAAGTCCCAGCGGTCTTCCGAACACGACGGCAGTACATTTGAAAGCGGACGTATTCGGCAAAAATTCGTTGGTTTGAACGTTCGGTGGGTACCATACGTCGACTAACGGACTCTGGTGTTCTTGTCGGCATCAGGACGCGGTCGATGCGCGGACGTGATCGCTTCGGCGGCGTCTATCTGATAGTCTGGATGATGATGCCCATATCGCTCGGTCAGCATCTCCGGTGTCATTCCCACATAACCTGCAGCCTTCCAGATATCGACACCGGCCTGCATCAACCAGGTAGCGGCCGTATGGCGAAGCGTGTGCGGCACGACGTCGTTGCCCAGGCCTGCGGTGTGCACGGCTCTGGCGAATCCGCCGCGCACCGAATTGACCGGCTTGCCGTTCCATTCAACAATGAATCTCTGTGAAATTCCCTTGTCGACCCATCTTTGCATATGCGCGATAAGTCTAGTCGGCAGCTTGACAGGGGGTTGGCGTTTCTTGGTTTCGCGCTTGCCTTCCGCCTTGCGATAGAAAATGCCACGATCGAGATCTACATAGCCGTGACCGACTGTTGGCCCTATCGCCGCCTGGCATACCGCAGTGGACCGAGTGCCCGTATAAAGGGCCACCATAATAAATCGGGCTATGTGCCTGCCGACACGGCGGTTGTTTCGTTCATCTGTCATTCTCCAGGCAGCGCGAATCAGGGCAGCAGCCTCATCGCGTGTCAGCCACCGGGTTCGTGCCTGCGCCTTTTCGGGCAAGGTGACTTCAATGACTTCCCGGCAATATCCCTCGCGGCGGTGATAATTGATGGCGCTGCGCAGGTCCTCGAGTTCGCGCCTGGGGGCGGCCGTTGATACTCTTCGGGCTTCGTTGCCGGTGTCGGCCGGGCGGGCGCTTTTCCACGGGGTGCCGGCGCGCCACTGCGCATAGGCGCGGCAGACGTCGCCGCGGATGTCGGAAAGATACCCGCCATATCGGGCCGGTTTTTCCATCTTCTTCAGCTGCGACCGCACGGCGTCCGGATCGGCAAAGAAAGCAAGCAAGGTGCCGGCACGCTGGGCTAGCTCCTTCGGGCGTGCCTGGCCGGCGGCCTTGTCCTGCAGATAGATCGAAATGACGTCGGCTATCGGGATCTGATCGGGATTACCTCGGCGCTCCCGGCTGGGGGCGTGCTTGCTTTGCAGGTGTTGGCCGAGCCTGATTTCAGCTTGTCGACGATCGTCAGGGCCGAAGCCCGTGCTAAGGCGAGTTCGTCCGTCCTTGATGATCCAGACGGCTTTGTGGGTGATCCTTCCCCGGGCGTCGGTTCGGGCTCTGCGGAGCCACAGTCTGGGACCTTTCGCTTGCCTCGACATACCTGCCTCCAGTCTCTGATCGCTTTGGGCGTTACAATATCGCGGCGACCGAGACGCTCGATGATCAACTCGCCGCGATCGGCCGCCGCCCTCAGCGTTGCCTTTTTGACCTTGCCACGCAAGAGCGTATCGCAGGCCTCCTGCAGCGTCAGGGGATCGTCGTCATCGTATGACAGGGCTCGCCCGGTCATTTCCGGTAGGCGCACGCCGTGCGCGGAGCTGGACTCGACGGGGCGCGGTTGGACGGACTTGCCATCACGAACGTCCGGCGTTTGAGAGAGGAGGTCTTCTGTCCGGATGCAGCAGGCAGGCGGCGCCATGTTGATGGTCTTCACCTCCGCCTATCTGCCGCTCACAGAGATTGCACCAGGCGCCACCATTTTGCTGTCTGATCGCCCGGTGCTCGAGGGCGCTGCGCAATGCGGCGATCTCGTGAATCGCGTACTCGATATCGCGATCGGTAACCCGGCGCCACAACCGCCGTCTCGGCCACTTCTCGATGTTGTAGGGAGTTTGCCACCGGGCCGCGAGATAAACCTGCGTGTTGTACTCTATCTCGACCACCTGCGGGCCGATCAGACAGAGGCGGAGAACTCTTGCATTCCCGGTGAGCCCATCCTGTGTTCCAGTATCGCTCATGCGGACACCTTTCCTCTGTGGTTGCACATGCGCCGGATCGCGACGGTGCGTTTCTGATTGGTAGCTCTGAGAAAGATGGTGACCGCGCGTTTGACATTGCGCGGGCGGTTGATGGGCCGGGCGGTGCGCGCGATGCGGTTCCAGTCGCCACGCTTCAGACGTGCGGCGCGCAATGTGTAGGGGTTGCGGATCGTCACCCACTTCGGACCAATGCGTTCAAGGAAAACGGTTCGCCTGCCGGTGCCAATCGCGGTCTCAGCTTCGCTGAGCATGTCCACGCGATAGAACCCGGTTTGACCAACCATCACGCCAGCCCGTTGATAGCCGCGACTTTATCGGCGGGTTTCAACTGGACGGCGGTGACATGTTTCTGGACGCCTTGCTGTCTGCCGCTTGTTAGGGTAACGAGCCCTATCCGCGAAGTGGTATTGAAGGCCGTGACGACGGCGTCGGTCCAGAAGATGTCGTTGAATTGCACCGACAGGACCTGCACCTTGTCACCGATTTGGTAGGCGTGCAGCTCGACAGATTTTAAGGCCGGCGCAAGGCGTGAGCGGGGGAATTTTATGATGGTGGCCGAAGGCTGACCTGACATGGTTCAACCCTCCGTGGCCAGCATATTGCCGATGCGTGGTTCGAGGACCTGAGCCAGGGTGAACGCCTGGTCGCGATACTCGTCGATCTGACTCTGAGAAATGCCGACCTGCTGAAAATCCCGCTTGTCGACGCAGCCGCGCGCGCAAACGGATTTGACAATTGTGTCTGCCATCAGCGCAATCGCGATATCCGGCTTTATGGTGACGTGGCTAATGCGTACGCGCGAGTTACGGGCAATGACCTGCTTGGCCTTGTGAGTGCGCTCGATACGGCGAGCGGCTTGCCAGAGACGGTCAGGGATGTGGCTGTCATAGGAGAGTGAGAGTTGTTCTGTGGGGCTGATCGATAGCTGCAGGCTCATGAGACGGACTCCGCTTTGCGAGTGGAGCTAGATCATGTCCATAATCGACATGGTTTTGTCAAGTATTAATGTCGTATACCGACATGATGTAAAAACCATGTCGGTATACGGCCGTTGATTTGACCTTGAACGAGCTAAATTGAGGGTTTTCTCAACCTGCTGATGGCGCTCTATCCGCCAGCTAAGGGGCGGTGTGGTTCTGCATTGCAGGTCTTGATGGCAAAGGTAGTGGAACCCGGACTATCCGCCAGAAAGTCCGAAAAGCAGGTGAGTGGCAGCCAGCGGGCCGCCTATTTGTCCATGAGATCAACGACCACTCTGATGACCCGGCCAACAACCTCAATCTGACCATCGGAAAAGACGGTCTCGTGATCAGGGTTTGTTGAAAAAGGTTCGAGGCGTGGAGGGTTGTCGCGATAACGTTTGAAGGTGCACCGATCATTGTCTCTGAATATGTAATCCCGGCCAGGGCGAAGTTCGCGGTCGCGGAGATCAACGAATATCATGGAACCGTCTGGTGCTATGCGGTCCATCGAATCCCCCTCAACCTCAAGTGCAATGTAATCGGAGTGCTTCAGACCAGCTGCGGGAATGCGGGGGGTGTCGACGGGCTGATATGGATCAACGGTGTCTGCAAAGCTGCCGGCAGCAACCCATGAAACGAGTGCGACTTCGATCGTATCGTTCTGGCGGGGTTCGAGCAGTTCCGATGGGTTTACCTCAAGCGCCCGAGATATTCTGGTAATCCAGACATCGCTAAGCCTCATGCCCTTTGGGCCACCTTTTTCGAGTTTGTTTATGGTGGCCGGTTCGACATGTTCAACGTCGGGGAAGATCTCGCAGATTCTGCGGGCCAGCTTGGCCATGGACCATCCGCGCTTCTGCCTGAGTTCTGCGATTCGGTTCTGCATATAGCAGTTTTGTCGTAAATCGACACGCGTGAGAATGTCGGTATACGACTTTTGTGGTTGACGAATCATGTCGAATACAGACATGTTCCGTCTTCATGGATCTCGAGTGCTGGCGAGCTCAACGCAAAATTACCTACAGAGAGTTGGCTGACCTGATCGGAGTCAGCCAGGCTGCAATGGCGCGACGGTATGCGCTTGGTGAGCAGTGGCCGCGTTCTGAAACGGTTGAACGCATATTCAGAGCCACTGATGGGAATGTTACCCCGACGGACCTTCACTGCACTCGTATTGCCTGGCTCACTGAAGCGGGACTCTTTCATCCCGACACCCTGCCGCCTCAGGTCATGACCGTCACTGAGATCCTCGACTCTCAAACCTCACGGCAACGGGAGGTTGCCGATGCCTAAACCGTACAAGCCTCGGGTGCCGAGTTCGATCAAGGATGCCCAGACGCAGCTGGTCGATGCCTGTGGCGGGGCTGACAAGGCGGCGGTGCTGTGCCGGGTGGGCCGGGCAACGTTGCACAAGTACACAGATCCGGATGGCGATCACGAGATCGTCCACATGCCGCTCGATGTGGCGCACGCTCTTGAGGCCCATTGCCGGCGACCGATTGTGTCGACGTTCCTGGCCCACGAGCTGGGCTTCAAGCTGGTGGCGCTCGATGCGCCGGCTGTGGGCGACATGCTGACCACGATGGCCCATGCCGCAAAGGAGTCGTCGGATGTGTTCGCCGAGATCACCGAGGACCTCAAGGACGGGCATCTGTCGGCAAACGAAGCCGGGCGCATCATCAGGGAAGCCGACGAGGCGATGGCAGCGATGCAGGCGGTGGCAGACGTGGCACGTCCGTTCCGCGACGGGAAGGGCGAGGATTGAGGTCGGCATGAACAAACGCCAACGCCTTCCGGAACGACGCGCATCGGACACGTTCGAGATCCGGCACGGCAACTTCACCTACACCATCACAACGTCGGTCGACGCCGAGGGCCAGTTGGGGGAACTGTTCATCGACTCCGACAAGTCCGGCACGGAACTGTCGGTGATGATGCACGATGCGGCGATCGCCGTCTCGCTCGCGCTGCAGCACGGGTGCCCGCCGGAGGATCTGGCACAGGCGTTTGAGCGCAACGAGACGGGCGTGCCTGCGGGGCTGCTCGGCCTGGCACTTGACCGTGCGATCGCGTTGACCGAAGGCGAGGAATAATGCCGGACCTGGCCTTCCTTCGCGAGACCGGCGAGTACAGGGCAGATCGTCTTCTTGAACTGGTCGTGGTGACCGATGGCACGGAACGGATAATCCCGCTCGATCGCGACAAGGCTCTCACCTTCAACCGGCAGATTGCCGACGCCCTGTGCGCCAATGCAGTGCTGGAGGCCGGATGACAAGGCGCCCGCCCATCATGCGCATGATCGGTGTAGCTTCCGTACTCGAGATCGGGGGTCCCTCTGCGGCTACGCCTTCGCGGATGGCCGAACTGCGTTCGGCCGTGGAAGGCCTGCCGCCACCGGTCACGGACCGGCACGGTCACGTCCGCTTCGGAGAAATCGAAACAGTCCTGCGGGCCTCGGCGTGCTGCGTGATTGAACGCGGGCTGACGTCGGCAACACACGCGCTTCTGTCTGCCGCACTCAAGCTCGCGCGCGACACGCAGCAATCTCCCGCTGCCGCAATTCCCGCCGCACCTGTTCGACCAAAATACTGGTGGGAAGAGGAGGCGGCGCGATGACCGGGGCCAGATCAAACCCTTCCGTTCTGTCCCAGCGGTTTGAACCCGCCGATGATCATGATTTTTTCCCGACACCGCCCTGGGCAACGCGGGCCTTCTGTGAACTGGTCCTGGCCGACATCGTCGGTGGTCCCGACCTGATGAGGAATCTGACCGTCGTAGAACCGGCCTGCGGTGCCGGCGACATGGCAAGGCCACTGGCAGAGTATTTTGGCCAGGTCCACGCCTCCGACCTGGTCGACCGGGGTTTTGGCACGGTGGCCGACTTCCTCGATCCTGACTGGCGTCTTCCAGAAGGTGTCGACTGGTTGATCACCAACCCGCCGTTTGACGATTTGGCAATGGCGTTCGTGCTGAAGGCACTGGCGCTGCGCGTCAACGTCGCCGTGCTGGTCAAGGTGCAGTTCCTCGAGACCATCGGGCGATGCCGGCATCTGCATGGGCCGACACCAGCCAACTATATGGTCGCCTATGCCGAACGGCTGAACATATTCAAGGGACAACTGGACGGCGCATCACCGGCCAAGCCGATGATGTTCGTCTGGTTCGTCTGGCTGCACCCGGTATTGCGTCCCGGTGCGGATTCACGGGTCAAATTGATCCCGGCTTGCCGGAGATCGTTTGAGCGGGCAGGGGATTATTCCGCGGTCGGCAGGGGTGAACAGACATGAGCTGGCGGTCAATGGCCCTCCTGTCCCTTGGAACACTTGCCGTTGCATTGGCCATTGTGCTCGCAATCGCCCGGTATTTGCCCGGCACACCGGCGCACCTGCAGGCGGTGACCGAACGGGCAACACACGCTCACAACATCGACAAGCACGCGGGGGAACCGCGCTGAGTTTTTTGGCCGGCGCACGGCGTGCGCGGGCTTCTTTTAACAGGAAAGGACAACACCCATGAACCAGTCAGTCGACGTCTTCACGATCTCCCATGATGAACTGGCCCCGTCGCCGCTCAACCCGCGCAAGCATTTTGATGCCGACGGCATCACGGAACTGGCAGCATCGATCGCCAGGGACGGGCAGGTCTACCAGAACCTGATCGCGCGCAAGGCCGACGGCCTGAAGGTCGGCAAGGGCAAGGCCGCACGGGAAGTCTCTTACGAGATCATTGCCGGGGAACGGCGCTGGCGCGCTGTCCGGCAGATCATGGAGGGGAAAGACTGGCCTGAAGGCAAACCGTTCCCGATGCCGGTGCGGGTGATTGCAGCCGATGACGCCAAGGTGGTCGAACTCGCCACCATCGAGAACCTGCAGCGAAAAAACCTGACACCGCTGGAGGAGGGACGCGCATTCGCCGATATGCGCAGGTACGGCCGGGAGACCCACCAGATCGCGGAAGCCATGTCGATGTCACGGCGCTACATCCAGATACGTCTCGCCCTGGTCGACAAGCTATCGAAGAAGTGTCAGGCAGCCCTCGATGAGGGGGCAATCAACATCGTGCAGGCGCGCACCCTCACCATGGGCTCGAAGGCCAGGCAGGACGAGATCATCGAGGCAATCGTCCGCGGCGGCTACATGGCAGCTGAGCAGCAGATCAAACATTCGCTGGTGGGCGACCTGCCGACGGTCGCCAGCGCGATCTTCGATGTTGGTTTCTATGACGGGGCATGGATCGACGATCCGGACGGCGATGATAAGGACCGGCGTTTTGCCGACCGGGGCAAGTTCGAGCAGCTGCAGCAGACAGCACTCGAGGTGTTGGAAAAGACACTTGGAGAAAACTGGGCCTGGGTCAAGGTCGTTGACGGCTATGCCAGCACCTACATGTACGAAAAATCGAAGAACAAGAAGAAGGCCGGCGCGATCATCCAGGTTGTCAGCCTGGACGCCATCACGGTCTATGACGGGCTGGTGAAACCCGCAGAGCAGGAGAAAGAAGGTGACGCACCCAAGCCGCAGCCAGTGTTCACGAAGACACATCTGACCTATGCGGCGAACCGCAAGACCGAAGCCCTGCAGGATGCCGTAGCAGCCGACACGCGCACGGCAAAGATCATGACCTGTCTGGCGCTGATGGGTGAACGGGAGACGGCAAGGTTCGGATGCGACCACATCAACCCGGACGACCGTGCGATCTCACCAGGCTTGCTGGCGTCCGCAAAAGCATTGGGCAGTAAACTCAAGGCGGTGGCGTTCGACACGTACGGGCGCGGGCTGCTCAATCTCAAACGGGAACCTGTCGGCAAGCCTGATCTGTCGGCACACAAGGCCTATGAGGCGATCAAGGCACTGAGCGATACGGATCTCGATCAGTTGTTCTCCGCACTCGTGGCCGCACAGGTCGGGACCTTTGCCGGCGCGGATCCAAAACTGGGCGACAGTCCGCTTGCGGTGCAGCTGGCCGAGGACCTCGGCATCGACATGGAAGCACGGTGGTCGATCGATGACGACTATCTGGCGTTGTGCAAAAAGCCGTCCCTGATCGACATCCTTGGTGCCAACGGCGAGTGGACGGACGGCGGAGCTTCGGCAGCAAAGAAGACAGCCAAGGCCTTACGCGAAATGGTCAAGACAGAAACGTCCGGCACCACACACATCCTGCCACGCGAGATGCAGTTCGGATCGCCCGAGGATCTGGAAAAGGCCAAACCGGTTGTGACGAGAGTTGAAGGCGTGACCAGCAAGAAAGCGGCGTGAGGGTGGGAACAACTGACTATCTGAGAGGAGGCCACCATGACAACAGATGTGTCACGTGACCAGCTGCGATCGATCGTGGAACGGATCGAACGGCTGGAAGAGGAAAAGCAGGCGATCGCCGATGACATCAAGCAGGTCTATGCCGAGGCCAAGGGCAACGGGTTTGCGACAAGGATCATTCGGAAGGTCATAAAGCTGCGGAAGATGGAGCAGGCGGAACGTGAGGAGGAAGCGGCCCTGCTCGATGTCTACATGGCAGCACTTGGCATGCTTCCCGCGTTTGAGGGTGAGGGCGGTCCAGAGAAAGATCCCATCAGGGATGAGGCCGCCGCGTGAGTCTCGATTATCATCATGAGACCGAACCGCAGCAGCCACACGGCATTGCCGTCGAGCAGGACCTGCTTGGAGCCTTGCTGATCAACAACGAGGCGTGGTGGGGTGTGGCCGATGTGGTGACGGCCGATCACTTCTATGATCCGCTGCACGCGCGCATATTCGAAGCGATCGCGGACGGCATCGGCAAAGGTCGGGCGGTGACACCGGTGACCCTTGGGCCGGCCTTCGCCGGCGAGGACAACATCGGTGATGTGCCGGTGCCGGTTTATCTGGCTCGTCTGATGGGTTCCGCCACCACCGTGCTCAATGCCCCGCACTATGCCGAAACCGTCCGCGAGATGTGGACACGCCGGCAGATGATGGCGATCGGCGAGCACCTGGTGCAGGAAGCGCGCAACTTCGACGTTGCCCCATCCCAGACGGGTGCGATCGTGGCTGAAGGACTTGAGAACATTGTTGCCGGCCACGCGTCTGAAAAGACCCTGGCGATGATCGATGAGGTCGTGCAGGCAGCCCTGCAGATGGATGCCGTCAAGCCTATGACCTGGGGCCTGGAAGATCTCGACCGTTACACCGGCGGCATGCGCCGCGGCGAGTATTACATCGTGGCAGGGCGGCCCTCAATGGGCAAATCGGTATTTGCCACCGGCATCGCCCTGGCCCAGGCAAAGGCCGGGCTGGGTGTGCACTTCTATTCACTGGAGATGAACTGGCAGACGGTTGGCGCACGCGTGCTGTCTGACCAGCACTGGAAGTCGCGCACCCAAAGTGTCCCGTTCAACGCGATCATGAACAACCGGGTGCCCGATGACGACTGGGATCCGTTGATGAAAACCGCGGAAAGCTTCTATGGACTGTTGCTCGGTGTCGATCAGGGTGCATCTTTGACGGTGCAGGACATCCGGGCCCGCTCCCGGCGATTGAAACGGACCTGGGAGAAGAAGGACCGCAACCTCGACGTGATCATCATCGACTACATGGGCCTGATGCGCCCCGGTTCGCGGTATGCCGGCAACAAGGCGGCGGAGACCGAGGAGATCAGTCTCGGCCTGAAGGACCTGGCCAAGGAGCTCGATGTGGCGGTGGTTGCTCTTGTCCAATTGAACCGCGAGGTCGAGGCGCGCAACGACAAACGCCCGATGCTGTCGGACCTGCGCTGGTCGGGCGCCCTCGAGCAGGACGCCGACATCGTCTTCCTCCTGTTCCGTGAGGCTTACTACCTGGAAAAGGAGCGCCACCGCGACAGAGACAAGGACATGGAGCGCAACGAAAGGTTCAACCAGATGGCCCATGTGCTCGAGATCATCATTGCCAAGCAGCGCAACGGGCCGTGCAAGTCGGTCGAGGCCTATGTGGATCTGGCCTCCAGCGTCATGCGCAGCAAGGCACTGGAGGATGCGGCATGAGCGTCTACGTGAACGGTCTGGTCTATCGCTCCAGATTTGGCAGTACGTCGCTCAAAGCTGTTGCCCTCAAGCTTGCCGATGTGGGCGACGATGAAGGCCGGCGGATCTATCCGTCAAAACGCACGATCGCCGATCATGCGGAAGTGAGCCTTGCCACGGTGCGCCGGTCGATCCGGCTGTTCCTGGCAAAAGGGTTACTAGTGGTTGTCCAGGAGGGCGGTCGTGGCCCCCGGTCAACCACACAGTATGCGTTCAACATGGACATTCTGGAGGCGTTGAGCAAAGGGCCGACTATGCTCACCGATCTCCCGGACGTTGGTGCGGACGTCGATGTTGATGAGGATCAGGATACCTGCATGGATAGTGACCTGGTTTGTGAAATTGTGGCGCCGGCCGAGGCGTCTGGATCAGAGTCTGTCGAGGCTCGGTGTGGTCAAGATAAGGGTGTCACCCTGACACCCTTAGATACGCACAAGGGTGTCACCGGAACACAGGAAGGGTGTCACCAGCGACCATTAAGGGTGTCACAGCTTGATACCCAAACGTTAGGAACGTTAGAGAACGTGAAGTCGGGCGCGCGCGAGGACGCGCGAACCGCACAGTCGGATCTCGATCAATTGGAAACAGCCTTGAGAGACGCCGCAGGCGATGCGCTCAACGCCGCCTCACCGGGATTGCTGATCCTCGCCACACCACAGCGCTGGCTCGACAACGGCGCAGATCTGCAGGGCGACGTGGTGCCGGCGATTGCAACACGATCACGAACGCTCAAACCCGGATCGGTGCGCTCATGGCGGTTCTTCGACGGTGTCGTGGCCGACTGGATGGAACAGCGGGCAGCAGGCGTGGATCTACCCGCACTGCCCGCAAAGGCCGATCCGTCAACGTTCTCGGACGAAGACTGGCAACGCCGTCTCGATTACCTCCAGCAAACCGGAGAGTGGGGCGACAACTGGGGACCAGCACCGGGGCAAGCAGGTTGTCTGGTGCCCGGTCATCTTCTGGCCACGGGTCCTCCCAGGGATCTGAACCCATGCGGGTAATGCGCACGGCGTGGTTTGTCTAGTGAACAAGATTTGAAACGAGGTTGACTCGAATGCTGCAGGTTGACAACGACGCAAGGGAGAAGGGTAGGGGGTATCAGATCGCTGAAAACCCCTCATTACGGCAACCACCGCCCCCTCATTCGGAGATTTTTTTCTCATGACCGTGAATTTTGAGCCACTTGGAAGCCCTATCCCTGGGAGCCGGAGCAAGCGTGGTTGGTTGCCGTTGATGCCGGGGCAAGAGAAGTTGAATCAAATCAGCTTGTTACTGTCCGTGGGGCGGAACGATCACCGGATCGTCCAGGTGGTCAGGACCGTGCTGACGGCTCTGGAGCAGTATTATTTTTCCGCGGCCTGTCCTGACAATCGTCTGCTCAGCCGGCACGCACTGCAAACAGAAACCGGAAGCCCATGAACGCGAGGACCAAAATCGACGCCTGCGAGTACACCGCCCCACCATCGGAAGAAGTGGCGAGGGGATTGCATTGGTATGCGATCCGGGTTCCGGCGAAGAAGGAGGCGGCCGCCTGCATGCTGCTCTCACGCGCAGGTTACACAGTGTTCATTCCGTTTGGCGTCAAGCTCAGGCGCAAGAACCGTTATTGTGCACAGCGCCGTGCCATGCGGTACCCGTTGCTGATCCGGTATGTGCTGATCGGATTTGCCGAGGCCGTGCCCGTCTGGCTCTCGCTATTCCGCTTCCACATTGTTCAGTCAGTTGTTTGTGTTGGCGGTGTGCCGGCGGAGATCCCCTATCCGGCCATGGAGCGGTTGTTCCGTTTGCACAGTAGCGATGGCGAGCCGACCGCAACGGCCGCACAACGGGCCATGAAAACCCATCATGAGTTTGCAGTGGGCGATGTTGTAGAAGTGGTCGACGGAGCGTTCACCGGGCGTGACGTTGTTGTCAGTGAGCTCGGTGGTATCAAGGCCAAGGTGTTGCTGTCGCTGTTCGGGCGCGAGACAGAGATCGAGACCGAGATCGACAAGCTCATGCCGTATGACTAGGCGTGGTATCCGACGTGGCGTTGCTGAGGGGGAGGGCGGGTCAAAAGTCTGGAGCCCTCAAGACCTAGACCGCCGGGTAGTGAAAAAGTTCTGCGCGCGAGTTTTCGAAAACTTTTTTTTGGCAGCCACACAGGCCGGTATAGTTCACGGTTGGACCCTACAAGCGTATCCGAACTTCCGTAGTCGGAGGGTCAACAGACGTAAATTCCGCAACCTCCACACGGTGATTTAGTGCCATTTGCCGACCCTCCGCATCATTCGTCAGTAGGCGTCGTTTACCCAAACTCGGTCGTCCGATGATAGTTGCATGGTTCTCCAAAACGGACACTCAGCCATCACCATGTGCTAATCCCGGCCACGGATCTGTTGTGACTTCGACGTCTCGAGTGACCACCATCAAAATGTAGCGGCGCTTCGTCGGTTCGAATTTTGTGGCGCGACTCCGTGGCCTTGCGCAAAAGAAACATCAATGTCGGTCAGCGGCCGAGCGACGTCAGCAATGCTTTGGCCTCGATTAGGTCAACCGTGTCGAAGCCTTCCGTGAACCAGTCATAAACGGGTTGCAACAGGTTACGTGCTTCGTCCGCCCTGTCTTGTTGCAGCCACAAACGCGCAAGGGTGGTGGCTGTTCGAAGTTCCCAGGATCTGGCGTTTTGTTTCCGTGCAATTTCCAGTGATTGGAGGAAAAGCTTTTCCGCCTTCACCACAGCGCCTGATCCTCTGGCAAGGATCAACTGTTCGCCCTTGAGACGGTACAGTTCCGCCTCAAAAAGGCGTTCTTCGGCATGATCCGCGATCTCTAGAGCCGTGTCCAACACATCGAGCGCCTTGTCGGGTTGACCTCCGGCGGCGAGCACCTCGGCCAGTTGAGCCATCACAATTGGCTGATATAATAGAACACCGGCATTTTGCAGATTCTCCAACCCAGTCCGCGCCGCGACGATTGCTTCGTCATGGCGGCCCTGCATTGACATGACCCATGCAGCCTGAACCTCTCCGTAGAGCTTAAAAAGGACCAAATTTTGCTCGGTGGCCAGTTTCAAAAGCGCAGTGTTGGAGCTGCCGACGGCGTCAATATCGCGGCTAAAATATGCGACACTGACGTCTCCAAAGTAGCGCACGTAGCCAGTCGTGTAGGCATGATTGACTTCCTCGGCATGATCCAGCGCAGCCTTTATCGCGGTTTTCGCCTGATCAGAGTAACCCAATAGCTGCAAAGTAGAGCCCAAGAACGCCACGCTCGCGGATCTTGGATTTTGCCCAAATTTGTACGTCGAGTCGCTGTGTTGCTCTTCATCATACAAACTGATTGCGGTCTCAAACCCGGTTCTGGCGTGAGCAAACTCACCAAGACATACCTGGCTGGTCGCGGTGATACGTTGACCGAGAACCTTTGGCAAACTGTCCTGCTGGGCGTCCGCCATCTCAAGGAACCTGGACGCAATCTTGAGCGTCTCGGTTACTCTCGCGCCAGTATGATTGACAATGGTGAAGACCCATTGCTGGTAAAGAACTGGAAACATCAGGGTCGGATCATCGACCTGGTTCGAAAGCGCATGGGCTCGTTCGAACACCGCCGCAGTTTCAGGGGCGCTGTATCCCTTGGTGGCGATCAACGGCCCGGCCAGCATTGTTTGCAGTTTGAGTTCGCGATGCGCCAGGTTGTCGCTGGCGGGGGCCGCATTGATCATGCTGACACCAAAGCTCAAATGGGCGATGGCCTCGGCGTTAGCAGACCGCTCGAGCGCGCGCTGCCCTGCTAATTGCCAGTAGTCGACTGCGCGATCGACGATGCCCGCTTCGCTAAAGTGGTGCGCCAGCAGCTCCGGGTGAGCCTCGACGATCTCGGGGAACTTGGCTTCCATGAGTTCGGCAACCTGACCGTGGTATTGCTGGCGAGGGCGGCGCAGCAGCGAACCATAGGCGGCATCCTTTACCAACGCATGCTTGAAGACGTATCGGGCTCGCGGCGGTCGGCCGCGTTGGTAGAGCATCTCTGCTTCGACAAGCTGACCCAGGCCCTCCTGCAGGGTCGCATCGTTGATGCTCGAGAGTCCGGAGATCATCTCGTATGCAAATTCGCGGCCCAGGACTGAGCCCAGTTGTGCAAGCTCGCGCACCTGGGGCAGGCGGTCGAGACGGGCCATGAGCGATTCCTGCAGGGTGTCGGGGATCGACAGCGACGAAAGCGGACCCGTCAGTTCGAAGTGGTCGCCGGCATCACTCAGAATATCGGACACCAGAATGGTCTTGGTCAGTTCCTCGACGTAGAGCGGCACGCCGTCGGTCTTGGTAACGATGTGATCGACGACTTCAGCCGGCAATGACTTGGCTCCCGCGATGCGGGTGACAAGCGCCTCGGCATGCGGGCGCTCCAGGCGATTGAGCGTGATCGGGGTGATGTGGGAGCGCGCGGGCCAGGGCGGCACGAATTCAGGCCGGGCGGTGGCAATAATGAGCAATGATGCGGTCGGCGCCTGCTCTATCAGCAATCCCAGCAGTTCCAGGGTCGAAGGGTCGGCCCAGTGCAGATCCTCCCAGAGTGTCAACAAGGGCTGATTTTCTGCGGCTTCAAGCAGAATTGCGATCAGCATGTCTTGTGTCTGCTGCTTCTGCTGCTGTGGTGTCATCTGCGATGGAGGATAGCGGTCGGTCGGCAACTGCAGCGAGAGGAGCGATGCGGCGAGAGGCATGGTCTCTTCAAGCGGCAGGTTGTAGTGCCCCAAAGCGGTCTCAAGCTTCGTCAGTTTGGTAGGGTTGTTGTCTTCCGGGCGCCATTTGGATAGATGTCTGAGCTGTCCGATCAAGGGGTAGAGTGCGCTGCTGGCGTGGTAGGGCGAACAGCGGAAGGTAATTCGCTGCAACCCTTCCTCACGGACCTCTGCCTTAAGGCCATCGATCAGGACGCT
The DNA here is from genome assembly GCA_021775805.1 of Alphaproteobacteria bacterium. Lineage (GTDB taxonomy): Bacteria > Pseudomonadota > Alphaproteobacteria > Rhizobiales > JAJFHC01 > JAJFHC01. Next base: position 29,778 of record JAJFHD010000069.1, on the reverse strand, counting down.
CTTGCCGATGCCGGCCTCGCCACTGATTGTGACAACCTGGCCTCGCCCTTCCTGTTTGGTACTGGCCCAGGCGCGCCGCAAGAGCCCGGTTTCCTCGTCGCGCCCGACCAACTCCGGCACTTCGGCTGCGCCATCTGTTTCATTGTCGTCAAAATCCTCGACGAGTTCCTCGGCAAGACCAACCACGTCCCAGGCCTCAACCTGTCCGGCAATGCCCTTGAGGTCGTGCGAGCCCAGGTTCCGGTAAACAAAGGCGTCGCCGGTCATCTGCTTGGTCAGGCCTCCAATCACAAGGCCATTGCGCCCGGCCACACCCTGCAGACGCGCGGCCATGTTCGGCGCTTCGCCAATGACAGTGCGTTCCTGCGCCATGCCTTCTCCGACGACCTCACCGACCATCACCGTGCCGGAGGCGACACCGATCCGCACCGCCATTTCGATGTTCTTCTCACGTCCCAAGGTCTCGTTCAGGGCGATGATCGCGTCAATTATTGCAAGCCCACTCCTGATCGCACGCTCGGCATTTCTCTCAAGCGACTTCGGGTAGCCAAAATAGACCAGAATACCGTCGCCCATGTACTTGGCGACGAAACCTTCGTATTCCTGGATCAGTTGTGTACAGATGTTTTGATAAGCGCGTATGACGTCTTGCAGGTCTTCCGGGTCGAGCTTGGTCGATAACTCTGTAGAGTCCGCCAGATCGCAGAACATCACTGTTAACGGTCTACGCTCGGCGTCGTTTGATGTGGGTGCCACGCTGACATCGGCAACAGTTGAGGCCGGTGTTTCAAATGGTGATGCAGATACTGCCTGGTTGATTGATGTCGGCAGTTTGACCGGTGGGAGGGTCCCCACGTGGTTCGGCGGCTCAGCATTCGGACCACTACCGGCCCAAACCAGAAACTCGCCATCTCGGTCAACGGCCCACCGCCTGACCTGAATTAGTTCATGGCGCAAAGCTTCGAGTTTGGCATCGTCCAGATCCATTTCCAGCTTGAGCCACTGGTAGGATATTTCCCGCTCATTCAACAGGCGCCACACGGTCTTTTTCAACACAGTCCGAATTTTCATGAATTTTTCCCCCGCCCCATTGAGCCAAGCGATCATGAAGGCTCGCACACATTATGGACGAGCCTTGAACTACCCGCCACCCTTTCGAGGTTTTGGGGAAGTGAAGAATGTCTGTTTTCCCAACTTGATTGGGCTGATTCGAATGTTCTCTTCGTCCCTAACGCTGCTACAGATCGATGCTCCTCGTACTTCCGAGATGGGTCATGAGTCCCCTTCACCCCAACGGAGGATTTCGGGGGTGAAGCAGACGGATGGCAACAACAGGCTCTAAACTGGCATCAGCGCGTAGCGGATTGTTGGGTGTGAAAACAGCACGCCCGAATGGTCCGTTGGACCATCCGCCGTGCGCGCAATAGTAGTCCACAACCGAAGGACCGCTTTCAGGATGTCGCGCTGCAGTGATCAATTCGACGCCAAATGGCGGCAGCGTGCCGAAACTGATGGCGGCAATGGCTCGGTCTGGATCAGAGCCGGATCGCAGTTTCGATGTCTGAGTGGAATCTTCGCAGTATGAGGCAATTCAGGATTTTCGCCCTTTGCGATTGTCGAAGAGTTCCCGTGTCGGTCTATCGGTTGGACAGTGATGCGGCCGTTGTGTGTCATGCAAAATCAAAGGTGGCGACCTCGATTGCGCAGCCGAGAAACGGCCCAAAGTTGAAAAGGTCCGTTCAATGTCAGATATGAGACTCCGGTTGTAACGCATGGAAAACGCGCCCGTACTCGGCTAGTCTTCCAGCATGTCCGAACGCGTCACACGTAAACTTACAGCAATTGTATCGGCAGATATCGTTGGCTATTCCCGTCTTATGAGTGTGGATGAAACCGGCACACTGGCGAAGATGCAGTCCCACCGGGCGGAGTTGATCGATCCGTTGGTCGCCAAACACGGCGGGCGGGTCGTCAAGACCATGGGCGATGGCCTTTTGCTGGAATACCCGTCCGTGGTTGACGCGGTCAACTGGTCGGTCGAATTGCAGGACGGCATGTGCAAAACAAACGGTGGCGCGCCCGACACCGGGGCCATCCGCTTCCGGGTCGGTGTCCATCTGGGAGAAGTGATCGTCGACGGCGATGACATTCTCGGCGACGGCGTCAACATAGCGTCGCGCATCGAAGGACTGGCCACTCCCGGTGGTATCGCCATTTCCAACGACGTCTATCGTCAGGTTCGCGACCGGATCGCGCTTGAATGGAGCGATGGCGGCGACCAACAGGTCAAGAACATTCCGGACCCGGTCTGGATCTGGCACTGGACACCTCGGAACAATTCACCATCGGCCAAACCAAGCGAAAACGCCAGCAATCCGGCGCTGCCCGACCAGCCTTCAATTGCCGTGTTGCCGTTCGATAACATGAGCGGCGATACCGAGCAGGAGTACTTTTGCGACGGCATCAGTGAAGACCTGACGACCGAGTTGGCGCGTATTCCGAACCTGTTTGTGATCGCCCGCCACTCCACCTTCGTCTACAAGAACAAAGCCTTCGACATGAGGCAAATCGGACGCGAGCTTGGCGTGAAATACCTGCTCGAAGGCAGCGTGCGCCGCGCGTCGAACCGTATTCGCATAACCGCTCAGCTCATCAGCGCGGAAAGCGGCGCCCATATCTGGGCAGAACGGTACGACCGCGGGGTCGACGATGTCTTTGCGGTCCAGGACGATGTGGTGTCGAACATCGTTTCAGCCCTCGACAAACATCTGCAACCCGAAAGCCGTTCCCACACGAAACACATTCCGACAAAAAGCATTGAAGCCTACGAGTGGTTGATCAAGGGCCGGCAGCATGTGTTTCGGGCACAGGGGCGCGCGCAGGCACGCGACGCGCTGCAAAGGGCGATCGACGTTGACCCGTCTCTATCCGACGCGCACGCCTGGCTCGCCGTGTTCCATTATTCCGACTGGGTATTTTATCACCAGCACATCGATACCGGCACCATGAACAGCGCCCGGTTATCCGCTGAAACGGCGATCCGGCTGAACCCCGACAGCGGGCTTGCGCATATGTCGCTCGGCATCGTGTGTTTGTACGGCGGCGATCGCGAAATCGCTCTCAAGTCGTTGCAGCGCGCGCTGGAACTCAATCCCGGTGACGCGGACGTGCTGGTATTTCTCCAGGAGGCCTACACGTTTGACGGTGAACCGCAGAAGGGCATTGATAGTGTTCTCCAGGCCATGCGGCTCAACCCTCATCACCCTGAGTGGTATCTCTGGCATCTGGGCTTTGCCTACTATGCGGCCGGCCGGTACGAAGACACTGTTTCGAGCCTGGAAAGGGTGACCGATATCGCGGAACCGACCCGAATTCTTGCCGCAGCTCTGGCTATGGTCGGCCGTCGCGATGAAGCCCGGCAGGTTGCGCACCGTTTCCTGGAGGTCTTTCCAAACTTCTCAATCGGTCAATGGGTCGGAACACAACCGTTCAGGAACAAGGACGACCTGCAAAAATTCGTTGATGGCTACCGGTTGGCGGGTCTTCCTGAGTGACGGATGGGAACACACAGCCGTCCTGTCCGGAGTTCTTTGTCCCGACGCGCGCCGGGGAGTGACGTTCAATAGCGTTTCGCGTTTGATCGTGCCCATGAACAGATTTCAAGGCTGCTCTATGTTCTCAAAAACAGTCAAGTACGTGCTTGAACCGTACATCTCCAGAATTGCAACGCCGGAGGTCCTCGTGTCGATGCACGAGGACGACAATCAGGAAGGGCGGTAAAGCCACCGCTCTGGTGGCGCAATGCCGATCAGATTCAGGAATGAATCCCATAAATCGCGACACGTTTTTGGTCCACGTGCTCCTTCGCTAGTCCGTCACCGCCGCCCGCCGTGCCAGGCCTTCCGCCGACCAGTAATCCGCCCGGTCGTAATACCCGTCCACCGCCGGCACGCCTGCCGGCAGGACCACCCAGGGCTGTTTGGAGGCGGTGTAGATGTGGATGTCGGGCGGGAAGCGGTCGGGGTCGTCGAGGCTGCCGACACGGACAAAGCGGATGCGGTCGCCGGCACCGGCATAATTGCTCCACAGCGCAATGCGGCAGGTTGGGCAGCGGGCGAATTTCTGGCCGCCGCCGCTCTGCGATGGCGTGTCGACAATCTCCGGGGTTCCCTGCAGCACGACGACCCGGTCTGCCTCTATCATGGCATTGAGCGCGAAGGCGGATCCCGACTCGCGCTGGCACCAGCGGCAGTGGCAGCAATGGACAACCATTGGTCTGCCGGTCATGCGATAGCGCACCGCGCCACAATCGCATCCACCGTCCGAAACCTGTTCCTGCGTATCTGTCATGGGAGAATCCTGTTTTGTGTCTCAAACGCTGAGCGTACCGGTGGCGGTCTGAACCGCATGACCGGCGACCCGGACCGCGGTGATATGGCCCCCGGCCACGTCTGCCGCCAGATCGATCTGGCTCGGCCGGCCCATCTCGTAGCCCTGTTCGACCCGCCAGGTGTGGGTGCCGTCGCCCGGGTCCTCGCTGGGGATGATCTGTCCGGGAAAGGCCGCCGCCGCCGATCCGGTGGCCGGATCCTCGGGGACCCCGAACTCTGGCGCGAACATGCGGGCATGAAACGCAGCACCGTCCTCGACCCCGCCGCGGCAGTAGACATAGACACCGACGATGTCCTGACCGGCCTTGGTCGCCGTCCAATGCGCCATGTCGACTGTTGCCTGTCCGACCGCCTCCTTCGTGCTCAGCGGGACAAACAGCCAGTCGTTTCCCGCCTTGACGAATTGAGGTGCGTGGTTGTCGAAACCGATGGCTGCCCGGTCGATTGAGAGCATGTCGGCAATCACGTCCACTGCCGGGGCATCACGCGGTGCATCAGGTGTGGCCGGTGCCGTGAAGCTGGCATAGCCTGAACCGTCCGGCCCGGTCCTGACGACTGCCGGCACCAGGCCAAGCTGCTCTTCGAGCGTGATATCGACGTCCGCGCGCCCGCCCGGCTGCCTGTGGGCGAGGACGATCGCCGTGCCGATCGTCGGGTGACCGGCAAACGGAATTTCCTTGGCCGGGGTGAAGATCCGGACCTCGGCGGTGTGTCCCGCGTCCTTCGGTGTCCGCACGAACGTGGTCTCGGGGAAATTGAACTCACGGGCAATCTTCTGCATCCGGTCATCGGCGATGTCGTCGGCACCCAATACGACGGCCAGCTGGTTGCCCGTGAAGTTGACCTGGGTGAACACATCCATGATGTGAAATTGGTAGTCGGCCATCTCGTTTCTCTCCCGGGAGCAAGGGCTGCCTGTGCTATAGGTGCGTCAAGAATAACAGAGACCGGACAAAACACGGTATGCCCGCCCGATCATCTCACATTGCGGACAAATCATGATCGACGACCCGCTGTTCTATCTGGCGGCGATCCCCGCGGTCATGATATCGGGCATCTCCAAGGGCGGCTTCGGCGGCGGGCTGGGCGTGGTCGCCGTACCGATGATGGCCCTGATGGTGCCACCCTTGCAGGCGGTCGGCATCATGCTGCCGATCCTGTGCTGCATGGACCTGGTCGGTGTGTGGGCCTACTGGAAGAAATGGGACCGCCACAGCCTGATCGTCCTGGTCGCCGGTGGCATGATCGGCATTGCCCTGGGGGCGCTCACGTTTCGCTATCTGGATGCCGGCGCGGTCAAGCTCTTTATTGGCGTCATCGCGGTGAGTTTCTCGCTCAATCACTGGCTTCGCGAGCGCAACGCGGCGCGCGTGCCTGCCGAGCCGGGTGCGGTCCGCGGTGGTTTCTGGGGGGCGGTGTCGGGCTTTACCAGCACCATCGCCCACGCCGGCAGCCCGCCGGTCGCCATGTATCTGATGCCTCTGCGTCTGGAGCGCACACGCTATCACGCCACTACGGTATTTCATTTCCTGGCGGTCAATTATGCCAAGATCATCCCGTTCGTCTGGCTCGGCCAGTTCAACACGCAGAACCTGACCACGTCGGCTGCCCTGCTGCCATTCGCCCTCGTGGGATCGTTTTTTGGCATCTGGCTGCACCGGCGCATCTCCGACGTCCTGTTTTATCGCCTGTGTTATGGATTTCTGTTTCTGGTTGGCTGCAAACTGTTGTGGGACGGAGCAAGAGCGCTGGTGTGAGCGGCAGTCAAAGGGGACCTGTCATCGCGTGAGGGGAGAGGCCGATGAGCCTGCATGAATACCACGATCTGGAAACCGTCAGACATGCCCTGGCAAGCGGCCACGGCTTTGCCAATGCCGTGTTGCAGGGCCTCGATCTCACCGGCGTCGAGGATGCCTTTCGCGGCACGGCGGTCGACGGTGCGGCCTTTCTGGGGTGCCGCATGTCGCCGGAGACGACCTTCAGCCTGATCGCCCGCGGTGCCCTGGTGTTTCCCCGGTTGCAGGGTCTCCAGTTCAATCCTTACCGCCCGACACTCTATTCGGCGGCAGAACTGTTCGACGGCTTCGATCCTGACAATCCCTGCACCTATTGCAATACTCTTGACGCCAGGATCTACAAGCACTGGAGCGAAACCGGGCGCGAGTCGCCGCCCAGTGTCCTGGAGTCGCTCGCCCGCCGGCTTCATGACCACGCCATCACCGATGCGCTCGGCGACATTATCAAGGCGACACCGCCCGAAAAAGTCGTCGGCATCATGGGCGGTCACAGCATGGCCCGGGATGACGCCCGCTATCGCGAAGTCGCCCTGATCGCGCGCACGCTCGCCCGCAAAGGCTATCTGGTGGTCACCGGCGGTGGTCCCGGCGCCATGGAGGCCGGCCATCTGGGCGTCCGGTTTGCGGACCGCCCGGTGCCCGATCTCGACGCGGCCATCGCGATCCTGTCCACCGCCCCGCTTTACAGGGACCTTCATTGGCTCAGTGCGGCTTTCCGGGTCATCGAGCAGTTCCCGCAATCGGCGGTTTCCTACCACAGCGTCGGCATCCCCACATGGCACTACGGCCACGAACCGCCGACGCCCTTTGCCTCCCGGATTGCAAAGTACTTTGCCAACAGCGTCCGTGAAGAAGGCCTGATCACGATCGCCATAGGCGGCATCATATTCTCTCCGGGAAGTGCCGGCACGATCCAGGAACTGTTCCAGGATGCTGCCCAGAACCACTATGTGACGACCGGATGGGTAAGCCCCATGGTGCTGCTCGATACGGCGTACTGGACGACGGAAAAACCGATCTGGTCGGTGCTTCGCGAACTGGCCGGCAATGAGGCCTACGGCTCGCTTGTGACCCTGGTCAACGGCCATGATGCCGCCGTGGCGTTCCTGGAAGACAATCCACCCCGGCAGGTTTCCCGCAGCGGGTTTGTGTTCTGTGATGTGCATTGCGGCGGGGATGGCGGCGAGGATGTTAACCAGGCGGAGAATTGACGGTGGTTCGGCAGACGACCATGAAACCTGATCCAAAGCGTTTCGCGTTTGATCGTACTCATCAGCAGACTTCAAAACTGCTCGCTGTTCTTAAAAACTGCCATGCACGTGCTCGACACGTCCATCTCCAGAGGTGCAACGCCGGAGATCCTCATGTGGGCGCATGAGGACGGCAATTGGGAAGGGCGGCAAAGCCACCGCTCGGGTTGTGCAATGCCGATCAGGGTCAGAAATGAACCCTATAAGTCACGGCACGATTTAGTCGAATTGCTTGACACAAACGACAAAGGCCGGACCTTTGCAGGGTCCGGCCTCGTCGTGTCACGTGACGGCGGTGACCGTTCAGGTCACAGGGTAGGGGCTCTGGTCATCCGGCTTGTCGGTTGACGTCGAGGGAACCGACCCTTCGTTTGACGGCGTGTCGGCCGGGCGCTTGCGTGCCGCCATGAACTGGTCGAACTCGGCCTTGTCCTTGGCATCGCGCAACTGTTCGAGGAAGTCGGTGAATTCCTTCTGTTCGGCCTCCAGCCGGCGCAGGGTCTCGTCGCGGTATTCGTCGAACGCATGGTTGCCGCTGGACGGCGGTTTGCTGTGACGCGACCACCATTCGCCGGGCGCACTTTTCTTTTCCTTGCGCTCATTGTGCCAGCGGCCGGCTTTGTTTTTCTTCGAACAACCCATACGTCCACTCCATATCAGATAGGCTAAAATCCCGAGGCCAATCGGCCAGAAGATGATGAAGCCCGCTATCATGACGGCAATCCAGGCCGGTTTGCCGTATTCGTCTAATTTAGCTGTAAGTTCCATCTGGCTCTCATGTAAATGTTGTTTACATTCACATATCTGGCCCCGGTAACCGGCTTTGTCAAGAGGGACTTGATCAAACTATCGGCGCTTTTCGTCTTTCGAGCTCATGCAATTGTGTCTTTCCCTATGCCAAGCCCTTGAAGATAAATAAGAACAGAGGCTTCCAGAAGGTCCTCCGCAGGCATTGGAATTTTGCGCCGGGCGTCATCGCCCCGGGCAAACAGGGAGGCGGTTCCATGGGCCAATGACCAGATGTGAAGGCTGATCATCAAGGCTGGCGGCCGGTTTTCCGCCGGCAGTGTCGCGCACAGGGCATCTGCCCCCTGCCGCAACACATCGAACGCCTTGTCGCTGGCCCGGGCCAGTTCGGGACCGTGGTCGGTGGGCACCCCGGATTCGAACATTGCCGTATAAAACGCAGGTTCCGTGCGCGCAAACGCCAGATAGGCCTGCCCGATATTCTGCAGGGCCGTCAGAACATCGGGATTTCCGCCGTTCCAGGCCGTGGCAAGCATGGCCTCGAACCGCTCGAAACCAAGCCTTGCCACATCGGCGATCAGCGCATCGCGGTCCTTGAAATGCCGGTAGGGTGCCGCCGGACTGACGCCTGCCGACCGGGCCGCCTCGGCAAACGTGAAGCCCGCAGGCCCCTTGTCGGCAATCAGCTCAAGGGCCGCATCAATCAGCGCCTGACGCAGATTACCGTGGTGATAGCTGCGTTCCTGCTTCTCGCGTTTGTTTTTTGACCAACTCATGTAAACACTTGTTACATGAGTTAGGCCGGTTCGTCACCGGTATTCGATGTCGGCACCGGTGCCGTATCCGTCTTGATCGGGATCGTGAAGGAGAAAGTGCTGCCGTGAGATTCGTTCGGTTCCGCCCAGATTTCACCGCCAAACCCTTCGACGACTTTCCTGCAGATAGACAACCCCATGCCGGTGCCGTGGCTCGATCGGTTGGAGTCAAGGCGGACGAAAGGTTGAAAGATGCGATCGGCGGACCGAGGATCAATGCCCGATCCATTGTCGCGAAGGTCAAACCGCCATTCCTTCTGCCGATTTTCAACAGTCAGGCTGATGTTGGGCGTACGGTCATGGGACGAATACTTCAGCGCGTTGCCGATCAGATTCTCCAGAAGTCGCGAAAACCTCAGCGGGTTGCCGTAAAGAACCGGCATCCGGTCGCAGGAAAACCAGGCACCGGACGTCTTGAGAGCGTCATCGAGGTTTTCCAGAACCTGGGCCAGGGATTCCGCCGCATCAAACTGTACGGACTCAGGCACCGGCGCACCGGCCTTTGCGTCTTCCAGAAGGTCCTTGATAAGTTCGTTCATCCGTTTTGAAGAACGGAGGATTCCGGCGATGTAGTTTTGCGCACATTCACCGATTTGGTCACGACAGTCTGCATTCAACAGGTCGGCGTAAGCCATGATTCTCCGCAAAGGAGCCTGCAGGTCGTGCGAAGCGACATGGGCGAACCGTTCCAACTCCGCGTTGGATTCCAGCAGTTCATCCACCAGCCGTGACATTCGCGCGTCGTTCTCTTCCAACGCGCGGCTTTGTTCCTTCAGGGTCGTGATGTCGGTACGGGTTCCGACAACCCAGCCATTGGCCAGGTTGGTTTCGCTGACCCTGAGACACCGGCCGTTCGTGAGGCACTGCTCAAACGGCTCCGGACTGCTGCTGTGCAGTGAGACCCGGTCTTTCACCCAATCGTCGATCTTTTCTTCGCCGGTGAGCCCCATGCAGTGAATGGCAGTGTCCCGTGCGATCTGATCAAGGGTCGTGCCCGGATTCCACTGATGTCCGACCGGGCGATACATCGCCTGATACTGTGCATTGCAGAACACCATTTTGGCCTCGTTGTCGAAGATGACAAAACCCTCGTCAAGAGCCTCTAGGGCCTTTGCAATGGAGTCGGAATGTTTGCTCATATACCCCAGCCCGAAGTGTCTCCCGCACTCAAGACATCATCCGTAGTCTGAAAAGTAGAAACCAACAGTGTATGATTCGCAATAACGGCGATGACCGGCAGTCCTGCGTCTGGTTCGAATTTCCGCATGTCACGACGCTGGTTGGTTCGGGCGGGATGCGGAGGCGTGGTTTTTAAGGACCGGCTTCACACGAATACGCGGCAAACATGGCGCCTTGAGCAATGATGTCGCTTCCAGCGTCAATGGCAGTCGGCCGGTTGACACCGGACAAGAGCCGCGGAACTGTTTGTTTGGCTTTACCGATGTCATATTCGCTCTGGATGATCCAGCCCGGTGGTGTGACGATGCCGGTTGCGGACATAGCTCAAGCTCGGTCGACGGCCTGTTCGATCCGCCCTCTCGTGGCGGCCCCGACGAAGTCCGGCTTATTGAGGTAACGTGAAACCGTCGCCGGCGAGACACCGGACTGCGCTGCCACATCAACGATACTCGCGACCTTTTTGTGTGACAAACGTCTGCGTCTCCGATTCACAAGGGGGCGGACGTGAGATTTTCGAATGCCCCGCTGGTGTCAATTTTGTATCGCGAACCGTCAGGACGGTCCAATCGGCGCGCATTTGTAATCTGTTGAACTTGCCTGCCAAACGCATGGAACAGTTCAAGACCTCGGCATGGTTTCGCCTTTCGCGTTCAGTATCAATCTGCGAAACGGATTGGTTGTTGATGGAGCAAAAAGCCGTTCGACAAAGTCCTGACACTCGGTGTCGCTGATTTGCCTGCATGCGGGAGAAATGGACGCCGGCGTGGCGGCAATGGTCTCGTTGACGCATGACCGCAGTCGTGCAACCGCTGAGAGGTCATTGCCCATCGTGGTCTTAATTGTGAACATTGTCCTCGAGAACACCGTGACAACCTCTTCCGCATTCAAGATCGTCACCGGGGTCAAAGAAGCGGCATATTTCGTCACGAGTTTCTGATAGGCGCCAAACAGCAGTCCGCGAATGTTGGGCTCAACGGTGTCTGCCAGGAAATTCGCGAATCCGAGAACGAAGGCGCGGCGCCAATAAGTGCTTCTCGATACCGCGTGATCACGAAAGACATCCGTGATGACGTCCCGGCAATAAGCGCCCACAACAAACTGTGTAACGGTATCCTCGTCGATGCGAACAAACTGGGCGCTGTTCTTTAGAGCAACACAATTTGAGTATCCGCGCTGATAAACGGAGAACAGTTCGGAAGAATTGATAACCAGCTCAAAGACATGGTCGATTTCCGCGTAAGAGATTTGTCCATGACGCTGATCGCACATTTCCAACAATGCAGCACGCAGCAATGTTGATACATTCGCCCCTACCTGGCTGCAAAGATTGGGTCCGAGTACAGAATCTGACTCAATTTTTCGATCTTTGGTTGGAGAGACAACGTTCATTGTGTTACCTATACATGTAATACTGCCAAGAAACTGCAATAGAATTCCACAAAATCGTATAAATATTGGTTAATAGTTGTTTGAATTTTTGAATTTTGTGAATTGTTGGAGATTTTATCTAATGTTGTGTATTGGATCCGGTGTGTAATCATAAAAATACACGAAAAGGTTGTAAAATTTGGGAAATTTGACCAAGTGCCGTGAAAGCCTGACCATTTGGCCACCTTGTTACAAGGGCAATTGGTCCTTGATACCATTGACCTTGAGGTGCATAGGTCGGTCGAGTTTGCTTGAACAACTCAGGAATGCCGCGGGAGATGTACGCTCCGCCATTTTTTGCTGTAACCGACACGACCGAGATGCTGGCCTTTGCCGGCAAGCGCGCTTTCGGAACCGTGATTCTGCCGAAAATAGGGATTGCGTACCCGACGTCGTTGAGAACGGACGCACACAGCAGTGATCGCCAGAGCAGCAGTTTCACCGCCCATCCAAACTGTCGTCCTTGAGCACCGTCACAAGGATCTCCTGAGTTGCCATGTCCGGTGCCCAAGGCGACATCGAGACAACCTCTGCGGCTCTTCATCAGCCGGGCAGTGATCTGACCCCTCGCCGAAACGCGTCCTTGAACCGAGCCAGTCCATGGGAGCCGCCATTGACCAGCTTTCTGGCCAGCCTCAGGTCGTTGGCTGCGAGAGCCGCACGGACCCTGGACTCCTTGTTCTTGAGAAACTGCGCGAGAATTATTCCCGCGATCGTCGGATCGTTCGCCAGGTCCGGACGGTCGACCAGTCGCTGGCGGATTTGTGTCCCGATCCGCGTATAGTTGTCGCGACCGGTAAGCTGCACATACCCGCGTCCCTTGAATTTCGGGCCATCGCCTCTGACCGTGTTTCCCAGATCCCTGCCTTTGCGCGTTCCCGCGTCATAGAGATCGAAGGGGGTAACGGCGGTGTTGAACCGGCTTCTCCCCTCGCTGATCGGGACGAATCCTTCTGTTTCAGCTCGGATGGTTCCCAAAGCCATGAGCACCATCGGCTTGTCGACAAGTGCGCGGCTTCGCAGTCCGCTGAGGACAAACGGCAGATTTCTGCTGATGTTGCTGCGCGAGGTGGCGGGGAACATGGGCTTGACGTTGTCTACGGTGACCAGGTCGAGGATGTCTGCACCCGAAGCGACAGGTGGTGCGGTTGCGGGGCCGCCGGACCCGGGCGGACTACCGACTCCGGCAGCGCGCAGAAATTCCGAGTGCACGAACCCGTCCGAAGCACCATCGCCTTGCAGATCCACCTGCGCCCATGGGCCGTCTCGTCCGATCACGTTGACGGTTGTTCCCAGGGGGAGGGTCCGGATTTTGGAGAACGATTGGCCGGGGCCTGACCGAAGAATCAGTCCACTTCGGGCGTTGACAACTTGAAGCTCGACGGGGCTTGGGCCTGCGGACGGTGCGGCACCGGTGCCGTTTGCAGGCAGCGGCGGCAGCGGCGGCAGCCGTGGCGGTGACGGCAGGTCGCCCAATGCTGGCAGATCCGGAAGTCCCGGCAACGGCGGGAGGCCGGGCAGGCCGGGAAGCGGTGCCAGGCCCATCGCCGCCGGAACGAACATTCCTGCAGACTCCAGTTCGGGGCTATCCTCCAGAGCGGCGATTGATCCGCCGGACTCTGGCCCAATCGCTGCCATCGCCAGAAAGTCTTCCCAACCGACGACGGTCTGCTCGTCTATTCCCTCAGACAGGTCATCCGGTCCGAGATCAATTTCGAAATGCATGCAATCCTTGACCGTTGTCCAATGCCCGCCCCATTCGAACACGGTGTTGCCCGAAGGTGTCTTGATTGCCAGGGCGTCGTCTATAATGGCTTTGGTGAAGTCTGTGTCAGCGTCGCCGGATCGCACATCGTCGGCGCGTTCGTCCTGCGTGAGCTTGTCGGAAAACCGGACTTTGCGTCTTCCCGCGTGATCAACCCATGGATTTGTATGCCAATTGACATCGAGGGCGATGCCATAGGAATGCAAACTCTTCTCTTTGGTTCCCTTGATGTTGCGGCAGTTGTAGCTGTCGGTTTCGACAGTTCTGATCTCATAGCCGTGGTGAAGAAGGACTGCAGCGAGTGCTTCCCAGGCCGGAGCGGTGGGCGGAGCAACTCTTATTCGATCCGGTCCAAATGGGATAACCACCATTTGATCCTCGTCGCATTCAAATTCCTTCCAAAGTTCGCGCAATCGCTTGGTTGTCTCGCCCATCTTCACCTCCAATTGGCTGCATTCGTCTGTTTGATGCTGGCAGACCTTCCGAAATTCCTAGATCAGTGTCGCACCGGGCTCACGACAGATCGACGGCGTCGCACCGGTACCCTCAACAGTCATCTCATATATTCATTTGCAGACATGTTTCAGGTCTGCTGCGAGTGCTTGGGCGGCAAGGCCGGTTGCAAACGTATCGCCCAGACAGGCCGTGGCACCGGCGGCGGCCCCTGCGGTGGCCTCAAAATGCGAGAACGTAGAAAAGGCGCCGGTGTTGGCCGGTCCGCCGCGAGAAACGGTCAAAACCCGCACATTGCCGTTTGCGTCCCTGACAGTGACCGGGACGATTGCGGCCTTGGCCGAACGGTAGCCGACGGTCAGATCCCCGCCCTGGTCTGGCAGTGTTGCCGACGCGCCGATGCCGATCTTGTTGACGTTGGCAAAGATCAACGGCGGGTTGTCGCCGTACCCAGCACAACCAACAGCCATAAGCCCCAGACCGATAACTGCGAGCGTTCTCATAATTTTTCCTCCTGTTTGAACCTTGAATCGCCGTCAACGGCGCAGACAGATGAAACCTCCCGTGCCACTTTCTCTGCATTGAGGAGTTGTTCTTTGTTGTTGATGATAAAGGCGGCGAGGCAGTCGCGCCCGAGTTGGACAGTGTTCACATCCTGATATCCCAGTGTCATGCTGTTCTGCATCACAGTGAGGCCAACACCAGTCGCTTCAACAACCTGTGTGCCTTTTGCCGGCTCCACTTTTATGCCGAGAACACCGAAATGTTTTTGTACTGTTGTCCTGCCGTCGGCGGAGTCGATATGTACGATGGCACATCCGCCAAACATGAGTGCGGCCACTAACGTCAAAATTGTCGCCTGCAATTTCATCTTAGACCGCCTCCCGAATACAGCCCATTTTGCTGGTTCCGTTGTTGCCATGACGATTGGTTTTTCTGTTCAAAAGCAACTACATGTAAAATTCATATCTCGTAATTTTTCACATCCATAAATCTATCGCCGAATTATTTCGAACATAATATCTGTCGATATTACGCGGTGTTCAATTTTAAAATAATGAAACAAAATCAACCGTGTTCTAAATCTACACGACAGAATTGAAACATGTCCGTTTGACCGTGACAATTGAAAAATGAATTCGTGTCGAATTCAGTCGCGCATACGTATCCTAATGACAACTTCTATTCATGATTGCAGGTGTCAGCGTCATTATCAGCCGTTGAATGCATATTTGAAGGCCCGACACAGCAACGATATGTGCAATTCCAGCCTCGTTGCGGCAACTTGTTTCCGGACCGTGGATGATGAACCCGCGACCGCATCCGTGAATTGACACGCTCCTTTGTTTGCCGGTCAACACGTCAATTGGTTTTGTGCTGTTCGGCTGCATTGGTTCTTGTGGCCATTGCTCATCGGGTGCATACGACTTTGAGGTCAGACAAATAAAGTGAGGCAGCTGTTGGCTATGTACGCTCCGCCATTTTTTGCTGTTGCCGACACGGCCGAGATGCTGGCCTTTGCCGGCGAGCGCGCCTTTGGAACCGTGGTGGTTGCAGATCCGTCCGGGATGCAGGCCTCTCACGTGCCGTTCCTGGTTCGGGGATCAAACCAGGACGATGCGATCGTCCGGTTTCACGTGGCCCGGCCCAACCCGATCCATCGCGCCATTGAGGAAGGGCATCAAATTCTCCTGATCGTCGCCGGCGCCGATGCCTATGTTTCGCCTGACTGGTACGTGGCGGAGAATCAGGTGCCGACCTGGAACTACACCGCCGTCCATCTCGAAGGCGTGGGCAGGATCCTTTCCAGTGAAGAGACGAAGACCATGGTTGACGACCTCAGTGCCGTGCACGAGCGCTTGCTGTTGCCCAAGAAGCCCTGGACTTCCGACAAGATGGACCCAGCGCGCCTGGCAGCCATGTTAAGGGCGATCGTTGGTATAGAAATGACAATCACGGCCGCCAACGGTACCCGCAAGCTGTCCCAGAACAAGGGCATGGAGGACCGGGCGGGGGCGATCGAGGCTATGCGTCGGTTACCTGATCCCGGTGCCGCGGCAATAGCGCACCTCATGGAAAAATTGCCTGAAAACTAGGCCCGATGTGTGTATTGTTGCCTCAGTTTCCATTTTGTTAACCAAGGGCTAACCACAAAGGTGCCACTTTTGCGGACTAGTTCAAGACTGAGAGCCGGGGCCTGCGCGGAAGGCTGCCCGGCAGAATGCTTTGGTAGCGCTGGAACCGGTTGAATCCGGGATTTTGCGGCGCTCGGCGATGTTGTGGAGATAGCAATGAATAAACTCGCGGTACTTGCAGTCGCGTCGACTTTCGTGGTTGCAGCGTGTTCGACCAACCCCTACACCGGTGAGGAACAGGTGAGCAACACCGGCAAGGGGGCCGGGATCGGCGCCATACTTGGCGGCCTGACCGGCGCGCTTGTCAGCAAGAACAGCGGCCGGGGCGCGGCTATCGGTGCCGGCATCGGCGCCATCGTGGGTGGCGGTGTCGGGGTCTACATGGACAGGCAGGAGGCCGCCCTGCGCGAACGTCTGCAAGACAGCGGCGTCAGCGTTACGCGTGCCGGAGACGATATTATTCTCAACATGCCCAGCAACATCACGTTTGCCTCAGGACAGGCGACCATCAAGCCGCGTTTTTACGAGGTGCTCAACTCGGTCGGCCTGGTTCTGGAAGAGTTTGACCGCACGATCGTCAACGTCGAGGGTCACACCGACAGTGATGGTACGGCTGCCTACAACCTGGATCTTTCAGACCGCCGTGCCGATTCTGTGGCCAATTACCTTTCGGCCCAGCGGGTTGATCCCCGCAGGCTGCAGGTTACGGGATTCGGCGAAAGCCGGCCGATTGCCAGCAATCGAAGCGGGTCGGGCAAGGCGCAGAATCGTCGTGTCGAAATCCGTCTCGTCCCGGTGCGGGCATAACATCCACCTGCTGAAATCCCTGATGCCACCGATGCCCGGATGACGGATCGCGTTAAAAGACGATCGCGGCGCGTACTCATCGGCTTTCTGCTTTTGGCAACAGCCGCAATCGTCGCAATCGGTTGGTATGCCGCAACGTCATTGCCGCAGACTGAAGGCACCTTGACTGCGGACGGTCTGAAGGGAACTGTCAGGATCGTCCGGGACGAGAATGCTGTCCCGCATATCTTCGCCGATCACGACACCGATGCGTCATTCGCTCTTGGGTTCGTCCACGCTCAGGACCGTCTCTGGCAGATGGAGTCGTTCAAACGGATCGGTTCCGGGACCATGTCCGAGGTCGTCGGCTCCGCCACCGTTAGGATCGACACGTTCATGCGGGCGATGGGTTTTGCCGAGCGGTCGGCGAGCGATTTTGCAGCCCTTGCACCCGACGTTCAGACGGCCATCAGGGCGTATGCCGACGGTATCAACCACCATATCCGCACCCTCCATGTTGTCCCGCTCGAGTTCACCGTTCTGCGAAGCGAACCGAGTTTGTGGAAACCGGAGGATGTCATCCTTGTGTCCAAACTGATGAGCGTGCGCCTTGCTGGCAACATGCGGCGGGAACGGCTTAATGCAGCCCTTTCGGGAACCCTGGGACCTGGTCGCCTGGAGACCTTGTTTGATGACTGGCCTGTGGAAGACGAAGCGGTGTTTCGAGACGTCTGGCAAGACAAGAACGCCCGATTGTGGAACCCTCTACTGGATGCAGCGCCTTTCTTCACGCCGGTGACGAGCGCATCGAACGCCTGGGCAACAGCGCCCGGGCGCACGGCAACCGGTGGGGCGCTGCTTGCCAGCGATCCGCATTTGGGCCTTGATGCACCGATCCTGTGGTACCTTGCCCGGACGGTTGTCGGCGACCGCGACGTTACCGGCGCGACAATTCCCGGATTGCCCTTCCATGTGATGGGCCAGAATGGCCACATTGCCTGGGCGATGACCTCTGTGGGCGCCGACACCCAGGACCTCTTTATTGAGCGCGTGGATCCGACGGCACCGTCCCACTACCTGATCCCCCGCGGCTCCAAACCCTTCGAAGTCAAGCAATTCGACCTGTCAATCCGGGGCGAGGACAAGCGAAAGATCGAGTACCGCGTTACCCGCCACGGGCCGGTGCTTTCGGATCTCGATGCCGACCTGAAATCGTTGCTGCCTGACGGTCACGTTGTTGCTTTGTCCTATGCCACAGCCAAGCTGCCCGATACCGGCATGGGGGCGGCCTACGGATTGTCGCGGGCCACGTCCTGGGCGCAGGCGCGCGATGCCATGAAGCTGATGACATCGCCGGTGTTCAACTTCTTTGTCGCAGACACGTCCGGAACCGTGGCAACCCGCGTTGCTGGCGCGATTCCAGTCCGGCGGGAAGGCGCCGGCGTGCTGCCGCTTCCCGGCTGGACCGGACAATATGACTGGCAGGGCTGGATCGATTTTGAGGACCTGCCCGAATCAGTTCAAACCGGAACCGGATATGTCGCCAACGCCAACAACCGGCTCGTGGAAGCCGAAACGGCACCGCCGATCACAAAATATTGGCAGGACGGTCTACGCTACCGGCGTCTGAAGACGCTTCTGGATGACGCCCCCAAACACACCCTCGATGTATTTCACACCATTCAGCAGGACATCAACGGAACCGATGCCGACATGCTTTTGCCGGTGTTGCTGGAGAATACCGGGCTTGCCGGCGAACGTGAGGCGGCAGCCCTCACCATTCTGAAAGACTGGGACAGGCAGATGTCGGCCTACCACGCAGCGCCGCTGATCTACACCGCCTGGCTCCGCGAGCTCAATCGCGCGCTGTTCAAGGATGAGATGAACCGCGTGTACCCGCAGTTCGCACGATACCGCGCACCGCTCCTCGAACGCCTTCTGCGCCAAAACTCCCGATGGTGCGATGACGTGACAACCCGGTCGGTTGTCGAAGAGTGCCGGGTGGCAATAGAGAAATCGTTCGTCAGGGCTCTCGACTGGATCGAGCAGAAACAGGGCCGGGACATGGCCCTTTGGCAATGGGGCAAGCACCACCGTGCGACCCTGGAACATAGCGTGTTTGCCCAGGTACCGGTGCTGTCATGGTGGAGCGACCGTTCGCTTGCAACCGATGGCGGTTTTTACACCCTGAATCGGGGTGCCGGCCCTTTAAACGACTCCGACCAGGCGTTCGCCCACAATCACGGTTCCGGATATCGCGCGCTTTATGACCTGAAGACCCCTGAGAACTCGCGGTTCATCATTGCCACCGGCCAGTCGGGCAACATCCTCAGCCCCCACTGGGGTGATCTTGTCCAGCGCTGGCGGCGCGGCGAAATGATCGCCATCGGCGGCACTCGCGAAGACCTGGTAGCACAGGGTGCCGAAGAACTGGTTCTGGAGCCGCCGCAGTAGGCCAGCTGTTCACTCTACAAACAATTGAAGATGAGGAAACCTGCCCCTTATGTCATCTTCGGGCGCTAACAAACAACTGTCCGTTTCCCGGACAAGCACACAGGGATCGTCCCAAACTCAGGCGCCGGCGGTCGTTACGATCCCGTGTCTGCGACGCAGCACTGGCGTGCCGCATCGCGCACGGGAAACGAATGCCCGCTCGCCGGGCTTGAACCGGCGTCTACCTGCCTGTGCCGGGGGCGGTGAATTGAATCTTGAAACCTGCAGCGCTACTCCGCTGCCGCCCTCGAGACGTCAAGGTCGCCCTTGATCACATAGCGCAGGAGGTCGATGATCTGCTGGGGCGTTTCGGCGACCGCCAGGGCCGCGGCGTCGACTTCCTTGAGGGCATGCTGGTGGTCGGGGCCATGCATGACGATCAGGGACTTGCCTAGAGCGGCCGAATAGCCCGCATCGAACGCCGCATTCCATTGCTTGTATTTCTCGCCAAAGCGGACAATCACAATGTCGGCTTTTTCGATCAGCGTGCGGGTCCTGATCGCGTTCAACTGGGCGCCCTTGTGATCGTGCCAGAACTTGTTGCTTTCCGCTCCAAGGATCTCGACACCGCAATCGTCACTGAAGCTGTGATTGGTGACCGGTGCGGAAAACGTCACCGGTAAACCCGCCGAGGCAACGCCGTTTTCGATTTGCTCGCGCCAGTCCGTATGAATTTCGCCGGACAGGTAGACCTGCCACTGTCTGGTGTCTGTTGCCATGGTGTTTCTCCTGTGTTGTTCGAGGCCTGGCTTGCGTCACAGCCATCTGATCCGAACGAATGTGAGTTCTATGTGTTGTCGAATTTATGGCCCAGTTTTGATCTGCCGATAAAGTACCACAAGAGAGCGGCAATCTGCAGGGCAGCGAACGCGCCCAAGGCTATCTGGTAGGCTTCCGGGGCATAGCCGCCTGAAGGCGTCGGCGGGAACAGGTCGATGATCCTCCCCACAAGATACTGAACCAGGAAGGCCGACGAAAAAATCAGCAGATTCATGGCGGTGTTGGCGCGGCCCGACAGTCTTTCACCGAAATGGACGGACAGCCACGGAAACGCCAGAACGACGGCCTGGCCCGACATGCCGAAGGCGATCCACAGCGGGATTGCCGCTTGTGTCCATTCAAGGACAATCCCGATCTGGGAGCCGATGAAAAGAATTACGAACCCGATCATCACGGTCAGGGCATTGACCCCGCGCCGCCCGAACCAGTCGGCGACGACACCGCTGAACAGGGTTCCGAAGAAGAAAGCCGCGCCCGCTATGAAAAGATAGACGGCAACCCCGTCACGGTCGAGGCCGGCCACATCGCGAAACCAGGGGCCGGCCCACAGGGTCTGGACCGCTATCTGCACGCCGGCGGTTGCGGCAAGCAACGGTGCAAGGACCCAGAAAGACCGGTCCGAGTATATGGTGGCAACCGCCTTGATAGATTGCATCAACGTGTCGGTGCCACCGACGGTGGCAGAAGACCGTTTGGGCACAACGAAAAAGACAATCATCGCAACAACTGCTGTAATCGCAGTGAGTCCCAGGAAAACCGAGCGCCAGCCAAAGGCTTGCACCGAGTACTCCATGGGAACGGTGGCCACAAGCAGTCCAAGGGCGCCAGCCGACATGACGACGGCATTCGCCAGGGGACGCCGTTGCGCCGGAACCCAGACGACGACTGCCTTGAAGCCGCTCATCAGGCCGCCCGCAAAGCCGATCCCGATCAGGGCCCGGGCGAGGGTCAGGGTCAGCGCGCTTTCGCCGATCGCAAAGAAGAATGACCCGACGGCGGCGCACAGCAGCAACCCGGCCTGAACCTTGCGCGGGCCATACCTGTCGAGCAGAATTCCCAGAGGTAGCTGAAACAGGGCGAAAGCGAACAGATAGGCCGCCGTCAGCAAGCCCAGTTCGCTGGCACCCAGGGAGATGTCCTTGACCAGGTCTGGCGCGACGACAGCATTGACCGACCGGTACAGGTAGGACATGAAATAGCCCAGCATAAAGGGCGTCAGGGCGAGAATGATGGTTGCCGCCGGACCGCCGGTCTTGCCGTCTGCTGTATTGTCAGACACCAGGTATTCCTTCTTGGTGAACCGGCGAGCTGGCCTTGATCAGGCGGTATTTCTGGCAGTTTCGCAGATCAGGTTCCAGGCATTCCTGACGTGGGTTTGCGTCGTGTAGGTCTGCCCGATGGTAAACCGGATAACATACTTTCCGCGCACTTTCGTCTGGGTCAGATAGACACGGCCATCGTCGTTCAGGGCATGCAGCAGTTTTTCGTTCAATGCGTCCAGCTCAGTCTCGTCGCTGATACCCGGCGGCACGTAGCGGAAAGACAGCAGGGACAGCCGCCGCGCAGAGGTCAGCTCGAAATCCGGCGCTTCCGCGATCCAGCCCTCGAGTTCCCTGGTCCAGGCGATGTGGTTCCTCACCATGGCCTGCAGTTTCCCGACACCGTAGCTGCGGATCACGAACCACAGCTTGAGCGCCCGAAACCGCCGGCCGAGCGGCACTGACCAGTCCATGTAGTTGATGATCCGGTCGGCTTCGCGCGACTTGAGATATTCCGGCAGGATGGCCAGCGTGCGCACCAGCGAATCCGGATCGCGGACGAAGTGGGCCGAGCAGTCGAAGTTCGTGAACAGCCACTTGTGCGGATTGAACACCAGGCTGTCGGCATATTCGATGCCGTCGATCATCCAGCGTTCTTCCGGCAGGATCAGCGCGCTGCCGGCCCAGGCCGCATCCACGTGAAGGAAGATGCCATGTCGTTGGCAAACTTCGCCGATGGCGCGCAACGGATCGACCGCGCCGACGCCCGTGGCACCGACGGATACGACCACGCAGGCAGGCTTGATGCCGTCTGCCAGGTCTTTCTCGATGGCCCGGGTCAGCGCCTCCACGTCCATGGCAAAGGCGTCGTCGGTTGAGATCTTGCGCAAAGCATTGACGCCGAGACCGGCAATCTTCACACCCTTTTCCGTCGAACTGTGCGTCTCCTGGGACGTGTAGACCGCCAGCTTGCCGACCGTGTCGAGGCCGTCGGCATTGACCTGCCAGTCCGTCGCTTTTTCACGCGCTGTCAGGATTGCACAGAGGATGGCGCTCGATGCCGAGTCCTGGATGACGCCATGGAAGCCTTCGGGAAGTCCGGTCATCTGGCGCAGCCAGTCCATCATCACGGTTTCCATTTCGGTCGCCGCCGGTGATGTCTGCCACAACATGCATTGGGCACCCATGGTCGCCGTCAGCATCTCGGCCAGAACCGACGGCGGGCTTGAGTTGGCGGTGAAGTAGGCAAAAAAGTTGGGGCTCTGCCAGTGGGTCATGCCCGGCACGATGTCGCGCTTGAAATCTTCGAATATCGTCTCCATCGGCTCGCCTTCGACGGGCGGTGACGACGGAAGTTTGGCAGCGGTTTCACCTGGTGCAACAGGCGCGCGAACGGGAAGGTCTTCCACGTTCTTCAGGTAATCGGCCATCCAGTCGACCATGGTGTGGCCGTGTTTGCGGAACTCTTCGATGTCCATGGGCGAGGCTTTGCGGATGTTGACACAAGGTCCGACTGATACCCCATGGCGTCCCGTCTGTCTCGCATTTTACGCCCCGGAAAGTGAGGTGGTGTCAGTAATCCTGGTTCAGCGCCTCAACGGCGGGAATTTCACGTTCTCGCCTGGCGATGTAGTCGCGCAGGGCCTCGTCAACGCCCGGGTCGAGCTTGGGCTCTTCGTAGGCGGCCAGCATGGCATGGGCTTCTTTGAGCGCCCGTTCCGTGATCTCCTGGCTGCCATCGGCGATCCATTGCTCGATCGAGTTGTTGTCGAACAGTTTCGGCATGAAAAAGGCCCGTTGGAAATTGGCCTGTGTGTGCGGGTGTCCGAGGTAGTGGCCTCCCGGGCCGATGTCGCGGACGGCGGCCAGCGCCTCGTCGAAATCGTCCCAGCGAATGCCTTCCGCCATGCGGTAACCCATGGCGCATTGCTCGGCATCGACGACGAACTTGGCGATCGAACAGTGCATGCCGGCCTCGTTCCAGCCCGCCGAATGCCAGATGTAGTTGGCGCCCGCCATGAGCACGGCCATCATGGTCGTCGCACTTTCATAACCTGCCTGGGCATCGAAGGTCTTTGCTCCGCCGAGCGTATTCGATGTCCGCCACGGCACATCGTAATGGCGCGCCATCTGGCCGATCATGAAGTTCATCAGGCTGATTTCAGGCGTGCCCGCCATGGGCGCGCCGCTGGCCATGGAAACAGTCGACAGGTAATGGCCATAGATTGCCGGGCAGCCCTTGCGCACGACCTGGGTATAGGCGAGCGCCGACAGGGCCTCGGCGTTGAGCTGTGCCACCGCAGGCGCCGTCGAGGCCGGCGTGTTGGCGCCGCCCAGCACGAAGGGCGAGCACAGCACCGGCTGGTTGCGCTTGCAGAACGCCCGCATGGCCCCCAGCATTACCTCGTCCCACACCAGCGGCGAGTTGCCGTTGCAGTTGCCGGTGACTACGGCATGGGTTTCCATGAAGTCTTCGCCGAACAGGATGGCGCACATGTCCATCACGTCCTCGGCGTTCTTGGGCGAGGTTGTCATGCCCATGAAGGTCTTGTCGGAATATTTCATCGACGAATAGGTGATCCGCAGGTGGCGGTGGGAGATCATGTGGTCCATCGGCTCGACGATGTGGTGGGCCGAGGAATGGATCGCCGGGCAGATGTGGGAGAGTTTGTGGAAGGTGGCGAGATCCTCAAGGGTCGGACCGCGGCGTTTGTCGTCGAGATCGCGCAGGTAGGGGGCACCGGTCATCGGCACGAAAATCGAATGGTCGTTGCCAAACGGTAGATTGTTGTCCGGGTTGCGGGCGTGATAGGTGAAGCTTGACGGAATTGAACGCATCAGTTCGCGCACCAGGCCGCGGTCGAGATGGACCCGGTCGCCGTCGCGCACATCCGCACCGGCGCGTTTCCAGTCCTCGATCGCCTGGTCGTCGCGGAAGATAACGCCGACGTCCTCGAGGATGTCGAGGGAGGCGTTGTCGATCTTCTCGACCTGCTCCTGGGACATGGGCTCCACCAGCGGTAACCGGCGTTTGAGGGCAGGGAGCATCTTTGTGGTCCGGTCGGTGCGTATTTCACGCCGCGCGTTCCGCCCCCCGCGCCGCGTTGCCCTCGGTTCAGCGACGACCGCCATCACAAGCTCTCCGGTGAAGCAAAGTGTTCTTCGATTTTCATGGCGTCATTCCCGTCCCGCAAATCCGTGGTTACCTTGCTGTCTTACAGCCAAAATGAGAAGTCGCAAAAGACTCACGCATCGGTTGAGATTTGTGCAGAATTGCCGCGTCCGGGCGAGCCACCGGTTCAAGTTGCGGTTCGCCGCTTGTGGAGCACAGGTCTATGGTCCGGCGGTACTACAATCTTCCCTCCCTGACGGCCCTTGCCGCGTTCGAGGCGTGTGCCCGGCACATGAGCCAGAAACTGGCCGCCACCGAGCTCAACGTGACACCGGGTGCCGTCAGCCGGCAGATCAAGGCGCTTGAAGACGAACTGGGAACGCCGCTGTTCCATAGGGAGGCGTCGGGTGTCAGCCTGACGCCATCGGGAGAGGACCTCTACGGCGTGCTCGCCCGCGGCTTCAGCGAAGCCTCCGAAGCGCTCGAGCGGATCAGGGCCGGCGGCGACCAGGCCAGCGTGACGCTCGCCAGCACCAACGCCTTCGCAGGCTTCTGGCTGATGCGCAAGATGGGCGCGTTCTGGCGCGACAACCCCGCGATCACGGTCAACCACATGATGTCCGACGATGCGACAACGTTCAGACGCTCCGAG
The DNA here is from genome assembly GCA_021775805.1 of Alphaproteobacteria bacterium. Lineage (GTDB taxonomy): Bacteria > Pseudomonadota > Alphaproteobacteria > Rhizobiales > JAJFHC01 > JAJFHC01. The sequence continues at coordinate 4,737 of JAJFHD010000069.1, read as the reverse complement.
ATCGACCTGCGCATCCGCTACGGCTCGGGCGTGTGGCCCGACGAGACGTCCACTCTGCTGTTCAAGGAACGGATATTTCCGGTTTGCGGTCCAGGATTTGCCAAGGCGCATGCAGACGTGCCCGCCGAGCACATCGCCGACCTGCCGCTTCTGCATGTGGACGGAGTCGACCCTGAGTGGACCAACTGGGAAGAATTTCTCAGGCGCGCCGGGATTGCCCACGGGCCGTTGCGCGGGCGCCGGTTCAACAATTTCTCGATCCTGGTACAGGCCGCCCAGGACGACCAGGGCATAGCGCTGGGCTGGGAACGGCTCGTCTGGCCGCTGCTTGAAAAGAAGAAACTCGTGCGGTGCAGCGACATCGTCATCGACGCACCGGCGGCCTACTACCTGACGCGTAATGATAACCGGTCGCTTTCACCCGCGGCGGCCATTCTGGAGGCCTGGCTGATAGAAACTGCCCACCGGGATCAGGTCCCGGATTCGGCTTTCTAAGGCACTTTGCCGTGGCTTCGCACCGGCCGTTTTCCACGGCAGCAGGTGCCGTGGAGAGATTAAATCAACGGCTGTGCGAAATTATTTCACTACTTCCCCGCGCCTGCGCGTGCTTAGCTTTGAAACCCGCCGAAGCCGCGCGTCTTTCAAGACGCCACAGCCGACTTCGGCTTTAGCCGTTGGAACGAGAGGAACAGACATGTCAGAGCACAAGCAGGACCCACGCATCGCCGCACTTGCAAAAGAGGTCGCGACCGGACGTATTGACCGCAGAAGGTTCATGGAGGGCTCATTGGCCGTTGGCCTGACCGTGACCGCCGCCACGACGCTGTGGTCCGATACCGTTCGCGCCGCCGTGCCGAAAAAGGGCGGCATCTACCGCGCCGGCCTGCATGACGGCAACACCACCGATAGTCTCGATCCGGGCACGACGGCGAGCGTCTACATGATCCAGATGAACCATGCCTTCCGCAGCTACCTGACCGAAATCACCAACGAGAACCAGATCGGCCCGGATGCGGCCGCCAGCTGGGAAGCCTCCGACGATGCCACATCCTGGCGGTTCGAACTGACCAAGGGCATTGAATTCCACGACGGCAAGTCATTGACCGCCGCCGATGCGGTCGCCTCGCTCAACTATCACCGCGGTGAGGCCAGCAAGTCGGCCGCCAAGGCCCTGTTTGCCGACGTCGAGGACATCAAGGCCGACGGCTCACACGGTGTTATCGTCAAGATGAAGGCCGGCAACGCGGACCTGCCGTATCTCCTGTCCGATTACCACCTTGTCATGATGGCAGCCGACAAGGAGGGCAAGGTCGACCCCAACAGCCCGAACGCGACCGGCCCCTACAAGATCGACAAGCATAACGCGGGCGTATCCTCCGAGCTTGTCAAGCATGCCAACTATCACAAATCCGACGAGGCCCACTTCGACGGCATCAAGCTGCTGGTGCTCAACGATGCCAACGCCCGCCAGACCGCACTGATCACCGGCGATATCGATGCGATCACGGAACCGGACCTGAAGACGCTGCATCTGCTGAAGCGCAACAAGAACATCGAGATCGACGAAGTGCCGTCTGGCGCCCATTGCACGATCCCGATGTTCTGCGACAAGGCGCCGTTCGACAACCTCGATGTCCGGCTTGCCCTGAAATACGCCATCAACCGGCAGGAAATCGTCGACAAGATCCTGATCAAGCACGGCAGCATCGGCAACGATCACCCGATCGGTCCGACATTGCCGTATTGGGCCGACCTGCCACAGCGCCCGTATGATCCCGACAAGGCGAAATTCCACCTCAAGAAGGCCGGCGCCGAAGGATTGACGGTTGAACTGTCGGCGGCAAACGCGGCCTTCGCAGGCGCGGTCGACGCCGCCATCCTGTTCAAGGAAGCGGCGAAGCAGGCCGGCATCACGATCAACGTGAAGCGCGAATCCAACGATGGCTACTGGTCCAACATCTGGCTCAAGAAGCCGTTCGTCATGGTTCAGTGGGGTGCGCGCCCGACACCGGACGTCATGTTCTCGCTCGCCTACAAGGACGATGCCGACTGGAACGAGAGTCACTGGAAAAATCCGACTTTCAACAAGCTCCTGCTTGAAGCCAAGGCCGAACTCGACCAGGCCAAACGTGCGGAAATGTACAAGGAAATGCAGCTCCTGTGCAGCGACGACGGCGGCACCATCGTGCCCTATTTCGTCAACCGCGTTGCCGCCCGCAGCAAGAAACTCCAGCACGGCCCCAACATTGCCGGCAACTGGGAGCTGGACGGCGCCCGGTCGTATCAGCGCTGGTGGTTCGACGCCTGAGCCCACGTCGTAAACTGTCGGTCCCTGTACTCGTCCGTTTCCCGGACTTGATCCGGGACCGTTCCACACTCTGGCGTTTGCGATTGGCGCGCTCGCGTGTCTGCAACGCGTCACTGGCGTGCCGCGTTGCAGACACGGGAAACCACTGCCGTTTCCCGGCCTTGCGCCGGGATCTACTCGCCTGTGCGACAGCCGGCAGCAGCCGCGAGTGGCCCCCGGCTCGGGGGCCGGGGAACGAATTCATGGTGCAATGCTTTCAACACCGCGGCAGCCCCAAACCGTTTCCCGGGCGCAAGACCCGGGATCCAATCGCCGGCGCTGCGGGCTGAAGCGGTGGCGAGTGGGCCCCGGCTCAACGGGCCGGGGAACGGGTGTGGTTCGACGCCTGACCAGTCGCCACGCACCGTCGGTCCCGGTACTCGCCCGTTTCCCGGACTTGATCGGGACCGTTCCAAATGCTTAGCGCCTGCAGCCGGTACACTCCCGTGTCAGCGAAGCAGCACTGGCGTGCCGCATCGCGCACGGGAAACGACAGGCCCGTTTCCCGGCCTTGAGCCGGGACCTACTCGCCAACGCAAAGGTCCGCGGCAACCGCGAGTGGACCCCGGCGCGGGGGCCGGGGAACGGTAACTTTGGAGCACTGATCCTCGCTGCAGCCACCTGCCGCCCTAAGCCCCCTCATCCTCCACCGCATGCTTGTTCGCATTAATCAGCCGGGTGCACAGGATCCGGCTGATGTTGAACAACAGCTTGGTCGCCACATCCGGATGGGCCTCGAGCATCTTGCGGATGGTCGACTCGGAGAAGCTGACGATCTTGACGTCGTCGGTCGCCGCCACAACGTCCATGGTCCGCGGCAGCTTCAAAAAGAAAGCGATCTCGCCGAACATTTCGCCGGCCGACAACAGCGCCACCACTTCCTCGCCGTCGCGGACCTCGAGCGTGCCCGACAGGACCATGCTCATGTTCTTGGCGACGTTGCCCTTCTTGATCACCCGGTCGCCGGGCTTGCACTCGATCGACACGGACTTGTCGAGGCAGATCTCGATTTCCTCCTTGGACATGCCGGTGAACAGGTCGACATCGCTCAGGCCCGCTTTCGGAACCGCCGCCTGGAGCTTCGACCAAAAAGTCTCTTTGGTCAGCATCTTCTGGCTCATCACCGCTTCGCCGCCCGCGAGCAGGTCGGCGATGTTGGCGGGCACCCGGCAGTCGCCGCCGAAATCCGTCAGGACGGAGGCCAACGGCGAGCCGATCTTCTTCATGTGGTCGCAGTCTTCCGCCACGATCACCAGCGGCACCAGGTAGCCGGTCTCCGGGCTGTTGACGTTGTTGCGCGTGTAGGTGCGGAAACCGAGGCTCAGGTAGGTGTTGAGCAGGTGCGGCTCGCAGTCGCCGAACACGAGCTGGATGCGCCGTTGGTTGACGAAGCCCATGTAGGTGCAGAACATGGCGAACAGGACATCCGAGCCGCGCAACGCCGGATCGATCATGAAGCGCTCGCCGATGACGATGCACGCAGGCCCGACCGCCCCCAGGAAACCTTCGAGATCGTATTGCTCGATATGCCGCTGGGTCAGCGCGCCCTCGGTGCCGCCCCAGGTCAGGCGCATCGTGCCGACCAGGCGGCCCGCCGCGCGGGCCTGAAAGATGTGGCTGGTGGCGTCGTCGGGCTCGATCAACAGGCGGTTGTCATGGTCGGCAATCGAGCCGTAGCGGCCCATCTCGGCCACGTAGACATCGTACTTGAAGCGCTGGATGTCGTGGAGATCGCCGGGCTCTAGCGCCTGGCTAATCTCGACCGGCCCCGCATCCCCCAATGTTCCGCCCCCTCAAATCTCACCCCATCGTCAGACCCGGTCGCGGATCAGCGGCATGGTCGAGCAGTGAATGCCGCCGCCGTTGAGCTGCATCAGGTCATAGGCGAGTGTAGCCCAACTGACCCCGTGTTGTGCAAGGGTCTCGAGCGTGGCGTCGCTGGCGCCTGCAGGCATCAGCAGCCGGCCCGGCGCCACGGCCAGCGAATTGACGATCCAGTCATTGTCGGCAGGCGCAATCTCGATGGCGTGAATGCCTCGTGCCTTGAGTTCCTCCAGGAACGAAAACGGCAGGCCCGCCGGGTTGACCAGGGCCAGGTCCTTATCGACCATCAGGAACGCGCCGTCGATGTGAATGTCGTAGCCCACCAGGTCGATCACGATCAGCTCCACGCCCTGGCGCGCCAGCACCTCGCCGATTTGCGCTGCCCCCTCGCGGTTGACCCGCACACCGCAGCCGATCACTGCCGTTTTGTCATTGAGCCAGGCAAAGCTGCCGCCTTCCATGACGGCCGTGCCCGACAGGGTCCGCAGGATCGGGATGCCCAAACGGGCGAGCGTGCGGGTGATCGCCAGTTCCTCGCCGCGGCGCACGCGCGCGCCCATGCGGCA
>JAJFHD010000068.1 GCA_021775805.1 Alphaproteobacteria bacterium | reverse complement strand
GTGCTTTGCCGAACCGGCGCACCGCCCGCCCCATGTCCCGCACATCCACATCGGTCGCCGTCACGACTTCGAAACCCGCCCCCTTCAAGGTGGACGTCATCAGGGCGGCGTCGTTCTTGGGGTTCGAAAGCGGCGAGATCAACTTGTAGCCAGAATTGCCAATAACAAGGGCCACACGCTTTTCACCGTGGGCCAGCACTGGAAAGGCCAAAAAGGCAATAAAAATAGCAAGAAATCTCAGCATGACACCCTCCCCTCCAACACCATATGACTGCTGTTGGATGCAACCCCTGTGACATGTGTCACATCATGCCATGAGTCAGAAAATCCGGCAAATTTTCAACGGTTCACATCTTATTGATGCGATTGGGATTTGGCCGGTGCCGACGCAGATCGTTGACAGTGACGCGACGCCGGTTCCACGAGACGGCAATGACGTGCGGCATCGCATCCGGGAAAACGCCCTTTCCAACAGACCCTATTGCAGTTCCTTGGTCTTCAGGAACTCCAGTTGCTCGTTGTTGCGGATCTTGTAATCGAGTTCCCAGGCGCTTTCGGCCAGGAAGACCGGGTTCTCGTCACGGTCGTGGACGATGTTGCGCCGGTTGGAGTCGATGAACTTGCTCAGTGCCGCCTCGTCTTTGGCCTTCAGCCAGCGTGCGGTCGAAAAGGGTGCGCCTTCGAATTCGATCTCGATCCGGTATTCCTGGCGGGCGCGGGACTTAAGCACGTCGAGTTGAAGCGCGCCGACCGCGCCGATCATCCATTGGGCGCCAATGATCGGCTTGAACACCTGGATCAACCCCTCTTCGGAGAGATCGTCCAGGGCGCTGCGCAACTGCTTGATCCGGGTGGTGTCGGGCATGCGCACACGACTGAGTATTTCCGGCGCGAACACCGGAATGCCAGTGAACCGGATGTCTTCGCCCTCGCTGAAGGTGTCGCCGACACGGATGGTGCCATGGTTGGGGATACCGATGACGTCACCGGGGCTTGCTTCTTCGGCGATCTCGCGGTCCTGGGCCATGAAAAAGATCGGGCTGTGGACCATGACATCCTTGCCGGTACGCACCTGCTTGAGCTTCATGCCGCGCTTGAACTGGCCCGAACACACGCGCATGAAGGCAACCCTGTCGCGGTGGTTCTTGTCCATGTTCGCCTGGACCTTGAAGATGAAACCGGTAACGGCATCTTCCCCCGGTTCGACTTCCCGGGTATCGGCCGGATTAGGCCGCGGTGGCGGCGCCTCGTTGGCGACCATTTCGAGCAGCGATTCAACGCTGTAATTCTGCAGCGCGCTGCCGAAAATCACTGGTGTCAGGTTTCCGCTCTGGTAGGCTTCCCGATCAAATTCCGGATAGGCCGCGGTCGCCAGGTCCATGTTTTCACGCGCCAATTCAAGTGTCTGGCCTGAAACCAGATCGTCAAGCTGGGAGTCGTTCGGCCCGGACATTTCAAGGCTTCGGCTAAACGCACCGCCCTTGCCGGACTCAGAGGTAAAATAGCGGTTGGTTCGCAGGTCGAAGCAGCCGTGAAACTCCGTGCCCATGCCGACGGGCCAGACGGCCGGCGAAATGTCCAGTTGCAGAGTTTCCTGAATCTCATCGAGAAGCTCGAAAGGGTCGCGCGCTTCCCGGTCGACCTTGTTGATGAAGGTGATGATCGGAATGTCGCGCAACCGGCAAACCTCGAACAGCTTGCGCGTCTGGGCCTCGATGCCCTTGGCGGCATCGATCACCATGATCGCGGAATCGACCGCCGTCAGGGTGCGGTAGGTATCTTCGCTGAAGTCCTCGTGACCCGGCGTGTCGAGCAGGTTGAACACCAGACCGTCGCGTTCGAATGTCATGACCGAACTGGTGACCGAAATCCCGCGTTCCTGCTCGATCTTCATCCAGTCGGAACGCGTGCGCCGGCGGTCGCCGCGGGTCTTGACGGCACCGGCCAGATGGATCGCGCCACCGGCCAGCAGAAGCTTTTCCGTCAGTGTGGTCTTACCCGCGTCCGGGTGCGATATGATCGCAAATGTGCGCCGCCGCTCAAACTCAGCCGACATGGGTCACTCTCGAAATTTGTGGATCGACCCGTCCTATAGCCGTCCAGCGGCAAAAGTGCCAGACCCAAATTCTCCCGCCTCCGAATGCATGACACGGTTTCGGTGCACGTGGTGCCGCCATGCACTGTTGCCCAGGTCCGATGGCTCAGGACATCCGCGACAGAATTTGGTCTGCGCTCATGTTGTCGAAACCGGCGCGGGCATAGAAATACTGCAGGACCTCGAACTCGCTGTCGTCTTCCGGGTTGTTCTTCAGGTACTCTTTGAACGCGTCCGCGCCGTCGTCGTGTACAAAGTTCCAGGTCACGGAAACCGAGTCATCGACAACAATGACATCGTGCAACCAGCCATGGGGGATGTAGATCATCTCGCCCGGCTTGACCAAACCGGAATAGTCCGGTTCGTGCGACAGGCTGTTGAGATCGGCTTCACGCACATCGACAAAACCGCCAAATGAGCTGGCATCGGATTCGGCCAGCAATTCATTGGTCCGGCTTGGATGATAAAGAGCCGCTTCCTTCGTACCGTGAAACTGCGCCACGATGGCATCGCTGCAGAACGGGTCACGGTGAAGCCGCGTCCGGGCTCCGCGTGCGGCAACCAGCACGCCACGATAGGGAAAATTGTCGGTCACCGGGTTCGCGCCCTGCCCGTCGGACGTCACCGGCACTACAAGATTTTGTTCCGGCACGCAGTCCGGTTTTTGCCAGAATGGTTGCAGCAGTTCGAACGCCTCGTCCCCCCAGACAAAGTCCACATCCTTGAGCTGATTGTACCAACGGACGTACGGCACGTCCGGCTGATAGGGACCGTCCACACCAAAATAGTCGTCGATGTACTCGCTGAGCGACAGGATGTTTTCCAGATCGAAAAGGGAATCATAGACCTGGGTCGTCAGGTCCCCGATCGACTGCTTCAGGGCATCCGGTGTCCAGTTCTCCGGCTCGAACGGAATGCCGCGCACAACCACCGGCCGGTTCTTGGCGACAAACTCTGCCACAAACTCTAACTCGGAAATATTCTCGACAACTTCAAGCTGCATAGTCCATTCCTATCCTGTCTTACACCTGCACACTCGATTCACGATGCGGATCCGTTCCTGCTGCCGCCCGCTCGACCGGAGAATGCTCATACCGTCCAGCCTGTAGTTCGGCTCCGTCGTCGGCGGCAATCTTGTCCAGGTCGCGCTCTGAAACCACCTTTGCGGGGTTTCCTCTCCAGATTTCGTTATTTCCGATCACAGATCCTTTCATCACAAACGAATCCGCTTCCACGACCGCATTATCTCCAATGCTCACGCTGTAGTGAACAAAGCCGTTTACCCCGATCGTGCTCCACGCACCCACGCAGATTGCGCCAGACTTGAACGTCCCGTCTTCCAAGGAATGCCCTTGAACGAAACTTCTGTAGTTCAGAGTACAATAGTCCCCTATTTCCACCATCCTCGGCTCAGACGCGTTGCCACCGTTGTCGAACACCATTTTGCCGAGTCTCACGCCCTGCAGGCTTACGAAGAAATTTTTCATTGGTGTTCCGTCGAACATTGTAATTAGGCGGTTATCCGTCAATTTCCAGAACCGTTCATGGTCCCAGAATGCGCGGTCGTACAATGAACACGTTAAGGGGTTCATGGGCCTGAAGAGTCGGATGCATCTTTCGAACAGGATGAAATAGAGCACGGTGAAGACGACCGAAATGACGACAGTGCCGGTTAACATTGCGGAAGTTGCAAACAACGAACTGGCGCCCGAACCGATTAACGCCTCATGAGCAAAGTATGCACACACTAATACTACGAAAAACGCGGACCAACTCCTGAACATGAACAGGGCCAGCGTCCAAAGATTGGAGCGCAGTTTCAACTTCAACCTGTTGTTGAGAACATCAGGTTGCTTGTAGTGGTCGAACCTTCGATCCCGCATAACGGACCGCGGAATTTCAAATGGTGGCGAACCAAGGATTCCGACACCTTCGTGAACTGGTCCGTCGATGGGAATCATGCACTTGGTCGCAATCAGACAATTGTTCCCGACTTTCGCGCCAGCCGCGTAGTGCACATCATTGCCGAGGTATGTATCGGGAGGCATTTCGATCGGTGACAATCTGAAGGATGTGGTGCTGTGGTCCATGTTGTGCAGCACCAGACCGTCGGAAACCAGAGTATTCCGGCCGAACTTGACCAGGAACGGAGAATCGTGACGCTGTTCAACACCGAAATTCGATCCCGTTTGGGTGCTTTCTGAAAGGTCGTATCCCAGAGCTCGGAAGTAATGCACGATCATCGAACTGTCCCCGAACAGCAACTGCAACATCAATGAGTTACTGGAAGAGGTGATCGATCTTGCCAGAAAATACTGGACGCCGAAAAGGGGGTGTGTTTGACCCGGAACGAAAAACAGATTGAACAATCTTGGCAGGCTCATAACACCTGCCAGGGCAATAATGATCGCGCCTAAATACACTGCCAGCGAATAGCCGAAAAGATTGAGCGTCTGCGTAAGGGCATTATTTGCGCTTGTGCCGCCCAGCAGTTCGGGCAGGGCGAGGCTGATAAACATATAGACGATGATGATCGGAGCCGGGCCCGCGACGAGAAACATACTGAGCATCTCTCCGGCAACATAAAACCTGGCACGCCACGGCGAAACATCAAGTGGCTTTACGCGCATATAGTTGGTCTGGGTTTCCTCTGCCGGCGATCCGTGAAACTTTGCCCCGTCTGGCACGCTCTGATTCTCAAGCAACGTCGACGTGTTACCGAGTTGAGCGTCATCTCCAACCCGCGTGTTGTTGCCCAGCACCGTTGCCTCGCCGACATATGCACGGGAACCGACCGAAACCCGTCCTGGATAAATGTAACCCGCATGGGCCGTGTACCCGGTGAACACACAAAATTGTCGTATCAGGGTATCGTCACCGATGGAAATCAAATCGGTACAGACAGCGGTGCGGGCAAATATGAGGGTTCCGCTTCCAATCTTTGCACCCAGCAAACTCAGATACCAATTATAGACTGGTGTACCCACAAATACGTTCAAGGGATTGGTCCGTACTGCCGATTGGGCTATCCAGAACCGCACATATCGCAGGCTCCAGACAGGAATTCTCTGGGTGTCGAAACGGCCAACGGCGATCCACTTCACGGCAACGAGGAGTGCCGACATAGCAACAAAAATCAAAACGGAACTGGACGCGGCACGTATGTAGATACCCAACACCGTCGTTGCACTTTCGATCCACGTCAGAGCGGCAACGGCCGCAAGAATGGTGATGAACGTCATGCAGAGATAGTATGCAATCTGTAGCAGGCCGCACGTCACATATTCTCGGTAGGTGGCGACGTGACGGTCCGTATTCGGGGTCCCGTCGGGTTGATGTTTTTGCCAAGTAGGGACGTCCCCGGACGTCGGAACACCATTTGCCTTGCTCCGGATTACAGCGTCCATTGGCACCTGCGGTTCAGGCGGTCGGTACGACTTCATCTTATCGGCAAGACCCTGATCTTCCACGCCATTAAAACCGCTGGGTTCCAGGGATGCCTTCTCGACGGTTTTTTCGACCAGCGTGTTTTCGGTGTCAGGTTCCGGTTGTAGGCTGGCTGCAAGACTCGCAATTGTCGGGTTCTGATAGATCTGCTTCACCGACAGGCCTTTGGCACCCAGTTTCTTCCGCACGCTTGCGAGGTAGCGTGCCATGAGCAATGAATTTGCGCCCAGGTCATCGAAGAAATCCGCATCCGAAGATACCCGCTCAACCTTCAGCAGACTGGCGAGCAGTCCTGCCAGGTCGCTCTCCAGACCCGGTTCCGGTCCGACGAATGCCTTTCCAGATGATAACAACCGGGTTTGCCTGGGGGCTGGCAATTCTTTGCGGGCTACCTTGCCGCTTGGCAACATCGGAATCTCCGTCAACACCTCGTAAAAGGCCGGCACCATGTAGTCGGGAAGACGTCGGCTGAGCGCGTCCTGGATGGCAGCCGGATCCTGGGATGCTCCGTTGGCGGAAACCGTGTAATAGGCCACCAGTTCGACGTTACCCGGCTCCACTTCAAACGGATTGACCACCAACGATTCGATACCGGCGACATCCCTGGCAACGGCCTCGATTTCATCGAGCTCGATCCGGTATCCTCGTATCTTGACTTGCGTGTCGATGCGCCCGAGATATTCGATCTCGCAGCTGTTGTTGATCCAGCCCATATCCCCGGTGCGGTAGATCTTGCCGGACGGATTGTTAGGGATGTCGGCAACGTCATCGATGAACACCCGTGCTGTTTCTTCGGGTAAATTCAGATAACCGTCGGCAAGTCCGACACCTGCAATGCAGATTTCCCCCACTTCGCCTTGCGCCAGCACTTTTGTATCGTCGCAGTCGAGGATCAGGACAGAGTACGTCGCCAAAGGACCACCGATCGTCACCTTGCCTGTCTGCGAAAGTACGGTCCAGGTCGCCGATACGGTTGCCTCGGTTGGTCCGTAAAGATTGAGGAACCGGCGGCCGGGTGCCCACCATCGTTCGACCAGGTCTTGAGGACAAGCTTCACCGGAAACGATGAGCATTCGAAGACTGGGCAGATCGCTCGTTACTGTCGCCAACAGCGTCGGCACACAGCAAAGTGCCGTAACCTCGTTTTGGATGAGATACTCCGCAAGGTCCTCGCCCACCAGATTGACGCCCGATGGCGCCGGGACCAGGCATGCGCCAACCAGCAGCGGGACCCAGATTTCCTCGAACGAGTAATCGAAGGCGATGGTCAGCGCCTGATAGACACGATCGTTCCCGCTGTATCCATAATCACGGCAGGCGACATTCAGGAAATTGCAAATGCTCGAGTGTCGGATCGGAACGCCCTTGGGAGTCCCGGTGGATCCGGATGTATAGATTATGTAGCTGAGCTCATCGTCAGGCGTCTTGTCCGGAATGGGCGCCAAGCGCTTCGACGACAGTTTGTCGATTACCTCCCGAGCCGCATCGAGAGCAAGCACGGGTTGTTCAAACCCATCAAACACATGAGCAAACACCGACACTGTCGCAACGAAATTCACTTGGGCGTCGTTCAGTATGAACTTGATCCGCTCTGGCGGAAAGCTCGCGTCCAGCGGCACAAAAACAGCACCGATCTTGGAGACAGTCAGGACAGTTGCAAAGGAATGTGCGGAACGGTCGAAGAGCAGCCCTATCCGGTCTCCCCGCTTTGCGCCCTGTCCCGTAAGGTACCGCCCGATGCGATTGGACATGGCTTCGAGGTCTGCGAAACTAACTTTTTTGTCGGGATAGCTCAGTGCAGTTGTTTTCTGAGCGGCCCTCGACCCAAGCGCGTCGATCCTGTTTTCAAAGAGATGGTGACACCGCAGTCCAGGATGCCACAAAATATCGTGGGCGCCATCCGTACTCAACAACACGCCCACATCTTCAACAAGGCCATCGTCTGATCTAGAGGACTCCGCTGCTGTGGACACCACCGACCAAGACGGGATGAACGCACCCGTTAACATTTACCCGACCCACGTTACAGCTGATTTCTCAGTCTGCTACAAATCTCCGAGTTATTTCAGCAGATTAGTCAACGTGAAGTCAATGTCAGCCAAGATCACTTTTCGTTAAGGTTAAGGTTTGTCCGGCGCTGAAACACGAAATATAGGAACGCAGCCCAATTTGATGGAACAAATAACCCAGCAATCACACCGCCAAGTGTGCAACTTCCCGTCGAAACGGCAGGGCATCGCCTATTTCGCCGCCGTCAAGTTCGCGGGCGAACCGGTGCCCGGCGTAGGTTGCCCAGGCGATTGGCGCGGGCGCTTCCGCGTCACCGATCACCTTTGCGGATTTGATCCCTGCCCCGGCCCACTCGTTTTCGCGGGCTTTCAAGCCCGTCCAGAGCTCATCGTTACCGATGCGCGATGTCACCATCACAACCGCATCGGCTGCCAGATCCAGTCCCCGCCCGGAATAGGTACATTCGGTTGTCACATGATCGCTTGCGACCGTCGAAATCGCCCTGGTCACGTGGATGTCGACGTCCAACTCGATCAGCCGCTTCTGAATGAAGTGCTGTTCGAGAGTGTTGTTGGTCCAGTCCGACACATAGGCAGACGGTGTCACCAGAGTTACGGAACATCCCTGACCTACCAACAGTTCCGCCAACACGCCACCCATATAGAAGTGATCGTCGTCAAACAGAACCACGCTCCCCGTTGGCAGCTTTCCTGCCATCAGATCGTCGGGTGTGAAAACCGGCATTTCTTCAGCGATCGTCATTGGATGGAGATGGAAACGCCCGACCCCGTCGCGGCGCCACGTGGCGCCGGTGGCGACTGCGACGTTCTCGAACCCGAATTCCAGGACATCTTCCGCCGTAAGCGCACTGTCGAAATAGATATCGACGTTCGGCATTTTCCGGATCTGCCCCTCCCGGTAATCACGCACGCGGCCCCAAGCAGACAGGTTTGGCAGTTTGCATTCCTGCGCCACACGACCGCCCAGTTCAGTGCCTGCTTCCGCCAGCGCCACCTGGTACCCGCGCAAACCCAGCGCCCTGGTTGCTTCCAGGCCAGCCGGTCCCGCTCCGACAATCAGGACACTTTCGCTGGCTCCTTTGGTCTGCATGTTTTCCGGGTGCCAGCCCTTGCGCCATTCCTCCATGAAAGACGGGTTCTGCGTGCACCGTGAAATCGACATGGTCATGTCTCCGGTGACACAGATGTTGCAGCCGATGCATTCGCGAATGTCGTCGAGCCGGTCTTCGTCGATCTTGTTGGGCAGGAAGGGGTCGGCAATCGACGGACGCGCCGCGCCGATGAAGTCGAGGATGCCCGACTTGAGCTGACGCACCATGGCATCCGGTGAAGTGAAGCGCCCCACACCGACAACCGGCTTGGCGGTCAGTGATTTGATGCCGGTCACAAGGTTTTCCTGGGCGCCCTCCTCCTTGAAACGAGAAGTTCCTGAACAATCCTCCCAGGAGCCATGCGCCAGATCCCAGAGATCGGGGACGTCAGCGTTCATCTCGATACAGTCACGCACCTCCGCGTTCGAAAACCCGCGCTCGCCGAGCATTTCATTGAGAGACAGACGGAGAGTGATTCCCATGGTGTCGCCAACCTCGTCCTTGGCATCCTCGATCAGCTCCCGCATCAGGCGGCTGCGGTTCTCGAGGCTGCCACCATATTCATCGGTTCTCTGGTTGGTCGCCCGGGACAGGAAATGCTGGATCACGCCAAAACTGTGGGCGGCATAAAGACAGATCAGATCGAATCCCGCCTCTTTCGAACGGCGGCAGGCCGCTCGATGCCATCGGCGCAGGTCATTGATGTCCTGCTTGTCCATGGCACGGGCCTGGACCGGGTCGCTGGTGAAAGTCCGGATCGGTCCCGCGCTCGGCCCGCGCGGCACTTCCTTGGTGTAGAGATTGGGCCCGTTGATGCCTGAATACGTCAACTCGACGCCGGCCAGACAATCGAACTCATGGATTTTCCCCGCCATCTTGGCAAGCATCGGGATGTCTTCGTCGTCCCATAAACGCAATTCGATATACGGGGAAATCTCCGACGTATGGTGCATCTCCACCTGCTCGGTGAACACCACCCCCCAGCCGCCTTCAGCCTTCACCCGCCGCATTTCGGCGGCGGCCGACGGGTCGCGATAGCCGCCGCCATTGCAGTGAGGCACCTGGTAGAACCGGTTCTTCGCCGTCACCGGACCGATTGCCATCGGTTCAAACAGGATATCGTAGCGCGGATCGCGTGCCATTGGTTTTCCCTAAATTGCCTTCGAAACCCTGCAGGACATTGACCGCATTGATTCCGATCTCGTCGATGTCATACCCACCTTCCATGACAAACAGAGTCGGCAGGCCGAGCTTTGCAATGTCCCGGCCATAGGTCGTGAAGTCGTCGCTCTTCAGTTTGAAGAAACTAATCGGATCGCTTTCAAAGGTATCGACGCCCAGTGAAATGATCAGGGCATCGGGAGCGAATTCCGTGACGCGGCGCAAACCGGATTTTAGCGCGGCGCGCCATTCGGGAAATTGCGTGCCCGGCTTCATGGGATAGTTCGCCGTGAAACCTTCACCGGATCCCTCACCGGTCTCATTGGCATAACCGAGAAAGTGCGGAAACGCATCTTCCGGCGCGCCATGAAGCGAAACGAACAGCACGTCGTCCCTTTTGTAAAAGATATCCTGCGTGCCGTTGCCGTGATGGAAGTCCACATCGACAATCGCCACACGCTCCGCTCCCTTGTCGAGGAGATGCTGGGCGGCAATGGCGGCATTGTTGAAAAAACAGTACCCGCCAAACATATCGATGGCCGCATGATGACCGGGTGGACGGCACAGCGAAAACACGGCTTCGCGCGTGCTGTGCAAACGGGCCGCACCGGTCAATGCCACATTGGCACTGGCGAGGGCTGCCTCCCAGGTTCCTGCGGTTATCGCTGTCTCGCAGGCCATGGAGTAATACCCAAGCTTGCCGTCGATATGGTCAGGCGCTTTTTGCACCATGCGGCGGGCGGGCCAACAGGTTGCAATGGCTTCACCGTTGTAGCCGACCTTCAGCCAGTCACTCCACGCCTGTTCGAGAAAGCCAACAAACGATGCATCATGAATCGCCAAAATCGGATCCATGCCGAACTCATCGGGCTTAACGATCTCGCCCAGCCCCACCGACCTGACCCGGTCGATGATGAACTGTGCCCGCGACGGCCTTTCGAACGGCTTCACAAGCTCACCACCATACAGTTCCGTGTTGGCATCGCGCAGGGCGTGTTTGTCACTGAAAACGGTTATCATGCCTGATCTCCAATTCTTGGGCGCACAGTCATATCTGCGAACCAGGCGTTCGCCGCCTCAAACGCGCCGGCAACCTGAAACACGCGTTCGTCATGGTAGGCCTTGCCGACAATCTGAATGCCGGTGGGCACACCAAAGTCTCCAAACCCGCTGGGCACGCTGAGAACCGGGCAGCGGCTCAACATGTTGAACAGACGCGTGATCTCCCACTCCGCCGGTGCCATGTCGCGCTCCACACCGTCAAACACGACTTTCGTGTTTACCTGGCTGTGTTGCGCTGGCGGTGCCGTAAGGGTCAGTGTCGGGCACACGAACACATCGCATCTCTCGAGCACCGGCCCCAGGGTTCGGTACATCGCAATGGCCGCTTCTTCGGCACACAGAAAATCTTCTGCCGTCGACCGCAACGAGGCTTCCGCAGCGTCGACAATGTAGTCACAAAGCTGGTCGCGATGGTCTTCGAGCAATCGCACCAGTCCTGCACCGGATTGATGATCGAGATGCATTTCGGAAATGTCAGCCTGAGCCTTCGTCCAGCCCAGATCGACCTCTTCGACGACTGCTCCCAGGTCGCGCATGACATCCAAGGCGGCAAGAGTGTTGCGGCGCACGGCTGCATCCACTTCGTAGAAGCCGAAATCGACGCTGTAAGCGACCTTGCAACCCTTCAGGTTTGACGCATACTCCGTATCAAGAACAATCCTGTCTCGAAGCGAGGCGATATCACTGACATGCTGGCCGCTGGTGATATTCTGCATCAAGGCGCAGTCACCCACTGACCGCGCCATCGGGCCGGAGTGACTGTAATAGTCGAGATTGTAGATCTCGACTTCCGGATTGCGGCCGTAGGGTGGTTTGTACCCGACCACGCCACAAGCCGATGCCGGAATCCTGATTGACCCACCAATGTCCGTACCGGTGGCAAGCATTGCCGAACCCGTGGCAAGGGCTACCCCGGAGCCACCGGAAGAACCGCCCGGCGAATAACCGCGATGCCACGGATTGAGCGTAACGCCAAACAACCTGGAATGGGTTGTCCCAAGATAGCAGAACTCAGGCGTCGTGGTTTTTGCGATCGGAACTGCGCCCTCGTCCAGCAAGCGTTGAACATAAATGTCCGTCTCGGTATCGACGCGGTCTGGATAAAGCAAAGAGGACGATGTCCGGCGCGTGCCCGCGAGCCTGAACTCCTCCTTGACCGCAAGCGGCAGTCCTTCGAGCTTGCGCGCCGTGCCATCGGTCCAACGCCGCTCCGCTGTTCTTGCAGCCTCAAGGGCTGCATCAAAATAGGTGTCGGTGAAACAATTGAGATGAGGTTGCACGTCCCCTGCCCGCGCAACGCACGCCGTCATCATATCGACTGGAGAAAGTGTCCCATCCGAAAATGCCGCAAGCGCCGACGTCGCAGTCATATACAGCAGATCATCGTTCGTCATGATTGCTCCAGTCCGAAATTATCAACAGTAGGCAGAAGCAGGATTTCCCGGTCCCCGGCTTTCGCCACGGTGACGGCAAACTCTCTATCCCGGAATTCAAGACTCTGCGGTTGATCGTTGTCCTCTTCAACGCATGGTTTCCGAATTTCTGATGTGAGCGACACTGCCATCTTCTGTTCGACCATTGCGCTCCTACGCTCTTGCCGAAACAGTGCTGGATGAGCCAAGCAACTGTTCGAGAAACAACGACGAGAGTTCCGCCTGGCTGCCCACATTCATCTTCCGGTAGACGTTGGAGCGGTGAATGCTGATCGTTCCCGGCGACAGATCGAGCAGACGGGCCATGGACTTGGCCGAATGACCCCTGAGGAGACATTGCGCCACTTCGGTTTCGCGTTCCGTCAAACGGTCGCAACCAAATCTCTCCAGGGTCTCGCTAACCTGCAGGTGAAGCGTTCTCCGGTCGGTCAAATCCGGCTCTGCGGTCATGGTCAGGCCCGCATAGTGTTGAGCGAACATTGACGTGGTGAGCTTCTCCATGTCCGTCATGATCGCAATCACACGCTCTGTCTGATCCTGATGATCGTCTTCGATGAGTATCGAGAGATGGACGCAAACATCCGGGCTGATCTGGTGGAGACTGCCGACCTCGTTGCTGGCACCCAGGTGGCGGAAGTAGCTGCTGTAGACCCGCATCCGCTCCTGGGTCTCGAGTTGCTCCGCCGAAACGTGGACGACGCCGCGCGTTTCGCAAGACCGGTACATGTCGTAGATCGGATCGAGCAGATAGAGGCCGCCCAGGTATTTTTCCAGTTCGGCGTCGTACTCTGCAGCCCCTTCGGAATGGATCACACGGGGCTGACTGTCGGCACGGAATTCCATCAGCAAGACTGAGAACGCCGGCACCCAGCCTGTGATGAACCCGGCAAACTGCTCGGGGAAATCCTCATCTGCTGTATGCCCCAAAAGCCCGGCTATCTGGTCGAAAAACAAACCACGATTGTCCCTGATCCGCTTGACCATTGCCATCCCGTCTCGTTGCATCCTGGGGAAAGGCGTCTGCGGCCTTTCCCCAGGAGACGGTAATCGTAAACCACCGGGTCGTCGCCCGGCAATTACAAACCAGCGAAGTCGTTAGGCATGTCGAGCGGTTGGTGTCGAACCATTCACGATGGCGGTGTCCACTCGCCACTCTCGACCAGATCTTCCATGACCGCACGAATCCCCTTGCCCAGGGTTTCGACCACGAAATCCACATCGTCCTTGGTCATGACAAGCGGTGGCGACATGACGTTAAGGTGACCGATCGGGCGGACCATCAGGCCCATCTCGTCGCATTTGTCGGCAATGCGTTTGCCGATGTTGACGGAATCCGGGAACAGTTCCTTGGTTTTCTTGTTGGCGACGTTTTCGATGCACATCATCAGTTTACGGCCGCGAACGTCACCGACGATTTCGATGTCACGCAACGATTGAAGCTGGGTCTCGAAATAACTGCCGACCTCCTTGGCATGGTCGAGTATGTTCTCGCGCTCGATGATCTCGATGTTCTTCAGAGCCGCAGCACAGCACACCGGATGGCCCGAATAGGTGAACCCGCTGGTGTACATGCGGTCCGGGTCGCCTTCGGAAATCACGTCGTGGATCCGGTCGCTGTAGATCATGGCACCAATCGGCAGGTAACCCGACGACAGGCCCTTGGCCGACGTGATGATATCGGGAACGATTCCGAATTCGCTTTCTGATGCAAACCAGTGACCGAGCCGGCCGAACCCGGTCACCACCTCGTCGGACACGTAAAGCACCTCATGTTTCTGGCAGACGTCCCACGTCCGCTTGTGATAGCCCTCAGGCGGCACGATTACGCCGCCGGCACCCATCACCGGTTCCGCAAAGAAGGCGCCGACCTTCTCGGGCCCGATTTCCATGATCTTCTGATCGAGCTCATCGACAAGAAAATCAAGGAATTCCGCCTCCGACATGCCTTCAGGCGCACGGTAGTAGGATGGATAGGACACGTGATGGATGGTGTCGGTTATGTATTTGAATTCAGGCGCGCGGTCGGCCTTCTTGTTGCCGATCGACATGCTGGCATAGGTCGAACCGTGATAGCCGCCCTTGCGCGCAATCACATGGCACTTGTCGGGCATGCCGCGGCAGCTCTGGTAGAATTGAATCATCCGAAAGGCCGAATCTACGGCCGTTGAACCGCCGGTCGTGAACATCACACGATTGAGATCACCCGGCGCCAGTTCCGCAAGCTTTGCCGACAGGAGCGCCGCCGGTGACGTCGTCATGTCGGTAAAGGGGCTGGCATAGGCCAGTTGTTTTACTTGGTCGGCAATCGCATCGGCCATTTCTTCGCGGCCCTGCCCGATGTTGGTGCACCACAGGCCGCCGATCGCATCAAAGTACTTCTGGCCGTTGACGTCCTGAACCGTACAGCCCTCACCGCTTTCGATGATCAGCGCGCCGGTGTCCTTGAAGCTGTCGAAATGGACCCAAGGGTGGAGGTTGTGACGCTTGTCCAATTCCCAGGTTTCCTGCCCTGCATCGTTGGAACCGCTGAAAACTGCATGTGACATCGATTTGTCCTACCTACTCGGTTGCGTCGAGATCCGGCACCATGCCGGGCGACTGATTGTTTTGAATCATCACTCAATACGAAGTACGATTTTGAATCAACATTCAATAGGAGACGCGCCTGTCTGGCAATAGTGCGTTTCGCATATGGTGTCTCCGCCTCCGGTACGGGCGATTGTGCCACATAACGGAATTATTCGCCAAACCACCGGCTCGTATTAACAAAATTGCGAACAGCAACGGTTTCTGCAAGATTGTCGCCATGTCCCGGTCGCCGCTTGAAAAAACGATAAGCCTCCTGTCACAGCTGATCGCCTTTCCCACTGTCAGCCGGGACAGCAATCTCGAACTGATATGCTTTGTTGAATCTTACCTGTCCGGCTTCGGGATAGAAAGCCGTCTGGTCCACAACGCCGAACGCACCAAGGCAAACCTCTACGCAACGATCGGACCGGCTGATGTTCCCGGTGTCATGTTGTCGGGGCACACCGATGTTGTCCCGATCGACAATCAGGACTGGTCGAGCGATCCATTTGTCATGCGGGAGGAAAGCGGTCGTCTCTACGGCCGCGGGGCTGCCGACATGAAAGGGTTCATCGCCTGCGTTCTTGGCTTGGTTGACCGGCTTGATCTTGACCGGCTCGCCACACCGATACAACTTGCATTCAGTTACGACGAGGAGGTTGGTTGTGTCGGTGTCCGCCGTCTCATCGACATCATGGAAAATGCTCCTGTCCGGCCGCGATTCTGCATTGTCGGCGAACCCACATCAATGCAGCTTGTCGTCGCCCATAAAGGCAAAACGGCGGGACGGGCCACCTGCATCGGTCAGGAATGCCATTCGAGCCTGGCACCGCAGGGATTGAATGCGATCTACCTGGCATACGACATGATCGGTGCAGTCCGGCGTCTCCAGGATGAGATCATGGACAAGGGCCCGCATGATGATGCCTATGATGTCGCCTTCACCACCCTTCATGTGGGCATCGTGTCGGGCGGCACGGCCCTGAACATCGTGCCCAACCATTGCCAGTTCGATTTCGAGATCCGCCACCTGCCCCAGGATTCGCCGACCGATCTGCTGGAACGACTCCGTAACAAAGCCGACCTGATCGTCGCCCCCCACCGGAACCGGTTTCCACACGCGGCAATCGAGCTCTCGGTGGTCAACAGCTACCCCGCTCTCGACACCGCGCCGGACAGCGATCTGGTCCGGTTTATCCAGTCTCTCACGGGTGCCAACACAACAGCAAAGATCACATTTGGCACCGAAGGCGGCCTCTTTTCCCAGCGGTTGGGCATCGAGACCGTCGTCCTGGGCCCTGGTGACATCGTCCAGGCCCACAAGCCCGATGAATTCATCGCCCGCGATCAGCTTGACCAGTGCAACACCTTTCTCGACCGTCTGAGTGCGGCCCTTTGTTCACGAGGCACATGAAACGGGTGGAATGACCACCAACCGCATGCCACATCCCGACCGTTGACCACAACCGTCAGGAGACTGCAAAACCATGGCCGGAGTTGAAGAAAAAGCCGCCCCTCAGGGGTCGAACCGAAAACATGGAAAGATTGACTGGACGCAGGCCGCACAGCAACTTGAGACCCGGGGTCACACCGTGGTCAGGGAACTTCTGGCTCCACCGCAATGCAGGTCGTTGGCAAAACTCTACCCGTCCGAGACCCCGTTTCGCAGCCATGTGGTGATGCAACGACACGGATTTGGTCAGGGCGAATACAAGTACTTCTCCTATCCATTGCCTGACATGATCGCCGAACTTCGCGCAGCCCTCTACCCACCGCTGGCCGATATTGCCAATCGATGGAACATTGCACTGAAGCGCCCCGACCGTTATCCGGACACCCTGAACGGCTTCCTCAAGCGTTGTCACGACACTGGCCAGACAAAGCCGACACCGCTTCTGCTCAGCTACGAGCAAGGCGACTACAACTGTCTCCATCAGGACCTTTACGGAGAGCACGTGTTCCCGCTTCAGGTGGCAATCCTGTTGTCTCTACCCGACCGCGATTTCACGGGCGGTGAATTCGTTCTGACCGAACAGCGCCCGCGCATGCAATCGCGCGCAGAGGTTGTCGGGCTGAACCAGGGAGATGCCGTCATATTTCCGGTTCACCATCGCCCGGTCGAGGGCAAACGCGGCACCTACCGCGTCAACATGCGCCACGGCGTCAGCCGGTTGCACTCAGGGCACCGTCATACCCTTGGAATCATCTTTCACGACGCGGCGTGATCGGTTGGGCAGCGCACGCACCTGAACCGGGCCGGCTATCCATTGGCAGATGCCATCGGCCGTCGCGAAAGTGCTTGGACCCTCTCCTGCGTTTTACTTCACGAGCTTAAACATCTGGGACATCTTCCCCGGTTACAACCCTCCAAACGCCTCTGGCAGATAGCCAAATCGCTCCATCTGAACCCTGTTGTGGCGGATGATCCGGCGGATTTGACGCTGGGAAAGGACGTCGCGCCATTGTCCGCGTGTTCCGGACCGGAAGAACCGTTCGGCTTTTTCCGGCTTCTCCAGAAACCCGTTCTCTTCTTCCTGCCTCTGCAGAATTTCGAACGAAGACAGCTCGATCGCCCGATCCAGCTGTGGCTTGCTCGCCCCGATCAGCAGATGCCTGGCAAGTCCGCCGAAGGTCTTTTCAGGATCCGCCAGCATGTCCTCATAACGCATGATGTAAATTGTCCGATGCGGCCGCCGCGTCCAGCTTTCCACATGCTGGCTCCAGGAACCGTAAACTTCGTGAATGACCCGCTCGGATATGGCGGTTTCGAGTCCATCCAGCGCCATTCGCTCGATCGCCTCATCAACTGTGCCACTCATGTGATGAGAAAACGAAACGGCAACGTCCAGAGGGTTGCGCACAATGTATATCGCTCCGGCGGTCACATCGAAATTGATCGTCGGATAACCCCGATCCGTCACAAGGGCGTGATGTGTTTTGACAAAGGCGATCCCGTCGGCATTTTCCGCAACCTGTTGCTGGACCAACGGTCGAACGGCAGCAATTTCCTCTCTGGAGCAAGATGTTACCGGTTTTCCCAATATATCTTCATAAGGCGGCGCGAACAATTCCCAGGTCGTTCGCCGCATCATCTCGTTGATGTCATGTGACTCGTCCGACCGACCCTCGCAAACCGCGATTAGATTGTGCAGGAAATGCCGGGTCCAGGTATTGCCTGACTTCGGATACGACGCGACCCACATCAAACCCTTAGGCACTGACGACGGGGTCTCGGGCAGCGATTGAGATGTCACATTCATAGTGATCGGGTAGCATCCGGTAATAGATTACACATAAAGGCGAACCCAATCACGGATCCGTTTCGGGTGTCCATTGGAATTTAGAAAACGCCCATAAACTTCTGTTTATTCGACTCTTTTAAACCTAACGCCACTAGGCAATCAAAATGAATGGCGGGCATAAGATTCCCGTTGATTGCGTGATTCCCCGGTGTTGCCCGGGCAAACAGCAGTTTGCCGGCGATTCGGGTATTTGGATTGAGTTTCGCTCGATCTGATTCCCCCAATCCCGCTTCGCGGGCCCGTGCCGATCAGGAGCCAGGCAATCAACATCAATTCTGGGCCGCCCCATCCGGGTGCGGGTTTTCGGGGATGTCTGCGAGCCCGTCGGCCGCAGTGCATCGGTCGTCTGCTGTTAGTCGCGCGAACGTGCGGTGCTTTCGGACGGGCACAACTGTTGAGGCAATAACATGAAGATTGATTCTCAAGAAACACAGCGCTTCATACGAAATCGGCTGCTGATGACCATTTCCGCAGCTGCCCTAGTGGCAATGATGCCCCAGCACTCCGCCCGTGCGGATGAGCGCCCGTCATGGATGGTCTTCGAGGTAAACTATGATCGCCTCGGAGGCGACAGCCAGGTCTGGGCTCAGAACTTGTTTCCCATAGAAAACCTAACCATCAGACCGGACGACGGTTTGTCGGGGACAGTCGGCTTTGTGACCCCGCTCCAAGATTCGAATGTTGACGTCGGGATGTTCGCCCGTTTTGGCGTCTCTGAAACAAACCGCGCAAATACCGCACCACCGTCAAGCGTTTACAACGTCCTCGGCGGCGCAACCTACACCAGCTACGCAAGAGGCAAAGTAAAGCACAGTGAGCATCACGTGATTGTGGACTTCGAAGCCCGCAGAGATGTCGGCTTCGGCTCTGGCAACAACGGTGTGACGGTGACCGCAAAAGGCGGGCTGCGTTTTGGATATTTCGAGGCAAACACCGACACGACATTCTCGACACCCGGTTCCTATCAGGCATCGGAAAACCGTAAGAACCGGCTACTCGGTCTGGGGCCCCGCTTGGGCATTGATGCCGTGGCACCGCTGTCCGACTCGGTGCAAGTCGACTTTTCGGCAGCGGGATCGCTGCTGCTCGGCGATCAGCACATTCGTGTGACGTCGAGCCAGACTCTGGGCGCACCTATCGTCGGCCAATCGACCGATGAACTGCACACCTTCAGAATCGTACCAATGCTTGAGGCAAGTGCCGCGGTCGGTTTCGAACCATCCGGGCCAGGCGGCACGACAATCAGTCTCGGGATTCGCGGTGAAGCCTGGTTTGGCGCGTTCGACCAGAGAACCCTGTTCAACCCGGCCGCCGGCGCCGGCAGCCTTGGCACGAGCGCCGCCAACCGCTACAGCGTCGGCCCTTTCATTCGGGTAAAGGTCCCGTTGGGCCGCGACTGAGCCGGCCGCCTCCGGAAAACCGTCCGTTGTCATCCGTGCAATGATGCGGGTGGCGGGGGGTCCAGGAAGGCACGACCACGCCAGCCCGGTCGGCCCCTGGATCCCCGTTTTGGAAAGCCACGTTCCCATGCGGCTGATCCTGAATCGGTGCCCAGCTACGTCACCCCCGAGCCCGGTAAGACATAGCCCGGGACAACTTTGCTGAGCATCTCAAAACCGCGGCGTTGTCACCCCGCCCTGAGCGATCAATTCTTCGATGAAAATGCTCAGCAACTGTGGCCGTCCACGGACATTGGCCTTGCGATAAATGGAATTGCATTGCGCCTTGATTGTCCCAATCTTGGTGCGGCGAAGCAGGCCAATTTCGGCAATCGTGAGCCCTTTCAAGGCCATCAGCGCGACATCTCGTTCTGACGGCGTCAACTCCCATTGTTCGAAGTGTTCTTCGAGAAGGTCGACGAATGCGCCCGTTGCGATCCTGAGCTGTCGGTCCACATGTTTTTGCGCCTTCAGAATTTCACGAAGCTGTACTCCAGAACATATCAGACCAAGGATCAGGGCGAGAAACACCGCAACTTCAACAACATGCCCGACAGGCGCGGCAGCACTGGTTGATCGTTCAAAGAACTGGCTGCCTGCCTCCACTGCCAAAATCAGCACACAAGCAAACTGAAGCGAAAAAACCACCCAGCAGGCGTTGCGGCGGCAAAGCAGTGTCGGGAACAACCGTTCACTTGTGCTAGCCGTACCGTCTTCAGAAGCCGTCCCGCGGCTGTGACCGCGAGGACTGAACTGGGATTTGTCCCCGCGTCCGAACAAGTCTCTACCCGTCGTCATTAGGTTTACTCCTCAATAACATGAGGCCGCACCGCGACGACCCGACCTGTTCAACTGGTTGACGTGGTGCTCCTGTAACTCCGGGAATGCCCACGTAACTCCTGGGCAAAGATCTGCGATGATGAATCACCACGCCTGAAACAACGTGCCGGAGGATGTTTTCCGCACGGAACCGAGTTTTCCAATTGACGTAAGGTTTATTGAGGCCGCTGTTGAACCAAAGTTTAGCCCGCAGACCCTGGAGAGAGTGGCGGTCAGTTCATCCGCATTCCGGGTATTCCAGCATCCGTGATCATGGTCCGGCAGTGCTGTTCGAACGCCTCCAATATGCGCGGCTTGCGGTCCTGCCTGAGCGTGGCAATCCCGATTGTCATGGGTTTGTAGTCACCGGCAAGCGCCACCGAGGCCAGCTCGCGGCCATCGAGGGCCGTCAGGTTGCGTGGCCTGACATTGGCGATCGTGAAACCGAATCCATTGGCAACCATCGTCCGCACGACTTCCTGGTTCTTGGACCGTGAATAGACGTTCGGCTTGATCTCCTCGCTCTGAAACATGGCAAAGAAGTATTCCCGACTGTACGGCAGGTCGAGCAGGATCATGGGTTCGTCGGCAAGCTCGCGAAGATAAAGTGCGCTCTTGCAAGCAAGCGGATGGTCCTTGGCCAGAAGCACGTGAGGCGGCAGGCTGGCGAGCGGCTCGAAGACCACATCGTCGGTCACCTGCAGGTCGTAGCAGATCGCCACGTCGATCTCGACCCGCCGCAGGTCTTCCAGGAGGCTGCGGGGATCGCCCTCGGTGATGGCGAGCTTCACTGCGGGATGGGCTTGCGTGAATGTGTGGCCGAGTTCGGGCATGATCATTGGTGCAAGTGTTACAAAGCACCCGACCGAAAGCGGACCACTAACGTCATCCAACAATTCGCCTGCCAGGGTGTAGAGCCCTTCGGCCTGGCGCAGCAGAAGTTTCGCCTCGCGCATCATTCGTTTGCCCGACGACGTCAGCGAAAGCCCTTGCGCATGATGACGCACGAACAACTGCACGCCGAGTTCGCGTTCGAGATGAGAGATTGCGGACGAAATCGACGGCTGGGATATCCGGATGACTTCGGAGGCAAGTTTGATGCTGCCGGTCTCAGCAGCCGCCACGAAATACTCCAGATGTTTCAGCGTAAACCGCATGTCTACCCGTTCACCCGGTTCAGGGGTCGCCGGGAACGCCGTATCCCGGTGCGGCTGAGGGGTTGAGGGCGCGGGTCACATAGTCGTCAAGTTGCGGCACATAAACATCCCACACTTTCTTCAACTCGCCGATAGGATCGCCGTCCTCGTGCCAATCCACACGCAGGCTCGCCACCGGCCAGCTCACCGCATCGACCACCAGCAGCCCGGCCGAATGCACCGGCCCGGCCTCCCCTCCGGCATCCAGCCCGGCCTGCATGACCGCCAGCAGGCGTTCGCCCAGATGACCGTCGCCGGCCTCGAATGCGGCAACCATCGCAGCAGGAACATCCGGCGTTGCCAACAGGTTCCCGGCACAGACAACATCAATCCCGTGTGCCACCGCGTTGACGCCAAGTGTATGTTCTCCCGAGTAGCCCGCAGTGCCGCCCTGCTTGTCCACAGCGGTCAACTGACGAAAGCCGATGTGTTCAGCGGACCCTGTGATCGTGTCCATGGCCTGCTGCGCGGAAGCCCCCAGAGCCATCAGGTCAAGACACCGGTCACCAAGCGACGGGTCTGTGATGTTCTGGCTGGCGACCGCCCCGACTCCGGCGCGCGCGAAGGCACAGCGCGCGGCAACAGCCGGCGACGACGAAGACACCGCGAGACCGAACATGCCGGTCCGTTCGCATCGGGCAGCAACGGAAAATGTCATGGCGCATCAATCCTCCTGCGGAATTACGGCAGTGGCATCAATCTCCACCACCCATTCCGGCCTGGCAAGGGCCACCACCACCAGTCCGGTACAGCAGGGATGCACCCCCTTGATGTAGGTCCCCATGGTCCGGTAGACCGCCTCGCGATAGCGGATGTCGGTCAGATAGATTACCAGCTTGGTCACATACTCCATGCGGCCGCCGCATTCGTCCAGAAGCAGTTCGATGTTCTGCATGACCTTGTGGGTCTGGGCCACCGGATCGCCAACCCCGACATTCTCACGGGTGTCCAGATCCTGGGCGACCTGTCCGCGCAGATATATCGTGTCGCCGGCGACTACCGCCTGACAAAGGTCGTTGTCGAGATTTTGCTCCGGATAGGTGTCTTTGGTATTGAACGGTCGAATGCGCCTGTGCGCCATGGCATCGTCTCCCAACATGTGTTTTTAGTTTGATCTGAATTGTACCGCCGGTATTGTTCGGCAAAGATCGCGGCAAGGCGTGTCGTCCGGTGAGCCGCTGATCGCATAGGTTCCCTTTCCCGTGCCGGACTTCAGGCCACCGTACCCGGTTTGCGCGACTGCGCCGACGCGTTATCGGTGAACCATTTACTGATCGTGCGGTCCTGATTGCCCTCTTCTTTGCCTTCGATGACATTGTCGGACAGATCGGCGGCCTTGTGGACGAAACGAAGCGGCCCGCCCCAATCGAAATTCCGGTACACCGCCCCCAGGTGAGCAAACGGCGCCGATTGGGCAAACAGCTGGAACGTCAGGCGATGACCGGCATAATCGGAGTTCAGCAGGTCGCGGGCGAACGCCAGCAGCTTGCGTCGGTCGTCGGACACCCAGCTTTCGTTGATCGAGTAGTATTTTTCCATCCAGGGCTTGGTTTCGGGCGACTCGAATGCTCCGTGATCGGGCGTCACGCATATCTGGCCGCCGCACAGTTCCCGCGCAATGTGCATCATGTGATGAAGCTGCGTACAGGCGTGGACCCGTCCGGTATAGAGCAACGACTGGTTCGGCATCATGAGGCCTGCCGGCGATTCTTCGCCAAGCGCGATGGCGGCCGTGAGGTGGGCGTTGATGCCCTCGCGGTAGACCGCCAGCTGTGCCAGCTTCTCCTGGACCGCCTGCTGTTTCTCAAGGCCGGTCTGACGCACGTTGAACAGGGCAGCACCGATCATCATGTCGGTGAGTTTCAGGTTACGTTGCACGAACGCAAACGCGGAATACCGGTGCAGTGTCGCGCGGATGAACGTCGCCGCCTTGGTGTGGCGATAGAACAGCACATTCTCCCACGGGATCAGCACATTGTCGAAGATAACGATGGTATCGACTTCGTCGAAACGGTTGGACAGGGGATAGTCCTTCTCGTCTGCGCGGCCCGCAAATCCGGTGCGGCAGATGAATTTCAGATTTGGCGAGCCGAGATCGCAGATGAAGCCGACCGCATAATCGCTGAGCGCTTCGTTGCCCCAGTTGGCAATCGTCGGCTTGGTGAAGGCCTGATTGGCATAGGCTGCCGCGGTCTCATACTTTGCACCGCGCACAACGATCCCGGCGTCGGTTTCTTTGACCACATGCAGCAGCATGTCCGGGTCCTGATCCTGTGGCGCCTTGGACCGGTCGCCTTTGGGATCGGTATTGGCGGAGACGTGAAACGGGTCTTGCCCGAGCACCGAATGGATATGGTTCTCAATGTTCTTTGAAAACTGGGGGTCGACCTCGTTGAGCACATCCTGGCCGTCATAGAGCGACCACATCTCGCCGACCGTCTCGTCGCCGACACGGGTGACGACGCCACCGATCTCTTCCATCATCCGGTCTGTTGCCCGGCGCTTCTTCCACCAGTCTTCCTGCGTTCGGGGAAGCGCGTTGCCGATCGCGTTGATCTCGCCGTCCTGTTCGACGGTCATGATATCGCTGGTGGCCTCGTCGTGCTGCATGTCATAGATGCGCGCCCGGATATCGACCAGCGGCTTGAACATCGGATGGGTCGCAACATCCTTGACCCGCTCGCCGTTGACGTAGACCTCGCGGCCGTCGCGGATGGAATCGATATATTGTTTTCCTGTCCGGATCATTATCTGGTCTCCCTGTATGCCGGCAGACAAAGTGCCAAACTTCCGTGCTTTTGAAAAATATTATATTTCGAGCCGGCAGATCCATTATTTGGAGCCAATGCATGCCATTGGACCTCTCGTCCGTTCTCTTCGCTGAAGTGGAACAGAGGCGAACGTCGCGCCGGCGGCAAAAGGACAATGACTAAGCAATTGAACACCAAAACAATCGTTTCCCGGACAAGCGCCAGCGCGATCCGGGAACTGCTCGCCCCTCCACTTTCTTCAACACCAATGCAATCCACGGGCGCGAAAGCGAGTGGGCACCGGGTCGAGTCCGGTGAACGGAAGATCCTGTGTCAGCCCGCGCCGGCGGATGATATGACGGGAGTGTCGGGCCACCCCGACTGTCCTACCGGAACGGCGGCTCGTCGAAACTTCTGAGCTTGCGCGAATGCAGGGACTGGTGGGCAACGCCTTCGCGCATGGTGTCGACCGCCTCAAGACAGATCTTCAGATGCTGGCTCACCCGTTCGGCATAAAAGGCATTGGCCATGCCCGGCAGTTTTATCTCGCCGTGAAGCGGTTTGTCGGACACGCATAACAGCGTTCCATAGGGCACACGAAGCCGGAAACCGTTGGCGGCAATCGTTGCAGACTCCATGTCGACCGCAATTGCCCGGGACTGGTTGAAGAAAGTCGAGAGCTCGTCGTGGCGGAGTTCCCAGTCGCGATCATCCGTTGAGACCACGGTTCCAGTGCGCAGGCGCTGCTTGAGCTCACCGCCCGACAGACCGCTGACCTTGCCGACGGCCGCCGTCAGCGCGACCTGGACCTCGGCGATTGCCGGTACGGGGACTTCCAGCGGCAGGTCATGGTCGAGCACATGGTCAAGCCGCGCATAGGCGTGCGCCAGCACATAATCCCCAAGTCTCTGGGTGTTCCTCAAACCGCCGCAATGGCCGACCATCACCCAGCAGTGCGGCCGCAGCACCGCCACATGATCGGTTATGGTCTTGGCGTTGGACGGGCCCACGCCAATGTTGACCAGCGTGACCCCCATGTGATCATTCTTGGTCAGGTGGTAGGCGGGCATCTGAGGCAGACGGGCCACCGGTTCCCCGCACGACACCGTATCGGTCATATTCGGATTGCAGTGGATTGCATCGCCCGGTTCCACAAACGACTGGAACGTCGTGCCGTTGGTCACCTCGGTCATGCCGTACTCGATGAACTCGTCCACGTAACGCTGGTAATTGGTGAACAGGACGAAGCGCTGAAAATGTTCCGGCTGGGTGCCGGTGTAGTGACGCAGCCGCGACAGGGAATAGTCCACCCGCTCGGCATCGAAAAGCGCAAGCGGCTGTACAGCGCCCGGCGTGCTGCGGTAAAGCCCGTTGGCAACATCGTCTTTGATTTCGGCCAGGATCGGCATGTGAAAATACCGGGTGAGGTCAGCCACCTGTTCCTGACGCAGATCGGTTGTCAGGCTCTCGAGAGCGAAAGTCAGTGGGATCTGGCGTTTCGAAATTCCAATCCAGACCGGCACACCGTGGTTTTCGATCAGGAGCGAGATCTGATCCAGATAATACTCCCGCAACAGATCGGGCGCCGTAATCGTAACGCCAAACTGTCCGGCCCATGAGACCGACCCATAGGACAACGGCCCGGCGTCGCGATGGTCGATTTCAGGCACGTCGATCCACAGATAAGGATAGCGCGCATCGGCTTTGTGGAGACCGCCTTCAGCTGATACGAACCGGTCGAAATGCGCCTGCAGCAGTGTTTGTGCCTGACCGTAGATTTCGCACAGTCTGTCGACTGCGGCACCTGGGTCGTCAAACGCCGAAGCGGCCGACATGACGTCGTGGGGAGGATGTGAAAGTTTCAATGACGGCTCCTGAATCTATGTTGTGCGCACCGTACAAAAGAAAATCGGACGCCCATAGGTGCTGCAAGAACAAACTACACTGAGTCTTCCTCCGTCGTCTTGGTCGGCGGTCTCCCGGATTCGGGCCTGTGCATCAGGGCAACGTCTTTCAGCGGAATCTCGCAAGTCCATCCACGCTGCACGGCAATCGCCCGCAACGTGACGTCCCGGTAAAACACCACATGTGTCGGATCGAGGCGGTAGTGCCAGTTGGCAAACCGGTCGTCGTCAGTCTGGAAGCAGGTCATCACCGCAAGCCAGCCGCCAGGGCGCAGCAAGGAACCGAGCCGGTCGAATTCTGCCGCAGGCCGATGAAAATGCTCTGCAGTTTCCGTACACGTAATGAAATCGTATGTTCGATCGAGCGGTTGCGGATCGGGGTAGAAGAACGGATCGTACAGGTCCATGTGGAAACCGTTGTCGCCGAGCACTGCCGCAAGCGCAGGTCCCGGACCGCAACCATAGTCCAGCCCGACCATGCCGGTTTTCAGTTTCTCAAGCAGAGGTACGGTCAGCCTGGACAGAAACTTGCGGTAGCGCGGGTCGTCCGGATCGTTCTCGTGATGAAGATAATGGGCACGCTCTTCACTCGGCGAAAGCCGCTGACCTGGAGCAAGGAAGGTTGCCTCGCAATTGCTACAGCGCCAGTAATCGCTCCCCTTGATGGACATGAAGAACGCCGCCTGCGGAGAACGGCATACCGGGCAGTCCGGCGTCATCATTTTCCACCTGGCCTGGCCAGGTAAACGGTTTGAGTAAATTCGTTGTCCTGAAGCGGGTTGTGAAATGTCACCCGCTCAGCACGTGCCTCGGCAAAGACATCTTTCAGCCGGGCGGTGAATGCATCGTCAGGAAGGTCGTTCGACCACAGCCCGAAGACACCACCGGGCTGCAGATGGAGCGCCAGCCGCGCCAGGCCCGCCGGCGTGTAGAAGGCCGCGTTCGAAGGATCGAGAAAGAAGTCCGGCGAGTGGTCTATGTCGACCAGAATGGCATCGAACCGCCGGCCCGGTTGATTGGGATCAAAGCCATCGGCAGATCCCGCAAGGCCAAAAAAATCGCCATGCACGAACCGGCACCGCGCGTCCTCACAAAGGCCCTCCCCTAGCGGCAGCATGCCCGTCTCATGCCAGTCGACAACCGCTTCAAGCGCCTCGACAACCAGCAGTGAGCCGACCTTGTCATGCTCCAGAACCGTGCGCGCAGTATAACCGAGCCCGAGCCCTCCAACCACCACATCAAGCCCACTGCGGTCGACTCCCGCAAGCCCCAGACGCGCCAGTGCGATCTCGGATGCGGTGAACTGGCTCGACATCAGGTAATCGTCGCCAAGCTTGATCTCGAAGATATCGGCACCGGACGACAGGTCCCGGCGGCGGCGCAGGCTCAAGGCGCCAATCGGCGTCGGCCGGTAATCGAGTTCCTCGAAATATAAACTCATGGGGATTTCGTTCCTGTCACCGCAATTGCCATCAGGTGGACAGCGTGAAACGAACAACTTTGCGGCGACACGCCGGGCAGGCAATGTCGGTGTAGTCCAGTTGCGACCCACAGTTGCGGCATTTGAGTGTCGAGGCTTTGGCGCTATGGGAATCCGACAGGCGCTGCGCACCGATGGCACCGAAACGCGCACCCGACACCGCTTGTCGAAGCATGGTCATGCAGTTTTGAAAGAACCTCATTGATGTCCGCTTGCCACCGTCACTGCCACTACACGCCTGTTACATCCTATCATGCGGGTCAATTAAACAGTAGCTGGACCTTCATCGCCTGCGACCGGTCACTGGCAAGGTCGAATGCCGCCACAGCATCTTCCACCGGCACCGTTTCGGAAATCAGCGAAGCCACATCGATCTCCCCGGCATTGATCAGGGTCACGGCCCGGCCGAAGTCCTCGTGAAACCGGAAACTGCCCTTGAGAACAATCTCCTTGGAAACCAGCGCATTCATCGCCACTGTCATCTCACCGCCCAGCCCCAACTGAACCAGTGTGCCCCTGGGGCGCAGCAACCCGAGCGCCGACGCCAGCGCCTGGCCACTGCCGGAGGCTTCAATCGCCAGATCAAAGTACCCCTTCTCTTCCGCGAACGGCTTCAGTGCACCTGCGTCCTTGGCCATATTGATGGTTCGGTCCGCACCAACCCGGGCGGCAAACGCCAAGGCGGAATCTGTCAGATCGGTCACCGTAATTTCAGCCGCACCCGCATGTCTTGCCGCCATCACGCACAAGGCGCCGATCGGCCCGCATCCTGTGATCAACAGACGCCGGCCTTCCACGTTTCCGGCCTGGGCAACGGCATGCAGGCAGACGCTTAAAGGTTCCGCCATCGCGGCATTGCCGGCGGAGACACCTTCGCTCACGGCAAAGCACTGCGCTTCATCAACCACGAGCCTGTCACGAAACGCCCCCTGTACATGAGGGAACGGCATCGCAGACCCATAAAACCGCATGTTGAGGCAATGGTTGAAATGGCCCGCGTCGCAAAACCGGCAGGCGCCGCAAGGCCGGCTGGGATTGACCGCTACCAGGTCACCGGGCTTCACCGAGTGTACGCCGTTGCCGGTATCGGCAACCACACCCGCCACCTCATGGCCCAGAATCATGGGCTCGCGCAACCGTACCGACCCGAAACCGCCGTGATTGTAGTAATGCAGATCCGATCCGCAGATGCCACCGGTCCTGACCGCGATCCGCACCTCGCCGGGCCCGGGGTCGGCAACTGAAGACGTCTCGACCCTGAGGTCCTTAGCTGCGTGTATCGTCAAGGCGCGCATTGCATGTTTCTCCGGGCTTGCTGGGCGGCAGTCAAAATGGTTGATAGTCATTTTCCGCCACTTAAGGACTTCCGTTCATGAATGTACATCCGCTTTTTGATCTTTCCGGCCGCCGTGTGCTGATTACCGGCTCCAGTCAGGGTATCGGTTTTGCTCTGGCCAAAGGACTTGCCACCGCCGGCGCGCGCATCGTCGTGAACGGGCGAAACGCGGAAAGACTGAAGGCCGCCGCAGGCAAACTTGCCGACGGCGGGGTGGACGTCGCACAGGCGGTGTTCGATGCGTCCGTCGCGGCCGACACCAGAGCGGCGATTGACGCCATCGAAGCCGACGAAGGGCCCATCGATGTGCTGATCAACAATGCCGGCATGCAGTACCGCGCCCCGCTGGAAGATTTTCCTGACGACGCCTGGAAGAATCTCATGCGCACCAATGTCGACAGTGTCTTTCACGTGGGCAAAGCCGTCGCCCGCCACATGATCGAACGCAAGCGCGGCAAGATCATCAACATCTGCTCCGTGCAGACCGCCCTCGCCCGCCCCGGCATCGCGCCCTATGTGGCGTCGAAGGGCGCGGTCGCGAACCTGACCAAGGGCATGTGCACCGACTGGGCGCGTCACGGGCTGCAGATCAACGGTCTGGCGCCCGGTTACTTCAAGACCGAACTCACCAGCGCCCTGGTCGCCGATG
Organism: Alphaproteobacteria bacterium; assembly: GCA_021775805.1. Lineage (GTDB taxonomy): Bacteria > Pseudomonadota > Alphaproteobacteria > Rhizobiales > JAJFHC01 > JAJFHC01. Next base: position 78,646 of record JAJFHD010000068.1, on the reverse strand, counting down.
AGGAATTTTCCGGCTGGCTGGCGAACCGCACACCGGCGGGGCGCTGGGGCGATGTCGAGGAACTGGTCGGGGCCGCCATATTCCTGGCCTCCGACGCATCGAGTTTTGTAAACGGTCACATTCTCTACGTCGATGGCGGCATCACCGCGTCGCTTTAGCGAATGCCGCATTGCCGGCATTGGCCTGAACTTCGTAGATCGACCCGGCCGATTCCGGTTGCGGTTGAGGAATGCGCACCGGCACGTTCTCCAGCCTCGGCGTGATCGTCCCCGACCCGCAGAGCAGTTTCTTGTCGTACTCCTCCAGGGAAGGCCATTTCGACATGGCGCCGGCCACGGGGAAGGCATCGGCTGCCGAGATCTCGTAGAGCAGCAACATCCTGTCCGTGTCTGACCTGTTCAGGTCCGAGCCATGGACTGTCCGGGCATGATGGAGGGACATGGTGCCCCTTGGACCTGTGAGTGCCACGGCATCGTCGGGGTTCAACCCGCACGACTGCAGGTCTATCGCGCCGGCAAACACGCCGTTATTATGATGATCGAATATCTCAGCCTTATGTGTACCGGGGAACACCATCATGGGCCCGTTGTCCGGCCCCACATCGTTGAGCACGATACCGACGGCCAGAATGTGGTCGTTGGTGTGCGGATAAAAGGCCCAATCCTGGTGCCATTCCACAGCCGACCCATACCCTGCCGACTTCATATTAAGCTTGGACGTGTGCAGCCTCAGGTCCGGGCCGATCAGATCCCTGACCGGTGCCAGCACCGCATCCGAACGCATCAGGTCCGCAAACACATCCGATAGGGCGTGCGGCAGCTTGATCCGCCTGAGCCGCGGCTTATCGGGCGAATGACTGTCCTCCAGATCGAGCCGATCGTTGGAACGTTCGAGGCCAGCGGCCTCAAGCCGGAATTTCTCAATCTCGCAGACGCAGCGATCAATTGTGGCTTCCGGAATATGGCCAGGCAAAACCAGAAATCCGCTTTCCTGATAGAACCCGTACTGTGCTGAAGTCAGGACTTCCATCGTTGCGTCCTTGCCGTCACCAATTGACCTTTCACCAAGCCTCAACGTTCCCCGACAATACAACCCGGTCAAACAACATTCCACACACGTCGGCAATTCAGGGACCGTAGCAAAGCCGTCTGCATCGCTCTTATTGTTGCGGGCTTAGTGGCCCATTCCAGCTGGCCGTCCGGCTACAAAAACACCGTGGTAATCTGCGGCGCCAGCAGGATGATCATAAGAATGAACAGCTGCATGGCAATGAACGGCAGGAAGCCGCGGAAGATATCAGGCAATGTGATGTGCGGCGGCGCGACGGATTTCAGGTAGAATGCCGCCGGCCCGAACGGCGGCGACAGAAAACTGACCTGCATGTTGACGCAGAACAGAATGCCGAACCACACGCGAACCATCGAGCTGGAATCCAGACCGCCAATCAGGCCAAGCTCTTCAATCGGCAGTTTCAGGACGATCGGCAGGAATACAGGCATCACCAGAAGCACAATGCCGGTCCAGTCCATGAAGGCACCCAGAAACAGGAAAATCACCATCATGACCAGCAAGACGCCCATGGTGGGCAGGTCATAACCGACAATCAGATTGGCAACATAGGCGGGCCCGCCGGCGATTGTATAGGCGCCGGCAAGTGCCGTCGCACCGAAGGTCACCCAAATGATCGTACCCGTCGATTTGAATGTTCGCATGGATGCTTCACGAAGCAGGTTGAGGGAGAATTCACCGCGTATCCAGATCAGAAACAGCACGGCGAGTGAACCCATCGCAGCAGCTTCCGTGATGCCTGTTATGCCACCATAAATTGAGCCGAGCACGACGAACACGACGAGCATTGGAGCCACCATCCCCTTGCCATTGGCCCAGGCTTCTTTGGCGACATTCAGGCCGACGACGAAGAATATGAAAATTGCGCACGCAACTGTGATCGACAGGCTGGTCCACAGCGTTGCGTTGTCGATGAGTTTGGTGTTGCCGTCGATCATGTTGGCATTGAACTGACTGAAGCCTTTCAGATAGAACCACCGGCCCGCGACGAGCGCGGCGCCGACACCAGCCAGCAAAAACAGAAGCGTTGAACCGTAAAGTGCCTTGTCCCGGCCGGTCATGTCATCGGGAGTGGGGTCGGGCAGCGGTGCCAGTTCCGGGTTCATTCGGGTGCGCACAAGAATGTAGATAATGTAGCAGCCGGCAAGCATGAAGCCCGGCAGAAATGCCGCCTTGAACAGCGCGTGGATCGAGGTTTCCGTAATCAGTCCGTAGAAAATCAGAACGATCGAGGGTGGGATCATGGTGCCGAGCGAACCGGAAGCGCAGATCGTGCCGATGGCAAGGTTCTGATTATATCCAAGGCGCAGCATCTGCGGCAGCGCGATCAGGCCAAGCAGCACCACCTCTCCGCCGATAATGCCCGACATGGCGGCCATCACGATGGCCATGATGGCGGTGACAACGGCAATGCCGCCGCGGGTGCGCGACATCCACTTGCTGAGCGACGAATACATGTCGCGTGCAATTCCCGAGCGTTCCAGCAAGGTCGCCATGAAGATGAACAACGGCACAGATATGAGCACGTAATTGGTGGTAATTCCGTAGAGTCGTTGAGCCAGGATATTCATCGGCCCGCTGCCGAAATTGCCGGTCAGAATACCTGAGCCGAAACTCATCGGGTCAGTGATCAGCGTTGGCTCGAACTTGAGCACCATGACGACGACCGCCAGGAAACCGGAGGCGAAGCCGAGCGGCATTCCGATCATCAGCAATGCGAGCATGCCGAACAACAGGATAATTGAGATGGTTCCGATATCCATTGTGGTCGCCCTTTACTTTTCCGGCTTCGGTGGATTTCCGGACAAGATCTCGTCGGGAGCAATCGCCTGCTTATACACGGCTGCTTCTTCGGCAATTTCATCCAGTTCCACATGCGGCGACGGCGTCTTGCTGAAATCCCGGAAAAGCCCGATAACCACGAGAGCAACCGCGGCAGCCAAAAACACACCGATGCCAATCTGCCATTTGAGCGGCACCACATGGCCTTCGGGCGGCACGATGAATAGATTGTAAACTGCGGCAAGGGCAATGCCGATTACCAGCACAGTAACAAGGATATCGAACAGTTTGCGGACCCAGGCGACCGAAGGCCAATCGCGAATGAGGTTGGACATGGCCTGCAGGGCAAGGAACAAAAGCATTGTCAGGATGAGCGGTTTGATCGTCGCCGGCAGGGGTGGGTCAAAGGCTGTGCCAAAGGTTTCCCAGCGCAGAAATTTGGCTCTGGCCTCGCCAAACCCGCCCCAGACAACGGCAAAAGCGAAGACACAGACACAAACCGTAGACAGCACATCAAACAGACGCCGCATCCACAGGGGCACCATGTCGTAAACGATGAATATTCGGATGTGGCTGCGTTGCTGCATGGAATACAGTCCGGCGGAGAGGTAGATCCCACCGGCGATCCAAAGCGACATCTCATTGACCCAGAGAGTTGCCGCAGCAAAGAAGTAGCGCATGACCACTTCGTACAGAATGATGAGGACAATGAAGAAGGGCGCCCACATGGCGATGCGGCTGAAACACCATGTGAGCAGGTCCAGCGGGCCTGTGCGCTCATGTTCCACCATGCAAAACCGCTCCCCTGATAAGCATGTTTGCCACTGTCCGATCGTCAGTCCGAATCATATCCGATAATGACGGACGGAGGGACAAAAAAGGCGGTTCCACGAGGAACCGCCTAATCCGTTTTTCGAGTTATTTGGCCAGACCGAGTTGGCGCAGATAGGTCAGATGCGCTTCAACCAGGGCCTTGGCTTCCGGCGTGGTCGCAAACTCAGGCCAGGTTGCCTGTGCTGCATCACGGAACTTCTGAAGCTCTTCAGGAGCCCATTGAGACAGGGTCACGCCTTTTGCACGCAACGCTGCAGCGGCTTCGGCATTCTTTTTCTCAAATGTCAGGGCGGTGCGCAGAGCGAGGGCTTCCATCGCGACTTTCATGATGCGCTGATGGTTTGCCGGCATGGCATCGAACTTTGCCTTGTTGCACGCGAGATGATCCGACGGCATCGAATGGAAGCCGGGATAATTGGCGAACTTCACGATGTCGTAGAGACCGAGACCGACATTGTTGGCGAGGCCGGATGCATCCGCACCGTCGATGATGCCCGACTCAAGCGCCGTGAAGATTTCCGTGAAGTCCATTACGATCGGTTTTGCGCCAAGTTTTTCGAAGATCTTGGTTTCCATTCCAGGAGGCGAACGGAACTTCCAGTCCTTGAAATCCGCCGTGCTTGCAATGGGTCTTGAAGACGCGAAGGATTCCTGGCCATAGACCCACCAGCCGATAAGCTCCATGTCGAACTTGTTGTAGAGCTTCTGGGCCGCAGCGAGACCGCCGCCATAATAGAGCCAGGAAAGCTGCTGGTATGGCGTCTCGTAGCCGCCCATGATATCGCCGACAAACTGGAAGGCCGGGTTCTTGCCGGTCTGGTAACTACCGCCTGTCATGTCGCAATCGAGGATGCCGGTTGCCGCTGCATCGAAGGTCTCAACCGACTTGACGACCGAAGACGCGTAGAACATCTCCACCTTGATGCCGCCACCGGACATGGTCTGAATATCGTCTACATACTGAGCCGCCAGCTTGCCGGAGACGGTTTCCGGGGCATAGTGGGTCTGAATACGAAGCTTGGTTTCCTGTGCCTGGGCGGAAAGACCGAAGCTTGCCGCCAGAAGGGCAGCACCGGCAACACCGGCAAGAATGTTTCTGAATTTCATTTGGACGTTTCCTTGTTACTGCGTGGCCGTCCCGAGCGGCGGGCCTCGCATTTATCTCCGTTCCATGCCAGACGAAAAGACGCGATAAACGCCTACTGACATGCAACCGTGTTGGGCAAAGCGCCGCCTAGACCGCGCCCATCCAGATTGAATGATACGTTGCTGTCTTGATTGTGGCAACAAACATTGCCTGACAATATGGCGTTCAAGCAAAATATTTTGTATCGTTAGCAACCAGTAGCCCACATTCGGCCCATAAAATGAACCACCGTGATCAGCATCGGGGCGACCTACAATTGTCAGGCAATGTTGAAGGCGAGGCTGATGCTCGAAAATCCAGACACTGAACGCCAGGAACGGTTGTATGTTGCGACGACCCGCCGGATCGCGGAGCTGATCGTTGATAACAGCTTGCAGCCTGGCGATAGATTGCCTGCCGAAAACCAACTCGCCCGACAGTTGAACGTCAGCCGGGCAACCATTCGAGAAGCCATCGTGGCCATGGAAGTCATGGGTCTCATTGAAGTCCGGATCAATGTGGGCGCCGTTGTCCTGGAACAAGACAAGACAGTCCGCGCGGCCCGTTCGCTTCCATTGGAAGAGCGGGAGACATTGCTCAAGGACGCCATAGAAACCACCGACCTGCAAGAAGTCGCGCGCCTGAGGATACTCTTGGAAAGCAATGGCGCGCATCATTCCATTGTCCATGGCGGTGTCGAGTGGGAAAGCACCCTCTTTGCCGCCCACCATCGGTTGGCGCACATTGAACGCTCCATGCACCGTGATGGAGATATCCATTTCGACCTGTGGAGACAATGCGACTGGGAATTTCACGCAGCATTGTTGTCGGCCTGCGGCTCGGCATTGCATCAGAGACTGCATAAGGTACTTTTCGATCAATTCCGGAAAGTTGTGACCCTTGAATTTCAAACCCAGGGCTTTCGCGGCAATCACATCATCGAGGAGCACAAAGCCATTCTCGATGCAGCCCTTGCACGCAACTCAAAGGCGTGTGCCGACGCGTTGGCAAATCACATCAGTGTCTACTTTCGCAACAGCCGCACAGATGATGCGTTGACGTCCTCTTCTTACGGTTTTCGCCACAGCAACGCTCTGGACAGCCCCTAGGGTCAGGACTCATTGAATGATCCAAAACATGACAACTGCTGCGATGCAGATTGCCGACATGAATGTATGAGCACAGCGGTCGTATCTGGTTGCGATGCGCCGCCAATCTTTGAGCTTTGCGAACACGTTTTCCACCTTGTGACGTTGCTTGTACAAGCTTTTGGAGTAACTCCTTGGTGTCGTCCGGTTTGATCGTGGTGGGATGCTGCAGGCTTTGATCTTGCGGGCATTCAGCGCATCTCGGAACGCGTCGCCGTCATAGCCTTTGTCGCCGATCAGGACTTTAGCATCGGGCATCGCTGGATAGATCAGCTTTGCCCCAATATGATTGGAGAGTTGGCCTTCACTCGAGCATAGGACCAAGGGCCTTCCTTGGTTGTCTCACAGTGCATGCAGTTTGGAGTTCAAGCCGCCCTTGGTTCGACCAGTGCAGTGCGGAGCAGCCCCTTTTTTGCCAAACTGCAAGCAGTCCGGTGAGCTTTCAGGTGAGTGGCGTCGATCATGACTATGTCTGGCTCTTCGACGCAACCCGCCATGCCGCTAAAGAGGCGATCAAGAACGCCCTTTCGTGCCCAACGGACAAAGCGATTGCACAAGGTCTTGTGCGGCCCCTGAATTTCGGGTGCGTCTCGCCATCTCAGACCGTTTCGGATGACGCGGGTGATTCCGCTTATGACACGCCTGTCATCGACACGGGGTCTTCGGTGGGGTTGCCGGAAGCATGGTTTGATGCGCTCAAGTTAAGGCTCGGTCAGCCAATAGCAATCAGAAATGGGCAAGTCCTCCTGCCCACTTGATTCATATCCCGAATTAGATTTGAGTTCGTGACGTCGCGAATGTCGGCTCAGCGGACTTTTTAGACATTCGCTGCATTTGCGCCAAGGTCCGGTTCTGGTTCTCCTTTTGACAAGGACCGCGGCTATTGACAGCTAGCCTGCAATTTTTCGCATCATAGCCTCAATCGGCCCACGCTTGAACCAACGCGCCCAGATCAGTGCATAGACGGTGGCGGCGAAACAAAACAAAAGGGACGCGCCTACGGCTTGCGCGACGGTCTGCCCGCCAAGCATGCCAAGTGCCTCGAGCGTTCCCATGCCAACCAAAATGTGAGCAATATAGAGCGTCAGGGTTTGCCGCCCGGCAGGAACCAGCAGGCGGAGAACCCCCATAGCCTTCAGGCGATCCGAGATCAGCAAGCAGACCCCAACGACGACGCACGCGGCCCCAAGGCCCGCGAGTGTATAAAGTGGCATCGGTGGCACCGGTTCTGTTGTCGCCAGTTCCGCGAGTTCCGGCGCAATCGGTGCCAATTGAGCTATGAGCAAAGCACTCGATCCCTCTACGACGACAAATGCAATCGCGCCCCCGGCGATCAGCTTCAATTGAGTTGCGTGTTCTGCGAGCGAGATACGACTGAGAATAATACCGAACAGCAGAAACCCAAGCCACGGGATGACTGGGTGCCAGCCGTTGAAGAACAGGTTTCGCACGAAACCAACGGGCGTCCAGAAGCCAGCATAGGTGTAGTCCTCCCAGTTCCAACCCGCGTCATAATTTAGCGTCAGGATCATCATTGCAAAGGCGATGTTGAGGCCGACCAGAACCCCGAACAAAGCGCGAGAGCCAAGCGGCAGCAACAGCACACCGAAGAGAAAATAGAACGCATAGTAATGCAGGATGTCAGCATCAAAGATTGTCATATTCAGCAGGCCGATCACCAGCAGGAACAGCGCGCGTTTGATGGTCACGGAAATCGTTTGATCCAGGCCTTTGAGACTTGCCAGCCCTAAGCCAATACCTGCCAAGACCACAAAAGTCGCGGCGGCACGTCCTTCCAATGCTGTGGTCAATGTGCTTAACAAGCCATCGCCACCTTCAGCCCCCATTGCGATCTTGAAGTTGACGATCAGCATGCCGACAAAGGCCACATAACGGGCCAGATCGAGGCCTTCAAGCCGGTTGCCTTTGGGGGCCTGTTTGGTCGTCTCCATCACGGCTCTCTACTTCGCTGTCTTTGTGTGTTGGTCTTGTGACGGGGTATCATTTGCAGATCGGAAATAGTCAGGACGCCATGACAGCCCGCCGAAAATGATACGCAGACGGTCCCCCATTATCCGGCATTTCTTCACGTCACGCCAGATGTTGCCGAACTCCACAAAGGTGATCTTGACCGGGTTATTGGTATGGATGTTACGGGTCAGCCCGTAGGTGACCTTTTCGTCTTCACGCTCAAACGTCCCGAACATTTTGTCCCAGATCATCAGAATGCCGCCGTAGTTTTTATCGAGATATTGAGCATTTGACCCGTGATGGACGCGGTGCACGGAAGGTGTGTTAAAGACTTCATCAAGCCAACCCAGCTTGCCCACCCGTTCTGTGTGTACCCAGTGCTGGTATTGGGCAACGAGGATCAGTGCGACAAGCGCTTGAAAAGGGTTGAACCCGAGGAGGATCATCGGAATCAGGAAGGCCCATTCAAAAAACCCCTCCACGACGCTCAACCGGAAACCAACGGTGAGATTGTAGTCTTCCGAGCTGTGATGCACGCTGTGACTAGCCCAAAGGATGCGGTGTTCATGCTCCAGCCGGTGCATCCAGTAGTAGGTGAAATCTGCAACCAGAAGCGCCAGAAGCCAAGTCCACGCCGTCATCGGAATGGAAAGCGGCGTCAGGTAGTAGAACGGCAGCAGAGCCACAAAACCAAAGGACGCAAAGGCCGTCTTTTCAATCACCTGATGGGCGACAAAGATTGCACAGTTTGCGACTGTATCTTTCCAGCGCCGTTCTTTTTTGGTGGTCAGGTCCAGAATGATCTCTACACCAGTGATCGTCATGTTGACGACAAACAGGGTCGCAACGACCAGCATGATCTGATGGAAATCAAAGAGAGAAACGAGATATTCAATCGACATTGTTGTGCTCCAGGGCAGCGGCTGGGTTAGGATTGATCGTTCGAAGCGTCAGCCTTGGACTCGGGGATGAAATAGAAAAACCACAGAAACCAGAGTGCGCCAGTGAGGCCCCACCATGATCCACCCGCCTGAAAGACGTCGATCAGCTTTGGGAGTTCATAGACCCCGATCAGACCGAGAAACCCTAGATACCAGCGTTTTTGAAACGTCATGACAAATCCTTTCTTTCCGACTCACTAGATGATATGAACGAACGATCGTTCATATCATCTAGTGACCATACACCGGAGCGTCAAGCCGTTGTCTAAAGACCCTCAACCTATTCATCCGCGAAAGATCGAAATCGTGCATGCTGCGGTCACGTGCTTTCTGGAGCGCGGCTATCATCAGACAGGTGTCCGCGACATCGCCAAGCAGGCTGGGGTCAGTTTGGGAAACCTCTACAACCACTTCAAAGGTAAGGAGGCCGTTCTGGCGTTCATCGCCGAGATAGAGGGAGAAGAATTGTCTGAGTTTATTGATCTGTTGACAGAACCAGACAACCCACAGGAAGCACTGGAGCGCTTTATTGACGACTACGCGGCCTACGTTTCACGCCCCGAAAATGCTCTGCTGGGCGTTGAGATCCTGACCGAGGCTCTGCGAAATCCGATGATCGCAGAAGTGTTCGGAAGGAACCGCAGCAGATTGATTGATGCGGTGGCCAGTTGCCTAAGAGAAGGATCAAAGTCCGGCTCGTTTACATCATATGACGATGAGCGGGCGGTTGCATGCATGATCTTGGACAGTATGGAAGGACATGGCCTTCGTAGCCTGTCGAAGAACAACATTGGTGAGAACGCGATGCGGACTCTGCATGCGTTTCTTCTCAATGGCCTTGAGCCGTAACGGTAACGGCGGCGATGTCAGGAGGCCGGTTCCGCGCGGAAACGATGGCCCATGAGGTAGCGGTGGAAGGTTGGAAGACTTTGCCGAGGGGGACAGAATGAAAGACAAGACAAAGGCGCTCTGGGACAAGCAAGACCAACACAAGGGCGACCGCTGGCGGCTATTTCAGGCTGTGAGCGCGGCTGAGCCTGCCCGTCGCGTGCTCTATGCGGGCAGCTACGTCGATGTCGCGCCGTCCTTCGTTTACGATGATGTCACCTATGCGGATACGGACAAACGCGCGGCGGCGTTTTTTGCCGATGCTGACGGCGTCCGGCAGATCATTGGCGACCATGGTGGTAACGTGAACGGCCGGATAGAATTCCTGCACGGCGACTACCGGTCGTTGGACCTTGAAGCGGAGAGTTTTGATCTGCTGATCTCGCTCTATGCAGGGTTCATATCAGAAGCCTGCGGCCATTTGCTGCGTATCGGGGGGCTGCTCTTGGTGAACTCCAGCCATGGCGATGCGGCACTTGCTGCTCTGGATCCGCGGTTCAAGCTGGTTGCCGTGGTCACATCCGCAAACGGTCGCTACAGTGTCACCGATCAGAATCTTGACGGCTACATGGTAACGAAGAAGCCGCAAACGATTACCCGTGACAGCCTGTCGAAATCATGTCGTGGCATTGCTTACACGAAATCGCCATTTGCCTACTTGTTCGAAAGGGTGCGTTGACTTTCAGTTGGCAAGCCAAAGGTGAAAGCAGTCGTTGGCCGCGTAGCAGAAAACTTACAAAGAGGGCTCAAACCGGAAGATCGCAAATATTTCAGAAGGTCAGCAGTGCGGACAACGCGGTCGCAGAGAATTTCTTTCTAGGGGTGCCTCGAACCTGACATCCACTATTCTGGATGCTTCGTAAGAGGTGTTGATTGACCGTGCCTTCGAGGGTCCATTGAGGTTTTCAAACGAACGTTTTATAAAACGAACATGGGCAGAGCAAGAACATACTCCCGTGACGCGGTGGTGGAGAAAGCCATGGGGTTATTTTGGCATAACGGCTACAGGGCGACCTCGGTCAGCGACCTCGTCCGTGAGACCGGACTGAATACCGCCAGCATGTACAAGGAGTTCGGAGACAAGAATGGGCTTTTTCTTGAGGCGCTCGAATATTATCGCGGTCATGTCATTGGACCGCGTTATCAGGTCCTGGTCGACAATCCCAACATGGCCGGTGTCCAGGTATTTCTTAGGAATGTTATGACCGGCGCTGCCAGAACAGAATACAAGGGCTGCTTGATGATGAACCATCTGGCGCAAAAGCACGTGATTAGCTCTGAAGCTGCGATACAAGTGGGCGCGTTCTGCGCCGAGATCGAATCACTAGTCAAAAACGCCCTGCGCAACGCGCAGTTGGACGGTGATATCGGCCCGGACAGAGACCCGGCGCAGCTTGCGGGCTTTGTCGTTTTCTGCGTTCATGGCGCGGTGCTGTATGGACGCCATGACAATAAAAAAGCCCTAATTCAAGACTTTTACGATGTGATTTCGCGGGCCTTGCGCGACTAAGGTCGACTGCCCTATTATTTTAAAGTATCTATTTTAAAATATTTCTTTTATATAATATTTGTCCGGCGGTAGCCCACGCGGAACACCGAACCGGAACAAGGAAACAATTGGACAATGAGCAAAAATATGACGATTTCCGAGACTGCAATGTCATTCTTCGATGCCTGCGAAACCGGCAAGGGCTGGGATGTGTGCGGGAACTATTGCCATGAGGGTGCCGCCTTTTCATGCCAGGCAGACGCGCTGGCCGACATCACGACGGTCGAGGGGTATACCGGCTGGATGGCAGGGCTGTTGACCCCAGTCCCGGACGGTCATTACGACCTCAAATCGTTCTCGACCGATCACGAACGAAGCATCGTGACGGCCACCGCAGTCTTCAAGGGCACCCAGACCGGAGAGGGCGGTCCGGTCCCACCAACCGGCAACGCGGTTGCAGCCGACTACGCATATGTCATGGAATTTGAGGGCGACAAAATCACCCACATGACCAAGATCTGGAACGACGGCCATTCCCTCAAGCAACTCGGATGGGCGTAGGGTCCTCTGAAATGCCAAACATCGCCGCCCCATGGGGCGGCGTTTATCGGTGTTTCGCGTCTGACTGATTCCATCGAAGTGTTTGCTGCCCTATCACCGGGCGTCTGATTTCGCATCAAGTGGCGAGCGGTAAATAGGGGCTCGATCCGGCCATTGCTACGGTTCAAATTAGTGCGCCCTGGCCCTGGCAAGTTCATGACCCTGCACACGGGTGATGTGATTTCCACTAACACACCTCCAGGCACCGGCTTCGGATTGAAACCGCCGCAGTTTCTGCAGCCCGGCCATGTTGTCACGCTCTGAATTGAAGGCCTTGGTGAACAACGACAGGTCTGTGTCGCCGACAGGTGATCGCTTGTGGACGTCGGCGAGGCAGAGTTTGCCCCGTGGCAGACCTTCGCCCACATGTAACGACGGCGCGAAAGGCAACTCAATCCAGCGCCTTGAATGTTCCCCGAACCTGCTCCCAGGCATCGGCAAGATGCCGGCGCAACGCGCTTTCGGCAGCATCGGGGTCGCGATTTAGGATACCATCCAGAATTGCCGCATGTGCTGCGTAATTTCTTCTGTTGCGCTCGGGCAGACGCGGCATTTCCTTCCAGTGATCCGCAAGCCACGCCGTGTAGGATTTGTGCAACGCCGGAAAGATCGGATTGCCGGGAATTGTATACAGGACGCTGTGGAACGCCATGTCGGTTTCATAGAAGAAGTCCGACTCCATAATGGCGTCGCTGTTCCTCTCCAAGGCCGTGCGCAGATTTGCAATATCGTCCTTGGTCGCTTCTTCGGCAGCGCAGCGCACCAAGGCAGACTCGATAAAGATGCGGGCATCAAACAGGTGCTTGACGCCGCCTTTCTGCTCCAGCAGATGGTGGACGACCCCTCCAAGCACGCCGAGGGCCGTTTCATAAGTCGCACGTCGCACCACAGGTCGAAAACGGGGCTTGGCTTCCACGAGTCCTTTGCCTGCCAGCATCCTGATCGCTTCACGTGCCATTGTGCGGCTGACTTCAAATTCCTCTATCAGCACCCGTTCAGCCGGCAGAGGTTGACCGTCGGCCAGCTCACCGGAGAAAATCCGCGCCTCCAGTTCCTCCACGACGGCGTCTGCTGCGCGCGCGTTCGGCGACACATGCCTCGGCTCTGATCGGGTCAACCTGTGCTCCATAGTTCACTTATAGCCAGGCTACGCTCGACCGCACCCGTAGTTTTGTATTCCCAAAATTACAAAACTCCGCAAAAATCATCGGCCTTTTTGATGCCAGTTTTGATAAAACCCATTTTTTGTTATACAAAAAAGTACAGCTTGGCATCCGCAATAAAAAGTCAAATCCCGCTATGAGTACAGTCACGGTATTTGAGTGTCGCGTTTTCAACGTGCCTCTTGAAGAAGTCCTGTCTGACGCCAAACACGGCGATCATACGCACTTTGAGCTGGTGACCGTGACGCTTGAGCTTGCCGACGGAACATCCGGGACCGGGTACACATACACCGGCGGCAGGGGCGGTCGCGCAATACACGCCATGCTCGAACACGACCTGAAACCCTTCCTCCTGGGCAAAGATGCAACCGATGTGGAAGTGCTTCACGACGCCATGCAGTGGCACCTGCACTATGTGGGCCGTGGCGGTATTGCGTCCTTCGCAATTTCGGCGGTCGACATAGCGCTTTGGGATATCAGGGGCAAACGCGCCGGCCAGCCGCTCTGGAAAATGGCCGGAGGGGCGTCCGACCGCTGCAAGGCCTACTGCGGCGGTATTGATCTGAATTTTCCCTTGCCCAAACTCTTGAGCAATGTCCGCGGCTACGTCGATGCCGGCTTCAACGGGGTGAAGATAAAAGTCGGCAAGCCAAGCCTCGCCGAAGACGTCGAAAGGGTCCGCGCAGTGCGCGACGCGATCGGCCCCGACATCAGTTTCATGGTCGACGCCAATTATTCCATGAGTGTTGACCAGGCCATCGCCGCTGCCCGGGCGTTCGCCGAGTTCGACATCCTCTGGTTCGAAGAACCCACAATTCCCGACGACTATAAGGGCTACGGCCGCATTGCCGAGGCCACAGGTGTCCCTCTTGCCATGGGCGAGAACCTGCACACCATCCACGAGTTTGAATTTGCCATTGCCGATGCCAAGCTGTCGTTTCTGCAGCCCGACGCCTCGAACTGCGGCGGCATAACCGGCTGGCTGCGGGCGGCGGAACTGGGCGAACAGAGCGGCATTCTCCCGTGCAGCCACGGTATGCAGGAGCTTCATGTCAGTCTGGTTTCGGCACGGACTGCTGCCGGTTGGATCGAAGTTCACAGTTTCCCCATCGATGCCTATACGACACGGCCATTGGTCGTCGTTGACAACCTGGCCATCGCTCCATCCACACCAGGCACCGGCGTCGCGTTCGACTGGAGCAAGCTTGAGGCAGCACACGGTCAAGCTGGTGTCGGGGGATAAGCGAGGGTTGCCGGTAACGCTTGTGCCCGACACAACTTCCAAGGCGGCGACCATCCGGATCGGCGAAAGCGTTACCGGCGATCTTGCGGTGAGGCCGATTGCCCGGCAACAAGGTCCTCACGATGCCCCTCATGCAGAGAATTTTACACTAGCATTAGTTCCGCTTGGCACTTAATAACAACAAAAAGTGGAATGACCGCCAGAACAGCGGGAAGCACATCATCGACGATTACGACGCCATATCCGACACAGTCCCGGTACGCGAGCCCGCGGCCGGTGCAGACGCTCCGGAGTCCCTCACCAGTTGCTATTGCAGGATCGGCGGCGCGGGCTGGAAGCAAGCCTCCCGGATCGATCTGATCCAGAGCCGCAACAATCGTTGGACCGGTCTATGAAGCTGGCTATCATTGGACTGGGCGTCATGGGTCGAAATCTGGCCTTGAACTTCCACTGTGCAGGCCACGAGGTGGCCGTCTGGGATCCATGGCCCCAGGCCCGAAGCTGGCACGCCCCCGGGATAACTGTGTGCGAAAGCCTCGAGGGTCTCGCGGCCGGTCTGGATGCACCGCGCACGGTTCTCGCCATGGTCAAGGCAGGTGAGCCGCTCACGGCTCTGATCCACGATCTGATTTCGGTCCTGGACCCCGGAGACACCGTGATCGACGGCGGCAATTCCGATTTCCGGGACACACAGGCGCGCGCCGCGGTTCTGGGGAAACAGGCTCTGAACTTTGCCGGTCTGGGTGTGTCGGGCGGTGCCGAAGGTGCACGCCATGGCCCTTCCCTGATGTTGGGATGTCCGGTCGATACGCGCGTTTCGCTGGTATCACTGTTGAGCACGATCGCCGCGCGCCACGAGGGCGCAGCCTGCCTCGCCTGGTTTGGGACCGGTGGTGCCGGCCATTTCGTCAAAACCGTGCACAACGGAATCGAATACGCCATCATGCAGGCCATCGCCGAGAGCTGTGCCCTGCTCCAGGCAACCGGAATGTCCCCCCGTGCCGCCGGAGACACCCTGGCCTGTTGGCAAGAGGGCGAACTCAACGGCTATCTGATGGAAATCAGCGCCGAAGTGCTGCGGACAACCGACTCCGAGACCGGCCAGGCACTCCTCGATATTGTCGATGATGCCGCCGGCCAGAAGGGAACCGGAAGCTGGTGTGTCGCCACGGCCCTGGATTTGGGCGTGCCCGTACCGGCCATCGCAGAGGCCGTCGCAGTGCGCCAGATCTCGTCTCACAGCGCCCTCAGACACCGCGGCGTTTCGACGGCCGGAAAAACTGGCGTCAGCCTCTCGACGCAGGACATTCATGATGGTCTGGGCGCCGCCATGGCAACCGCCCTGGCACAAGGTATCCATCTGTTGGAAGCAGGTTCTGTCCGGTACAACTGGGCAATCGAGCTTCAGGACGTCGCCGGCGTCTGGCGCTCCGGGTCGATCCTGCGCATGGCGCTGCTGGACCTGATGGCCGACCCAGCGGCGACAGGCGCCTTTGTTGCCCGGCGAATTGGCGCACTGCGCCGGACTGTAGGCCAGGCGACGCAAGCCGGCGTTCCAGTCTCCGTCCTCGCCAGTTGCCTGACCTACCATGATGCGTGCCACACGCCACGGCTGCCGACAGCTTTGGTCCAGCTGCAAAGGGATCGGTTCGGCGCACATGGTTTGAAGCGTCAGGGCGAAGACGGCGTCTTCCACGGCCCCTGGCACTCTGGTGACCCATGATCATTATCGTCATGGGTGTGTGCGGTTGCGGCAAGACCACCGTCGGCACCGCCCTCGCCGACCGGCTCCGCGCTCGGTTCATTGAGGGAGACGACCTACATCCGCCTGAAAACCGTACCAAGATGGCTTCGGGCCAGCCGTTGACCGATGACGACCGTTGGCCGTGGCTGGATGCAATTGCCCGTGAAATCGGGCGATGCTGCCTGAACGGCTCGAACGCTGTCGTTTCCTGCTCCGCGCTCAAGCGGACCTACCGCGACAGGCTGCGGCACGGCGATCCGGACGCAACCTTCATCTATCTCACCGGCAGCCCCGAAACACTGCGCGCCCGCCTCGATGCACGCCGTGACCATTTCATGCCTCCGGGTCTGCTTGAGAGTCAGTTTGCAGCCCTGGAACCGCCGGACAGCGACGAACATGTTCTGACAGTCGATGTGTCAGACGATCCGGACAGTCTGGTCGCTACCATCCTCCCGGCAGTAACCAAGGTGTAACCCGTTCTGGCGCAACACCCGGTCGCCCTGGATCGATTGATGGAGCCACATCATGTCACTGGGTTGGACACAAAGTGATGGCCGCTCAACGACATCCCAACTGACCGCAACAGGCTACCCGCCCAACGCCTTCAGCAGTTCCAGATCCGGGTGGCCGTCGGCAACGAGGCCGCGCGACAACTGATAGTCCCGGATGACTTTGCGCATTTCCAGCGTGATACGGCCTATCCGGTTGGGCACCGGATACCCCTTTTGAGCAAGCAGGGATTGAATTTTCTGGCGCTGCGGCTTGAGCAGCGGCGAACGCGTCGGCCATTTTTGGGTCGGCGGCGGCCTGCCGCTCAGGTGCGCCGCCAGGCGTGTCACCGACAAAACATAAGAGTCGGACCAATTGTAGTTCCGGATGGCGGTATAGTTCTGCGTCACCAGATAGGCCGGGCCTTCCGAGCCTGCCGGAAACAACAGCGTCGCCTGTGACTTCGCGGGGAATTTGCCCCCGTCCTTACGCCGCACACCGGCCGTCGCCCAATCCTTCCAGGGGCGTGTCCATGCCGTCCGGGGCAGGTCCTTCGGCAGGATGACGGGATAGCCCCACGGCTCGCCCGGCACCCATCCGTATTTGACGAGGTAGTTCGCTGTGGAACCCAGCGCATCCGCGGTCGAACGCCACAGGTCCCGGCGGCCGTCGCCGTCGAAATCAACGGCATGCTCACGGTAACTGGACGGAATGAACTGGGTTTGGCCCATGCCTCCCGCCCACGATCCGATCATCCGGCGGCGGCCGATCTTCTCGGTTTGCATGATGTGGAGCGCATCGATGAACTGCTTTCGGAAAAACTCGCCGCGGTACCGCTTCCATCCCAGAGTTGCAAGCGAACGGAAAATGTCGCTCTTCCCCACATAACCGCCATAGTTGGTTTCAAGTCCCCAGATGGCCGCCACGATGTAGCGGTTGACGCCAAACCGACGCTCTGCCGCAGCCAGGTCCTTGGCGTGCTTCCGGACGCGCTTGCGGCCGTTCCTGATCTGGGAGGACGTCACGCGTTTTGAAAGATACCGCCCCACCGGCTGCAGGAACTCCGGTTGCCTGGTCGTCAGGGGAATCAGCTTCATGTTGGGTTTCAATCCCTTGAACGCGGCGCTGATGACCTTGTCCGAGATCCCTGAAGCCCTGGCATCGCCCCGCAATTTGCTCAAATATTGCGAAAAGGTCTCAGCGCTGGCGGGCGTTACCGACACGCAAACAAAAACGGCGATGACAAGCCGGAGCGTCCAACACCGGGGGCCCGGAAGGGCATCGATTCTCATTTCAATTTCCTCTCGTGATTCGACGTCCTGGCCCATTGAACTCAATTTCGGGCAATTCTCAAAACCGGGCACCACGGTTCCGTGTGAAAACGGCATACCGCTCGGCATTCAGACTACCCACCAGTTCATCGGGGTCGATCGGAAGTTGAAAGCAAAGACCGGGGCAAGCCGATACCTCACCTTGATTGCCCCTTCCGGCAATGACAGACTGGCACAAGCACGCAGGCTGCGCACCCCAGGAGGCTTGAGGCAAGAATGACCGGTGACAAAAATCAAGGCCGACCGGCGCACCCGCTCGCGCCTGAGACTCTGGCAGCGCAGGCGATGGGGAAGATCGACGAGGTCACGCGGGCACTGGTGCCGCCCCTGCATCTGTCCACCACCTACGAACGGGATCCAGACGGCGGCTACAGTTCCGGGCGCGGCTACACGCGGCCCCACAATCCGACCTACGACGAACCCGAACAACTCCTGGCGGCCCTTGAGGGTGGCAGCGATTGCCTGCTCTTTGCCTCCGGCATGGCGGCAGCGAATGCCGTCTTTCAGTCGTTGCTGCCGGGCGATCATGTGGTGGCGTCGCGGGTCATGTACTGGGCCTTGCGGACCTGGCTGATCGATTTTGCCATGTCGTGGGGTCTCGACGTGGAATTCGTGGACACGACCGACCTGACGGTGCTGGCCGGCGCAATGCGCCCCGGCAGGACCCGGCTGGTCTGGCTTGAAACACCGGCAAATCCAACCTGGGAAATCACCGACATCGCAGCTGCAGTGGAAATCGCGCGGGCTGTCCGTGCCCGTGTTGCCGTCGACAGCACGGTGGCGACGCCCGTGCTGACCCGCCCGCTCGAACTCGGCGCCGACCTGGTCGTCCATTCTGCCAGCAAGTACCTGAACGGCCACAGCGACGTGCTTGCCGGCGCGGTGGTGTGCGCAGAACAGGATTCGTTCTGGCAGCGCATACGCGCCTGGCGCCGCGACGCAGGCGCCGTGTTGGGTCCGTTCGAGGCCTGGTTGCTGTTGCGCGGAATGCGCACCTTGTTCGTGCGGGTCCAACGCAGTTGCGAAGGGGCACTCGCCATCGCACGCCATTTCGAGGGGCATCCCCAGGTCTCCCATGTGTTGTACCCCGGACTGCCCGGCCATCCCGGCCACACCACAGCCGCACGCCAGATGTCCGGCGGCTTCGGCGGCATGCTGTCGCTGCGCCATGCACACGGTGAAGCCGCCGCCGTGGCGACCGCGGCCCGGGTGGCGGTGTTCAAGCGCGCCACCTCGCTTGGCGGCGTCGAGAGCCTGATCGAACAACGCGCCAGTATCGAGGGACCGTCGACACGGGTTCCACCGGACTTGTTGCGCCTTTCCATCGGCCTTGAGAATACCCAGGACCTGATTGCCGACCTTGAACAGGCACTGGCGCAATCCGCGACCGCCGCACGGGCTCATAGTGGCGAGAGCCCGCTGCAGGACATCGGCCCGGACAACGAGGTCCAGCCCGAAGACGAAGTAGCAACCAGGATCAAAGACCTTCTGGATGACAAAGTTCGTCCTCTGCTCGCAGACAGGGGCGGCAGTCTGACTTTTCAGGGCTATGCGGACGGCATCGCGAAATTCGGAATTTTCGGGTCACCGGGGGCTTCGATCCCGATCATGGGCAACATCTCGGACATGATCCGCCACTACGTGCCTGAAGTCATGGATGTGCAACTCGTCACGGCCACCGGCACCGATCGAAATCTGCAGTCTGACCGCGGCACGTCGCCGGCGGCGGCCGTGCGGCGCGTTCTGGACCAACAGATCAATCCGGCCGTTGGCGGTCATGGAGGTTTCGTTCGGCTTGTGGAAGTCAAGAACGACTGTGCCTACATCCGGTTCGAGGGCGGTTGTCAGGGCTGCGCCATGTCCGACGTCACCTTGAGACAGGGCGTCGAAGTCATGATCAGGGAACAGGTTCCCGAGATCGTTTCCGTTGTCGATGTGACTGACCATGCCAGCGGCACCAACCCCTATTTCGAAACCAGGAAAGGCCCCTCTTGAATTCACTCGCCGTGCGCAACATCAGCTGTTTCGGGGTCAATGGATAGATGCCAAGGGTGCTCCTCCTGCTACCGGCCACGTCCTACCGGGCGAAAGACTTTCTGGATGCTGCGCGGCGTCTCGGTGTCGACGTCGTGGTCGGCTCAAACCACCGCCAGGTTCTGGAGCCGTTTTCCTCCGGCCGGTCCCTGTCGCTTGGTTTCGAGCCCAACGAGCAGAACATTTCCCGGATCGTGGCCCATGCCCGCCCCTACCCGGTTGCCGCGGTGGTTGGAACCGACGAAGAAACAACCATGCTCGCGGCCGTTGCCTCCGCAGCCCTGGGTCTGCCGCACAATTCAATTAAATCGGTCGAGGCCGCACACAACAAATACCGTTTTCGTTGCGTTCTGGCGCAGGCCGGCATCCGTTCGCCGTGGTTCAGGCTGGTCAGCCTCTACGACGACCTTTCAGAGACGGCCAAATCACTGGCCTACCCTTGCATCCTGAAGCCGCTCAATCTGTCCGCGAGCCGAGGTGTGATCAGGGCCGACAATGAAATTGCGTTCCTTGCGGCATGCCGGCGGATTGCCGCCATCTTGCAGCAAGTGCCGGGGGCCACTGACGCAGGCCACAAGAATTCGATCCTGATTGAGCGCTATATTCCGGGACGGGAGGTGAGCCTGGAGGGTCTGTTGAAAGACGGCAACCTGAATGTCCTCGCCCTGTTCGACAAGCCCGACCCTCTGGATGGCCCGTTCTTCGAGGAAACCCTCTACGTGACGCCTTCACGCCTTTCCGATGGCAACCAGCAGGAGATCTTCGCCGAGACCGCCCGCGCGGCCGGGGCCCTGGGACTGCGGGACGGCCCGATCCATGCGGAACTACGTCTCAACAACACGGGCGCCTGGGTCATAGAGCTTGCTGCACGGTCGATCGGCGGTCTGTGTTCACGCGCGCTCAGCTTTGCAGGCGACGTAAAACTCGAAGAAGTGATCCTGCGCCATGCCCTGGGTTTTCCCGAGGCCGACCTGAAACGCGAAGACCGGGCCTCCGGTGTCATGATGATTCCGATCCCCGCAGCCGGACAATTACGGTCCATCACCGGACTCGAGGCCGCCCGGTCTTGCCCAGGAATCGACGATGTGATCATCAGCGCGCATTTCGGAGACTGGCTCGTGCCGTTACCCGAAGGCGACAGGTATCTTGGGTTCATCTTCGCCCACGCCGGCAAGCCGGACGAGGTGGAGCGGGCCCTGCGCACCGCCCATGGCCGGCTCGATTTTGAGATCGCCCCGGCACATGCCAGCGAAAACAAGAAGGTGCAGTTGTGACTTCAAGCATGGAACCGCAAGGCCGGTTTACGGCATGGTATCCTGGCGATCACCCGACAAACCCGAAACTGCTTCGCAAAAGCATCACGGGCGCCGGAATACCGGGAACCTGGTGCACGCCTGGCTCCATCGATGACATCCCCGACAGCAAGGGTGCCTACGTCGTGTTGCTTCGGCTTGACGAACCGGTGGAGATCGCGCTGCCCGGGCGGGCGCAGCAAGTATTCCCGCCGGCATTGTATGCCTACGCGGGAAGCGCGAGAGGCCCCGGTGGGATCAGGGCCCGGGTGCGGCGCCATTTCCGTTCCTCCAAGAAGCTGCACTGGCACATCGACAGACTGACCACAAGAGCAGCCGAGATCACCGCCCTTGCCGTACCCGGCGGTCACGAGTGCGAACTGATCGGCCGGCTGCTCAATCGCCCGGGCTTCCATATCGTGTTGAAAGGCTTCGGCAGCAGCGATTGCCGTCGGTGTGACAGCCATCTGCTGACCGTTGCACGTGCCGCCGGAAACTGAAGGGCGATATCGACACAACGGGACGACGTTGGCGCATGGGTCTGATCGCCGTTCTTGACAGTCTACTGTAGGCAGTTGACGGATCCGGCGGGATCTTGCATTTCTTCCCGGACATGACAAATGCACTCTTCATCTGCTCCGCCAACAAACTCAGGTCCCCGACCGCAGAGGAAACATTTGCGTCGTGGCCCGGTGTGGAGACGGATTCCGCGGGCTTGGCATTGGATGCCAGCGTGACGTTGTCGTCGGAACAGATCGAATGGGCCGATATCATCTTCGTCATGGAGAAGGCCCACAGAAACAAGTTGTCAAAACGCTTTCGCCGGCACCTGAATGGCAAGCGGGTGATCTGCCTCGATATTCCCGATGACTACGCGTACATGGATCCGGTGTTGGTGCAGATGTTGGAGTCCAAGGTAGGTCGCTTCCTGCGCTAGAGTATCCGTTTTAATCAAGCGACGTTTTCGTTCCACATGCGTTGGTCTCTCAAGAGGGCATCTGCGTGTTGACGGGGCCGCCGCGGTGAAATATTTCCGCGGTGAACTGCTTGGGTCGACCGGTGCAGGCATCCTGCCATCGGGTGCTGCGTCAGCCGCGAGGAAATTTCTGACAAACTGATCCTACACCAATGTGGCTTTGGTGGCGGTGCCGTTGCTGATGTTGATCGCGGTTGTTGCATGGCCGCGCCGCGAGGTTGTTTCACCTGCGCCAATTCCCGTTCCAGACCAGCCGGATGTGTATGCCCCATTGTCGTTGCTGCCTTCGACCTTCGGTGATCTCATGCGCACGCAGGACGGAGACAATTTCCTGGACTGCGACGTTTGCGGCACACCCGATCATATCGGGAGGACAGCAGTCCGGCTGATCGAGTTGGTTTTTGAGATCTCTCGTGATGATCAGGTCAAGCTGACGGCAGATGGCTTTGTCATCAGCCAAGTAAACACACCGCCTGAATGCGATAGATGACGGTTCATCACATCTCACGAACGAGCTTTGAAGACGGTTCCGCCGGCGGCATTGCCGCCGCCATCCATGGCGCCATGCCCAAATCGATCGGCGAGCAGATCCGAGACCGGATGGATCAACGGTTCACATCAACGCTTGGTAGATCCGGTAATTTTCCTCGTCGAAACAGACGAACACAAGCTCTTCGATCAGGTCCCGGTCTTCAAACCCCTGGACCGCAGCGATGGCGGTCTCCGCCGCATCCTGTTTGGGGAACCCGTAAATCCCTGTGCTGATGTTTGGAAACGCCACCGTTCGAAGGTTGTTCTCGATGCAAAGCTGCAGGCTGGAACGGTAGCAATTCGCGAGCAACTGTCTCTCATCGTTATGCCCGCCGCTCCATACCGGCCCGACCGTGTGAATCACAAACCTGGCGGGCAGTCGTCCAGCCGTTGTAATCACAGCTTCGCCGGTGCCGCATTTGCCCTGCCTGTTTCTGATCGCCCTGCAGGCTGCGAGAATTTCAGGCCCGCCCTTTCGATGAATAGCCCCGTCGACGCCACCACCACCCAGCAGTGACGAATTTGCAGCGTTGACGACGACCTCTGCGTCCACTGCCGTGATATCCGCTTTGATGAGTCGCATTTCCATGGAAACGTCCTGCCAATCGAAGTGTATTGCCGACGAAACTTGTTCGGTCCTTGAGAACAATGCCTCTGTTGCGTCGAGGAGACTAGGAAATTTCAGCGTACCGCTTTCCATCCCGGTAAGTCGCGACAACTTCAATCAACCCGACGATGCCGCGATTGAAGGCATCCAGTTCCCCTGCCGGCACCCATAGCTCCCTGTGGTCTCGTCCACCGGCTTCCTGAACGGCATATTTCTGCGCGGTAACGCCGTCGATTTCAAACCGGGTGACGTAGCCGACATTCTCCGGTGCCGCTTGTACAGAGTTCCAGTCACGGGCGATCTTCTCGGCATATTCGAAGCTGAGAACCGGATAAAAGATAGGTTGATCGGGGAGCCGCGGCGGCCATGCCTTTCAGCCACCTTCTTTGACCAGATCCAGCTCTCTTTGTCCCGTGGGGCGATACAAATTCATGAGGCCCTGACCCGCATTATTGCAAGCGAAGTAGATCTTCAGGCAGCGACAGCTGAATTCGGCAGTTATTGCTGGACAAGATCAATTCTCTGCTTTTGCATTCCCCGTTTTTGTATAGATTGCATTACAGAAAATGACCTTACACCGTTGCAGAGAAAAACGATGCACAATTGGATAAAACTGGCTGCCTTACTGTCTCTGTCAATACTGTTGGCAGCTTGCGCTCATCCCAAAGATGACATCGGAACCCGTATCGACCTGTTCGGCTGGAGCAATCCGCCAGTGTATCAGGGCGACATCAACCGGAAATATCGCGTTTTGAAGAAAATACACGTCCGCCTCGTGCAGATCGTCGGTCCGAATTACCATGATCATTTGAACACGATGGGAAGAATTACCCGGCCGGCAAAGAAACTTGGGGCCGACGCGGTCATTCGCTATGACAGCAAACGCATACCCGGGAAGCATATCTTCGATCCGGGATTTTTCGAAGTCTGGGGCACAGCCGTTAAATTTGTGAACTGAAGCGTTTTACTGCAATCCCGATCATTTCGGCGCCCACAAATTCTGGCAATACCAATCGCACGGAGTCCAGCCGCTGACACACCACTCATCCGGGTCCGTTAGTGCTACTATTTTAGGGCCAACCCCGGAAACCACGAATTCACATTGTCTCCGGGTCCTTTTTTGTCTTGGCAAACATCGCCATTGTCGCCAAAAATTGAAATCAGTCCATCGGGCCATGCAATCATGGCTTCCGGTTGCATGTCCTTGAAGTCGATGCCGTCAACCTCAGATACGTTGTTGCTGCCATCCCACTTGAAAAACGCAAAGCTCGTTTCTTCTTTACCCGACGCACCGGCGATGATTCCGAATTGAGAGTCTGCCAGAGGCAGGAGCTCCAGGCTCCTGATGCCGCGGCCACCCAGTTGAACGCGGCTCACCTGTGGAAATGCGGAATCGACTTGTTGCTCGTTTGCCGGCAGGCCAACCAGAATGAACGGATCTCCCAAATTGACAACCAACGCCTCCCGATCTTTTGACAACGGAGCCCGCAGGCCGACAAGAAGCTCACCGGCGGGCGTGGCAGCCAGCCCTTCAATGTTGAGGGTGGATTTCGTTTCGTCGCCAATATTGGCCTCCGGTACCACGTTTGCTAGGATAACTCTAAGAACCTCCTCCAGATCCTTTGCTTTTTTTCCCACCTCAACGGGTTTGCCGTTTTCGTTGACCGTCGCGAACAGCTTGAAGCGTTTTTTCTTGCGTTTGCGCGAATCGGTCAAGGAATGTGACGTGATCCAGAATGTGGTCCTGCCGATCTTTACGGCACCCTCAATGTCGGACAGTTTCCCGAGATCGTCAGACCAGTTGACCGGAATACGTTCCTTGAGTTTGCCATCGCTTTGGTAGACAGCGACTGAATCCTTATCGTCGCTGGCAACAATAAAATGGGTGTCATCCATGACCGCGGCAGCGGACGCCTCACACAACCCCCTGTATTTCACGGTCTGCGCCTCCGCAGGGTAACACAAAAACGAGCTTAATGTCAGAAATACAGAAATTTTTACAGAATTCATCTTGATCTCCTATGAACTATTGGTAAGTAATATTTGGTATTCAGTTTTAGAAGTCTTGTATTCTATTGCATCTGAACCTTGAACGCCATACTCAATATATGTTTCCTCCAACTTCCGAGGCCATCCTGACGATCTGGCACAATAGTTCGTCGTTACAAGAATGACCGAAAATCGCGGTTCGCAGCCTCCAGGTTCAACTGTCTGTTTCTCAGGATGGATGTTCCGGCATGAACATAGCCCGAGTGCTGTAGAATACGGTCGACAGCCAGATTATTGGCGATGCCGTCCAGCACATGCTCGATTGGGGCGGTTCCCGCACCATAGTTGCTGTCCAGAAAGTACCCGTGAATGATACCGGTCAGCAGCGTCGCTTCCCGGGCAGAGTCGCCGTCGATACCTTCATATGCAAACAGATCCCGATACAGCATCCCGGCAGGGAAGCGCCTGACAGCCTTGTTTTTCAGCTGGCCCATATACAGCCCATAATGAAACAGGTTGTCGTGAAGTGTCGTGAGCCTGTTCCAGTCCGGCGCATCGGCGCCGTTCCAGAAACGGATGTTGGATGGCAGTGGCAGGAGACCGCGCTCACCTTCGCTGTGGGTGGCCTGGGGGTCGACGTTACCGTTTCTCAGGCCGGCTTCAGTATAGACAACCGCCCAGAAATCGCGGTCGGTTAGCGCTTTGAACGCCGCCCCGTATTCTCCGTTCAATCGGCGGTTCACAACATCGCGAAGGCGCGAAAAGCTGCGCGCGTTCGCGATCATGAATTCCCGTTTGTTCAACCCATCGGAGATCCATTCTATTGCAATTCGGGTTGGGTCGCAGTTGCATCCCTCGCCTCGCCCGTCCGCAGCGACAGTGTCGCGGCCCACCACTCTGTCGAACAGCGCGCCAACATCGTTTTCCCCAAAGCGACGGTTGGTGCCGGTCAAGGACAGCCGCATCGCAATCGGCCGATGGTCGGAGACATCCGGGACGAACTTGTCGAGGACGTTGTCGTGCGCGACGATCAGAATATCGTCGTCATCCAACACCTTGCGCATGTTCTGAGACACGAAGATTCGGTCGATCATGCTGTGTGGCGATCTGAGGTAGGTGAATGCCCCCGACGCTTCGTCTTTGGCACCCAGAGGAACGAAACCGTCACGCGACAGGTGATCGAGGTCGCCACTCGCAAGCGTGGCGTTGAGATCTCCTGCCAGGATCCAGTCGCGGTGCCTGCCGTGCTCGGTAATCATCTTGTCCACAGCATGAACGAGAATCCTGCTCGCAAGCCTGCGCCGAAGGGAACCCTCTGATTTCGCCTTCAAATGAAGGGGAACGACATAGACGTCGACATCACCGCTCTTACTCTTGAAGCGGAACAAACCCGGATAGCGGTTGAAAATCCTGCCATGGACCGCCTCCAGGCCCAAACTGTCGTGGCTGTCGGCAACGAACAGCCGATGAAGATCCTCAGGCCACTCCTCCCGACTGCCTTCGACCGTCGTTTCTTTCCAGATCATCGCGGTCGATTGTTTGCCCTGGGAAGCATCCGGTTCGGAAAATCCGGCCAGATAGTTCTGTCCGAATGCCCGATGAATGTACTCAACGAGTTTCGTGACGGCAGTGGGAGAAACCTCGCTCAATCCCCACACGTCGAGGTTCAGATCGACAATGACCCGCGCAACAGCCTCGAGGCGGCCTGGTTCGTCCCAGGTGTTGTTGAACCACCTGATGTTCCAGAAGCCGATGTCCAGATCGTGTTCTTTTCCCTTGTGGAGGTCTACAACCAGTTCGTAGTCGGTGTCGGCATCGCTCTCGCGGCCCAGGACGCCAAAGTATCCTGTCACCGTATCGGACTCGCCGATCTGCTTGAGAACTTCTTTGGCCTGCGGTGCTTTTTCATCCACCCTTTGCGACAATCGTTCCAGGAAGACTGCGATGGCAGCAATCTTGATGCCTTCGTTGAGATTGCTGGTCTGTCGGCCGTCGTTCAATCTGGCGCTGGTATCGGGATAAACTGCCCTGACCTTGGAGGTCGCCGGGCCGGCATGATGAAGGGCCACCAGGCCTCCGTGTTTGTTGAAAACCGGGCTGCCGGAAGAACCGCTTTTTGTATCCGCGGCGTAGTGAATAACCGCATGGTTGTCACCCAACAATTCGGTATCGTCGAGTGACGCCTCTTTCTTCCTTCCCTCCGGGTGATGAATCACATAAGTGGGTTCGCGCTTAGACACTTTGTATGACCCCCGCCCCATCGGAATGAAGCCGAAACGGCGGGCGGCTTCACTGTCGATCCAGACAAGGGTGAAATCCAATCCGCCATTCTGAACCGGGCTGGTGACAAACAGCCTCGCGGGGTCGAGCGCAAATGACTGGACAGCCGGCGCCTCGCTGACGGCGACGTCGAGCAGAGCCCGCACGGGTGTTTCATAGCCGAACTCTATCTCGGCTTTCCGGGCCACATCGGGACTATTGATGACATGGTGGTTCGTCAGAAAGAGGTTCGGCCCGACAAGGAAACCGGTACCGTTCCAGTTTCCCCGCCGGTTTCGAAAGTCGACCCCGTCCGACACCAGCACGCGCGCAACACTCTTGCGATGAGTAGCCAGAATCTCGAGAAGGGCGGCAGGAGCCGTTGTCCACTCGGCAATCTGTGCTTCAAGGGCACCGTCTGCCGCGACCGGCCCGCCGGCCAGTTCCTGCCGAACATTGCGCCATCCGTCCGCCATCACGGCGGGATCGTCCACCGAACGCAGCACTGCCTGTTCGGCGCGCCGAACCTCGTCGGCATTGCGCGGGTCGATAAAGGGAATATCAAGATCGATCATTGTCTCACTCGCTGTCTTTATTGGATTCAGTCCGACCAACGCGTTACCAGTTCGCGTTGTAACCGCGCGTATCGATATGAACGAAGCTGGAATAGAGGCCGATACCGCCCCTGAATCGCGAGTGAGAATCCCTCACCTCACGGGCCACACCACGCCAGGTTGACGACGTTCCGGCACTGCAACGCCAATCGATGGCATTGAACTGCTTGTGCAGGCTGCCCGATGCACCATCGATGCACACATTGTATTGTGGGCTGCGGTAACAGGACAAAATCCGGACCGGTGCCCCCAGGCGATGCCTGATTTCGTCGAGCATCTGTGCGCTGTTTGTGAGACGGGGCCAGAGCGACTTCGGCGGCAGTCTGTTTTTGCCGGCACACGGCCCGCTCTGATTGCTGCCGCCCATGACCAGAAACTCGTGCGGTTGAAAGTACCGCAGATTAAGATCGTCGATGAACGCTTCAAACGCAGCGTAGTCGAATCCACCGCTCTCTAGACCGGAGAATTCGAGCTCCAAAGATGGCCTTCCCGCTGTCGGATCACGGCCGATTGCGTCGAAATCAAACGGATCGCCAATCGGCACATCCGAAAACTCATTCCGGTCATCTGCGGTATCGGGCCCCGGACCACCATCTGTTGAAACCCGAGACACAATTCCACGCAACAGGTCATCTATGAATGGTCTGGAAGACCGTGAAATACTTCCGCCCAGATCGGGATCTGCCGCATAGGTGTCAGCATCCGCGAGAAGATGCCCTCCTCTGTGTCGCGAACCAGCGGCCGGATCCGGAATTTCGTGGCCACCCTGGCGATCCGGCAAAACCGGCGCCTCTGCGTACCCCAGATGGGCCGGCACAGTCAGAGATCGCCTGTCTGCGCTGTCTTCAATCGCATCGCCGATCTCAAACTCATCCGTTTCGAAGAAAGATGTTTCGAATTCATCGCTCAGGAAAGCGTCGACGCCGTCGGCGATGGCCCGCGCGATCTTTTCCCGGTAGGACATCGTTCGCAGCTTTGCCTCCTCGTCCGCACGGTCCATGAAACTGACCTCATGTAGGACGGCCGCCGTGTTCGGCGCATGCCGGTCCCGACGAATGACACCGAGGTTTCGCCGCTTTAGGCCACGGTCTCTGTGCCCGAGTGCCGCGACCATCGCCGCCTGCACAGATTGCGCCAGGGAATGCGACACCGAGCTTGCATTGACGGCAATCCAGGTTTCCGTCCCTTGAGCCGTATGCTGGTTGGACGCGTTGAAATGCACGGACACGAAGGCGTCCGCTCTGATCTGTTTTGCGACCAGGGCACGATCTTTCAGTCCAACGTTGACATCTTCGGTCCGCGTCAACTCGACCTGATAGCCTCGCGTGCGCAGGAATTCAGCCGCGCGTTTGCAGACGTCGAAGGACAGGGTTTTTTCAAGGGTACCATTGGGCCCTATGGCATTGTTCCAGCTTGATCCCTTGAAAACCGACGGTGGCGGCGCGCCCCCGTGACCGGGATCGAGCACAATCTTTTTCGTTCCGCTTTCGAGTGCGGAACGCGACACGTCAAATGCCGTTCCCGCTTCCAGGTCGATTCCAGTGGCGTATGAATCAATTGCCTCCCGGAATGGCAGCGCCGCGCGGGCAAACCCCGTGCTCTTCGGATGAAGTTCATCGTACCAGTTACGATGGTTGTTTCCGACCGTTCCCCGCACGTCGACGAATGTGAACCGCGTGTACTCTGCCGCAAGCTGTTGAAGCGCTGATGCGAACCGGTCGACGAGAATCTTTATGACGTCTCGTCCCGTTTCCAGCGGAATATCGAACGCATCAAGCGGGATGCCCAGCCATTTGCCGTCTCTGCGCGGAAATGGAAGATCGTAGGCGTGACCGAAAGTCTGAACGCCGGGATGATGCCGTGTGACATCGTCCAGAATTGACCGATAGTGGCCAACGACTTCCATGAGCACGGCATCGGCGGCTTCCGTGTCAATAAGGTCTTCAGGGCTTGCGTCCGGCTCATACCGCTTGAGAACGCGCTTTAATGCGCCTTCGCCGAGCACATCGTTTCCACCCCCCGAGATCAGAAACACGTGAGCGCCGGTCTCGCTGAGTGCGGCAAGATACTGCCGCTGCATGACCATGTCCGCAAGCAGATCGCCTGCAGCCCCCAGGGAGTAAACCGCTTTGTCCCGGTCTCCCGACAGGTCGTCGATGATATCGTCGAGCAGAACCGGATACTGAAACCAGCTGTCACCTTCCGACACAATCTTGATCCCGGAAAATCCGAACCTGGTTTTGAACCAGTAACGTGCATTCCGGAGCTTTCGCGAAAGGTCGTTTGCGAGCGGAACCGCAATATCACTTTCCAGTCCCTCTCCCGCAGGTTCGATGTAGTTTTCCTTGATATGTACGGAGGCGGAAAATGGCTGTTTCTGGGAGTCGGCCGGTGCCGTTTCGGTGATCTCCCGAAGGATATCTTCCGCCGTTTCGAATTCCTCGTTTGCCAATGCAGTTTCGAATGCACCGATTGAACTTCTCTCCGTCATGCCGACACTCCCGCTGGCCACTCAAGTTTTCAGGAAGGACTTGGCGAAGAAACCGGGGCCGGGTTTTCCGCCATCCTGCAGATCTTCTGTTTCGATCTGCTCGATAACGCTAGGAGAAGTGTCCCCATCCCTGCCGTGAAAAAGTCGTGAATTCGAACGAGGTAATTTTTGCTCCCGCATCTGCTGAATTCTGTTGGACGGCTATGCCATCTCCGGGACGCAAGCGCTGTGTAGAAACGACAAGACCGCGTGAGGTTTACTCACGCGGTCGTCCAAGGGTGTGATTGTCCGTCGCAACGGACCCGGATTCGCCAGACGTTCTACTCAAGCGATTTCGGTCTGCTTGGTGACACTGTCGATCTGCTCGATTGCAGACGACGGCATGATCGCGTCGGTTGCCGCCGGCGGCATCATGTAACCGGCTAAGAACGTGATCACAGTCACGAACTCGGCCTGGAACTGCTTCAAGTTCAATCCGGGGACCGCGTCCCCAAAGACTGAGACAATGACCGTGGCAAACGCAGCAGCCGCTGCCGCAAAGGTCACTTTTTGTGCCGGTGCGCCTGATTTCATCTTCGCCATGATGTTCTCCTCTTCTCCATTTATTTGCGTGAGAGTTCTGGTGTTCGCGGAACAACCATGGGCCTCACTGTGCACCCAGATTCCATTTCACCGAGATGTTGCCGAAGGTATCGTCGTCGCCGGATTTGCCGAGCGTTCGACCGGCCTCGGCTTCCAGCCAGACGCCATCCGTCATCCGGAACTCGAAGCCGCCGGTCACTTGGGAATAGGAGTCATCGCTGCCTTTGTCCCGGTCCGTATAGAAATAGGCCGCCTCCGCCGACATGTTCCAGATCGTCGAGCCCGTGCGGAACCGGGCCGCAACGACACCGGTATCCTGTTCGACAAACGTGCCCGCGACCGCGGTGTCTGCCACGACCTCGTCGAGCCGGACGCGGCCGTGCAGGATGAACTGGCTCTCAACACCAAGTGGTTTCGTGTCGAGTCGCAGTCCCAAGGTGCTCCAGACCGCAAGGCCTGCCCAATCGAGATCGTCAAGCGATCCGGACTTGCTGATCGCGGTCGGTGTGACACCCAGGGTCCAGGCGGACGGGTTGTTGAACGCCTCGGCATAATTGGTTTTGCACCTTTTTTCACCCAGCGCCTCACGTAGAAGTTTCTCGTCGTCAACGCGCCTGTTGACGGCCGGGCCATCGTCTTCAGGACGAGGGATATCCCTGTTGTTCGGCTTCGGCACCGCGCGGAATACCTCTTCTAGGCAGTTGAGATATTTTTTGTTGCGCCGTGGATCATGAGCCTCTTCTGTCCACGGCGTCACGTGCAGTCCCAAGGCTATTTGCATAGATTCATTGGAGTTTTCCGTCGCCTTGGCGGTCGCAAAGGAGAACTGAGTGTTGGTCAACAGCCGCGTTGCATAGTTGTTCTGATAATCGCCAAGCGAAACCGAGGCCCCTTTGAACAGCAGATACGGATTGGTTTCGAAGGCAACGCCGGTTTGAAGGTCGCCGTTCTTGTCGACAACATTCAACAGAGAAGCGCCGAGTTCGGTGACGGTGGCGGGGTTTGTTGCATTCTGCGGTGAAATGCCGAGAACCGTGAATGCCGGTGACTTCGGAACAGAGACATCGACTTCCGGCACGTCTGCCACCTCATTGATCGCCGATACGGTGTCACCGGCCTGAGCGCCTGCCTTGGCAACAGGCAAGGCAACAGACAGTGCTGCAGAAATCAGACTGATTATTTGTGCTCGTTTCATGTCAGACCTCCTTTCACGCTGCCGAAAATCTGTAGCGGACGTCGAATGCCGCCACGCCGTTCTTCAAGGGCAGCGTCGTCGTCCGCGGGCTTCCCGCAGCCTCGCCGGTATTCTGAAGGAAGCTCACGGTGAGACTGGCGAAGTTCTCGGGTCCTTGCGCATCAATCAGAGGCGAAATAAAACGCGCAACAATCGTGATGCCGGCGCCGTCAAGATCTGCCGCCGAGCCGCCGAGGGCATGTTCCGGGTCCTCTCCACCAGTCACAATCCCCGACGCCAGAAGTTCTGGATTGGGACTGTTGGGAACGAACTTGTATATCCAGTAATTTGCAGTGTTGGCGTGCCCGAATTCGAGACGACACATTGGTTCGTCTCCATTCCTATCGAATTTAATTATGTATCCGGCCATTTGCTCACCCTCCTAATCTGTTGTTTGACTCTTCGTATCAGCGCACACAGCAAACTAGTCGGCACAACAAAAACTCGGTCGTGAATAAGACGTGAATTCTTCGCCGCCGGTCGAAACGACTGCTTACAGACAGGTGAAATTGCCTCCCAGACACGCGGCATCAGGTGTCGGGCATCACAATTGGCAGCCTTGCAGAGGGATGATCAGAACTCGGAGGGAGGCGGCTGGCCAGGCGACAGGTCTGCCTGCCCGATGCGGTCCGCAAGCACGATCAGCCAGTGAATGACCACTTGTTGTCTGTTGGAGAGATTTGGAAGCGTCGCGATTTCAGCCGCCGTGTCCTTGAATTCCGGCCACCTTAGAAAAAAGTCCATCAAGTCCTTTACGCTTGTGTCCAACTCGTCTTCCGCCATTTGCTCATCACCTCGAACATGCTGTTTGGGTCTGTAGCGTATGCACTCCGGGTGAGTTGGCAGGCGTGAAAAAAGTGTGAGGGCAATTGGCAACGTCGACATCCGGTGCTACCGATAACTGGGATGGGCAACAATTGCTGACAATACAGACAGTCAAAACCTGCATGGGGCTGGAGGAATGACAAAACAAAGCAAGAAAATATTGGCGGTCAATTTATTCGGTGCATGTTTTGTGCAATCGGCATCAGGCGAACAATTCGACCTCACAGGCAACAAACACAAAGCGCTGATTGCTCTACTGGTAACTGCACCATTTGGCCGTCGCTCAAGGACGTTTTTACAGGAAACCTTGTGGGGCGCCTCAAGTTACGAATCCGGCCGTCAAAACCTTCGCAGAGCGCTTTCGGACATAAAAAACCGGATCGGAAGCCGTTTCGATCAGCTGTTTCGGTCGACCAACGCCGATGTCACCATCGATTTGACGAGAGTGGAGTACCTTGGCCGGCCGGGGGCCGGTGTGTTCCTCGATGGCCTCGACATTCCCGTTGCTCAATATCAGCGATGGCTTAGCGCGATAAGAGACAACCCCAGTCAGCTCTACGCCATGTACAGCATGGAAGCGAAACTGCCGGAGACGCAGATTGTCCCGTCGATAGCAATCCTGCCGTTTCGGGTCATCGGCGGATCCAAAAACGATGCAATCATGGGAGACTGGCTTGCCGAAGAGACCTGCCGCACTTTGTCCCGGTCGAATCTTCTGCACGTAATTTCCCATCTATCGAGCCGTGTGCTGGCGAGACGAATTGTCGATATCGGCATGGTTCGAGCGGCATTCAATGTCGACTATTGCGTCAGCGGCACGCTGCGGCAAACCGACGGCCATTGGATACTCGATACGGACTTCGTGGACGTCAGATCCGGCAAACTCCTGTGGACAAGACAGTTCCGTCGTCCGCAGGAGGCGTTCTTCGGAGATTCCGCCCACGGCATCGCAGAAGTCGTGTCGACGATCGGCAGCGCTATTGCCGACCAGTCCATCCGCCACGTAAAGCAGAACCGGATCGACGATCTTCAGGATCACCAGATGCTGATCGCCAGCGTCAATCTCATGCACAAGATGACCCTTGCCGACTTCGCTCGTTCACGCCAGCTGCTCGAGGCTCTCATCGACCGTGCTCCTCACGCCGCCGAAGTACATGCCTGGCTGGCCGAGTGGTATGTCATGTCGATATTCAACGGCTGGAGCACCGACCGGCAAAAAGACCAGTCTCTGGCGTGCGGCAGCATTGCGCGGGCCCTCGACATCGACCCGGAAAACGCTTTCTGCATCACGATCGACGGCGTGGTGAACAACAATCTGCTCCTGCGAATGGACCGAGCGGAAAAGAGTTTCGACACGGCTTTGGACCTCAACCCGAACCAGGCCATGTCATGGTTGTTCAAAGGGGTCGCCCATGCCTACCGCGACGAAGCCGAGATTGCCGTCGGTTGTGTCGACAAAGCCCGGCAACTGTCTCCCCTTGATCCACTCGACTATTTTTTCGACTCGTTGAGCGCGACAGCCCATCTCGCCGCTGAGAACTACGACCGTTCTCTTGAACTTGCCGACCGCGCCATACGCACGAACAACCGGGAAATCTCGTCCCTGCGTGTCAAGATTTCTTCGCTCTACCATCTCGGACGCAAGTCCGATGCAACCGCCATTGCCAACCATCTGCTCGAGCGGCAACCGGGATTCAGTCTGGAACGCTACATCGCCGAACATCCGGCAGCCGATTTCAAAGTTGGTCGAAAAATGGCCGAAGCATTAAAAGCCTGCGGCCTCTAACCTGGAAGGGAATAACCAATGTCGTACTTCAGCGGAATGCACGGGATGCACGGGATGCATGGGATGCATGGGATGCATGGAATGCACGGGATGCACGGAATGCACGGAATGCAATCGGCGGCCGGCGGAGGGGGCGGCTCGCTCATGGCGCTTCAATCGAGCGCACAAGCCATTGTGGGTGTCGCAAAAGACGACAACCCACCCACCTCGTTCCTCGATATGTCAGATGCGGCGACCGAACCGGTCTCGCGTTGGGATCCCTATGTCCGGCAAATGCTCTACCTCACTGAATTCCAGAACCGTCTCAGGTGCACCGGCATTCCGGCTGAAGAAGGATCAGCACCAGGTGTTTCGGTGTCCTGGGCGGACAATCGGTTGCTCACAATTGAAAAACCGTCGGATAGCGTGTTCATTGAGCAAATAGGTCTGGTCAGCGACCTCGTAAGGCACCGTGTCGAGCGGGGTGGTGAAATCATGGCTCAGGTCGGCTCCTTTCCCGACTATTTCGGTATGCTGCTCTCCCTGACCATGCCGCAGTTCGCACATACGTTTGAACTCATACAGACGGTCCATGTGCTCGCGGGTTATGCGGTGATGCCGCCAAAGCACATTCTCGCCTGCAGACGGCCGAGTGAAATCGACGGCCGTCTGACGACGCTTGTTCCCAACCCGGGGC
Organism: Alphaproteobacteria bacterium; assembly: GCA_021775805.1. Classification (GTDB taxonomy): domain Bacteria; phylum Pseudomonadota; class Alphaproteobacteria; order Rhizobiales; family JAJFHC01; genus JAJFHC01. Next base: position 42,933 of record JAJFHD010000068.1, on the reverse strand, counting down.
ACGGCAGTTTCCCAAGCGGCCATGCGACCCAGGCCACCGCAATCGCGACCGTGCTGGAAAAACTGCTGGAGACTGTCAGCGGCCACTATCCCGACTACGAAAACCGAATCCTGATGGTCCGAAAGCAGGCGCAGAGGATTGCCGTCAACCGCAGCGTCGCCGGCATCCATTTCCCGATCGACAACACCGCAGGTGCATTGCTGGGCAGGCGCATCGGCACAATGTTGTTGAGAGCTTGCGGCCTTCCGGAAGCGGAAACGCCGGTCAAAGCAGCAAAATTTACAGCAGACGTCAACGACGACTTTGGCCGGAGCGTCCACGAACAGATTGAAGATGCACCCGGTGTCACGCAGCAGGACTCCATCGACGGAGCAGAAAAAATCGCTGTCTTTGAATGGCTGTGGAACAGGTCCGTTGCCGAATTTCTCAAGTCTGCGGCATAGCCATGACCGACGCCCACCCAACAGAAGACGCATCGCACATGCAAACCACGCTCGGGCCCTACGAGCGCTGGATGGCCGATTTCGGCAAGGACTACGACCTGCCGACACTGATGCTGGGGAAGCCGACCTATCTGTCGTGCCTGGCCCAGTTCGCAACCCCGCAACAAGGCCCGATGTCTCCAGGACGGTTTGCCGATCACGGCATAGATGTGCGGAGCCTGGGACCCTGGGTACCCACGCACGCCCCCGCCATGTGGCCCGGTCCGGAAGGCCGTGAGTTCAAGTATCGATTCCTGCCACTGCTCCTGGAAACTCCGGGGTCGCAACAGGACTCCGGGACACCGTTCTCGGCGGAAACCTTCGAGATGGGGCTCAACCAACTGGCATCTGCGTACCTGCATCACGAGAATGCAAGGATCAGCAGTCTTGAAAACGCAGGCTTCTCTCCGGTTCCCGAAGACATCCGGAACCTGTTGGACAGTATTGAAAGCGGCACCACAGACGAGCGAACGCCCCCGGTGTTCAAAGTCGGATTTCCCCTCGACGCAACGTCCGTCGTCGATGACCCTATTGATATGAAACCGCCGGCAAAGCCGCAACCGGACCGGAGTTACGATCCAGCGAAACCGTTGGTCATCATGGCTGTTATCGACGACGGCATCCCGTTCGCACATTCGGCATTTCGGTGCAGGGAAAGCCGGCGAACGCGCATCGACTATTACTGGAACCAGTCTGCCAAAAAGCCTTCCGAAACACCTGTCGGACCGGGCCCGTCCGTGCTGTTCGGGCGTGAATTTCCCGGACACGACATAGACCGTCTCACAGATCAATTGGACGGCGAGGAAGATGTCATCTATCGCAATGCAGGCGTTCTCGGTGGGCGCGGCATGCCCGTTTCCTCCCTTGCGGGCGCCTATTCCCACGGCGCGCATGTGGCGGGGCTGGCGGCCGGCGACTGGCCCGAAGACTGCGAAGCCAATGTCCGCATAATCGCCGTCGATTTGCCGGTTTCAAGCAGTTGGGACACGTCGGGCTACGGCAAGGACATGTTTGTTCTCAGTGCAATGCACTATATCTTTGACCGTGCCGACAGGATCGCCGAAGCCTACGGCGTGTCATCGGCACCGCTGATCGTCAACCTCAGCTACGGCTATTCCGGAGGGCCGAAGGACGGCACCGGCCTGATTGAACAGGCAATGGGAGAGATGATCAGGCATCGCCGCACCGCTATGAAAGCCCCCACGGCACTGGTCATGCCGAGCGGCAACATGTTCCTCGACCGTCTGCACGCAGTGGTAACCGAGGAGCATATTTCGGGCTCCAAAACAGCGAAGCTGCCATGGAGTATTTCGCACTACGACCGGACCTCGAGTTTCATGGAAATCTGGCTGCCGACCAAGGTAGACCCCGTTGACTTCCGTTTTGTGCTGAAGACCCCCGCCGGCGACAGTGTCGTCGACACAAAAGATGTCGACGACATGCACTTTTTTAAAAACATTCACGTTGGCGGCGATCGCGTCGGCCAGTTTTCGATCGATCGCCCCGGCCATGCCGATGTGCGCCGGGAAGACGGCTCCGCGCTCCTCCAGAGCCGCGTCATGATCGCCATCGCGCCGACGGAAACCCTCAATCGATTGCCGGCGGCACCGGCAGGTCACTGGCAGGTCGAGATCTCATACGCGCCCGGGCGCGACCAGGGGGGCCTGAGCGGTCATGCCAGCAACATTTTCGGAGAGCTTGTACCGGCAGACATCCGATGCTGGATTCAAAGGGATGTTTCATTCGGGAACGGCAACACCGGCGCCAAACAGAGCTTCTTCGACGATCCCCTGAACAGCCTCTACGACGAACTGGGCCGGCGCCGCGACATCGACTCGGTGTGGAGGCCTGGATTCCTTGTGCGGCGTTTCGGCAGCCTGAACGGCATGTCCACCCACCGCACCGTCATGGTGGTTGGAGGCTACATCGAATCCGAGCATAGAGTCGCCCCCTACAGTTCCGCCGGTTCCCTGCGGAAGAACGATGAGACGGAGTGGGCGCTCATGGCGGGTGACCAGGTCAACTGCGTTGCCGCGTGCGAACGGTCGAGCACGACGTTCGGCATCTCTTCGATCGGGACGCGCAGTGGGACGTTTTTCGCCATGAATGGGACCAGTGTCGCTGCACCACAGGTCAGCCGCAAACTCGCCTTGTCGTTCATCGACAAACCGGTTTCGACAACCGGGCCGGACGAGGTTGGCAACGAACTTGAAGACACCGCCGATTATGTGGCCCGCCCCAAGCCGGAAATGGAAGATTACAAAGCCAAGAACGGGACGATCAAACAAAAAGACAAGGCCCTCATCGGTTCCGGGTTTGTACTACGAAAGAAGAGGTTGAATAAAAAGTGACGCAGAGACGGATAACGTAAAGAATCCTTCGCACATTTCATCAGGCGGCGGTTTTCCTCGTTCATAAGTTAGTTCTGTTCTTATTTGATGTGCTAACCAAAGTGCCCCCGGTCAGGGCCAGATTTTCCGCTCTTTTGTCACACAGACGGGCTGGCTGCGCCTGTGGATTTCATCAGTGCTGCCGGGACGTTGTTTCCAATGGCACTGCGCGGTCGTTCTTCGTTGTAGTCTCTACGCCAAGCCTCCACTTTTTCAGGTAAGTCCAGGTGATATTCGGGACTGAACAGGGCTTCGCCGGAGCATTCAGCGAACGGGCGTTCGCCACGATTGGCGTGGAGCCGTCTGCATCGGAAGTGTTTCTGATCGGTAGCCACGGCGAATCAATCGCCGCTGAGAGAGGCATCGCCGCAGACTGGAATGCTGCAATGCCGTCGCATTCGCCAGGCGTCCCGCTACTTGCAGAACGCATCGTCGACGCCCTCTACACTCGGATCGCTGCAGGCCAGATCGATTCGCTTGACGCGGTCTTCAGCCAGTGGCGGGCTGGCGCCCTATCGGTCGAGCGTCGCCGCCTGTTCCCAATCGACTATTCAACCGTTCCCAGAAACATGTACGACAATATTCCTCTTCTGTACCTCCCTGCAGAGGTATTTCTGGACGCGCTTGGAGCGGACTATATGCACGTTCTGATATGCCATGCGGCACTGCACGCGTTCGCTGCCCAGAACGAGGCCCGCATGGTTGCCATGGCCGCAGCTCGGAATCGGATCGAACGTGAGGTTTCGACGCTTCAGGGCGAGGAACGCCGTGTTCGTCAGGCGGCAATCACCGCTGAAATACTGGAACTCGCCGCCGGTCGGATGGCGCTTGATCGCAAGTGACCTGCATCAATCGAGCAAAGTGATCTGGGTGCCGTAGGGACCCTTCTCACCGTCGCGTTCCTTGAAGCGAACCTGGTTGCCGACTTGAATCTGGGGCCAGGACGACTTGGTCAGGCTGTCACGGTCGAAATAGACTTCATGACCATCTTCGGTTTCGACAAAACCATAACCTTCTTCGAGAAACATTCGAACAACCTGCCCGTACACGGTCACCGGATGACGTTTTGTTCTGTGATCGCTCATCTTGCGGACCTGGTCCTGGAGCGCCCGGCGGGCGGTATCAAAGGCGTCGCGGATCGCCACATAGAGGTCTTCGTGGGCGTGGTTGGTGCCTGCCTCGCGGGTGATGGCAATGTCCGGACCGGGTATCGATACCTCAACGTGGACCTCGTATATTTTGCCCTTCCACTTGTCGCGATGGGGCGCACTCACAACGACACGGCATCCGATTATCCCGGAATGAACCTGCTCTAGATCTTCTATCTTGGCCCTTATCGTGCTTTCGACAGCATCTGAATGTGTCTCGTTGTGAAAACTGATCTGTGGCAAGGTCTGCATGATATTCTCCTTACTTCAGTAGAGTTGCACGTCGCCTCGCATGAAACGTTCCAGCGGCAATGGCAACCGGGACAACACGCTGCAGGTAATGTCCTGAACCGCATCGCGGTAGACGTCCGGCGAGCCGGCATCGCTGGTCGAGATCGCCACATCGACGACAGCCGGGTTGGTGATTGCTCGGCCGATCCGGCTGACCAGACAACATTGCGCGGCTTCAATCCCGGCAACCTCCACGACAATCAGTCGGGCAATCTCCCGGGCAGCCACGTTGTAGAGTTTGCCCACACGGTTGACCGGATTCTTGCCGCAAACCGCTTCGAGACTCATCGCACGGTATGGCGTAATAAGACCGTTGGCCCGATTTCCACGGCCGACGTGCCCGTCATCGCCAGTCTCGGCAGATGTGCCGGTCACCGTCAGGTAGTAACCAATGCAACATGGAAAGCTCTATTCCTGAAAGACGTAGCTGCCCGGGGCACTGCAAATCGGCTCAAGACCATCGTCTGGCGCGCCCATTGATGGCGGTCGCACTGGTTTGCTTGAGCGTTCCTTCAACCAACCTGCAAACTCAGGCCACCAGGATCCCTCCTGCACGTCGGTTTCCGCAAACCAGGACTCCGGATCCTGGTAACGGGCATCATGCGCCTTGCTTGTCATTCGAAAATGTCGTCTGGCATGCCCAGGCTCGGAGACGATTCCGGCATTGTGCCCCCCATTTGTCAGAAGGAACGTGATTTCGGTGTCGCTGAGAATATGAAACTTGTAAACCGACCGCCAGGGTGCGACGTGATCGCGTTCGGTGCCAACGGCGAAGATCGGGGCTCGAATATCGGAGATTGTGACAGGCTGACCATCCACCAGATAGCGGCCCTCGGCGAAGTCATTGTCGAGGAACAACTTGCGGAGATATTCCGAATGCATCTCGTAAGGCATACGGGTGGCATCGGCATTCCAGGCCATCAGGTCATTCATGGCAGCCCGCTCGCCCATCAGATAGTCATGAACCATCCGCGACCAGACCAGGTCGTTGGAACGCAGCAACTGAAACGCTCCGGCCATCTGACTGGTGTCGAGAAATCCCTGCTCCCACATCATGTCCTCCAGAAACGTGACCTGGCTCTCGTTGATGAACAGCATCAGTTCGCCGGCTTCGGTGAAATCGGTCTGTGCGGCAAAAAAGGAAAGGCTCGCGAACCGATCGTCACCGTCTCGCGCCATGGCAGCGGCGGCAATCGACAAAAGCGTACCCCCAAGGCAATAGCCCACGCCATGAACCTGCCCGCCCTTCGTGATTGTGCGCACGGCGTCAAGTGCATCCATGACACCGAGTGTGCGATAGTCGTCCATCCCCAGATCGCGGTCGTCGGGATCGGGATTCTTCCAGGACACCATGAAGACCGTGAAGCCTTGTTCGGTGAGATACTTCACCAGCGAGTTTTCCGGGGACAGATCGAGGATGTAGTATTTCATGATCCAGGCTGGAACAATCAGTATCGGCTCCGGATGAACTATTTTTGTCGCCGGTTCATACTGAATAAGCTCCATCAACCTGTTGCGGTAAACGACTTTGCCGGGCGTGATGGCGAGATTTCGCCCAACCTCGAACTGTTCTGTTCCCGCTGGCTTTTTGCCACTGACTCTGCGCTGCCAATCCTCCAGGAAGTTCTGCCCCCCACGAATTAAATTCTGACCGCCCTCCTGGATTGTTTTCTCCATCACCTCTGGATTTGTGAACAGATTATTGGACGGAGAGAATACCTCCAGCATCTGTCTGGTAGCGAATTCCACCACATTTTCGTGCTGCTTGGTGACGCCGCGAACACCGGTCGTCGCGTTGTGCCACCACTGCTGGTTCAACAGAAACGATTGATACATCAGATTGTAGGGCCACTTTTTCCAGGCATCTGCCTGAAACCTTCTATCCTGTGGCAGCGGTTCAATGCATGGCGAAGCACTGTCTTGAGACGTTGCGCAATGACCGGCATGGGTCGCCAGGCGAACGGCTTTCTTTGTCGCCTTTTCGACGAGTTGAACCTGCTTACCGGGCGCCGTTGCAAGGTGCACCGCCCAGTCGGCGTAAGCGCCTGCAAGTCCGCTGGGAGAAAGGCCGCCCGTAAAACGGGCAGCTATTGCATGTACGGATTTGTCCAGGATCTCCTGAAGGGCCGTGGAGGCATAGGAATCACGATCCGACAAACCTTCCATTGATGCTTTGGTATCCACCTTGCAGTTGGACCATTCGGCGCGAGGCGCTTTGGTCTTGGCTGTTTGAACGGATGGTTTTTTCGATCCGTTCGTGCCCGATACGCCAGAGCGAATTCTGGTCTTGCTGTGCGAGGCCTTCGGTTCCATTTCAAGTTCCTTTTCGGTGACTGGAATATCCGTCACGCGTCAATGGATACACAGGCCTCGTAATTGAGCACCGCGGCATTGACGTAGATCATATCAACGCCGTGAAACCTGCATAAAGTGCCTGTTGATGTTGCGAGGCATCACTAACAAATCTGCGACACAAATATGACGCCTGGGTCAGCGGTAGCGACTGTTGACCACCGATTGGAGTGTGATTTGATGAATTTGAAGACCGGTATCATCGGGCTCCTAGTTGTTGCGGCCATTAGCGCCGGTGGGTTCGTTTATTGGCAACAGCAGATGGCATCGCGTCTGCCTGACGGCATCGTCAGTTCCAACGGCCGCATTGAGGCTGACCAGATCAACATCGCGACGAAACTCGCCGGCCGTGTTCTGGAAATATCCGTCGATGAAGGCGATATGGTCGACGCCGGGCAAATCGTGGCACGAATGGACGTTGCTGAACTAAATGCACAAATCAGGCGGGCGCAAGCAGAAGTGCGTCGCGCCGAGCAGGCAAAAGTGCAAGCGGCTGCATCCGTCCTGCGCACAAGAAGTCAGTTTCAGTTGGCCGAGGCGGAACAAAAGCGTGCACAGCAACTGCACCGGGAGGGTTTCGCCACAACGGAAAAGCTCGATCAGCGCCAAACGGAACTTCAAGCCGCAGACGCAGCCTATCGCGCCACAGTCGCAAGCGTGAAGCAAACCGTCGAAGCCATCACGTCTTCACGTGAAGAATTGGCACGATTGCAGTCCATGCTTGATGATACCCTCCTGAAGGCACCTCGCAGGGGCCGCATTCAGTACCGGCTCGCACAACAAGGCGAAGTCCTTCCCGCCGGTGGTAGTGTACTAACGCTGCTGGACATTGCAGACGTCTATATGACGGTCTTTCTGCCGGCTGCGGACGCCGGCAAACTGATGATCGGCAGTGAAGCCCGCCTCAAACTCGACCCGGTTCCCGAATACACCATTCCCGCAAAAGTTTCATTCGTCGCCGCATCCGCACAATTCACACCGAAGGCCGTCGAGACGTCCGAAGAACGCGCAAAACTGATGTTCCGGGTCAAGCTTCAGATTGACCGGACGCTGCTCAAAAAATACGAAGATCGCGTAAAAACCGGTGTCCGCGGCATTGCCTATCTTCGTTTGCCACAGGCAAATCAATGGCCGGTCGAACTCCAAATCCAACTGCCGGAATGACCTCCGACCGCAGCCTCGCCGCCGAATTGCGTGAGGTCACCCATAGCTATGGTGACGTCGTCGCCCTCGATAACGTCACGCTGCAGCTTCCCGCCGGATGCATGGTTGGCCTCATTGGCCCGGACGGCGTGGGGAAATCCACGCTGCTGGCCTTGGTTGCCGGTGTGCGCAAGATTCAGACGGGGGATGTGCAAGCCCTGAATGGTGACATGCGCGGGCGGGCGCATCGCCGGAGTTGTTTCAACCGCATTGCCTATATGCCCCAAGGGCTCGGCCGGAATCTCTACCCAACGCTCAGCATATACGAAAACCTGGACTTCTTTGGCCGTCTGTTCGGCCAAGCAAAGTCCGAGCGCCGTCGTCGGATCGGCGAATTGCTCGTTGCCACCGGCCTGGCACCTTTTCCTGACCGTCCCGCCGGCAAACTGTCCGGTGGCATGAAGCAGAAGCTGGGACTTTGTTGTGCGCTTATACATGACCCGGATCTTCTCATATTGGACGAACCGACGACGGGCGTGGATCCCCTTTCACGGCGCCAGTTCTGGGAACTGATTGATCAGATCAGACAGCGCCGACCGCACATGAGCGTCATTGTGGCCACCGCCTACATGGAGGAGGCCGAGCGGTTCGACTGGTTGAGCGCTATGAATGCCGGGAAAATCATTGCAACCGGAACGCCCGCAGATCTCAAAACAAAATCCGGAGCGAAGACGCTGGAAACCGCGTTCATCAGTCTTCTACCCGATGAAATGCAGGCCCGGCACAGGCAAGTTGTCGTGCCGTCACGGTCCGACGAGGACGGACAGGTCGCCATTCAGGCCAGTGGTCTGACAAAACGATTTGGAGACTTCACGGCGGTGGACCATGTGAGCTTCGATATTCAGCGCGGAGAGATATTCGGTTTTCTGGGCTCGAACGGTTGCGGCAAGACCACCACCATGAAAATGCTCACCGGCCTGCTGCCGGCAAGCGAAGGTGACGCAAAACTGTTCGGCCAGAAACTGGATGCCCGTGACACGGAAACCCGGAGACGGGTCGGCTACATGTCCCAGTCATTCTCCCTTTATGGCGAACTGACCGTTCTTCAAAACCTGGAGTTGCATGCCCGGTTGTTTCGCCTCTCCAGACTTCAGATGGAAGAGCGGATCGAGGAACTCCTTGCCAGGTTCGATCTTGGAAGTGTCCGGCATCATAATCCCAACGGTCTGCCACTCGGTGTTAAACAACGACTGCAGCTTGCGGTCGCCATTTTACACCGACCGGAGATGTTGATTCTGGATGAACCCACGTCCGGCGTAGATCCCATTGCGCGTGACGATTTCTGGCGCATTCTGATCGAACTGTCTCGCGATGAAGGCGTGACAATCTTCATATCAACCCACTTCATGAATGAAGCGGAACGTTGCGACCGGATCTCGCTGATGCACGCCGGCAAGGTGTTGGCCGTCGGAACACCGGAAGATCTCGTCCAGACGAGGAACGCCGAAACACTCAACGAAGCCTTTATCGCCTATCTCGAAGATGCAATCGGCGACAACGGCACTAACACCGCCGCGGGTCTCGATACCGCGGCGCCCGCAAGTGTCTCCCAAACACAAAAACCAAATGCCGTGTTCAGTGTCCGGCGCATGTGGGCCTATGCGAGTCGTGAAACAAAAGAGTTACTCCGCGATCCGATCCGTCTTGCCTTTGCCCTCTTAGGCCCGCTTATTCTGATGATCACATTCGGATACGGCATCTCCTTCGATGTGGAGGAACTTTCCTATGCTGTATTCGATCAGGATCAGTCGATGGAAAGCCGGCAGTTCCTGGAAAACTTCTCCAGTTCCCGTTACTTCGCTGAAAGGCCGCAGATAGCCGATCCCACCGCCATGGGTGCTCGATTGAAAAGCGGTGAGATCAAATTTGCCATCGAAATGCCTGCCGGCTTTGGAAGAGATCTTCTCGCCGGGCGAAAACCTGAAATCGGGGTTTGGCTGGACGGCGCGATGCCATTCCGCGCAGAAACCGCGCGCGGTTACATCCAGGGCGTCACAGCGCAGTACCTCGAAAACATGTCGACACGCCGATTTGGCAAAACGACGGGCACAACCCCTGTCCAGATCGAGACACGCTTCCGCTACAACCAGTCCTTCAAAAGCACTTTTGCAATAGCTCCCGGGGTTATCATGCTTCTGTGCATCCTTGTTCCAGCCATGATGACGGCTGTCGGCATCGTCCGGGAAAAGGAAATGGGGTCGATCACAAATCTCTATGCGACCCCCGTCACCAAAGTAGAATTTTTACTTGGCAAACAGCTCCCTTATATTGCCATCGCCTATACAAGCTTTATTTGCTTGGTGTTGCTGGTCTTGCTGGTGTTTGCAGTCCCCATAAAGGGATCGCTGCCGGCCCTCGCCATCGGTGCGCTGGTTTATGTCTGGTCGACCACCGGATTTGGTCTGCTGGTGTCGTCTTTTGTTAAAAGCCAGATCGCTGCAATATTCGCAGCGGCTATTCTTGTGATGGTCCCGACGATGAATTTTTCGGGATTCCTGACGCCGGTCTCCACGCTGAGCGGCAGCGCCGGGGTCATGAGCATGTTCTTTCCCGCAACCTATTTTCAGCAGATCAGCGTCGGCAGCTTCACAAAGGCGTTGCATTTTGGCGACCTGTGGCACAACCACCTGGCACTGATCGGTTTTTCTGTAGCCTGCTTTGTGGCAGCAGCGCTTTTCCTGCGCAAGCAGGAGGCATGAACATGCCGAACCACCTGAGCAACATCTATCGACTCGGCATCAAGGAACTGCGGAGTATTCGCGCCGACCCCGTGCTTGTGTTTCTTCTCGTTTGGAGCTTCACGTTCATGGTCTACGAAGTCGCCCAAAACGCCAAGATGGAAGTTTCAAATGCGTCGATTGCAATCGTCGATGAAGACCGTTCGGCGCTGTCGCGAAGTATCCGCGATGCATTTCTGCCGCCATACTTCAAGCCGGCCGTCGAGATTTCCGGCGATAGCATTGATGGCGCAATGAATCGCGGCGAGTTCATATTCGTCGTAAATGTTCCGCCACAGTTCGAGTCCGATATCCTCGCCGGCCGCCGGCCCGAGATTCAGGTAAACATTGACGCCACAGCGATGTCGGTCGCAGGCAACGGGGCCTCTTACGTCCAGAGCATCGTCACCCAGGAAGTGCGCGGGTTTATTGATGAACGGGGATCGGGCATCGCCCTTCCGCTCGACCTTGTGATCCGCGCCAGGTTCAATCCGAACCTAAACTCGACCTGGTTCATGGCCGTGATGCAGATCGTCAACAATGTCACCATGCTGGCAATGATCCTGACAGGCGCGGCGCTCATCAGGGAGCGTGAACACGGCACGGTCGAGCATCTGCTGGTCATGCCGGTGACGTCCACCGAAATCATGATGGCCAAGGTTTGGGCCAATGGGCTGGTTATCATTGTGGCGGCCAGTCTGTCGCTGCTCCTGATTGTCGAGGGATTGCTTCAGGTGCCCATCGCCGGTTCAAAACTCTTGTTTGTTGCCGGTGCCGTTATCTACCTGTTCTCCGTCACATCATTAGGCATTTTGCTGGCAACTCTTGCCGGTTCGATGCCTCAGTTTGGCCTTCTCACCATTCTTGTGTTCATCATAATGAATCTTCTCTCAGGCAGTACGACGCCGCTTGAGAGCATGCCGAACTGGTTGCAGAACGTCATGCAGTTCTCGCCATCGACCCACTATGTAGGTTTCTCCCAGGCGGTTCTTTACCGCGGCGCCTGGATCGATATCGTATGGCCTCAGATGTTGGCCATGGCCGTAATTGGATTCGTCTTCTTCTCTGTCGCCTTGTCGCGTTTTCGAAAAACAATCGTGAATTTCTCTTAGAACAATTGATGTATTTCGAAGACAGAAAGCCCCCTTTCGAGGTCATGCGTTAGATCAATTCGTCGACCACCCAATCATGCGACATTTCCGTGAAAGCGGACCACCGAAACGGCAGGCATGCGTCATGAACAAGACACACCAGTTCAACCTCACCTATTTCTTATTCACTCTGATGCTCATCTTCGCATTCCAGTTCTGGTTCAGCTATCGCGAGATCGTCCAGCTGCCTTACAGCGAGTTTCTGCAGTTCCTGCAGAGTGGCCAGATCGAAGAGATCACTGTCACGGAAAACCGGATAGAAGGAAAATTTTCGACATCGCAGAACGGCAAACTCTATTTCAGGACTCACCGTGTCGATCCCGAGTTTGCAAGAGCGCTCGAGAATTCCGGCGTGAAGTTTTCTGGCGCATCGGAAGAGAACTGGTTCACCACGCTTGCTTCCTGGATCGTTCCCATTGTCGTGTTTTTCGGGTTGTGGATGTTTTTCTTTCGCGGCATGGCGGAGCGTCAGGGATTTGGCGGCATGATGAATGTCGGCAAGTCCCGTGCCAAGGTTTACGTGGAAAAAGAGACCGGGGTTACGTTCGACGATGTCGCCGGCGTTGACGAAGCCAAAATGGAGCTCAAGGAGGTTGTCGCGTTTCTCAAAGACAAAGAAACCTATGGCCGGCTTGGCGCGCACATTCCCAAAGGCATCATGTTGGTCGGCCCTCCCGGCACCGGCAAAACCCTATTGGCCCGTGCAGTGGCAGGCCAGGCGGGCGTTCCGTTCTTTTCCATTTCGGGTTCCGAGTTCGTTGAGATGTTCGTCGGTGTGGGGGCGGCTCGTGTCCGTGATCTTTTCGAACAGGCGAGAAAGGCAGCACCTTGTATTATTTTCATCGATGAACTTGACGCACTGGGGCGTGCACGCGGGGCCTTGGGAGGCTTCGGTGGCCATGACGAAAAGGAGCAGACCCTGAATCAGTTGCTCGCGGAACTGGACGGCTTCGACCCACGGGAAGGCATCGTGCTGTTGGCCGCCACGAACAGACCTGAAGTTCTAGATCCCGCCCTTACAAGGGCCGGCCGGTTCGACCGTCAGATCGTGGTCGACCGTCCTGACCGTTCCGGGCGGGCCGCCATCGTCAAAGTGCACATGAAAGCCATCAATGAAGACACCGCCGTTTCACCAGATGAAATTGCCGCCATCACACCAGGTTTCACAGGCGCTGATCTTGCCAACCTGGTGAATGAAGCGGCCATCGTCGCCACCCGTCGCCATGGCGACAAGGTCACGATGGCGGATTTTACCGAAGCAGTTGAACGCATCGTTGCCGGATCGGAAAAGAAAAGCCGCCTGCTCAACGATGAAGAACGCCGCCGTGTGGCCTTCCACGAAATGGGCCACGCGTTGGCGGCCGCCTCAATGCCGGGCGCGGATCCCGTACACAAGGTGTCAATCATTCCTCGTACGATCGGCTCGCTGGGATATACATTGCAGCGGCCGACAGAAGACCGGTTTCTGATAACGACGGGCGAACTCAAGGACCGGATGGTGGTACTGCTGGCAGGCCGGGCTGCGGAAGACCTGACATTTGGAGAGATCTCCACGGGTGCTGAAGACGATCTGGCCAAAGTAACCGATATCGCGAAACAGATTGTAGTCCGGTTCGGCATGTCTGAAGACCTTGGCCAGGCCGTACTTGAGCCCAAGCGCAACCGTTATCTGGGAGACGAACTCATGATGGGTTCACAGCGCGATTATTCCGAAACGACGGCACGCGAGGTCGATTTGGCCGTACGATCCCTGATCAGCGAGGCCTATGGCCGTGCCAAGGAGATTCTCGACAGTCATTCAGATGACCTTGAGAAAGGCGCACTACTGTTGCTCGATCGCGAAACCATCACCCCGGACGATTTTCCGCCTATTGCACGGGTTGCGTAATGTAAACCACCAGTTGTTTTCCGTTCTCCGTTTCGGTGGGCGCTCGCACTGGAAAATCCGCCAATCAATTGATTTTGCGCAATGTGCCCCTCAAGAGCTCGTGTTTGAATTTCCCTGTCAAACCGACGCGCGAACTGTTGTCAGCCCCCAAGGGAGCCCTCTCGTGAAACCCATACGAACCTGGATTTTGATCGCAAACGGAACACGGGCACGCCTTGTTCTAAATGACGGCCCCGGTCATGGGATCAAAGCGCTGAAAGGTTTGGCATTCGGCACTGAGGCCGTGTCTGCGAAAGACCTGACTGGAGACCGCCAGGGACGGGTCTCCGATTCGGCCGGTCCGGGGCGCCATGCTCTTGAGTCAAAACACCACCCGGAGGATCTTCATCGACAACAATTCCTTAGGGAGGTCGTCGACGCGATCGCCGCCAAATACAACGCCGGTGAATTTGACCGGTTGATCGTTGTTGCCTCACCGAAGGTGATGGGCGAACTGCGTGCCTTCATTCCCGACGAGATTCAGCAGACGATTACCGCTGAAGTTGCCAAGGATCTTACCCATCTCGAGAACGACGAACTGATCAAACATCTCAGTGATGTCGTTGCATTGTAGTCATGTTTGGCAGCACAACGACAAACTCAGAATTGAGTCGCGGTGACAATTGACCGGCATCAAGGCACCGCGCCAAAAAACCTCCGAATGTTAACACAAGCAGCTGGCGTCCTCTAGGGCCAGAAAGTTTGGAAAACAGGAGAGTTTCAGATGTCAGGTTCAAAGTTTTGCAAGGCGATTGCGACAAGCGCTCTGTTGATCTCACTGAGTGGTCCCGCCATGGCAAGCGACGAGCGCGAAGGCGGCTGGTGGCATGGTTGGGGCATGGGGCGCATGATGGGTGACTGGGGCAGAGGGCATATGATGGGCGGCGGCTGGTGTCCCGAAGATTCGAAAAGGCCGTGTGCGGCCTCAGCCAGAATTGATGGACGCCTGGCATTCCTGAAAGCCGAACTCAAGATCACGGACGCACAAAAGTCCGTGTGGGATGAAGTCGCCGGCGTCATCCGCGCGACCGGCGAAGCCCATAAGGACATGAGGCGGGGAATGATGGAACAGATGCGCGACGGCACGTTCTTCAAACAACCTCTCCCCGATCGCCTCGCGTTCCAGCAGACACATCTCGAAGCGCGTCTGGAACAAGTCAAAAGCGTGAAAGGTGCTGTCGGCAAACTTTATGCCGTTCTTGACAGCGACCAGAAAAAGGCGGCCGACGAAATCGTTCTCCCGATGATGGGTATGGGCATGGGACGCGGCATGGGCCGTGGCATGATGTTTGGCCAGTGAACTCCCGGGCCCGGCCATTGCCTAATCCGATCATGGACTCCGCCGCCGGGCAAATTGACGGCGGCGGAATCCGGTTAGTCCACTCGCAGACAACTCAAGCGCCTGCTCGGCCACAAACTCCTTCAGTTCATGGGCTTCACGGCGCCGATTCTTGACCTCATCGGTCGTGGCCCCGCGAGCCGTATTGCCGGCCTCCAGGAACTCCTTTCGACCATTTGTAATAGAGGCTCTGAGCGATGCCTTCGCGCCGGCAAAACTCTGCGATGGTCTCTTCGCCGCGCAAACCATCCAGAACAATGCGGATCTTGTCTGCCGCCGAAACTGCCGGCGCGCC
Source organism: Alphaproteobacteria bacterium (assembly GCA_021775805.1). Classification (GTDB taxonomy): domain Bacteria; phylum Pseudomonadota; class Alphaproteobacteria; order Rhizobiales; family JAJFHC01; genus JAJFHC01. The sequence continues at coordinate 27,638 of JAJFHD010000068.1, read as the reverse complement.
GCCCGGCGAATATGTTTGATGGCCTTGTCTGGACTTGTGCCCGGCGGCCCGGACTTGTGCCTAATCTTCATTCCTTGGTGGTTACGATGAGCCAAAAGTCCTCCCAAGTGCAATCCTGCTATCTGTCCCATGGGTGCTGACGTCACACATTCCCCTGTGTGTTCTTGATGAGCGATCGTTGGAGTGGGTGATCCGGGGCCGTTCCGGAACGGGAATGCCTGGCGAGCCGACCAGGATGAGGTCAATTGTACACGGCACGTATTAGAATACTCAGTTCAGCTTTTGTCGATTGAGTTGTTTATGATTTGACACCAATGTGCCCGTGCGCCCCATCAGAATGTCGAGCGCGTCGTCAAGGCGCCCGATACCGGTACGGCCGCCCGTGCGGCTGACAAATCGACAGGCGGCAGCCACTTTGGGTGCCATGGAGCCGCCAGCAAATTCAATTTTTTCGAGATCGCCGGGCGTGGCCCTGGAGATTGCCATTTGTTCGGGTTGGCCCCAATGGAGATAGACCGCGTCCACATCGGTCAGAAGCAGCAGCGCGTCCGCACCGATCTGTTCTGCCAACAGGGCGCTTGCCGCATCCTTGTCGATCACCGCCTCAACACCAATCAACGACCCGTCCTTTTGGCGCACAACCGGAATGCCGCCGCCGCCGGCACAGACGACCGTTACCCTGTTTTCGAGCAACAGCGTGATCACATCGACATCGGGAATCCGTTGCGGCTCGGGGGACGGTACGACACGGCGGAAATGGACGCCGTCTGCCTTGACACTCCAGCCGCGCGTCTGTGCCAAATTTTCAGCGTCCGATTTGTCATAGACGGGCCCGATAGGTTTAGTCGGAGTCTCGAACGCGGGGTCTCTCGCGTCGACTTCAATCTGGGTGAGAAGCGTCACGACTTTGGCGTCAGGCTCAAGCACATTCTCCAGTTCCTGTTCAATGATGTAGCCGATCATGCCTTCGGTTTCAGCACCCAGCACGTCAAGCGGATAGGCGCTCGCGGCGTCATAGGCGGCAGATTGAAGGGCCAGCAATCCGACCTGCGGCCCGTTGCCGTGGGTCACGACCACCTCATGCCCAGCCACAATAAGCTCCCCAATGGCGCCTGCTGCTTGTTTTGTGTTCGCACGCTGACGGTCCGCTGTCATAGGTTCACCACGCTTGAGGAGCGCGTTGCCGCCTAGTGCTACAACTACCCGCACCAGACTAATCTCCGATCGTGGCGACGAGCACCGCTTTGATCGTATGCATGCGGTTTTCCGCCTGATCGAACACGATGGAAGCCGGCGATTCAAACACTTCGTCGGTCACTTCCATGGCATCAAGTCCAAATTTTTCCTGAATCTCGCGGCCGACCTTGGTTTCTGCGTTATGAAACGCCGGCAGACAGTGCATGAACTTTGTTTCCGGATTCCCCGTGGTCTTCATGAGGTCGCCGGTGACCTGATACGGTTTGAGAAGATCGATACGCTCGGCCCAATTTTCGGCAGCTTCACCCATTGAAAGCCAGACATCCGTATAGATGAAATCGCACCCCTCGACAGCGGCTGTGATATCTTCCGTCACCAAGGTACGGCCACCGGAATCGTTCGCGATTGCTTCTGCTTCGTCGATGATGTTTTGGTCCGGCCAATAGGCGCGTGGGGCGCACAACCGAACATCCATACCCATCTTCGCACCACCGATCAGCAGGCTGTCGCCCATGTTGTTGCCGGCGTCCCCGATAAAACAAAATGACATTTCGGCAAATGGTTTGTCCGCATGCTCTCTCATGGTCAGGAGATCCGCCAGCACCTGTGTCGGGTGAAACTCGTCGGTGAGACCATTGTAAACCGGGACGCCGGCATATTGCGCCAGGTCTTCCGCTGTCTTTTGCGCGAAACCGCGATACTCGATGCCATCATAAACGCGTCCCAATACGCGGGCCGTATCCTTCATGGTTTCCTTTTGTCCGATCTGGGTGCCGGATGGTCCAAGAAAAGTCACATGAGCTCCCTGATCGTAGGCCGCGACTTCGAAGCCCACCCGGGTGCGCGTCGAGTTCTTTTCGAAGATCAGCGCAATTTCCTTGCCCTGGAGTCTTTGCTGTTCCGCGCCAGAACGTTTGGCTACCTTCAGGTCGTCTGCAAGCGCCAGAAGGCCCTCGATTTCTTCGGTCGTAAAATCACGCAGGGTCAGGAAACTGCGGTTTTTCAGATTGGACAACATTGCGTATTCCTTTGTGATTCAGAGCGGATCACGGGCAATCGGACAAGTCATGCAATGACCGCCACCGCGGCCGCGGCCGAGTTCGCTTCCCCGTATGGTGATGACTTCCACACCTGCTTTCCGCAGCTGTGTATTGGTGAAGACATTTCGGTCATAGGCAACGACGACACCCGGTTCCAGGGCTATGACATTGTTGCCGTCATCCCATTGCTCGCGCGCTTGCTCATAGGTGTCCCCTGCTGTAGGCACGACGCCAAGTTTTTTCAGACCCAGCGCTTCTGCCGTGACTTCGAACAGTGATTTGAGTTCCTGGCGACAGTCAAGCTCACCTTCCCTGCTGCCAGGCCGCAGGCTGTAACAGACGACCTGATCGGCAACCTCGACGAAGCTGGTAACCAGATCGCGATCGCAGAATGAGAAGACCGTGTCCAGATGCATGGCCGCCCGCGAGCGTGGCATCTGGCAGGCGATAACACGCTCGGCCGCACCCGCGTTGAACAGTTTGCGCGCCACCTGTCCCACGGCCTGCGGCGTTGTGCGCTCACCCATGCCGATCAGCACGGTGCCGTCGCCAATCGGCATGACGTCGCCACCTTCGAGTGTGGCAGGTCCATGATCGCTCTCCCCGTCGCCCCACCAGACCGTCAGGTCGGCGTCTGAGAAACGCGGATGAAACTTGTATACCGCCGCCATGAGCAACGTTTCCTGGCGGCGCGCCGGCCAGTGCATCGGATTGAGCGTGACGCCGCCATAGATCCAACAACTCGTGTCCCGCGTAAAGATCGTGTTGGGCAATGGTGGCAATACGAAGCCGTTCGATCCCAGATAAGGGCCGAACATGCCTTTTGGCGCAAAGGGCAGGTCATGTACCGCGACACCGCCGATCAGGAAGGCCGCAAAATCCTTTGCCGGCAATTCATCCATCCAGCCGCGAAGTTCGCACGCCATGCCGACACCGACATGGTTTTCCGTCAGTCTTCTGTCGAGCAGCCATTTTCGCGCGGATGTTACTTCCACTGTTTCTTCGAGCAGGTCATGCAGCTCAAGAACTTCGATATCGCGATCCGACATCTTGGCGCAGAAATCATGATGGTCGGCCTTTGCCTGCTGCACCCAGAAAACGTCATCGAACAGAAGGTCTTCGCAATTGCCCGGTGTAAGCCGTTCATGGGCAAGTCCTGGCCTGCAAACCAGCACGGTGCGCAACTTTCCCGCTTCGGAGTGAACGCCCAATTGCGGGGTCATGCCACACCCGCCTGCAATGCCGTTACACTCAAGGCTGCCATAACCAGAACTGTCAGGATAACCAGAAGAGGCCAGACAAATCTGAGCCATTTGTCATAGGCAATTCGACCGATTGCCAATGCACCGACGACGACGGCGGATGTGGGCGTAATCAGGTTCACAAGACCGGACGCCGACTGATAAGCGGTGACCACAAGATCGCGCCCTACGCCGGCGAAGTCGGCGAGAGGTGCCAGGATTGGCATGCTGAGAACAGCCAGACCGGACGTCGATGGCACAAGGAACGACATCAACACTTCGATGCCGAACACCCCACTGATAAACGCTACCGTGGAAAGACCCGTGACGGCCTGTTCGCCCCATTGCAGGATCATATCCGTGATCTTGCCTGCATCCATGATCACGACGATGCCGCGTGCCAGACCGATAATGAGGGCAACACCGAGCAGGTCTCGTGCTCCATCGATGAAGGCCTCGGTAAACGGTTTCTCGCCGAGCCATCCAACGATGCCGATGACAATAGCAGCGGCCAGAAACAAGGCCGACATCTCTGCCATCCACCATGATTGTGAAGAGACCCCCCAGACCATGACGCCGAAGGTCAAGGCGAAGAGGATCAGGATGATCTTGTGCTGGAGCGTAAAGTCGTCACCATCGCCACTTGCCTTCAGCTTGAAGTGGCCTTCATTGGCCTCCCTCATGTGGGCGACGATCGACAGTTCGGGTTTGGCACGCACGCGTTCGGCGTACCACATGACATACGCGACGCAGACAAGCCAGCCAACCACGAGGATAGCGAAACGCAAGACCATGCCGGTGGTGAAAGCGATGCCTGCCGCATTCGATGCGATCGTGGTGGCGAACGGGTTGATCGTTGACCCGAGCACGCCGATCCCGGCACCCACCAGAATGATGGCAACCCCGGTCATGGCATCATATCCAGCGGCTATCATCACAGGAATGATCAGGATGTAGAACGCAAGTGTCTCCTCCGCCATACCGTAGGTGGTCCCGCCGGCCGCGAACAGTGCCATCATGATCGGGATCATCCATTTCTCACGCCCACGCATTGCATTCATTGCGCGCGTGATGCCGGAGTTGATGGCGCCGGTGTTGTTCACGACCCCAAGAAATCCGCCAATGATGAGTACAAACAGGGAGACATCAATCGCGTTGGCGGTTCCTGCGGCCTGACTGTAGAACCCGTTTATGGGCGCCAGAAATATGTCGATGATGGATTGAGGCGTACTTTCCACGATTTTGTAGGTGCCCGGCACGGCGACCTCCCGCCCCAGGGCTTCATTGGCCGCCCGGTCATATTGGCCAGCGGGCACAATCCAGGTCAGCGCCGCCATAATGACGATCAGGACAAAAAGAATGGAGTAGGCGGTTGGAAATCGGCTAACGACCTGATCCGGCAAGCCCGCTTGAACAGGCTCACTCTGTTGTGTTGTGCGCGGTGACGTTGTCATCTTTCATTCCTCTGAACGAAGTTGCTTGGGAGCCTGGATGACAAAGTGCGCAAATTCCGGATACGGAGCCTTGACGCCGGTCAAGTGTTTGGAAAGAAGCTGAGTTACGGACCTGCAAATCGCGGCATGTCGTGCAGTTGAATTCGGCCGACATTGTATTTGCTCAAAACCGTGTACGCCTGAGACTCTTGCACCGCATTGTTGATCTGGGCGAACAGAAGTAACTCGCCATTTTCGAGACTTTGTTTCAACTGCTGCGATGAACTGTCATCGAGCCATGTCTCGAAACCGCAAATCAGGTCTCGGGTCAGCCCACCGCTCTCATCGATGTCATTGTTGCCCGACGGGTTGTCGGGATCTATGTCATCCTCGTCATCCTCGTCATCCTCGTCCAGGGTGAGAATACGTAGCCGATTGCGGGCCCAGTTTGCCCCCGGTTTTGCCAATGCACCTTCAAACAGTTTCGCCGTGGCGTCCGAGGGCATCAATACACTTAACTTCGAAGTGGCCGGAAACTTGTCGGCCAACCTTGCAATACACCCGCACAGGTCTCTGTCTGGATGCAAGACGCCTATGACCACCCTTTGTTTTTGATAGTCATCCAACGTTTGTTTTGCATTGCCGGTGTTCGGCATTTTGCTGCACCAACTGACCAGACCGGTGTCTACCAACCCTCGTCATCATGTTCGGCCACCTGTCCAAGTTCGAACATGTCGGGGACATGGACAGTCAGCGTGTCAAGCATTTCAACGACACCGCTCAATCTGAGCTTTGTCAGAGTTCGGCTGACGGTCTCGATTGTCATGCCCAGATAATCGGCGATGTCCATGCGCGTCATCTGCAACCGAAACGTAACGGATTCCGCATCTTCCGCTGCATAGCGCCGGGCAAGGGTCAGGATGAAGGAAGCGAGCTTCTCCTGTGCGCACTTTCGGCCCAGGACGACAAAGTGGTTCTGCATGCCATAGAGCTGATTTGTCATGCAGTTCAATAGTTTTTCGGACAACTCGGGGCGATCCTTCGCCGCGCGCAACAGCATGCTGCGCGGTATGCTGCGAACACGGGTTCTGCCAACCGCACTGCAACTTGTGTGATGCTTGCCGTCATGGCTCATGCCGATAATGTCGCCGGGATGATAAAACCCCATGATCTGGCGGCGTCCGTCGCAAAGAAGACTGTGAGCCGCGATAAGACCGTCAATCACTTCGTAAACAAAGTCGGCATCGTCACCATCATGAAACAACGCCTCTTTGGCTGCCAATGTGAAGACGCACTGTCCGTTCGCGGGCACTTCCATCCAGTCAATACTGCCTGCATGAAATGTGGTAGGGTTTGCAATGGCTGTCTGAATGCTCATGTTGTCATCTCCCTTGGGCCGTATTGCCGTTTCGATGAACAAGAGATTAGAGACGCGTTGTATTCTCATGTTGTTCGCCAGGTAACCGTTTGTATCGAATTGTATCGCCGCATTTGACACAAGCCGAACATGCCTAGATCGATCACAGCTCAATGGACCAAACCGCAGAAACGGCGTTGAAGAAATGACCAGTTCGAAAAACTCCGCGCACATTCTCGTCGTTGATGACGATCCCAAGATCAGGTTGCTCCTGCGGCGCTGCTTTGAACCGGAGGGATATCAAATCAGCGAAGCCGAAAACCGCGACGGCGTCATGGCCTGCCTGTCTGAAGAACAGATCGATCTGGTGACACTGGATCTCGGTCTGGGAAAGGATGACGGCCTCATGATCGCACGCGAAATTCGCAATCTCGGGTCCATCCCGATCATAATGGTGACCGGCAAAGGAGACACGATCGACCAGGTCGTCGGGTTGGAGATGGGAGCCGACGACTACATTTCAAAACCGTTCCACCTGCGCGAGGTCCTGGCGCGGGTACGGGCCGTTCTCAGGCGTAGCGAGTTGAGTTCGTCGCCGGCGGATGAAGAGCCAGCAACGAGCATTGCCAGCGAACGTTACGAATTTGATAGATGGCGTGTCGACTTCGTCCGGCTGGAAATGTTTGACCCCGATGGCAATGCACTCGACCTCACAACCGCCGAATTCAAGCTTCTTGAAACATTTGTCAAGCGGCCGCATCGGGTTCTGACCCGGGATCAGTTGATGGACCTGTTGAAGGGACATGGCTGGAGCGCTAACGACCGCAGTATCGACAACCAGATTGCCAGGCTCAGAAAGAAGATAGAGGCGAATCCTAAGAATCCGAACTACCTCAAAACGGTTCGTGGTTTAGGCTACAAATTTACTGCGGATGTTCAGACAATCTGACTGCTCTCAATATCTTGGAGTGGGACGCGGGCGGAAAGCGCACACACTTTTCCTTATCCCGTCTCAGAGGTTGTCCAACACCTCACGAATGGTCTGGGCAAGCACCGCCTGACGATAGGGCTTACGGAGCAGGCGCACATCTTCAGCTTCAAGTTTATCGCCATGCGTGAGTTCCTCGGCATAACCGGACGTCAACAATACCTTGATGTGCGGCCAGCGTTTGCGAACCTGCTTGCAAAGGTCATATCCTGAAATTCCACCCGGCATGACCAGGTCTGTAAACACAAGATCGATCTCAGAGTGGGTTTCCAGAACCCGGACAGCCTGGGCACCGTCGGCCGCATCCAGAACGCCATATCCCAGTCCCCTCAAACGGGCCAGCGTCAGGCGGCGTACGCTGTCATTGTCTTCGACCACAAGAATGTGTTCGCCATTCCCTTTGGGTTCGTCCACTTCAGCTTTTTTGTGGTCCGATGGCGCCGAAGCTTCCTGATGGCTCGGAAGATACAGATTTATGGTGGTTCCGATATCGACCTCGCTATAGATCGTAACATGACCGCCCGACTGCTTGGCAAATCCATAAACCATTGACAGACCTAGCCCGGTTCCCCGGCCAACTTCTTTCGTCGTGAAAAAGGGATCGAATGCCTTCTGGCGCACGTCGTCGGGCATGCCTTGTCCGGTGTCGGTGATCGACAGCCGCACGTAATCACCGCGCCGGAGCCCGATTTCAATGGCCTCATCGTCATTCACGACCGTGACATTGCCTGTTTCCAGCACCAGCTTGCCACCACGGGGCATCGCGTCGCGGGCGTTAACCGCCAGATTGACTATCGCACTTTCAAGCTGTGCCGGATCTATCTTGATCGGCCGGAGGTCTGTGCTGAATGCTGAATTCAGGCTGATTGTCTCGCCCAACGTCCGTTGCAGCAAATCCGTCAGGCTTAGGGTCAAGGCATTGAGATCGATCACCTTAGGCTCAAGTTGGCTGTTGCGGGCGAACGCCAGTAACCTGTTTGTCAACCGGGCACCGAGGTCTGTTGCTTCTTGAGCCTCGTTCAAAAGATCCCGGATTTCCGGATCGCTGATGCGCAATTCAATCAATTCCAGGTTGCCAACGATGACGGTGAGCAAATTATTGAAATCATGGGCGATGCCACCTGTCAATTGTCCGATGGCCTCCATCTTTTGTGCCTGACGAAGCCCGCGTTCAGTTTTCAGGCGTTCGGTGATATCCAAAATGATGGCGACAAAAACCGGCGGGTTTTCGGTCCGGTAAAACTGCAGATTTATACCGACATCATAGTCCGTGCCGTCTTTGCGGCGATGGATCGTCTCGAACTGCAGCAGTTCCCGTTTGCCTGACCTGAGCGGCGCGATCATTTCCTGGAACCGCGCCATGTCGAAGTCGGGCTTGATATCGACCGGCGTCAGGTTTTTCAGTTCTTCTTCGCTATATCCCAAATTGCGCCGCGCTCCTTGATTGACTGTCAAGAATCGAAGCGTCTCAGCGTCAAAGACATAGACCTCGTTGACAGAGCCTTCCAGGACGCGGCCCAGTCGCGTCGCCATTGCGTCCAGCTGCTTGCGTTCGCTCAGATCGTGAATTATCCCCGTAAAATATGGCTGTTCACCAATCATGAATTCACCAACCGACAGGTGCATGGGAAAGGTCGAGCCGTCTTTGCGCAGGCCAATCACCTCCCGACCGATTCCGATGATCTTGCGTGTGCCCGACGTCGTATAATTGTGCAGATAGCCGTCGTGTTCCGAACAAAACGGCTCCGGCATCAGAAACTTCACGTTTCGGCCAACAAACTCTTCGACGTCGTATTGAAACAGCCTTGCGGCCGCTGGATTGACGGTTTCTATCGTACCTCTCTGATCGATTGTGATGATACCGTCGACGGATGAGTTCAGCAGCGCGTCAAGCGTCAACGCCCCGTCCGATCGAATGAATTTGTTTCTACCGCTCATGCCTACCATCATACTACATCCGGTTTCCTTGTCTCATATGACATCTGCGAGCACGTTGTTCGGCATTGTTGGAGAGAATCGAACCGGTGTCATAGAGGCCGGAGGCTTTGTCGGAGTAATAGTTCAAAGAAGAAATTAGTCTCAAAAAGGTGTATCTCAGGCAGCGGGCTGATGCCACGCGGCGAGCACGGCGCTACGACTTTCTTCAAATTCTTCGCGGCGACAGAAATGGCGGTCTTGGTTGAATTGATTGTGGATCGATGCCACGCACGGCTCGAATTCGCGCGCCAAGCTCTCAATGCGGGCAAGTGCTACGATCTGTTCCCTGAATTCCGCAGGGTACGGGTTCCTTGTTCTCGGCATCTGGACACTCTCCTATGGAAGTCAAAATGTGTCCATCAAACCGGGGGAACTCCAGAACACAGATTGAAGGGTAGCTTGGCTGCGGTGTAAGACGAATAGGATTTGTCATAGTTCTGTTGCTGAATTGCCTGGGTAGGAAATTCTATGGTAACGCGAAGCAGTTGGGAGCGATGTACAGCTAAGGCCGAACCAAAGCGTTCAACATTTTTGATACCGTTTTCAAGAATTGCGATGGACTGTACCCGCCGTTTCGCGGAGTCCGCATTGGATATTGCCAATTATGCGAATCGGCAATTGGCCAGTGTCTCAGTCAGTGTCGACAGCGAATGAATTACTATTTCAAGTACGGAAGTTCTCGCCGACTTCAAACGTCGAGCGCCTGTTTGGTTGACTTCAATACATGACTTGACTTCACAATATATATTCCAGAAAATGATTGGCAAATATCCTCAAACAAAGTTGTTTGCACGATAATATCCCGCGCTGGAATAATTTCCCGATCAATTATTTACAATACCGCAACAATTTCAATAATGGACGTTGGTGGGGTCATGAATTAGCATCCAACTCAGGCCAAGACCGTGAAACTGGTTAGATTTTTTTGCTTAATTCGACTATCGCGGTAAATCCGAGAAAGATTACAACAATGAAAAACGCAACTGGTCTGAGCATTCCAGATGTCGGAAATATTCTTGGCGCGGTCGTCACCGATTACCCGGTAAGTAATACCAGCCATTTGCGCAAAGCTCTTCTCGCAAAAGACAGCGGCGGCACGGCAACAGAGAAGGCCTACCGCGACCTTTTTAAACAGATGGAGGCCTCAGCCTCCATCGATCACGACAGCTCGATATTCAGCCCTGCCGCCTATCTGGCGGACCTGCTGCGGACCGTGCACCACATGGATCCGACAGAAGAAATTGAAAATAAAGATCTCTTTATGCGGCGGCCGGATCTTTTGAGGATTCCGTTGGACGCCGAGAACACGACAAAGGAAGTGCCCTATCTCGAAATCGTGAATGAGGTGTTGGCGCAAACACTCGCTCATCTCGATCCAAAAACAACCGCCGCTGACAAACACTTTGCGACGGCAACATTTCCCTTACCCCTGCCTCACAACGAACCGCTGACACGGATTCGCCAGTACCTGAAGCATTTCAAGACCGATCTGGCAGAGGTTTTTGCCATCTACGGCAAGGACGAGGCAAGACACGCCGCAGAGGTCCTGGAACTGGGCGAAGCCGGTTACCGTCAGATCGTCGATCCCAAGGAAAGCGTCAAAGCGATCCGGAAACTCCGTACGGGAACTACCGGGACGGCTACTACCGACATTGGCCATTTGTTGCCAATGATCGGTGTGAGCACGAGCCACATGGACGCCGTTTTGGGCGTAAAGTTTACAAAGACCGGCAAGGTGCGCGCCACCCAGCCGTCACCGAAAAAGAGCTTCGTAAATCGCTTGATAACTTCGGGCATGAAAGCGGCCAAGTCCGATGACACAGATGTTGAGTATTTCATAAAGAAGACCGATGACAGCCATCAACTCATGGTTATGCGCGGCACATCGGCGCCGGCGCCGGTGGGCATGGATACGAAAGACGAGAAGCTGGCTCATGACACCGCTCTGGGTGCCATCGTGCGTATCACGCGCTTGTTGGATAAACTCGATTGGTCGTCCGCCGACCTAAATTTCGTTATTGATGACGATGATCTGGACGTGGACAGTTTTTCCGGTTTGGCAAGAATTCGACAGTTGCAATCCCGTTTGAAATTGTCCGCGGTCGAATTTTTCAGTTTGTTTGTTCCACTCCACACGATCGATGCCGGTTCAAGCGTGGAACCATCATCGTTTTTCAATCAGGTCTTTCCATGGCCCTGGAAAGATCCGCGGTATAAGGATTTCACTCTCGGCACAATTCCCACTTGGCTGACGGGCGCACTGAAAAGCAGCGACTCGGATCTACAGGATATCGTCAACCATGCACTCAAACATGAAGTCTTTGACGTCAGGGAAGACGAGGTGCCGAGCGAGGACGAGGCGGTCAGCGCTGAAGAAACAAAGCCAACACCGCCTGTCCGTATACTTGCGAACGCCAAAAATCTGAGTGAGATTTACCGCCGCGTCCGGTTGTCAGCCTTGCTGAAGCGTCCCGTCTTCGAATTGCTGCGGCTCGCGGATCTTCTCGACTCAGACCTCGGCGATCTCGACGATGTTGAAGAACTTGTAGATTACTCCGACTGGGCTGCCACATCCGGCATCGCCTTCGGCAAACTATCCGCGATGGCCGGTGGCACGGACGTCGATCACTGCGATCCCGGTCACATCAGGCAATTAAACAAAATTGTCGTCGAGGCGGTCACACATGCCGGCCTTAAGAAAGCCGACACAACCCACTCCGGCAATTCGGCAGACGATGACGCAGAGATCAATTCCGACCCGGAGAATACTGACACAGACCACTCCGGCATCCCGGCAGAAGATGCCACAAATAGCGATGCCGACGCTTTACATGCCGTAGTGTGTCGGGCGCTGGCTCAGTTCTATCAGGTAGATGATGACGTCTTGTTGCAGCTCATAAACGGTGGCGAGATCAAAGACCTGCTGGACAAGCTCGCGGACGGCGTCTTTGTAAATGCCAAGGTCGGCGACATCCGTGCAATTCCTTGTTTGAAAGTGCTTTGCAGTCTGGAAAGCACTCTACTCATGGTCAAGACATTCCAATTCTCGGCACAGGCACTTCACACCTTAGGGGTCGCCAGCGTCTTCCTGGGCATGGACGATACCAGCAACGAAGGTATCAACCTGCCGAATGTGCGCGCGTTACATGCCTATGTCATGTTCAATAAGGCGACCGGGACCGACTATGGCGCAGATCTTCTCGAACTCATTCCCGAGGGTGCTACGGGAGACGATTTAGACAGCGAGGGCCGCCAACAGCTTGTCTTGGAAAAATACGAAAAATGGACAGGCCTTACAAAGGACTATCTAACGCGTTTTTTGAAACGTGATGCTGCGGCTACCGATGCCGAAATCGACGATGAAGACGCCTTCAATTGGCTAAAAAAAGTGCGGGAACTGAGATCGCGGGCCGAACTGGCTTCCAGACTGGGCGTCAGTGTGGACATGCTGACAGGCCTGGCGCAGATCTACGACTTTGACACGGCGGTCTGCCCACCTGCGGACGTTGATAAGAACTGGCAGGCGCAGCTTGGTCTGGCTGATCAGCTAACCGCGGCCGTGTCTGCAAAATTTAGCGATGCCGCATGGAGCAGTGCCCAGAGCAGTTTGACGGCACAGGCAATCGAACAGAAACGCGACACCCTGGCACAGGCCCTGTTGCGTGTCCTAAGCGCATCGAATGACGATGCGCTGACCGGGGGCCGGAACGTCGAGCGGCTGTCGCATCTGTCCGATGTTCTGCTGATCGATGTGGAGATGGGCGGCGACGCCACGATATCGCGGGTCAAGGAAGGTCTGAATGCGGTCCAGCGTTACATTCAGCAATGTCAGACCGACAAGGACGCGGCCGTCACGTTTTCAATCGATGAACGCGAGTGGACCTGGCGCAAACATTACCGGATCTGGGAAGGCAACCGTAAAGTATTTCTGTACCCGGAAAACCTCCTCGACCCCGGTCTGCGGCGCCAAAAGACGCCCATCTTCAAGCAGCTCGAAGACCAGTTGCTGCAGGGTGAAATCAACAATGACACCGCCACGCGCGCCTATATCGACTATTTCGACAAGCTCGAAGTACTGGCAACGCTCGATACCATCAGTTCCTGCGCGGCTGTCGTGGAATACGGCGGCACGGGCACCGGCGACAAGACGATTTTCTTCATTGGGAAGGACAAGAACGATCCGCCGTCCTACTACTTCCGCAGTGCCCTTTTCGACGATGACGGCAGTCTGCTGCAATGGCGTCCGTGGCAGAAGATCGATCTGACGATCCATGTGGACCGGGTCGGCTGTGTCTACGTCAATCACCGCCTGCACATTTTCTGGGTGGAAGAAAAGAAGACGACCGAACAGGTCGATCACACCAAGACCACGACAACTACGGCGACGGTGAAGTTCTCCTATCATACCGTGGCCGGAGACTGGCTGCCGCCACAGGTCCACGGAGATTTCAAGGATGTTCCCGTGTGCGAAACAGTGGTCGACATCAGCAAGAAGGATCCTGCCAAGTCCACGCCCAAGCTGTCACCCCGGCCCGTCGGCTTTCCGGCAGTTGAACCGTCGGTCAACATTGTGCTGGCGCTCGATGACACGGATCCAAAAAATCTCCATGCCCGTGTCGACGCCAAATGGTTCAAGGTCGACAATGTTGCTCCGACCGAACAGGTAAAGCAGGCGCCCGCTCCCAAGGCACCGTGGATTTACCATTATGGCTGGTCCAAGACGGATACAGGGATTCCCGCGTCGCACGCGTACCATCGGGTCGGCGAGATTACGGTCTCCGACATACTGCTTGGCCCCGATGGTTTGACTCTGTTTGCTGCCAGAACATCACAGCATCAGAAAAAACACCTTTTCCGATCCACCGACGGCGGCCGCTCCTGGCATCCCTCTCAAAACGGTTTGGTAACATCAGGCATAAACAAAGGGGCTGCCGCAAGAAGCATTCGCAAACTCTTCCGCGGCAATGACGAACGGACGATTTATGCGGCAACTGGCTCCGGGAACTTGCTTTTCAAGTCGGTTGACAATGGTGGCAACTGGAAATCGGTTCCACGCCCCGGACATAAATACGGGAACAATGAACCCAGCGATGCCGTATCGGAGTTGATCATTCACCCGAATGGAAAAAACTATTTTGCAATTGCTCAGCAACGTCACAAAAGTCCGGCGCTCCATAGATCCGAGAATAGCGGCCAGAGTTGGACTGAATGTACCGCCGGATTGCCTAGGAATAAGGTCAAATGGCTTGACAGATTTTACTACCCCCCGATTACGGCACTGTGTTTTGGCCTCGATCAAAAGACCGTTCTGACAGGAATTGGGACATTCTGGGGCAAGGATCGTCCTGACTTGTTTTCTCATGGCGTGTATCGCTCGTCCAACAATGGTCGGAACTGGCAGCTGTCCAACAAGGGGTGGGAGGACGGTTCCGTCGACATTCTGCTGCCGATCAAAGGTGGCCGGGAGATTATCGGCATCAGCGGTGACCGCGTGTTCCTCTCGATTGATGATGGCAAATCCTGGAAGCTTCAAACGAAGCCGCCAGCTTCCCAGAAAAACAAGCATCAGTCGGCGGCCGACTATAACAAATTGCGGGAAAAGGAAATCCAGGGATTCGAAAAGATCATCGAGGCAGCAGATGGATCTCTCGTTGCATGGACAAACCTGGGGCTGATGCGATCGACCGACTCGGGCAAGACGTGGACACCGGTTGATCTGCCGGACGACGTCAAGACCAAATCCATTTCGGCAATATCATCGGTTCCGGATGGCAACGGGTTGATGATCGGCACGAAAACGCAAGGCATTTACAGCTTGCAGCTTGAAACCTCCCACATGATTGAACCGGACGTAAACGTCCGTGCTCGACATCGCGCGCTGACCATCAATTCGGGCGGAACGAAACGCGAGCATCGCCTGAACAGCACCGCCATGCATGGGCTGAGCGGTATCCTGATATCCGCGGGTCTGGACAGAATGCTGTCACTGGAAACCCAGTCGAAACCGCTGGAATACAAAGCATCGGATAACGAGGCCGGGCAGATCGATTTCAAGGTGACCGGCGCCTATGCGGCTTACTACAGCGAGGTATTTTTCCATATTCCCTATCTGATCGCCGATACCCTGAACCGCAACAAGGCCTTCGAGGATGCCCAGAAGTGGTACCACCACATCTTCTGTCCGAACCGTGCGGACGAGCGCATGGGCAAGGGCGTGACCGCAATGACCACCACGGCTCAAGGCGGTTCAATGGCGGCGGACGATCCGACGGTCTTTTGGAGATACCGTCCATTCAAGAACTACAATCTTGTCTCGATGCAGGACCTGGCGAACTCGAAATCCGACGTGTTTCGTATTTATGCCAATGACCCCTATGACGCCCACGCGATTGCCGGCATACGCATGGGAGCCTACGAAAAAGCCGTCGTAATGCGGTACATCGACAACCTTCTGGATTGGGGCGACCAACTGTTCTCCCAGGACAGCTGGGAGTACATCATGGAAGCGATGACGCACTATCGTCTGGCCTATGAGCTGTTGCGGCCGGAAGATCTGGTCACTGCCAATGCAAAAGCCGTCCAGCCCAAATCGATGAATTTTTCGGATTTCATCAAGAAGTACGGCCACCCCGAAAACTTGAGCGACACCTTCCATATCCACGACCTGGAGCAATTTCCGGCTCCGCGAAACGACAGGTTCGCCGGGTACGGACGACTGGTGAAGAAGCGGATTCTGGAAATACGCAGCAGTGAAAACATCAAGGGCATCAAGCGTCATCTGGCGTTGTTTTCGCCGCCCGTCGATCCCAGGCGGGTCATGCAGGCGATGGCCGCCGGGCAGTCCCTCACACAAGCCACATCGCCATCGTCCGGAGACACGCCCAAGCACCGCTTTGTCACAATGATCCGCCGCGCCAAGGAATTGGCGGGAACGGTTTCCCAACTGGGCAACGCGTTGCTGAGTGCACTTGAGAAAAAGGATGCCGAGATACTCGGTCAGCTGCGTGCAACCCACGAAAATCAGACCCTGGCCATGAGCACGCAGATCAAGCAACTCGAGAGGGACGAAGCAGGGGTTCGGCTGAAAAGTCTGGGCGCCAGTCTGGAAAACGCGCAGGCCCGGCAGACCCACTATCAGGGCCTTATCACCGCGGGCCTCCTGTCTTCCGAGTCCACCAGTCTGGAACTGAAAGAAGTCGCGCGCGGCTTTCAGGATGCCTCATCGGCGCTGCGCATCGTCTCGGCGGCGGGATACCTGATGCCCAACATCTTCGGGCTTGCCGACGGCGGCAGCAATTTCGGCCGTGCGATTGAACTCGGCGCCACGGTCTCGGAAGGTGTTTCATCAATGCTGAACCAGGAAGCCGGGCTGGCCGAGGTGCGCGCCATGAACGAGCGCCGTCAGCAGGATTGGCAACTGCAGGCAGACCTGGCCAGCAAGGATATCGCTCAGCTGGAGGCTGAAATCGAGGCCGCCAAAATTCAGGGAAAATTGTCTGAAGAAGCTTTGGAGCAACATCAAAAGACCATCGAACAATCCGCCGAGGTCGAAGCCTATCTGAAGAACAAATTCACCAACAAGGAATTGTTCGCGTGGACGATCGGGCGGTTGTCTTCGGTCTATTTCCAGACCTACCAGATGGCCTTGACCTTGGCTCAGGAAGCGCAGGACGCATTTCTCTATGAGCGTCTCGGTGAAAACCCGATCCTGTCCCAGGGCATGTTCCACAGCTTGCGCAGCGGGTTGTTGGCCGGTGAGGACCTGATGCTCAGCCTCAACCGGCTTGAATTCGCGTTTTACAAATCCGACCGCCGCGATCTGGAGATCGAGAAAACAATCTCCTTGAATCAGATCGCACCGGAATGGCGCAGCGGGCTGGAATCCGGCAAGATCAGTTTTCCCCTGACGGCAGAACTGTTCGATCAGGACTTCAAGGACCACTGGTTCCGTAGAATCAAGTCCATTGCGATCTCTCTGCCCGCGGTCGTCGGGCCCTATCAGAACGTCCACGCAACGCTCAACCAGACAACCAGCCGTCTACATGCAAGTGCGGATGCAACGGATCTGACGTCAAACCTGATGCCCTTCAGACAGGTCGCCATTTCGCGCGGCGTCAACGACAGCGGGGTGTTCGAACTGAATTTCAACGACGACAAATATCAGCCGTTCGAAGGCACGGGTGCGATTTCGGACTGGGATCTGATCTTGCCACAGAAGAGCAACGCCGAGATCCACGAGACGTTGTCTGACGTGATCATCCACTTGCGTTACACCGCCAGGGACGGGGCAACGCGGGACATCTGATCTGCTACATGAGTTTCCGGATCGACCCGGCATATGCAGCATATTTTGCGGGCGCTATTCGGTATCGTCGTTGCCCGTGTCGTGAGCCGCAGGTCGTCTTCCCGTAATTTTCGCGGTTAGGCTGGCGAATGTATGTTTCTCGCTATCTGGCCGGCTCTCCAAATAGCCTCCTGCGAAGGCGAGCGCCAACGATGCCCCTAGAAAATGGGGAGACTTTGGGCCTTTCTTCAGCGACTTCAACATTGAAAAATTGGACGCGACCTCCGCCAACCCTGCACCGATCAGATTGAGATCGTCCTTTTTGTGACCTTCGAGAGTTGTCGCCAGCCCACCGACAATCTTGACCTGGCTGCTAAGTACTGAGTACCTGCCCGAAGCGGCAATGAAACCATGGTGTTTAAGGAAATGCCCACTGAGCGATATCAAATCGCCTACGCCACTTATCGAAGGGGAAAGCGTTCCGTATCCGTCTCTTTCCTTCACTCCCTTGCGCATGTCGTTGAGGTTGATTCCAAAAGATAAAACGTCAGCGCCGCGTTCCAGGTGCGTGCCCGCAGCTTCGAAGCCGAGTTTGGCAAGCAGGCGAGACGCTCCAGATCCCGTAGCCGCAATTTTTCCGGCTCGAGCCATCCCCGAAAGACCCTTCATTATCGGCGTTACCAATTTATCGGTTTCCCCGGTGTCTCCATCGACTCCGCCAGCCCCGCCAGGGGCCGCAAATCGGCCATTTCCCGAATAAACACTTGGATGGTGTGGAATACGTCCCATAAGAAACATCGCAACGGCATCCGGTGGCCTCTGGTTAGGTGCAATTGGATATCCCGCCGGACGCGAAGTTTTGCAATACCCCTGGTTGTCGACGTGGACAACCGGATTGTTGCCGACGAACTCGAACAGGTTCAACCCGTCTACAATCCGTGCCGGGTCAGGACTGGTCCAGCGGCCCAGCCAGGGTGCATAGTAGCGCGCGCCATAATAGTAAAGTCCGGTTGCGGCATCGCGCTCTTTGCCGGAGTAGCAGTAGCGTTTGGACCAGCCCTCATCCGTGCGCTGTGCCTGATAGGCCGTTTCACCAAACGCCGAATATTCTTCGTAGGAGACGATCTGCGCATTCTCGTCAAGTTCAAGGCACACGGAGTTTTGGTCGTTGCCGAACTGGTAGCGCACAAGAGGTCGCGCCGCGTCGAGTCCAGATGTGATGTCCGATTCGATCAGCACAAAGCGTGAGTGGTGATCTTCGACATGCAGAGTTTCATGTTCGCGTTTCGGTGCAGCACCGTCGGGATCATGATCACGAAGAAGTTCGAGTCCGCCGAGGTAGAGCCTGTCTTCGATTGAGCCATCCGATTTCTCCAGTATCTTGCGCACCCGCTGACCAGCAGAATCATACACATAGTAGACAGTGCCGCCGTCGACATCGACACAGCACAGGCGATCCTGGAAATTCCAGTGCATATTGGGCTCGGGATATACGTTTCCCAGATGCGGCATACGGGTCATGTTGCCGTGTCCGTCGTAGAGATATGTCTCCTCTGCTGCTTTCTTCCCGGTCACAGAGGTGCAGCTTAATCGATTGTTGAACCTGCCGGCTTCAAGTTTACTTGGTTCGTTGTATTTGTAGGTTCGCTGCCAACCGGGGCGATCAGGGTCACTGCCACTGTGTGCGATGCTTAGGAAATTGCCATTGGGATCGTAAGCAAATGTCTCACAGTACCGCCCTGTCACTCTGTCGGTTTCCGGAGCAAACCGGCCACCATTGACTCCAATCCCTGGTCCGGGTCGGTCGCTGTCGGCAATGGCCTGAATGTGTGGCCGCCCGGCAGTTCGTGCCATCTGTTCGCGGCCGGAGGCTCCGATCAACCGATAAGTGGCATCGTAGGTATATTCACTGCCGGGCTGCGCAACTTTGTTTGCGAAGTAGATGGTTTGTTGGGCATCGTCGCGAACATAGGTAACATTGCCAGTCGGGTCATATGTATAGTGTATGTTTTGCAATCCGCATCGGACCCCGTCAGGCGGCGTATCCGGAGCATCGGTGGTCGCTGGTGGTGGATCGGGATTTTCGCAGTCCTTATCGAAGACGCTGCCTCGTCGGGTATATTGACTGGTTAGCCGGTGCGTTTCTGAATCAAAGAAATATCGAGTGGACGTGCCGTTCTTGTAAGCGACTTTGAGGCGTTGTCCTCTGGCGTTGTACTCAATATTCGCGATTCCAATATGCGGTTCAAACGGGACGTCAGGAGTCAGCATACCGGTGGGACCAGACGGACGATCGAGCCAAACATCCACGCGCTCCAACAGGCTTGCCTGATTGTAAATGTGTTCGATCACGTTTGTTCTGGCGTTTGGCCGATCGCTGCATGGCCGAATGAATTGAACTGGACGGTTCAATGCATCGAAACGGGTAGAGCTGGTGTAGGTTTCACCGTCCAACAATGGTGCAACCGCAGCCTCAAGAGCAACCGGATCGAGATATTCCGTCGGTTTGGCCGGAAGAACAGAATCGACAGCACTCCAGTCAAGTGCCCGCTTGTATTCGCTGGCCACCCGGCGTGAGGAGCGCAACGTGTTTCCCTTGAAGTCGATCGCTTCGTTTACAGCCATCCCGGCCTGGTCCAGGTGGATATGCAGACGCCCGCGCAAATTGTACTTCTTCGCGTCCGGGTGTTGTTCCCCGTAGACCAGCCGTTCAACCAACCATTCGTTTTCAGCTTCGTTCGTCGTCGCGTTGGAAACATAGGATCGCAGCGGTCTGTGCAGCGGATCATATTCCGTTCGATAGGTATGCCCCCGGTCATCCCAGGCGCAGAATGGCTGGCCTGCAGCATCATTCAGCATCCATCTTTCCCCGGCATCCATGCTAGCCTCATGGATAGGGTTGCCCAAGGCGTCGTAGCGGTAACGCATGGCTATGCGTCCGGCAGTGTCCGTGTGTTCGCGGCTGTTGCCTTCGATATCAAGCGTCACACGAGTGGTAAAACGTTGAACCGTACCGTTGTCGTCTCTACCGTTTTCGGCGACCGACAGTATGACCCTGCCAAGTGCGTCGAAATGAGTAACTTCCGGTGTTTCAGCATGAGCGGCCGCCTTGTTCGCCGCCGCCATTTCCTCGGCACCCAATTGGCCGTTGTGTCGCCGGTCGTACCAGGTCGGAAGATACTCCGCCTCGGGCAAACGGCGAAAATTCAAACCTACGTCAGGATCGTCTTTGGGATCGGACACTTTGACAGTATCGTTCTCATCCCAGGTATCTTGCCGCCAAGGGCCGACGACTGTTTTTTCATATGTGTGGTTGGGATGCAGTGTGGCCACGACACGTCCCACCGGATCATACAACAGGACGGAACTGACACCGCTTTCCGTCATCTCCCGCTCATTTTCATACAAATGCGTTGAACTAAAAAACGATTCATACTGCCGTACTGGCTTGCCCTTGTTGTTGAAGACCGTGCGCCCACTACCGACCCATCTGTGCTTTGTTGCCTTGAGTTTAATCTGTCCGGCTGCATCACGGATCAAAGCGCCCGGATTGATGTCGGCACCTCTCGGGCCGCCGCCCGCGTTCACCTTTTTGTTTGTTCGCCGGTACGGCGCCATGCCCGGTTCCGCCATAATCTTCTTCTGGATCTCTCTGCCCAAACCATCGAGGTATGAAAAGCCGATCTGGATCTTTGTCCGGTCACCGTCGGGGTCATGGAAATGCGTCTCGCGTGACAGTGTGGCTATAAGCAACGGTTGGCCTGTGCGTTTGAAACGGTCCAAATCATAAATCGTTCGGGTGGTGCATTCGCCCAGCAATTTGGCGGCGCAGGCGTGGGGATCAGCAATGAATTTCTGGCGGTCGGTAAGAGAAAGAAAAGGTTCAAACCCCGCCAACACGTCACCTGCGTTGTCATCAACTCCACCCATATTGGCGGAGGCAACAACCATGCCGAGAGGATCGTATGCGACCGATCTGCGATTGCCGTTTTGATCAATCACCAACCGGGGCTGCAAAACATTGTAGTCGTTGACTGACATAACAGTATTGTTCAACGCGTCTTTGGTTTCTACCGGCAACAAGTCATAGGGGTCGTATTTCACTCGGCTCTGGGCGCCGGTTTCTCCTGCATCGAACGGACCGCGTTCACGGTGTGGCAAAAAGAAATGGCGCTGCGCATGGTCAAGTTCTTGTTCAGCATCATCTCCACTATCAGGTGACAGAAAAACGCGCCCGGACGGCAGCCACCAATTGCCTGCAGGATCGCTTTTTGGAAAAAGTCCCGTGTCCAACAGGTCCAGACCGAAAACGTATCCGCCCTGTTTCGAAAGCAAATCCGTCGACGCGCAAGCCCGTCCGGGACCCAGAAGCGCCTTGCCATTCCGTACAAACACGCTTTCCAGCAATCCTGTTGTGAACGCCAGTTTGTACGACTCGCCCTGCAGTGCCAGTCCTTGCAATTGCCCCAGCGGCAGCATCGCCGACGGATCGTTTTTAGGGACTTTGCCCAAATCGTCTGGCCGGTAAAGCGTTCGAATGTGTTCAATGAGCCTCTTTTGCGGGACCGCTGTCTCCGCCTCCTGTTCGTAGGCAATCTCTACTGCAGATGACAACAAATCGAAATCATCTCGCGTCAGTTGATCCAGGCTGAAGTACCTGCCGCCGTTTTCCGGTGTGACTCCAGTAAGTTCAAATGTCCTTGTCTCCGCAGGAAGTGGTGTGTGGTAGGCATCAGACGCAACTGGGTTGGTAAAAAGACTTTCCGTGTAGGTTGCCAAGGACTGATCTTGTGTGGCTCGGTCATGGGCACTCAGCTCCATGTCTTGATTGCGACGGCCATATGCAACCGTCACTGACCGAAGCACATTTCCGTAGTCATCTATTGCAAGTGTCATCGTATGACTGATGCGAGGGTCCATCGGATCGCGTTCATATTGCCAGGTTATTTTTTCACTGGGATGCACAAAACACACCGCATTCCTTTGGCCGGCCAACGGTTGGAGCAGACGGATTCTGAAATTGGACTCTGTTACGAGATAAGGGTCTCCCGCAGAGTTTTCCTTGTTGCCGTTATCCCACGCGTATATTTCCTCACGCAGTTTGCGTCCATGCAGTGCGCGGTAGACTTCGTTGAAGGTTTCTTCACCGGGGTTGTCCGAAAGTGAAACCGCATCGGTAACACTGTCAGGCAGATGGCCATCGTCCGAATCGCCCTCGTAGTAGCGGGCAGAACCAGTATGATCGTCGGACTGCGTGTGGCTTCTGTAATAATCAGAAATCCGCTTTTGTTTGTTTCCGGCACCTGTGTGATACCAAGAGCGCGTGTACACTGGGGCTACATAGGCTGCGTAGTCCTCATCGATTTCCTCAGCCACGTCGGACACGTTCTTCGAATTGTGACCTTCAATCCATTTTTGGTGATCTTCAAACGATTCGGTGTCCCATTTCTCAACGTATCCAAATCCGCGAAATTCACGCTCTTTTGGATCGTAGTAACCGTCATGATAGGCATAGCGCGTGACAAGCCGTGAGCCGGCTATGTCATCAATGACTTCGATGGAGGCGATCACTTGTACCGGAAACGACAGCCGTGTCCTCCAGGAATACCCGGCGTTTCTGTCATCGAGGTAGTACCGGGTTGAGGCGGTGTAGTGAATCCTCTTTTCCGCCCCCATATTGTTGTTGATCCCGACAAGCATGTGCGGTTTGCCGGCGGCATTGAAGTCATAATACTCATGCCGTAGCCGAAGGTCCGGCCCGCGGGAAGTCAGAATCAGGCAAGCTGTTCCGTTGCCCAGAACATCCGCAAAACGAATCCGGTCGAGATGGTCATATCCCTGGGGTAACGGGAAAACTTCCCTTTCCGCCAAACGGTTGCCGCTCTGACAGCGGTAAATCTCCAGGCTGTCGTGACGTGCGTAAATCAAGTCGGTGGTGCCCGATCCGTCGATATCCGTCAGGAACAACCGGGAAGGATCGAGTTGCCCTCCGAAATCAGGTGCATTCTCCAGGGAGAATTTATCGCCATAGTTGCCGTAGCCAAGGTGCGGCCAGCATTCCACGCTGCCGCTGCGAATACGTACCAGATGGTTGCCGCCGTCGCCGATCAGATCGGCAAAACCCACATGTTCGACTGCAGACTTGTTGGTTGACAGCGGGAGATCGTCATTGCGTGGGCGTACGGTCGCGGGACCAAAACCTTCCTTGCCGCGCGATGGATACGCCTTAACCGTTGCGGCTTCGAACATTACGAGATCGGTCAGCCCGTCACCGGTGATATCGACCATCTGACGGTCCTGGTTGAAAATATCAGTCGGATAAGCGGGAAAGGCACGATACGGGTCCCAGTTCTCTTGTTCAGGCTCGCTCTGAAAATATCCACTGCCGCCGGACGCCTGTGCCACCAGATCAAGCTTTCCGTCTCCTCCCAGATCGAGCAAGGTGAACTGCCCGCTTTCCAGGTTGCGGTCGATGGGGAAATGAGCAGGGGCGTTCGGCGCCGCATAATGTCCATTCCCCAACGGTCTGTAGTAAACCGTGTTGTGACCGTCATTATGCAGAACACCAGGGATGCCTTCCCCATAGAGATCCACAAATTCGTCAATCCCCTGATGTAGGGGAGCATGTTGGTTGTCGATTGTATTGCAGGTCAGCGGTTTAAACCCTGTCCCGTGCAATGGTTCCGAGTAGACGAACTCCAGCGGCGGCATTGCTTTGTGCATGGTGCAGCCGTTATCTTCACGATAGCCGACCTGAGTCACCTCCTTGAGCAACGACAAGTTGGGGGTCTCTTTGTAGTTGAACCAAGTACCATGCACCAAAAACGGGGTGTCATCGCCGAACTGATGGAACAGCAGAATGCCTCGGCACAACCGGTGGGTTCGGATCTCGAAGCCAGCCCGGAAGGAGGAAAAGGGGTCCTGTCTTGGCCGGCAGACATTGTCCGTCTCGAACGCAAACTCATCCGGCGTTCCTGGCACGCGTTCGCCGTAATCAAATATTACCTCAAAATGCCAGCGCTCCACGCCGGCCGTGTCGCGGTAGCATCCATACTTGACCTTGTGGATGTGTTTGTTTGCTGACAGCTGTCGTTCTCTCGAACCGCCGGCCTCTTGAAGGCTATGCGCGTCGTCAGACCGGTACTCGTAACAGATCCGATTGCCCTTGGCATCGAAGGTCTCTTCAAGCAGCCACTTGTAGACACGAGCGCCATCCTTTGGGTCGGCAATTCGGGCATCTGCCTTGCTGCCGTAGATGCTGGTGACGTTGTCTTTCGTTGTCACCCGCCAATGGACGTCACGGCCCTTTGTCCAACGTTCGATCCTGGCGAAAAGACCTTCGGTCCGTGGACGGTATCGGGTTATTGAACAGCCGCTTCCCGCGTCCGTGTGTCCCGCGTGCTTCCAGTCGCCCATTCCCGCGTCGACTAGCTCCGGGACCAAATCGTCCGCATTGGAGATGAGGAATGTGTCGGTGTCGTCGTATCTAGGAAATCCTTTATCCGTCTTCCGGGAAATATTGGGAATGGCAAGGCTGAAACCGACCCCAAAAATGCCGTTTCCAGAACCGGAACTATATTCGACGCTGAGTTGTGGCTCAAAGCCACGACAAGGCGATGTGTGAACTGGAATTGAAAGGCTGGCTGTTCCCGTGAATGCGTTGGGCTGAAACGTTTCGCCAATCCCGGTAACCGCGCCACCGCCTTTCGGGAGGTTTAGGCTCGGAGTCTCAATTTTTCCCATGACACCCCTTTACCAGCTCGCGCTACGCTGCATTTCCAATTACGGCTGACTATTCGTTCTAAGGACGTAAAACCGAAATCAATCTTGGCAGACGGTTTAAGTCCACGCAACATCTGAAATACTTTAAAGATTGAATAAAACCGGCAATTCGATTGGAATATTGGTCAACTGCGTAAAAATTTATCTGTTTACATGACTCGAATAAATCGCTCAATTTCATGTGCAGGTTGGTATTGTTCCACATCAACGAAACGTTTGTTGATCTTGGATGCTTTTCTATCAGTCTTTGTGCGAGAATAATTTTTGCCAGCGCAGATCCAATCCGATATTGACGGCGAAAGCTTCCGGCTCAAACACAGCCGCAAACGCACCACGAAATAATCGTGAACTGCCGCCCCGCCACCCAGCTTGACCACAGCCCCCGCACCACTACGTCAACCACGGCGCGCCATCCCAACGCCAGCACCCAGCCGAACACCCGCATCCGTCAAATCCCCATAGAATAATAACTGCCGCGACCTGCTGACCGCAGGTTCCGTCCCTGGAGGTTTTCCGACACCGGCCCTCACCGTGCGCCGTTAAACCTCAACGGGCCGGCATTCGAAATCCTTCACATCTTGAGACCATCGGAGCCCTGGTCGGCATAGTCAGTTGACGAACCTAAAACAGACGAAAAACCAGTGAAAGCTGACATTGAATTCCGATTGCAGATTGGCCATGACATCGCAGGCATCAGCCGACGGCACACGCCCGAAGAGATTGTCACGAAGCTACGCCAGGTTGATGTCCTGGTTGGGCAGGGGACGGCGCGCGTTGATGCGATCCGTCAGGTGAGTATCACCGAACAGACCTATTAACGCTGGCGCAAGCAATATGGCGGGATGGGCACGGGGCAGTTGAAAGAACTGAAGAGGCTGCAGAAGAAGAACGAGCAACTCAGGCGAGCGGGCTCGGATCTCACGATCGACAAACAGATCCTGGCCGAGGCTGCACGGGGAAACTTCTAAGCCCCGCACGCCGCCGCAGATGCATTGATCAGGTACGCGGCGAGCTGGGCGTTTCCGAACGCCGGGCCTGCCGGGTGCTTGGCCAGCATCGCACCACACAACGTCATGTGCCGAAAGGTAAGGCGGATGAGGATCGCTTGGTCGAGGATATGATCGAACTTGCCCGGCAGTATGGCCGCTACGGCTATCGTCGTATCGCGGCTCTGCTGCGGGACGCCGGCTGGCGGATCAATGACAAACGTGTGGAACGCCTGTGGCGGCGTGAGGGGCTGAAGGCCCCACGGAAGCAACCGAAGAGGAGCCGTCTGTGGCTCAATGACGGTTCATGCAACCGGCTGAGAGCCGAATACACCAACTACGTCTGGTCCTATGACTTTGTGCATCATCGAACCGACGATGGCCGGGCATTCCGAACACTGAACCTGTTGGATGAACACAGCCGGGAATGCCTGGCCATTCGTGTCAAACGCAAGCTCAATTCAATCGATGTGATCGACGTTCTCACCGACCAGTTCATCCTGCGTGGTGTGCCCGCGTACATCCGCTCTGACAACGGCCCGGAGTTCATCGCTGAAGCTGTTCGTGACTGGATCGCAGCGGTTGGCGCCAGAACGGCATACATCGAGCCGGGCAGCCCTTGGGAGAACGGTTACGTGGAGAGCTTCAACGCCCGGTTCAGAGATGAACTGCTAAACGGCGAAATCTTCTATTCGCTGAAGGAAGCTCAAATCGTCATTGAGAAATGGCGTCAGCACTACAACACCAAACGGCCCCACAGTGCCCTGGGATACAAACCGCCAGCGCCGGAAACAATCATCCCATTGCAAGAAAGGCCGACCATGAACTAACATTCAAACCGGACCAATCAGGTGGGGCTGGTCACCAGAACTGCGGAAGTATGGTTTGGGATTGGTACTCACAACACAGAGCCTCTCCCGTGTTGATGATACGGTAGGTGACGCTATCTTTGGGAACGTGGCTGGCATTTAGAGTTGGTGCCAATGATGCAGGACTGCTGGCACGGCAATTTGATGCAGACATCCCGCAAGAACGTGACCTTGTGTCACTCGCCAATTACGAACTGTTCATCCGCCTGATGATTGACGGTAATCCATCAAAGCCGTTTTCTGCACGCTCATTCGCGCCATATTATGGCGGGACTAACAGTCAGACCATGGCCGCGTAAGTGACATCGGCGGGACTAAAACGGGACTAAGAGATGCGGTGGCGTGGTGTAAGTATTTGATTTTATTGGTGCCGGCTGAGAGACTCGAACTCCCGACCCCCTGATTACAAATCAGATGCTCTACCAACTGAGCTAAGCCGGCACGTCATGGCGCAGGTCCATGCAATGGGCACTCTTATACGGAT
>JAJFHD010000067.1 GCA_021775805.1 Alphaproteobacteria bacterium | reverse complement strand
AGTATCCCTTTCCAAGCCCCAAGGAGCACCCCATGACCCTCGACGAGATCCAGCGGCGGGAGGCCCGCCACTTCCTGCCGGTCGTGAACCGCATGCCGGTCGCGTTGGTGGAGGGGCGCGGATCTCGCGTGACGGACGTCGGGGGCCGGGAATACGTCGATCTGACCGCAGGATGGGGAGTGTGTTCGATTGGCCATTGCCATCCCGCCCTCGTGGAGGCCATCTCCGAACAGGCCGGCCGGCTGATGCAGACCACGAACCTCTTCTACACCCTGCCCCAGCTAGACGCAGCAGAGGCCCTGACCAGGCTCTCTCCTGCGGAACTCAGCCGGGTCTTCTTCGTGAACTCCGGCACCGAGGCGGTGGAGGGGGCCCTCAAGCTCGCCCACCGGGCGACGGGGCGAAGCAAATTCGTGTCGACGACCGGATCCTTCCACGGCCGGACGCTCGGCGCACTGGCCGTGATCGGCCAGGCCAAGCATCGCGACCCCTACCGGGATCTCCTGCCGGAACCCGTCACCGTGCCATTTGGTGATGGCGACGCTGCCATCGCGGCAATCGACGAGCAGACCGCCGCCGTCATCATCGAACCCGTACAGGGCGAGGGGGGCGTCAACATTCCGCCGGCCGGCTATCTCGCCCGGTTGCGCAAACGCTGCACGGAAACCGGCGCGCTATTGATCTTCGACGAAGTGCAGACCGGCATCGGCCGCACCGGACGCATGCTGGCCCTCGAGCACGAAGGCGTCGTCCCGGATGCACTGACCCTTGGCAAGGGCCTCGGGGGAGGCTTTCCGGTCGCCGCGTTCCTATGCAGCGAAGGTGTCGCCGAAACGGTCACACGGGGCGACCACGGCGGAACCTACATCGGCAGCCCCCTGGCCACCGCGGCAGTCAACGCCGTGCTGAAGGTCGTCGACAATGAGAAACTCGTGCAACGCTCCGCCGAGCTCGGCGAAAAGCTGGGCGCCCGCCTACGTGCCTATGCCGAAGCCAACCCGGACAAAGCGGAAGGCGAACGGGGCCAGGGCCTCCTCCGGGGCCTCGTGCTGCGCAACACCGAGAACGCCGGAACGATCCCTCGACGCGCCCTCGAACAGGGCATCCTCATCAACGTGACCGCCGGCAACGTGATGCGCTTCTTCCCAGCCCTCAACATTCCCGAAGACGACCTCTTCGAATCCCTCGAAAACCTGCTAGCCCTGATAAGTCAATAGCGGGGACGGGGTTTACAATTGACTTGTTGCTCCGCAACAAGTCAATTGTAAACCCCGTCCCCGCTATTGACTTATTCGTCTTGGGATCGGGTCAGTACTTCGGCGCCGTCTTCGGTGACGAGAATGGTGTGCTCCCATTGGGCAGAGAGCTTTCCGTCGACGGTGACGGCGGTCCAGCCATCGTCGAGAATTTCGGTCTTCCACTGGCCGAGGTTGATCATGGGCTCGATCGTGAAGGTCATGCCGGCGCGCAGGCGCATCCCGGTGCCCGGGGTGCCGTAGTGAAGAATGGCCGGCGGGGTGTGAAAGACGCGGCCGGTACCGTGACCCGTGAACTCGCGAACGACTTCGTAGCCCTGAGCTTCGGCAAACGTCTGGATCGCGTGGCCGATATCGCCAACCCGGCTGCCGTCTTTCACCGTGCGAATGCCGAGCCACATCGCATGCCACGTGTCCTTGACCAACCGCCGTGCCACGGGTGATACATCGCCGATCATGAACGTGCGGGATGAATCACCATGCCAGCCGTCCAGGAGTGGCGTGACGTCGACGTTCACGATGTCACCTTCGCGAAGCACTCGTCCCTCGTCCGGAATGCCATGGCAAACCACGTCGTTCACCGATGTACAGCAATGGCCCGGGAAGGGAGGCGTGCCGTGGTTCACGTAGCCGTAGGGCGCACTGGTCGCCCCAGCGGAGAGGGTCATTTCATCCACGGCCCGGTCCACCGCTGCGGTCGTCACGCCGGGCCCGATCATTTCGGCCACCCCGTCGAGGATCTCGCAGGCCAGACGCCCAGCGGCACGCATGCCGTCTGCTTCCTCAGGCGAGAGGATGGGGCAAGGCGATCTGGACCGGCTCGAACGGGCCTTTTTCTTGTTCTTCTTCATGCGCACCGGGGGAGGGAGAATAGGGGGCACCAAGCCCCTTGCCTACTGCTCGGCTTCCAGCTCTTCTCGCAGCAGCCCAATGAGGTAGGGACGCATGCCCCCCGGCGAGACGATTGCCTCCAGGGAACCCACGTCCAGAGCGCGCTCGACAGAGTGGACCGCGTCGAACTCCTCGGCCATTTCGGATTGCTTCTCCAGGGTGACATCGGCCAGAGTCTGGTCGTAGTTGGCGCGGCCGTTTTCGCTGCCCCGGCCCGAGCGCAACGCCCGGACCCGTTCGTCGGCGAGAGCGCGAGCCCGCACCTCTCGGGCGAAAACCACCTTCGCTGCCGGGCCTCCGCCAAGCACCGAGGCGAAGGAGCCCGAGAGGGCTGCCGCCCGAAGGCGCGGATTCAACTCCTTGGAGAACACGACGTAGGCGCCACCGTGGTAGCGCGAAACGACGAGGAAGAGGATCGGCCCGTCGAAGTTCACGACGGCCCGCGCGATTTCCGCGCCGTACTCGAGTTGCAGCTTGCGCATCGATTCCGGCGATCCGTCGAAGCCGGAGAGATTCGCCAGGATCACGACCGGCCGGTTGCCGCTGGCCGCATTGAGCGCCCGCGCCATCTTCTTGGACGAAAGCGGAAACAACGTGCCCCCCGTCCAGGTATTCGGGCCGTCCGCAGGCAGGTAGCCCTCACGCGTGATCCCCTGGCTCTCGATGCCAACCACGCAGACCGGCGTCCCTCCCAGATGCGCGTCCCAGACAACCGCCATCTCTGCGCCCACCCATCCTCGCCAACGCTCGAGGTGCCCGCCGTCGCGATCGATCACCGCTTCCATCAAAGGGCGCATGGGGAAGGGACGCTTGCGCCCAGGATTGGTCGCGTCGTCGAAGATCTCTCCAACGGTCGCGAAATCGCCGCTTGCCGGGTCTAGCGTGACGTCCCGATCGTCCGGATCTCCACTCTCGACCGAGCGGGGCCGTTTCTCTCCCGGCACGACATAGCTATAGCGGTAGTGGTCGTAGAGAATCTGATAGGCATCGCCGAGATCATTGGCGAAATACTGGGCCTCGCCGTTCGGCCCCATGATCCGCTCGAAGCCCCCGATGGCCACCTCGTCCTCGGCGGATACCGCCCCCGAGGCCTCGAGGGCCGCACGGCCAGTCAACACCATCGATGCGCCTTGGGTCATGACCAACACGCCCTTCGTATGCATCAGCATCGTCGAGAGTGAATCCCAATAACTCTGGGCGCCTACGTTCACGCCCGCCACGATCATATGCACCGTGCCACCCGCCTGGGTGAACTCCACGATGCGGCGCACGACGCGTGCCGTTGCATCCAGATTCTCGGTCCCACTATCCATCGCGATCCGCGCCCCGCTCGAGACGGGGATCCACTCGACGGGCACACGTAGCTCACCGGCAAGATCGATCGCGGCAACGATACGATCACATTCAGCGGAAGCCAGCGATCCCATGCCTTGGGTCGGATCCGAGAGCACGACTACGCGCTTCATGCCCTCCGGAACCTTCTCGGTAGGCGTCGTCATCACGCCGAACACGACGGAACAGACGTTTCGGCCATAGGGCCGTCCAGAGCAGGGCAATGCCCGCGGCGTTTCCGATTGCGGGTCGAGATCGTATTCGACGAAGCTCCCCGCAGGCAGGCGATCCTCCCGATGACTGCCGGTGAGCATGCGAATGATCTCGTAGGGATAGACCAGTCGCCGCCGCCGGGCTTCGACCACCCGACGCTCGTAGTCGTTGCGTGTCGAGAGCGCACCATCGCGCGGCTCCCGCCACAGGATCGTCATGTTCGCGCCGGTGATGTCGGAGATCACGACCTCCGTGCCGCGGCTCGGCAGCTCGGGTGCGCCGCGATCGAGCAGCCGCAGCCGCACCACGACCTTCTCAAGCCCGAGGTTTCGTGTGGCCGGGGCCAAACGGCGCGAAAGCCGCTCGGCGATCTCCGCGTCCAGGAAGACCTCCGGGGCCACATACACCTGGATGCGATTCCATTGGAGCCGACGCTTCGGATCGCGATCCGTCAGCATGGTGCGAAGCGACCGCGTCGCCTCGAAGAATGTGTGTTCGAACGCGGCCATATGAAGGGCCGCCTCGCGCCCATCGTCCGGAGAGCGGCTGCGCATATCCGCCAGCACGATCAGTCGTTCGTCACCTTCGGCTTCTCGACTGCGACCGTGAAAGCAGTAGATGTCCTCCGGCCCCTCGACACGCTCGAGCTCGAAGTTGTCCAATCGGTCCAGGTCGATCCGTGTCGCTGCCTCAGGATGGATCCCGTGGTACGACTCATCGATGCGGAAACCTGTCGGAGTCGGCACCCAGGTGCGATGCAGAGGCGCGTCTTCATTGCGCACACCGGTCAGTGTAAAGCGGCCCGCCGGTAGCCCACCGCCTAGCACCGCCTCCGCGGTCCGGCCCAACGCCTCGACCTCGCTCCCCTCGTCCGACACGGGAACAAAGAGCTCGATCGCATGGACCGCCGGCCATTCGTGGCTTTCTCGCAGGGACGCTGCGGCCTTGACCAGTTCGCCGACCAACTCGGAGGCGCGATCCGCTTCGACAGTGCCCGCCAGCACGGTCCGTCCACCCGCGAACTCGACCCTTTCCACCCAATGGTCGCCGGCCCGTTGAGATGCCTGGTCAAGGGGCGCTGCCGGCGAGTAGATGCGGCGGAGATGGCTGGCCAAGGCGATCGAGCGGCGCCTCGAGTCCGGATCCCCGAGCCAGCGGCCGACCCGGTCGAATACGGCACGCGGCGCGTCGGCCAGGTGAAAGAGCACTTCCTCCGGCGGCGCGGTGGGTGCGGATTCGGCGGCTTCGAGCCAGGTCCTCACCTCTTGGGTCGTGCTCTCGGCAAGCCGCTCGATATCAGGCCGTTCGAAGAGCTGATAACGCGCCAACGTCGCGGCGTCAGCAACAGCGTGGGAAACGAAGCCGCGCATGCCAGCAATCGCGTCGAGCGCTTCGGCAAGCGCCGCGTCGTCTCCCATGTGCAAGCCGGCCTGGGCGAGCTGGCCGACACGACGCAGCATCGCCAGCACCAGACGGTCGCGGCGCTCCGGCGCCGACTGGCTCGCCAGCAGACGCAATACGGCGCGCTCGAGAGCGTCCGAGGGATCCAGGCTGTTCACGCCATAGTGGACCAGTGCGCGCCGTACGCGGTCGAGATAGCTCTCGGTCAGCCCCGCGCCAGAAGCACGCATGCGCCGCACGAACATTCGCAGGCGAGCAGCATTCGACG
Source organism: Alphaproteobacteria bacterium (assembly GCA_021775805.1). Taxonomy (GTDB): domain Bacteria; phylum Pseudomonadota; class Alphaproteobacteria; order Rhizobiales; family JAJFHC01; genus JAJFHC01. Next base: position 4,097 of record JAJFHD010000067.1, on the reverse strand, counting down.
GACCTTCGGTCCCGGATAGCGAAGCGGCAGGGGAGCGGATGAAGAGCGTCGCGACATCGGCAAAGGAAACGAGTTCGTGACTGAGTTCCGCAAGTTCCCGGTGGAAACCCTCGGAGAGTTCGTCGGGAATCGGCGCCTCGAGAAACGCACCCAACCGATCGGCGCGTTGCGGATTCGCGTCATAGCCGAGCAGGACGCGCCGGACCTCATCGCGCACGGCCTCAATGGCGTCGCGACGAATCGCACGGGGCATCTGATCGGCAGCTACGAGGTCGGGCCGGCCGAGCCGCTCATCCTCCTCCGCTGCGAACAGGGGTTCCAACGGATCCGACATTTCCTCGAAGACGATGCGCCGGGAGCCATGATCCTCGTTGCCGTTCTCAGTGGATGCATCGATGACGAGGATCACATCACCTGCTGCCACTTGCTCGCCCTTTCGAACGCGCACCTCACTGATGACGCCGGAGACGGGAGCCTCGAATGCCACCTCCATCTTCATTGCTTCGAGCAGACCCAGAGCCTGGCCCGAGCGCACGCTATCGCCCGGTTCCACATGCACCGCAACGACCATCGCCGGCGCAGCCGCACGGACCTGGCCCGCTGTCTGGGAACCGAACCGATGATTGCGGCCTTCCACTTCGACCCGCAGACCCGTCTCGGTCAGGTCGTAGAGCAAACGATAGGTGCGGCTTCCGATCTCCAACCGCGCGGCGTGCTCACCTTCTTCGCGAAGCGTCGCCGTGAGCACGCGCCCATCGAGGTGCACCCTGTAGCGCCACCCACCGGTCGCGTAGACCGCCAAGCGATATTGATCGCCCTCATGGGTGAGATCGATCTCCTGACCCTGGGGCGGCGCCAGCCTGCTCGGGGCCACATTGCCTGGATCGGAAAAGAAGTTGAGCCGTACGAGGGCGCGGTGACGTTGGTAGGAGAGGATCGATGCAGCCAGCAACGCGACATCGGCGTGCTCGCGCTCCAACTGCGCCGCACCGAGTCGATCCAGCCAGGTTGTATCGACCCCACCGGCCCTGAAGTCCTCATGTTCGAGGATCTCGAGCAGGTAGCCCTTGTTCGTCGTCCCGCCTTCGATCACCAGATCGAAATCCAGCAGCGCCGAGACCAACCGGGCCCGAGCCTCTTCGCGCGTGTTGCCGGTTGCGATGACTTTCGCGACGAGGGAATCGAACGAGGATGGAACCACGCTACCCGCTGCCACCCCGGAATCGAGACGGACGCGGGGCCCGAGCGCCGGGTCGAAACGTGCGATCCGGCCGGGAGCAGGAAGGAATCCTGCATCCGGATCCTCGGCACAGACCCGCGCTTCGATCGCGGCGCCACGCTTCAGGATGTCGAGCTCCGCGATGGTTTCACCGCGAGCGATCCGGATCTGTGTTTGCACGAGGTCGACGCCCGCGATCTCTTCGGTGATGCCGTGCTCCACCTGCAAACGCGGATTCATCTCGAGGAAATAGAACTCGCTGGAAGAGACCAGGAACTCGACCGTGCCAACACCCACGTATCCAGCAACCTGAGCCAGCTTCACGGCATGGCCTTCGAGCGTCTGGATCTCGGCATCACTCAGGTGGGGCGGCGGCCCTTCTTCGATCACCTTTTGATGGCGACGCTGGACGGAGCAGTCCCGACACCCGATGGCGCGCACCACCCCATCCTGGTCGGCAGCGATCTGGACCTCGATATGCCGTCCGCCTTCGACCTTCTTTTCCAGAAAGAGCCGGCCATCACCGAACGCGCTCTCGGCTTCTGCCCCCGCAGAACGGTAGGCCTCGGCCAGAACGTCCGGCGTGTCGACAACGCGGATTCCCCGGCCGCCCCCGCCCGCAGACGCCTTGATCACGAGGGGATATCCCACAACCTCCGCTTGCTTCTCGGCGTCCTCCAGGGACTCGAGCTCGCGGCCACTCCAACGAGTGACCGGAACGCCCGCCTCTTCGGCGAGGATTTTCGAACCGATCTTGTCGCCGAGTGCGCGCATGGCGGCTGGATCGGGGCCCAGGAATTTCAGGTTCTCCGCGGCCAGACGCTCGACGAAGCGCGCGTCCTCGGCGACGAAGCCCCAGCCCGGCCAGACGGCATCGGCCCGAACCTGCCGTAGCGCAGCAATCAGCCCATCGTGATCCAGGTACGCCGCGACCTCGCCGTTCGGTGAGGGAAGGAGAACAGCGTCATCTGCGTGCCGAACGAAAGGAGCATCCCGGTCGATCTCCGTATAGAGGGCGATGGCACAGAGATCCGAACCCTCCTCGGCGCGCAGAGCCTTGATGGCGCGGATGCAACGCATCGCAGCCTCGCCCCGGTTCGCAATGGCGATCCGGGTGACGGGATCGAAGCGGTTCACGAGCGCGCCTCGCTCCACCAACCGCCTGATCCTTCACGCAGATCGCAGGCGAAGGCAACGAAACCGCCGTGATGAGAGAGGGAGAGATCGACATCGACCGGCCGACCAGCCGCCAAGACGACGGGGATCCGGCCGACGCGATCGATTTCGAGATCCTCCGCCGGGATCTCGAGGTGCGTCGCCAACTCGCGACGCACCCGCGCGCGCAAGGCCTTGCCAGCCAACGCGACGTCACCATCCCATACGACGACCTGCTCGAGCAATTCGCTCTCGCCGGGCTCTTCGTCGCTTGCAATGGCATGGAGCCGATCCTTCGCCTCGTCCACTCTGACGGGGAGCGTTCCCCCTGGATGATGTACATGTCCCCGAAGCGTCGCATCCAGGTGAACCTCGAAGCGAGGCGGAGAGAACACCGTGCGACGGTCGAGCTTTCGGGCCACTTTGTAGGCCGCTTCCTTGGCCGCCCAGAAGATCCATCGCAGACGATCCGGCGCGCCACTCGCGTCGAGTGTTTCCAGCTCCCGCGCCGAGAACACCCGCGCATCCCAGCGCGGGTGGCGGCCCGCAGCCTGTACTTCGGGATCTCCGAGATCGACGACGTCATTTCCGATCATCGAAATGCCTCGTTTCCATCTCCGCCAACCGCCCGACGATCTGCTGGGCGATCTCGACAGAACCGCGAAGACCTTCGTGATCGGTCTTCGGCTCGAGCACACTGCTGTACACGTCGAAGGCGTCTCCCGGACGGGGTGAGTCCGCCCAGCTCTCCTGTTTGCGTCCGCGCAGGTAGACACAAAAGACCCGGCAGCCCGGGATGGAACTCACCAACCGCCCCACGCCATAGGCCGCCGACTCCTGATCGACGCGCCCCGTTCGACTACGCCCGCCTTCGGGAAAAATCAGTACGGATTCGCCGCGGGCCAACAGGAAACCGACCCTGTCGAGCGTCTTCGCTACGTCGGCACGATTCGAACCACGCTTCACCGGCACGCACTTCAGGAGGTAGACGAGGTTTCGCTTCCACCAGGTAGAGGCGAAGTTCGTTTCTTCCGGCGTATTCCAGGGCAGCCAGTTGAAGTGACGGAGAAACGCGCCCATCCCACCCAGGGCCCAGGTGATCGCGAAAGAGTCGAGCATGGTCAGATGGTTCGCGCACACGAGGACGGGCGCATCCGACTCACTGCGGAGCCGGGCGTACTCCCGCCGTACGCGATCCGCCCCAACCAGCCGCCACCGCATCACGAAAGCCATGATACCTGTGAACATCGGGATCCAGAGGAGCGAAAGCCCTCGACTGATCCCCAGTTGGGTCAATAGCGCGCGGCGATCACTCGCCTCGAGCACGTTTGCCACCGACGACTCGTTCAGAGCTTCTCGGCGATCAGGCCAACGCAATCGCCGACAGTGTTCACCACATCGACGTCCTCATCCGCGATCTCGATATCGAACTCGTCCTCGAAGGCGAGCACGACATCGACCAGACGTGCCGAGTTCACTTTCAGATCTTCCAGAATATTGGTACCTGCAGACACGTTTGCCAGAGCAGCCTGATCCTTCACGTAGGGCGTCAGGATCTTCACCACGCGCTCCTGAATTTCGCTCGTCTCCATCATTCTCTCCTTCTTCTCTCTCGTTCTGGTTCAGATTTCGTAGCGACGCAGCACGAGTGCCGCGTTCACGTCACCAAAGCCGAAGCCTGCCTTGACCATCGTGCGCAGGTCTGGCGCTTCGAGGGTCTCGT
>JAJFHD010000066.1 GCA_021775805.1 Alphaproteobacteria bacterium | reverse complement strand
GATCGGCGACCGCCAGACCGGCAAAACCGCAATCTGCATTGACGCGATCCTCAACCAGAAAGACATCAACCAGTTGGACGATGAGTCCAAGAAACTTTACTGCGTCTATGTCGCTATCGGCCAGAAGCGCTCGACTGTCGCCCAGATCGTCAAGACGCTCGAAGACAATGGCGCTATGGAATATTCCATTGTCGTCGCCGCGACCGCGTCTGAGCCTGCGCCTTTGCAGTTCCTCGCGCCGTTTGCTGGCTGCGCCATGGGTGAATATTTCCGCGACAACGGCATGCACTCGCTGATCATTTATGATGATCTTTCCAAGCAAGCCGTCGCTTATCGCCAGATGTCGCTCCTCCTTCGTCGTCCGCCGGGCCGCGAAGCCTATCCGGGCGATGTTTTCTATCTTCACTCGCGCCTGCTTGAGCGCGCCGCGAAACTGAACGAAAATCACGGCGCCGGGTCGATGACTGCGCTGCCGATCATCGAGACCCAGGCGAATGACGTCTCGGCGTACATCCCGACCAATGTGATCTCGATCACCGATGGTCAGATCTTCCTTGAGACAGACCTCTTCTTCCAGGGTATTCGCCCGGCCGTGAATGTCGGTCTGTCGGTTAGCCGGGTTGGTTCGGCCGCGCAGATCAAGGCCATGAAACAGGTTGCCGGCAAGATTAAGGGTGAGCTGGCGCAGTATCGTGAGCTGGCGGCGTTTGCGCAGTTTGGCTCAGACCTCGATGCGACAACGCAGCGAATCCTGAACCGCGGCGACCGCCTCACCGAACTCATGAAGCAGGGCCAGTATTCACCGCTCCAGGTTGAAGAACAGGTCTGCGTCATCTTTGCCGGCACGCAAGGGTATCTCGATAACGTGCCGAAGGCGCAGGTCGGTCACTTCGAACGCGAATGGCTTCGCAAGCTGCATGCCGATCATTCGGAAATTCTGAAATCGATCCGCGACACCGGCAAGCTGAGCGAAGACATGGAAGCGAAGCTGAAAGACGCGCTCGACGCTTTCACCAAGAGCTTTGCTTAAGAGGAACGCAGGGAATGCCCTCACTTAAGGACCTCAAAAACCGGATCGCGTCGGTCAAGTCGACGCAGAAGATCACCAAAGCGAAGCAGATGGTCGCGGCAGCGAAACTGCGCCGGGCTGAAGAGCGCGCCAAAGAGAGCCGTCCCTATACGGAGCGGATGGAGGCGGTGCTCGCTAATCTTGCATCGTCTTCAGAAGGCAATCCGAATGCGCCGAGGCTTCTATCGGGCACCGGCAAGGATGAAACCCATCTCCTGATCGTTGCGACTTCCGACAAAGGCCTCTGCGGCGGTTTCAACTCGTCGATCGTGCGCCTCGCCCGCGAGCGCATCACGAAACTTCAGGGTGAAGGCAAGGAAATCAAGATCGTCACCGTCGGCCGCAAAGCCGACGACATGCTGAAGCGTCTTTATGGCGAGCTTATTGTCTGGAAGACGAACTTCATGGAGGTTCGTCAAATCGGCTTTGCCGAGGCTAATGCGATCTCTGAGGAAGTTCTGAAGCGTTTTGACGGCGAAGAGTTCGACGTTGCAACGCTGTTCTACGGCAAGTTCAAGAACGTCGTGACGCAAGAGCCGACGGCGCAGCAGATCATTCCGGCCGAGTCCCCGGAAGGCGTTGAGCCGCCGGATCTTAAGGGCGCCGTCTACGAATACGAACCGGATGAAGAAGACATCCTGCGCGAGCTCTTGCCGCGCTATGTCGCCGTACAGATTTTCCGCGCATTGTTGGAGAATGTCGCCTCCGAGCAGGCCGCCTCCATGACCGCCATGGATAACGCGACGCGCAACGCCGGCGAAATGATCGACAAGCTGAACCTGCAATATAACCGCGCCCGCCAGGCGCAGATTACGACAGAACTGATTGAAATCATCGCCGGCGCGGAAGCGCTTTAGGCGTCACGGGATTAGACGTAAGGAAGAAGTCATGAGCAATGAAGGCCGCATTTCACAAGTTATCGGCGCCGTTGTCGACGTAGTGTTCGACGACGATCTGCCGGGGATTTTGAACGCCCTGGAAACTGACAATAACGGCAACCGTCTCGTTCTTGAGGTCGCCCAGCACCTTGGACAAAATTCGGTGCGAACGATCGCGATGGACTCAACGGAAGGCCTCGTGCGCGGCGCTAAAGTGACGGATACTGGCGAGGCGATTTCGGTGCCGGTCGGCGACGGCACATTGGGCCGTATCATGAATGTCATCGGCGAGCCGGTCGATGAACTTGGCCCGATCCCGCACACGAAAAAACGCGGCATCCACCAGGCGGCCCCGCCGTTTATTGAGCAGTCAACGGAATCTTCCGTCCTTGAGACCGGCATTAAAGTTGTCGATCTTCTGTGCCCCTACGCAAAAGGCGGCAAGATCGGACTGTTTGGCGGCGCGGGCGTCGGCAAGACGGTTTTGATCATGGAGCTGATCAACAATATCGCGAAAGCCCATGGCGGCTACTCGGTGTTCGCCGGCGTTGGCGAGCGGACCCGTGAAGGCAACGACCTTTACTGGGAAATGATCGAATCGAAAGTGAACGTCGATCCCAATGAGCATGGCGGCAAGACCGAAGGCTCCAAAGCGGCGCTCGTTTACGGGCAGATGAACGAACCTCCGGGCGCACGGGCGCGGGTTGCCCTGTCGGGCCTGACCGTGGCGGAACACTTCCGTGACGAAGGCCAGGACGTTCTCTTCTTTGTCGACAACATCTTCCGGTTTACGCAAGCCGGCTCTGAGGTGTCAGCGCTGCTTGGCCGTATTCCTTCTGCGGTGGGCTATCAGCCGACGCTTGCGACCGACATGGGCTCTATGCAGGAGCGGATTACAACGACGACAAAAGGCTCGATCACCTCGGTGCAGGCGATCTATGTGCCGGCGGACGATCTTACCGACCCGGCGCCAGCGACATCCTTTGCCCACCTTGATGCGACAACGGTTCTCAACCGTGCTATTGCCGAAAAAGGCATCTACCCGGCGGTCGATCCGCTCGATTCCACTTCGCGCATGCT
>JAJFHD010000065.1 GCA_021775805.1 Alphaproteobacteria bacterium | reverse complement strand
CGGCATTGTCACGGTAACCCGACGATGATGGCTTCACGTGTTATCAATCGCCGCTGAACACCACCACATATCGCCAACATCGCTTCCCACCGGAAGTCATTCAACACGCTGTCTGGTTGTATTTTCGGTTTCCGCTGAGCTTCCGGAATGTCGAGGATCTTCTCGCCGAGCGCGGCATCGACGTGTCCTACGAAAGCGTTCGGCGCTGGTCTCTGAAATTCGGCCTGGCTTATGCGGGGAGACTCAGACGTTCTCGTCCACGACCCGCCGCCCGGCGGCACCTGGACGAGATCTTTGTCTCGATCAACGGAAAGCGCACATATCTGTGGCGTGCGGTCGACAGCGAAGGTGAAGTTCTGGATATCTTGGTTCCGTCTCGCCGCAACAGGACCGCCGCGTTGAAACTCTTGCGCAAGTTGCTCAAGAAACAAGTCTTCTCGCCGGAGGCTGTCGTAACCGATAAATTGCCGTCCTATGGCGCTGCGTTGGGCGATCTCGGCATGAAAAGTAGACACGTCACCGGCGGACGCTGCAACAATCGGGCGGAGAACTCGCACCTGTCGATCCGGTTTGGGGAGCGACGAATGCAACGCTTCAAATCGGCTGGTTCCGCCCAGAGATTCCTGTCCACACATGCCGCCGTCTTCAACACCTTCAACATCCAGCGTCACCTCGTCTCCCGCAAGACGCTTCGCCAGTTTCGAGGTAAAGCGATGAGCACACGGCAATCGGCGACTGCCACAGCTTGACTGGAAGCTATTTGGAAATACGTGCCACCACTGCTCGTTAATGTGACAATCTCAACACCAAGTATGGTCAATTAGAACAACCACCTTGTTACCTATTTGCCACCTAAAACAAATAAACTGGCGTTGACAATTTCGATTCAGTTTGTAACTCATTGAAAAGACTGGTGCCGGCTGAGAGACTCGAACTCCCGACCCCCTGATTACAAATCAGATGCTCTACCAACTGAGCTAAGCCGGCACGTCATGGCGCAGGTCCATGCAATGGGCACTCTTATACGGATTTGCGTCGCCCGTGCAAGTGTTCATTGTGGCGACGCAGCGCGGCGTACTGATGCCCCCGGCCACCGTCACGGGTGACCGGTAACAGTCTCACCTGAACGGGTCTCACAAGGACATTTCGGGGACGAACCGGAACGGCTCAACGCCTGCGTTTGCGGCAGCGTTCTTTGTAGTATTTGCCCTTGTAGCGGTAAGTGCAGCGTCCGCCTTTGTGGGTGTTCACAAGGACGGCGCCGGCAAGCGCGCCGACCGCACCGCCGAGAATGGCACTGCCGACCGAGTTGCCGGCGATACCACCGATCGTCGCGCCGACGGCGCCGCCGAACAAGGCGCCTTCCTGTTCAGGCGTTGCACACGCGCCAAGGGTCAAACATCCGGCCAATACAAGTGCTGCTGCTTTCATCACGTCACTCCAAGCGTAGTTTGCCAACCCCTCCAACTCTTAACATATGATGTGCCTCAAGAAATTTTCCAGCCTTGATCTTTGTCAATCCGCCCGGAAACCAGCGACGGATTCCAATACTTCCACGCGTAACAACCTGCTGAATGATTAACACCTCAAATGAAAATGCCAACGCCCATGAACATCAGCGATGAAATCTATGTCAGCGTCGACATCGAAGCTGACGGGCCGATACCCGGGCCTCATTCGATGCTTTCCTTCGGTGCCGCAGCCTTCGGTCCCGACAGTGGACTGACAAGTACCTTTACCCGCAACCTCGTCTGCCTGGAAGACGCCGCGCCGGATCCGCGAACCAGTGAATTCTGGCGCAACAACCCCGAGGCCTACCAGGCCACCCGCACCGACACCCGCGCGCCCTCGGTCGCCATGCCCGAATTTGTCAGATGGGTGAAAGGATTGCCGGCGCGGCCGGTGTTCGTCGCCTACCCGGCTGGTTTCGATTTTCTCTTCATGTACTGGTACATGATCCGGTTTGCCGGCGAGAGCCCGTTTTCCTTCTCGGCACTCGATATCAAGACCTACGCCATGGCCCTGCTCGGAACCCCTTATCGCGCCTCCGCCAAACGCAACATGCCGAAACACTGGCGGCCGCGCCGCCGCCACACCCACATCGCCCTGGACGACGCCATCGAACAGGGCGAGCTTTTCCTCAACATGCTCAAGGAACGCGACGCCACGGTCGATGTGGTCGATGGCGGGACGCCGTCGTCATAAGCTGCCGGCGTTGCCTCCATGACGAACTCAGCCGGTGCGACGCGGCCTCATGGCTTCACGCGGCAGCAGGATGTTGAACTGTTCCCGCAACGCTCTGTCGACACTTGCCGGAATGTGCTCCGGGAAATGGCCTTCGAGGATTTCCCGTTTGCGCGCGACCGCACGCTGGAGGATGTCGGGCTTGTCGAGTTCCAGCCATTCCTTCGGGCTCGAGCGGTCGGCAATCTTGGGATAGACGTATTCCGTCTGCATCAGGCTCAGTGTTTGTTCGTGACCCAGATAATGTCCCGGGCCTTCGGTGCAGACCTGCCGCATGGTCTCCACCGACAAGGTCTCGTCCGTGACCTCGATGCCACGGACACAACGCAGAGCCTGGGACAGCATGTCATTATCGATGATCAGGCTTTCCAGGCAGAACCCGAGCAGCGAGGCATGCATACCGGCGGATTCGTAGACCATATTGAGGCCGGCAAGCCCGGCCATGACATCGGTAATTCCCTTCTCGTAACCTGACTGTGCATCCGGCAATTTGGAGTCCGCCATGCCGGCGGCAGACCCTCCGGGCAGATCGTAGAAATGGGCCATCTGGGCGCAGGCCGCCGTCAGCAACGCCTGCTCTCCCGAGCCGCCCGACATGGCGCCGGTCCTCAGATCGGAGACAAACGGCCAGGTCCCGAAAATGCACGGATGCCCCGGCGCGATGGCGTTGACGTAGACCAGACCCGCCAGCACTTCCGCCGTCGCCTGGACCACCGCGCCGGCAATTGCCGCCGGTGCGGTGGCACCGGCCTGGCCCGCCGACAAGAGAAGAACCGGCATACCGCCTCGGATACAAGCCTCCAGGACGCCACAGGCATCTTCGGCAAATTTCAGCGGCGGTACCACAAAACAATTTGAGTTGGACACGAATGGACGCGCCCTCCAAGCCTGCTCGCCGCCTGCAATGACATGCAGCATGGCAATCGCCTCTTCGGCATATTCCGGCAGTGTGAACGAGGTGCCCACGTGCTTGTTGGTTGCAGAGAGAGCGGCGTAGACCGTATTGATGTCGAGATCGCGGGGATCTTCCAAATCCCGTGCCACCATCGGCCTTTGAAAGAAGTGGATGTTGTCGCAGGTATCGACAATCCGCCCGGCATCATAGATGTCCTGGAGGAATGACTCGCGGTACTCGCGTTTCTCTATGTCGACCACGTGCACCGCGGCACCTGCGGTTCCATAGTGAACCTTCCGTCCCTGGGGATGGATATCGTGTTTCGGGTCGAGTGCGCAGAGCGGGAAATTACGCGCCGCCATGGCGATGGTGTCTTCCACCAGCTTGCGCGGAAACCGCAGCCGGCCGTCGTCACCATAGATCCCGCCCTTGGCAACCACGGCCTCGATGCAGGACGGGATCGCATCGGCAAAACCGATCTCTTCCAGCACCTGAAACACCGCATGATCGACCCGCTTGAGGGCGGCCTCATCGAGTGGCTTGAACCGCCCCCCTTCCATGCCGGCACGGATTGGCGCGACATCGTCCGCCAGCGGTTGTGCCCTCAACGTCCGGCGAGCATCGCGCCCTCCCCGTCTGCGTCCTTCTGTACTGGTCGATGTCGCGCTCATGTTGATCTCCTCATGACCGTCGGTTGTGATCCGTTATGGATGTCTCTCTTTGACTTCAGGCTTTGACCCGTTCTGACTTCGGGTCGTAGAGCGGCCGCAGACTTGCTTCGGCTTCAAACGTCTCGCAGGCAACTTCAATTTCATAACGCGAGCCCAGAATCGATTCCGCGCTCTCGCCTTTTTCGCAATCCACATAACCAAGTCCGATCGCACCGCCCAGGTGGTGACCGTAGTTACCCGATGTCAGACGACCGACAATCTCGCCGTCCCGCAGGATCGCCTCGTTGTGGTAGAGCAATGGCTCCCTGTCTTTGAGTTTGAACTGGATCATGCGCTTGGACAGCCCCTGCTGCTTCTTGTTGAGCACGGCTTCGCGCCCGAAGAAGTCGCCGTATCGCGACGGAGTCTTGTCCACCTTGACAGCAAAACCAAGTCCCGCATCCAGAATGTGGTCCTCATCGGTAATGTCGTGACCGAAATGCCGGAAGGCTTTTTCGATCCGGCAGGAATCGAGCACATGCATGCCGCACATTTTGAGATCGAACGCGGCACCGCGTTCGGCGATGGTATCGAACACGTGGCGCGCCATGTCGGTCGACACATAGATCTCCCAACCCAGTTCGCCCACATAGGTAATCCGGTGGGCGCGCGCCAGCCCCATGCCGATCTCGATCTGTTTTGCCGTCCCGAAGGCAAAAGCCTCGTTGGAAAGGTCGGCGTCCACGATCGGGGCGAGCAGATCGCGCGACTTCGGCCCCATCACACAGATCACGGATTCAGCACTTGTAATGTCGGTTACAACGCAATGGGCATCGTCAGGGATGTGCCGCTTAAGCCAGGCCATGTCACGGGCGCCGACCGCTGCACCGGTGACGATCAGGAATTCGGTTTCGCTAAGCCGCGTCACAGTCAGATCGGCCTCAATGCCGCCACGGCGATTGAGCCACTGGGTGTAGACGATCCGGCCGGGCTCGACCGCGACGTCGTTGGCACAGATGCGTTGCAGCACGGCCTCCGCGTCCCGCCCCTCGACGCGGAACTTGGCAAAAGACGTCATGTCGAACAGCCCGACATTTTCGCGCACGGCCTTGTGCTCGGCCGCCGC
>JAJFHD010000064.1 GCA_021775805.1 Alphaproteobacteria bacterium | reverse complement strand
CGAACGGGTTCATCGACATCTTGACGTTGGCAAGTTCGACGCCGCTTCCGTCGGACTTGACACGGATTTTGACGTTGTAGTCGACAACCCGTTTTACAGGGACGAGCACTTTCATGCGTTCATTCTCCTCGTACCAACCGCTCTGGTTAAGACGGCTTTCGGCATCAGGCAATCAGGGTGAAAAACAGTTAACTCCTTGTGCGTCGCACAATCTGCTTGGAGGCGCAGAAAACCAACGAAACAGAGTGTATCAAACGACGTGCGGCGCGACCCTAGTCCGCACTTTTTCAGGAGTCAATGTGGACCCCGACATTTTATCGCCAATCGCGACATCATGCTCCAGGATCGGGTGAGGTAGAGTGCGTTCTGCGGCGTAGGATGAAGATCGGAATAATTAAAAGCACCCCGACAAAGAAACCGGCGATGTGGGCCACCCAGGCGACTTCCGTGTCGCCATAGTCGCCGGTGGCAAACGAAAATATCTGCGATGCAATCCAGAAGCCGATCACCACAAGCGCGGGGATTTTGAGCGGTACGCCAAAGAACAGAAGTACCCAGATCTTGCGATCAGGAAACAGTACGAGGTAAGCCCCAAGGGCGCCGGCAATGGCGCCGCTGGCCCCGATAAGGGGGTTCTGCGAATCTTGGACAATCCAGGCGTGCAACAATCCGGACAAAGCACCGCAGACAAGGTAAAAGGCCAAAAACAGGGAATGACCAAGCGTGTCTTCTATGTTGTCGGCAAAGACCCACAAAAAAAGCATATTTGCGATGATGTGCATCCAGCCGCCGTGCAAGAACATATAGCTGAGCAAGGTCGCCTGGGCGGGAATCATGTCGAGGTTGGCCGGCAGTACGTAATTGGAATCAAACAAGAGCACGGGTACTATGCCGTAGCTTAAGGTTTGACTGTCGTTGAGTTCCCCGGTAGCTGCGCCTTGTACGAACAGAAATATTGCAATATTCAAGACAAGAATTGCCAGGGTGACAAACTGGAATTTCACGCGGACCAGCGGATTGTCGTCTTTGATCGGAATCAGCACGAGGTCGACGTCTCCGTTTGTCCGGGTAGCCTTGACACAGCAGCGGTAACCTGGACCAGCCAATTGCCGCACAAAGAATCACGATGCCGATCCGCCGCCACAATACCGCACACCGGCAGGTTTTGTCTTTAACCTTGATTCAAACGGGGCTGGAGATGGTTCAGCGGTTGCCGCCGGGCACCCAGAGCACGTCGCCGTCGCCCAGATGATTGACGAAACGGCTGGCGACAAACAGGAAGTCCGACAGCCGGTTGATGTAATGCAGCGCCGGTCCGCTGACGACTTCGCCGTCACGGGCGGAAAGCTCGACCATGAGACGCTCGGCACGCCTCGAAACCGTCCGCGCCTGGTGGAGAAAGGCCGCCGCCGGTGCGCCTGCCGGCAGCACGAACGAACGCAGCGGTTCGAGAGGTCCGTTAAGTTCGTCGATCTCGTTTTCCAGGCGCGTCACCTGTTCGGCGGTGATGCGCAAAGGCTCGTATTCGAGTTTCTCGCCGGTGTCCGGCGTGCACAAGTCCGCACCCAGATCAAACAGGTCGTTCTGGACGCGCGCAAGCATGGCGTCGAGATCAACCAGTTCCGCAGTTGTGGTATGCAGGCGCACAAGCCCAAGCACAGCGTTGGTCTCATCGACGGTGCCATAGGCTTCTATGCGGACATCATATTTGGCGACGCGGATGCCGGTTCCCAGGGCCGTGGTGCCGGCATCGCCGGTTTTTGTGTAGATCTTGTTGAGGACGACCATGTGCTTGCACCGTTTTCACATTCCAGAATTGCCGTTTGCGATAGCAAATTAGAGACCCTCTGGATACCGGTTATCGTGCGCTGAACGAAAAACCATCTGTAAGATCACATTCATCCTGAACTAGGGTTGGGTGTGGGCGCAGACGTTACTGTTTCGGCTTTGGTATTCAGCCAGTTAAGAAAAGTCCGGACAGCCGGTCTCATCACGCCAGGCGCCGTTTTGATATGGAATACTGCAAATCCCGGTTCCGTAGACAATTCAACTACTCGTCCTGACTGAATGTCTTTTTCGAAATATGCTCTGATCGTGTGGGTAATTCCGTCGCCGCGTCGGACAGCTTCCATGATCAGATTTCCGGGCATTTGAGTGATCATCAATGGCCGACTCAAGGTAACGCCGCGCCGTTCAAACCAATTGGCGACCTCGTTCGTCCCCAGTTCCTGCAACCAAGGCATTTCAATGAGAGCCGCGGACTCGTCAAGTGCCTTTCCGGCGACCAGGGAAGGTGTACCGATCACCACTGTATCGCTGATCAGTAAGGGTGTGACAATATTCTCCTGTCTTTGGCTGGTGCTGTACCGAATCGCCAGATCAATGCCGCCCGGTTTGAGATCCATTACTTCAACTGTTGGATTCAGCATTAGTGTAATCTCGGGGTGAAGACGCTGAAATTCGGGGATTCTGGGCATCAACCACTCCACGGCGAATGCAGGCGACATTGTTATCTGGACGGGACGCGTGGCATCAACACCCGTTAGTGTTTCGATGCCTCTTCGAATGGTCGCGAAGCCCGCGTCCAGATCGCGGGCGAGATTTGCCCCGTCCCTCGTCAACACGATGCCGCGCCCGGCACGTGCAACAAGGGAAATGTCAAGCCGCGACTCAAGCAACTTAACCTGCTGGCTGACGGCTGCCTGCGTTACATTCAACTGAGCTCCGGCCTTGGCATAGCTGCCGGTCTCTGCCACGGCCGAAAACGCCCGGAGGCTGTTGAGGGTGGGAAGATTGGACCAAATCATATAATAGAATTTCTAACATATTGGAAAATTTTATGAGTAGGAAATTATCATTTTTTGTATAATAACTCCAATGTTTGTAACCTTTTGAAATTCAACTTACCTTCAAAAGATTAACTGAAATGTCGTGTTCAAAAGCATCGCTGGTGCGAGAAATGGCAGGAGAACTGATATGGCAGTGACCCCAAAATCTCATCAGGGCGGTTGCCTTTGCGGATCGGTACGCTACGTCGTTAGCGGTGATCTCCTCTATTCGGCGAACTGCCACTGCCGATCCTGCCAAAAGGCGATTGGCGCTGGATTTGTCACTTGGGTGGCCGTTAAGACTGAAAACCTCGAAGTGACCAAGGGAGAGATTACTTATTGTGAGACGTCACCTGGAATGCATCGCGGCTTCTGTGGCCGATGTGGCAGTTCGTTAGAGGGTCACGGCGATGGCTGGGAGGATTCCTTCGTGACAGCGGCTTCTCTTGACGATCCCAAGATAGTGAAGCCTGTGACAAACATCTACCTGGACCATCAGCAACCCTGGGTGATCATCGACGAAACCTTGAGATGCCACGAGAAATTTCCAGACTGACAGTGATTGACCAAAATTAGGAGGAACCGATGGCAACCACATTCTCATACGCCTGCAAGGACTACCCCGGAATGGAGGCCTGTCCTGGGAAAGTTATCGCTGAAACACATGACGAGGTCATGAAGCTCATGGCGGTTCATGCGGCGGTGGCCCATGACGAAGACCCGTCGGCGTGGAGCGACGAGGACAAGGCCTACCTCAAGACACTGATCAAGGCCGAATAGACCAGGCAATGATCGTCAGAACTCTTGAGGATGTGGTCGGTACCGAGGGTGATTCTCATGGCGACATATGGCACTGCCTACGCTCGCTATTGTCTGGAGGGTGAAGGAACAGTGGAAGATCTCGGAACGGATATGGTCCATAAACTCCGACCGGGCACGCTTTATGCCATGAACAATCATGATCGGTATCGCATTACAGCGATCACGAAAATGCGTGTAATTGCGACTTTCACTCCACCTCGTACTGGTCGGGAACCCCGCGAGGAAGACGGCTCCCTTTCCTGAGTTTTACGAAATTCCAAGACTTTTCAGTTACCGTGATGGTGTTCAGGTCCGACATTTGTTCTCGGTCTGGTGCATGTGCGGGGGATTCGGTCGGCAATGGCCGTTCACAAAAAGTCAGAAGTCAATGCAGACGTATTCGCAGGCGACTCTTACGCCAGTGAGGTGATCCGGCTGCGTGCTCGTATTAAGGGCCTGCAGAAGGACCTCGCCGAGCGGTTCGCTCATGTCTCCGGGGATCGGGCCGACGACGACAGGGTCAACGATTTTGCCGAAACCACACGGGGATGGTTCTGGGAAACCGATGCCGAACATCGATTCAGTTATCTTTCTCCCAGTGTTTCCAAGATCACGGGCGTTGCACCTGAATGGCATTATGGCAAGACCCGCGAGGAATTGGGAAGTCCAGGGTCGGTGTCCGCCGAAGAATGGCAAGCCCATCTGGAGACGATCAACCGGCGGTTGCCTTTCTCCGACTTTCTTTTTCAACGCCAAGGTCCAGATGGGACCAAATGGCTGCGCACCAGCGGCAAGCCGGTGTTCGATGCAAACGGGGATTTCCTAGGTTATCGGGGATCGGCCGCCGATGTAAGCACCGAAGTTGAAGTGGAAATCCGTGCCGGTCAAATGGCCAACATGATCGAGGAAAAGAACCAGATTCTTGAAACGGCATTGAAGACGATTCCCGATGGTGTGCAGGTGCTCGATGAGAATCTCAATCTGGTCGCATGGAACGATCAATTGTTTGGCGTCCTGGAGCTTGATGGTGACGCGATTCTGAATTCGCCCGATCCGGGAAAAGCGTTTCGTTATGCCCTGGCTGAACGGGGAGAGTACGGCGAGGGAGACGTCGACGAGCTGGTCGCCAGTCGTGAGAAGATCGCCCGGTCTCCTGTGCCGGTGGATTACGAAAGACAACTGGTGACGGGAAAATGGATGGAGTGCCGGGGAAACCCGATCAAGGGAGGCGGGTACCTGGCCGTCTACCGGGACATCACCGAGAGCCGTCGAAATATCGAGCAACTGGAAGAACACGCGTCGGTCGACGCGCTCACCGGAATTTGGAACAGACGCAGGATTCTCGAAGCCGCCGAAGGCGAATTCCGTCGCGTCAAACGCTACGAGAGGCCGTTTTCATTGCTCCTGCTGGACATCGACCACTTCAAGTCTGTCAATGACAGTCACGGGCATGCTGTGGGAGACGAGGTCCTGCGCTGCGTGGCTTCTGCCTGTCGTGACATCCTGCGGGCATCCGACAGGATTGGACGATATGGAGGCGAGGAATTCATCGTCATGCTGCCGGAAACCAACGGTGATGGTGCGGCGGACATCGCTGAACGCTTGCGGGCGGCTGTCGCAGCGGCGGCAATCGTCACAGACACTGGCACATTGCGTGTCACGACCAGCGTCGGTGTCGCCCAGGTCGACTCAACACACGGGTCGCTTCAGGACACCATATCCCTTGCAGATGCCGCGTTGTACGACGCGAAGCACGCGGGCCGCGACCGAGTGGCAAGCCGGTA
Source organism: Alphaproteobacteria bacterium (assembly GCA_021775805.1). Lineage (GTDB taxonomy): Bacteria > Pseudomonadota > Alphaproteobacteria > Rhizobiales > JAJFHC01 > JAJFHC01. Next base: position 9,078 of record JAJFHD010000064.1, on the reverse strand, counting down.
GAGCAGTGCACAGAACGCTTTCGAGTTTTTGCGATTGAGTCTAGTTTCTCGAGATGGACACGTCCAAGAACAGAAATATCCGCAAGTTTCGGACGTCGGACATCAACCGGCTGCGGCGATTGATACACGATACCATCGATTTCAGTTATGCCGTAGTCTACCCGCCCCGCGCGGTTCAGTTTTTCAAAGATTTTCACGCCGAACAAAAAATCCTCGAGCGCAGCCGCAGGGGGACGGTACTGGTTATGGAAGAGGGTGGTGAATTGGCCGCCACAGGAAGCATGGTGGACGGTGAAATATTCGCTGTTTTCGTGCACCCCGACTTTCAACACCGAGGGCGCGGCAAGGCATTGATGCAGGTGCTGGAAGATCAGGCGAGAGCAGGAGGGGTCGTCGAGTCGGAACTAAGCGTCTCACTTCCTTCAATGGCATTCTATCTCAGTCTCGGCTACGAGATTATCGAAGAAAATTCCAAGGATGTCGGCGATGGCCAGAAACTGGAATTCTGGAAGGCCAGAAAACGGCTTGTAACCGCTGTACCCGAATGACCCCGGTCAGAATTCCGGCAGCCAGGCGTTCAGTGCCGTGCCGATCTCGTCGGCGCTGTCTTCCTGGATGAAATGCGACCCCTTGACGGTGACTTCCGTCTGGTTTTTCCAGGTGCGGCAGAATTCGCGTTGTGGCCCGATCAGGATTGCGCCGGGCTCGGCATTGACAAATAGCTTGGGAAAATCGGTCTCCGGCAGCCAGTCGGCGTAAGCCTGGACAATATCGACCACGTCTGCCGGCTCACCGCTCAAGGGGATCTGGCGCGGCCAGGTGAGAGTCGGGCGCCGGTCTTCCCCGGGTTGGGCAAAGGGCGCGCGATAGACCGCCATCTCTTCTTCGGTCAGACCTCGCAGGACTGAGCCGGGCAGAACCTTTTCGACGAAGATGTTCTTTTCCAACACCATGGTCTCGCCGGCCGGTGACCGGAAGCCTTCGAACACGGGCCGGGCATCCTGAGAGAATTCATCCCAGGTCATGGGTTTGACGATGCCCTCCATGTAGGCGATGCCGGCGACACGCTCGCGGTTGCGGTTGGCCCAGTCGAAGCCAAGGGCCGAGCCCCAGTCATGGATGACCAGGACGACGGGCCCATCGGGACAGACCGCATCGATGAAGCCGTCGAGATAGGACCGGTGCTCGACGAAGGTGTAGCGGCCGGGTCCGCTGTCGGCCAGCTTCGAGGAATCGCCCATGCCGATCAGGTCGGGGGCGACACAGCGGGCGCGACCGGACACATAAGGTATGATGTTGCGCCATAGATATGACGATGTCGGATTGCCGTGCAGGAACAGGACGGTCGGTCCCTGACCAGTTTCGACGTAGGCCATGCGGGAGCCGTCAACGTCACAGTACTTCTTTGCGTGGGTGGTCATGGGGTAGATCCTCCGTCAGGCGACAATCACATACTCGTATTGTTGCACATTAAACATGTGCCAATTATATTTCAGTTTCCATATATGTGAAACGTATTTGTAATTTTTGAGTTGCAAGCCTATATTAGACTTGCGTATTTCCGTCCCCTCGTGCGCACAAGGATGATGATCATGGCCAACGCGTCTGTTCAGAAAAAGTCTGCGGTTTCCCGGCTGGTCAAGGACCTGAAGGTCTATGGTGGCCTGAAAGGCCGGGACATTGCCAATATTGTCGGGGTGTCGCCGCCGACGGTTTCGCGCTGGAGCAAAGGCGAAGGCAGCCCGACGATCGAAAAACAGCGCGTGATTGCCGAATTGCGCTGGGTGGCGGAACGGCTCTCGGATTTTTATGCCCCGGATGAAACGCGGTTGTGGCTCCAGTCGGGCCATCCCCAACTGGACGGCGAGCGTCCCTATGACCTGATCAACCAGGGCCGCACGGGTGAAGTGCTGGAAGTCATCGAGCGCCTGGACAGTGGTGTGTTTCTCTAGATGGGTGACGATCACCGCGGTCTCGACGATCGATTGCTTGACGCGCTGGGCGACATTGCAGGCGTTGAATTCGATGGTCCGGTGTGGCGTGTCGTGCGTGATGGACGGTCACCGCTGGATGGATCCCGAGGGTCAGGGCGCTGGAATCCAAGCGAGCTCAGCGTTCTGTACTGTGCGCAGCTTCCCGACGGCGCCCTGGCCGAAATCTTTTTCCATCTCAGCCGTGGCCAGTCCGTCTTTCCTTCACGCATGCGCCACAGTCTGTTTGAGCTTACGGTGAATACGGCCAATACGCTGCAGTTGCTCGATCTGGATCATCTGAGACGCCTTGGGGTGGACGACGCGCGCTATCACGAAATTCTTTATGACCGGACACAGGAGATTGCCGCCGCCGCGGCATTTTTAGGATTCGACGGCATCATCGCACCAAACGCACGCTATCAATGCAACAATCTGGTTTTATTCCTGGAGGATTTCCCGATGGACAGGATCGGCGTGGTTTCGCAAGAACCCGTGGACTGGGACGATTGGCGAACAGCTCAACAATAACTAGCGGAGCGGCGTTGGTATCACCCGGCCGACACGTAGAACGCCGCCATGACGATAATAACGGCGACAAACTGCAGCCCGACGCGCCAGCGCATCAGGGTCTGGGAGCGGTTGGCGCTGCCGCCGCGCATCATGTTCCACAAGCCCATCAGCAGAACCAGGAAGACGGCAGCCAGGGCAATCGGAATGAGATACTGAAAGATCGTGCTCATGAGCAACTTTCTCCGCCACGGTTCGATGTCTGAGACAAACCTGGGGCCGCATCCCGCTCAAAGTCAACAGACTACAATGTCATGGCATCAGTTCAATTTGCGTTGTCAAGCAGGCGCCTTGCAATGACCTGGGCCTGGATCTCGCCGGCACCCTCGAAAATGTTGAGGATGCGGGCGTCACACAGGACGCGGCTGATGTCGTATTCCAGGGCAAAGCCGTTGCCGCCATGGATCTGCAGGCTGTTGTCGGCCGCACTCCAGGCGACCCGGGCAGCCAGCAGTTTGGCCATGCCGGCCTCAAGGTCGCAGCGCCTGCCCTGATCCTTTTCGCGGGCGGCAAAGTATGTGAGCTGACGCGCCACCATGGTTTCCACCGCCATCATGGCGAGCTTGTCGGCGACCCTGGGGAAAGCGATGATGGGTTTGCCGAACTGGATGCGTTCACGGGCATATTTCAAACCGATCTCGAAGGCCGACTGGGCAACGCCGACGGCGCGGGCCGAGGTCTGGATGCGGGCGCTCTCAAAGGTCTGCATGAGCTGCTTGAAACCCTGGCCTTCTTCGCCCCCCAGCAGATTTTCCTGTTTGACCTCGAAACCATCAAAACCGATTTCGAATTCCTTCATGCCGCGATACCCGAGCACTTCGATTTCACTGCCGCTCATTCCCGGCGCCGGGAAGGGCTCGGCGTCGGTGCCGCGCGGCTTTTCGGCAAGGAACATGGACAGGCCCTTGTAGCCCGGCTCGTCCGGGTTGGTGCGTGCCAGCAGGGTCATGACGTCGGCGCGTACCGGGTGAGTGATCCAGGTCTTATTGCCGGTCACGCGGTAGACATCGCCCTCGAGCACGGCGCGCGTGCGCAGCGACGCCAGGTCCGATCCGGTGCTGGGTTCGGTGAATACCGCGGTCGGCAGGATCTTGCCCTCAGCAATCAGGGGCAGCCATTTGCGTTTCTGGTCATCGGTGCCGCCCTGGAGGATCAGTTCGGCGGCAATCTCGGCGCGCGTGCCCATCGAACCGACGCCGATGTAGCCGCGCGACAGTTCCTCTGAAACCACGCACATGCTTTCCTTGCCCAGACCCATGCCGCCGTACTCCTCCGGCAAGGTCAGGGCAAAGACACCAAGCTCGCTCATGTGGTCGACCACTTCGAGCGGAATGTATTCGTTGCCGGTGTGCCATTTGTGGGCAAACGGCACGACCTGCTCGTCGGCAAAGCGGCGCATCTGGTCACGGATCGCCTCGAGGGTTTCGTCGAGACCGGAACGGCCGATGGTGGCGGCACCATCGAGGCTTTCCACCAGAGCCATCAAGCGAGCTCGTGCAGGTGCGGTGTTGCCGTGGGTAATCAGGGTCGCAACCGCACCGGTGTGGAACGCAGACACATCGTCGAAGGTGAGGCCGAAATCGTGAGGGCGGACAAACTCCGTCTGGTTCATGGGCAGGCCGCCGGCGATCTGGTCGAGATATTCGCCAAACGCAATCTGCACGATCAGGGCTTCCAGTTCGCCGAATGACCCGTCCGCTTCGAGTTGTTCTGCGTAGGCTGCCATCTGGCGCAGGGCCTGGACGTAGGTCGCGATCCAGGCCAGACCGTGGGCCGCGCGCTGTTCGCGTTCAAGGATCGACGAAGAGACACGGCCATCGACGATGGTGGTTTCCCGCAGGGCAAGCCTTGCCTTGTCGAAAAAGGCTTCGGCGGCTGCGACCGCGTCACGGGTCAGCCCGGTCAAACCGTCGAGCACAACCGTCATTTGCCCCGAACCTGCAATATGGTTCATCCTCGATCTCCCGAAACCTTGTGGTCACGGAGCAATCTTCCAGAACGCCCGTGCCATGAGACAACTGCCATGCTGCATTGCAGCAATGAGGACAAGAGATGTAGCGGATTGCCGCTGCCGGAGCAATGTGCGCCTGCGGCGTCAGTTCGGCGCACCTTGCGGCGTGGTGTTTTTGACACAGAAAGGAGGCGTCATGGCGTCAAAGGTCGAGTGGTTCACACCGGACAACACGATGGAACCGGTGGGGCCTTACAGCCATATCGCAAAATCCGGGCCCCTGATCACGATCGGGGCGACGGCCGGCGTCGATCCTGCAACCGGTGTGTTGGCGGGGCCGACGGTCGATGCCCAGACGCGCCAGATCATCGACGCCTTCGAAGTCATGCTCGAAGCGGCCGGATCCACTCTGGATCACGTGATGCACATCACCGTGTTTTTATCCGATATGGCCGATTTCGAAGAAATGAACATCGCCTATGCCGACAAGATGGGCCACCGCCGTCCCGCGCGCAGTGCGGTATCCGTTACGGGTTTGCCAAAGCCGGGCGCTCTTGTGACCATGAACCTGATAGCCGTGGCGCCGTGATGGCAGGTTCATTCAGTCGAACTCGTTCGGATCGATTTCACGCCGAGGTTGCGTCCTCCGGTTTGTCGGACCGTGCCGGGCCCTTGAGTGCGGGAGGCGAGCCAAACCTGGCATAGACCACGGACAGATCGGGCGCTGCGTCCGCCGGTTCACCGCCATCGAGCGGCACCGGGCGGCCGTAGAGAAAACCCTGGCCCAGACCGCAGCCGAACGACTTCAGCATGGCTTCCTGTTCGACCGTCTCGATGCCTTCGGCCGTGATCGCCACGTCGAGATCCCGGCCAAGGCCGACGATCGTGTTGACGATCACACCGGCCATCGGATTGGTGGCAAGGTTCTGGACGAACGTCCGGTCGATCTTGATCTTGTCGAACGGGAAACTCGCCAGGTAGTTCAGGCTTGAATATCCAGTGCCAAAGTCGTCCATAACGATGGAGACGCCGATCGCCTTGAGGCGCTGCAGTTCGCTCCGGACCCGTTCGGTGTCGCCGATAAACAGCGTCTCGGTGATCTCCAGTTCAAGCCGCTCAGGGGCAAGACCGGTGGCGTCGAGAGTTTCTCTCACCAGATCGGCAACACTGCCGGCCTTGAACTGGCTTGCAGACAGGTTGACGGCGACCTTGTGAGGCTCCTGCCAGGAGACGGCGTCCCGGCAGGCACGGTCCAGAATCCACCGGCTGAGGGGCATGATCAGGCCGGTTTCCTCGGCGATCGGAATGAAGTCGTCGGGCGCCAGCAGGCCCCGTCCGCTGTGGTTCCAGCGCACCAGTGCCTCCTGACCGTAAGTATTGCCGGTTTCAAGATCGTACTGCGGCTGATAGTGGAGTTCGAAGTCGCGGGCCTCGATGGAGTCCTTCATCTCCTGTTCCAGACGGCGGCGGCGCTGGAACATTTCATCCATCTCAGTTTCGAACAACCGTACCGTATTGCGGCCCTCGGCCTTTGCCCGGTAGAGTGCGAGATCAGCACAGTTGAAGAGTTCGGAGACGTCCATACTGTCGTCCGGCGAAACGGCAACACCGATGCTGGCGCTGGTCGAAAGCTTGTGACTGTTGACCATATAGGGCTGACTCAGAATGTTGCACAGGCGATCGGCGAAGGGCACGATCTGAGCGACTGAGGGAAGACCCAGGAGGGCGACTGCGAATTCGTCGCCGCCCAGGCGGCAGACAAGATCGGACTTGCGCAGATTGGTTTCCAGGCGGCGGGCGAACTCCTTGAGAAGCTCATCGCCGGTGGCGTGACCGAGCGTGTCGTTGATCTGCTTGAACTTGTCCACATCGAAACACAAGAGTGCAACCTTGCCTCCTTCCTTGTCGGCACGGGCCACTGCATGACCCAGATGTTCGGCAAAGTAGGTCCGGTTCTTCAGGCCGGTCAGACCGTCATGATGGGCCAGATGGCGGATCCGGTCGTCCGCTGACCACTGTTCTCTCAACCTTGACCAGATGATGAATATGAGAATGGCAACCGCACTCAACAGGAAAACCGCCGACAGGATCGTGATGCTCTTGTGCGAGGCATAGAAAAGCGTCAGCGTGTCGGTCTGATCCACATAGACCCGGAGGCGGCCCGTGACGGCTCCTTGAGTCTTTACCGGTATGTCGACATCGATGTAGCGCCGCACCTGGCCACGGGTGCGAGCCTTGCCAAACTCCGCTTGCCCGGCAATTGCGCTGGATGGGTGACCGCCGGCGGGTGCGGTTTTCCTTGTCAGCCGGTCGCTTGCGACGACAATCTTATCGGACAGATCGAACAGACGGTAAGCCACCGCCGGTCCAGTCAGCACAACGGCATCGAGGGCATCGCGGGTGTCCTTGGCGGTCGGCTCTGTTCCAAGGGTTTCAAACGCGGATGCAACGTCCGGGCCCAGTTGAGTGGCCCAGCTTTTGGCGGTGGAAGCAGCGAAAGCTTCGAGATTGTCTTCGGCAACCCAGCGCGACAGGTTTGTCGCGGCCAGGAACATGTTGACTCCGAAGAGGATGAGGATGGGTATCAGGAGTATGCTTCTGCTGTTCAGCGGGTTTTTCATTTTGTCTTTATCCGAACGTGACCAATCGCCCCCGATTCGCCCGTCCCGGTCCCGGCGCCATGCCGGACGGTCCAGCGTTGCCTCCCCCAGTGTCCCGTCGCCGCCGACCGTTTGCTCGTCCCCCGGTCTGGTGGGTGTCAAAAGACAATGTTGTGATGCAACACGGGCGACACTACACGCGCCGGGTTTAATTTCGTTTGAGGAGAACGCTAAGATTTTAGGAAACAAGAGCCATTCGTCTGGTGTCGCATGGCTCTCGAAAACCATTCTGCGTCTGCTGTCGTCACACTGGCGCAAGCCGGTGTCCAGAGCTATAAAGTTCGATCCTCACTGGTGGCCCATGGATCGCGGTTTTCACCGCAATGACAAATGTGTCGGAGAGTACACTGGCCAAGTGCCGAAATTTGTCAGGCCCGCACTAGTTCGTTCTTCGGGTCGTAGAGACAGTCTTCGCAGGTGGTCGCCGGGTAGGGTTCACCGACTATCTCCACGGACAGAGCAGTGCCCGGCGCTGCACAATCTGGATCGACATAGGCCATGGCAATGTTCTTGCCGACACGGTGCCCCCAGGCAGCAGACGTGACAGAACCGACGACGCGGTCATCGGACAGAACAGAGTCGCCGGGATGGGGGGCTGCCTTGTCGTGGTCGATCACCATCGACACCAACCTGCGCCGATGACCCATGGCGGCCTGGGCTTGCAAAGCCTGTTTGCCGATGAACTCCTTGCCGGGATCGACAAACCGGTCAAGGCCTGTCTCGTAGGGATTGAACTCGGTGATGAGATCGGCCTTCCAGTGGCGATAGCCTTTTTCGAGCCGCATGGACTCGGTGGCATAAAGGCCAAAATGTCCAAGACCGAACTCTTCATCGGCTTGAACAATCGTTTCATAGGCGTTCACCAACTGCTCGTTCGGGATGTGCAGCTCCCAGGCGAGTTCGCCGGAAAAGCTCACCGACATGGCTACGGCTGCGGCGGTGCCGATAAAGACATGCCGGACGGACAGCCAGGGAAAGGCCTGCTTCGACCAGTCGGTGCGTGGAGAAACCTGTTGGAGCAGTGCGCGTGATTGCGGCCCGGCAATGACCAGAATTGTATGGGTGTTGGTCAGGCTGCGTATGGCCACCGAGCCATCGTCCGGCAGGTGTTCGGTAAGCCAGTCCATGTCGTGATACTCGGCACCGGCAGCCGAGCCATACCAGACCAAGTCCGGTTCCAGATTGGCCAATGTGGCTTCGCCAAGGACGTTACCGTGTTCCGAGAGCAGGTATCCGAGCCCGACCTTGCCGGTTTTTCTGGAAACCCGCCCACACATCAGATTGCCGAACCAGTCATGGATACCATGGCCGGTGATCTCGAACCGGTTGAATCCTGAGACCTCCATGATTGCCACGCGGTTCTGGACGGTGTCGACCTCCCGGGCGACCGTGTCGTGCCAGTTGGCAAAGTGGAAGGAGTGCTCTTCCTTGAAATCCGGGGTTGGTTTGAAGAACGTTGCCCGCTCCCAGCCGTTGACGACGCCAAACTCGGCACCCGCCGCCTTGAGGGCCGGGTATAGCGGCGTGGTCTTGGCTGGCCTGCCGGCAGGGCGGTGCTCGTGAGGCATGTGGAAACGGAATTCGTTCTGATAGTCCTCGATTGCCTTGAGCGCGGTGTATTCGGTATTCGCGTATCGCGTGAAGCGGCGCGGATCGAGACACCAGGTGTCCCATTCGCTTTCGCCACGGGTGATGATCTCGGCCAGAATCTTGCCGTGGCCGCCACCTTCGCCAAGGCCGGCGCGCAGGCCGATGATGCAATAGGCGTTGCGTTTGCCCGGGATCTTGCCGACCAGCGGCAACCCGTCGGCGGAGTAGGTGATGGGGCCGTTGATGATGGAATGGATGCCGGTGCGGGTGAGACAGGGCAGGCGCTGGAAAATCCGGTCCATGTTGTCGAGACAACGGTCAAGGTCGTCGGGACACA
>JAJFHD010000063.1 GCA_021775805.1 Alphaproteobacteria bacterium | reverse complement strand
CTGACATGAAAACCTGGGATGCTGTCATAGTCGGTGCTGGCCACAACGGTCTGGTCACCGCCGGTTACCTGGCCAGGGCCGGGCTCGAAGTGCTGGTGCTGGAGAAGAACGACTGGGTCGGTGGCGCCGCCGTCAGCCGCGAGTTGCATTCGGGCTTCCTGTACTCAAATTGTTCCTACGTCTGTTCGCTGCTGCGGCCCGAAATCATGCGTGATCTGGAATTGCCGAAGTTCGGGCTCCAGGTTGTGGCTTTCGACGGTGGCGCCGTTCTCACACGCGACGGAGACTATCTCGCCACTTACCGTGATCACGAGGCCCATCGCCGCGAGATTGCCAGGTTCTCGTCAAAGGACGCGGAAAGTTACGACCGCTATTCCCGCGATGTCCTGCGCCAGTGCCGGTTCATCAAGCCGCTTCTGCTGCGAACCGCACCCGATCCTGCATCATTCAAGCCGCGCGACATTCAGGAATTGCTCTACCTGGGGTCGAAATTCCACGACCTCTCCGAGACCGAGATGTACGACACCATGCGGTTCTGGACCATGTCGATTGCTGAGTTTCTGGACGAGTATTTCGAAACCGACGTGATCAAGGCCAACCTGGCGATTTCCGGGATTATCGGCACAGCCCTTGGACCCATGTCGCCGGGCACGGCGTATGTCCTGCTCCACCATTACATGGGCGATGTCGACGGCTCGGTCGGCGCATGGGGCTACAGCCGCGGCGGTATGGGCGGTATAACCAAGGCCCTGGCGGCATCGTTCGAAGCATCCGGCGGCACCATTCGTACCGGCGCGGGTGTCGATCAGGTGATGATCTCACAGGGCTGCAGCCGCGGCGTCGTGTTGGACAACGGCGAGGAGATTTCCGCCCGCGTGGTGATTTCCAATGCCGATGTAAAACGGACCTTCCTGAAACTCGTCGAGGAAAAACATCTTCCCGATGAATTCCTCCGCAAGGTCCGCAACTTCAAGATAAGGGGCTCGTCGGGCAAGGTCAACATTGCGCTCGATTCGATGCCCGAGTTCCCGGCATTGCCGGACGGCTCGCCCTGCGTTCGCGGTGACATGCACTTTACCGATTCGATCGAGCGCATGGAACGCGGCTATGATGACTGGAAGGCGGGCCGGTGGTCGGCGGATCCTTTCCTCGACATGATGATCCCCACAGCCGTGGACCCGACCATGACCCCGCCGGGCCAGCATTTCATGAGTTGCTTTGTCCAGTACTGCCCGCCCATGGTCGAAGGCCGCGAATGGACCGATGCCGACCGTGACGCCTTCGGGCAGACCGTCATCGATCAGATCGCCGACTATTCGCCCGGCTTCAAGGACCGCATCCTGCACATGGAAGTCCGCACGCCACGGGAACTGGAGGCTGAGGTCGGCCTCACCGAGGGTAATATTTTCCAGGGCGAACTGACTTTCGATCAGATCCTGTTCAACCGGCCGGTTCCAGGCTACGCACAGTACCGCTCGCCCGTGGACGGCTTGTATATGTGCGGATCATCGACTCATCCCGGCGGCGGTGTCATGGGGGCGCCGGGCCGCAACGCCGCTGCCGAAGTTCTTCTCGACCTGCGCCGGCCGGTCAAAGACATGAGTGAAGCCTATGCCGTCCTGTGATGCCATTGTAGTGGGAGCCGGCCATAACGGCCTTGTCTGTGCAGCTTACCTGGCGCGTTCGGGGCTGAACGTGCTGGTGCTTGAATCCGCCGACGAGGTCGGGGGAGCCGCCCGCACGGTCGAATTCGCGCCCGGTTACAAGGTCTCCCACGTTGCCCACATCCTGAACCAGCTTCAGACGGCGGTTGTGCGCGAACTGCAGTTGAAAAAGTATGGTTTGTCCTACGCGGCAAGCGATCTGCCAACCACCGCACTGGACCTGGAGGCACGGCACCTTACATTTCGCGGCGGTGCCGCCGAACGTATTGATGGCGATCTGGCCGATACGGAGCGAGCAGCCTGGTCGGAACTGCGCGGCCGGCTGGTAAAATACTCAGGCGTTCTGAAACCTTATCTGGCAAAGACACCGCCGCGCCTGCGGTCGGGGCGGATGCAGGACAGTACTGATCTGGCGGCCCTGGGATTTGCCGTCCGGCGCATGGGCCGCAAGCACATGCAGGAATTCCTGCGCATGATCCTGATGAACGTGGCCGACGTTCTGGAAGAGGATCTGTCCGACGACCGCCTGATGGGCGCGCTTGCTTTCGACTCCGTGCTGGGAACCGGCCTTGGTCCGCGCTCGCCGAATTCCCTGATGTGCCTCTACTACCGGCTCGCCGGCGATGCTGACGGCATGCCGGGCGGGTTGGCCCTGCCCAGAGGCGGCATGGGATCTGTCGCTGAAACCTTCCGCAATGCAGCCATTGCCCAGGGGGCCCAGGTGCGAACCGGTTCGCCGGTCCGCCGCATCCTGGTGGACAACGACCGGGCCTGCGGTGTCCGGCTCGACAACGGCGAAGAAATCCACGCCTCGATCGTGGTCTCCGCCGCCAACCCGAAAACCACTTTCCTCGACCTTCTGGGTCCGCAATATCTCGACACGGGCTTTGTGCGCAAGGTGTCGTCGATCCGCATGAACGGCAGGGCCGCCAAGCTTCACCTCGCACTGGACGGTTTGCCGTCGTTCGACGGCGTACCGGAGTCCGACTATGGCGGCCGGTTTGTCGTCTCACCCTCGATCGATCATGTGGAGCGAGCCTTCAACCCCTCGAAGTATGGCGAGTATGCCCCGGAACCTGTCATGGAGTTCGTGCTGCCGTCGGTTTCCGACCCGTCACTGGCACCAGAGGGTAAACACGTTCTATCGGCGGTCGTGCAATACGCGCCCGCGGGCCTCAAGGCCGGTTGGGACAATGCCCGTGACGGCTTCTACGACGCCATCATGGCCGTGCTTGAACAGTATTCTCCGGGCCTCAGGGACCAAGTCACAAGCCACGAACTGCTCACTCCTGACGATATGGAAGCCCAGTATTCCATGCCCGGCGGACACTGGCACCATGGCGAACTGGGGATCGATCAGATGTTCATGCTCAGGCCGGCGCCGGGGGCAGCCCAGTACGCGTCACCCGTGCCGGGCCTTTATCTGTGCGGTGCCGGGAGTCATCCGGGCGGCGGTATCATGGGTGCTGCCGGCCGCAACGCCGCCTCTGTCATTGTCAAACGGGAGGCCTGATCCGATGACCGCAATGCCACGTTCTCCACGGCGCCAGGATCAGCCCAGGGAGCACTACCTGAAGCCGCTTCTCGAGACACCGTTCGACGTCCGCATCGCCGGCCTCATGACGACCGATTCCTGGTCCGGATGGGCAGGCTACCGGTCGCCCGGCGTGATCGAGGACCAGGAACTGGAATATACCGCAATCCGCAATTCCTGCGCCGTGTTCGACATGTCGCCGATGATCAAGTACCGGATCGAGGGGCCGGGCGCCGAAGCCTATCTCACGCGCCTGACCTTGCGGGATGTGGGCAAGCTGCTGGTAAACCGGGTCCAGTACACTGCCTGGTGCGACGACGAAGGCAAGGTCCTCGACGATGGCACCTTGTTCCGGTGGTCTGACACCGAATTCAGGCTCTGTGCCCAGGAACGCCATCTGCCCTGGTTGCTTGATTCGAGCACCGGTTTCGATGTGTCGATAACCGAGGAAACGCAGGAGTTCGCAGCCCTGGCGGTTCAGGGCCCGACCTCCTATTCGGTGTTGAAGGCCGCCGGATTCGAAGGCCTCGAAGACCTCAAACCATTTCAGATCATGGAAGGCCCGCTCGGCCGCAGCAAGGCGAAAGCCGTCATCTCGCGCACAGGCTTCACGGGCGATCTGGGGTATGAGATTTTTGTCGACGCCGGCGATGCACTGAAATTGTGGGACCTGCTGTGGAAAGCCGGCGCTCTTTACGGCATCCGCGCGATCGGCGCGGCGGCTCTCGACATGGCGCGTGTCGAAGCAGGTTTCATCGCCACCAATGCCGACTTCATTGCCTCGGAGCAGGCCGTGCGCAACAACCGCCGGCGCTCTCCGTTCGAGATCGGACTCGACTGGATGGTCGATTTCGACAAGGGGCACTTCAATGGCCGCCGTGCGCTACTGGCGGAAAAGGAAAACGGCACGTCACGCTACTGTCTGGTCGGCCTCGAGATCGACGGCAATGAACCTGCCCACCACGCCCTGGTCTATCACCGCAGGAAGCGTGAAGCCGGCGTCATTACTGCCGGCGTCTGGTCGCCCACCTGCAAGCGCAACATTGCGATTGCCACCCTGGAACGGCCGTTCGGCGCCACCGTGAACGACGATCTCTGGGTCGAAATCTATGTCATGCACGAGTTGCAGTATCACAAGCTCATGGTCCGGGCGCGTGTCGTAGACCGCCCGTTCCTGCGCCTGCCCCGCAGAACGGCCACCCCGCCGGGTCTGTTCTAATACTGCCAAAAAGGCGAGTGCCGGACTCGGTCACGCCACGGGAGAAGTCATGGCAATCACAAGAATACACGGCAGCGCCCAGGGCCGATGCCGTGCGGTTGTCTGTAACGGCCTGGTTTATGCGGTCGCGACCGATCTCACAAACGCCGGCAATATTACCGATCAGACCCGCTCGGCACTGCAGGCTCTCGACCAGACCCTGGCCGATGCCGGCAGCGACAAGACCTGCCTGCTTCAGGCCACGGTCTATTTGACGGATATGTCGAGCAAGGCAGAAATGGACCTGGTCTGGTGCGAGTGGATCGGCAGCCGTGAGAACTGGCCACAACGGGCCTGTGTCGGCGCGGACCTGGCCGGAAGCGATCTCATCGAAATCGTCGTGACCGCGATTCAATCGTAACGAAAACAGTCAACCCCATCGTCACCGGGCGGCGCTAGACACGGTCTAAAGACGGACCTCAGGAATTCCGGTCGCGGATGCGTTTCATCGTTCCAGCCGTGCCGTCATGGAAAGTGCCGAACCACTTGTCCCAGGGCATTTCGGCGGTGCCGTAATTGCACTCGAAGAACCGGTGATGCAACTGGTGAAAGAACGGCGACAGGTAGGCGCGCTTCTTTTCCTTCACCAGCAGGCTTTCATATCCCGTGTGCGAACTGGCAGCCGTCAGCGCCAGATACTGCAGGTGGAAGATCACATGTATCGGGTGCGATGCGATCACCCAGTGGATCAGCACCGAACTGAGGTAAAGCAAATGCTCGATCGGGTGCATGGAATATCCCGACCACGGCCCCACATTGACGTTGCGGTGGTGTAGCGAGTGGGCCAGCTTGTAGAGCGGCGGCCAGTGCAGGAACCGGTGCACCCAGTAAAAGTGGAAGGAATGCAGCAGCGGCATGAGAAGGAACATGACGCAGAACCAGACCGGATGGGCCTGCCACTGCAGAAACGGCACCAGGTTGTTGGCAAAGCCCCACATCAGCAGAACTTCATAGGCCGTCCACAAGGTCACGCCACTGGCCAGTGTCCAGAGCATGTTGTCGCGCACCTGGTCGTTCCAGGTGAACATGCGGTTCTTCCGGGCCATCCCGCGCTTGTCGTACTTGAGCTTCATGCCCTGCTTCTTGTAGACGTGGAAATACAGGTGCAGGCCACCGGCGACCGCAACCATGAGCACCATATTGCGGGCCCAGATCTGCAGGATCCAGCCGGCCTCGAATGTCACGCACCGCTCCAGGGCCGGGGCGGCGGTGAACCAGACGGCCACTGATGCCATCGCAACGATGAAATTGGCCGACAGCGGCTGCCAGCTCAGGATGAACCAGGCCCGGAGCTTGTTGAAGTCCATCGGCCACGCGTAAAGCGGCGGATACTCGATCGGCACGTCCGGATGCCAGTTCCACGAGCCGTCGCCACCCTTGGGCGCTGTCTCTTGGTTCATATCTGCTGTGTCGGTCGCTGTCTGATCGACGTTTGCCATGGCTGGTCCCCGGATTATCAAGCAAACAGGGTTGCAGAAATCAGAACATTTGAAAAACAGAATTTATCGGGTATCTTTTTCATAATTTCCGAGGATAAGAATTTCCAGGGACGGTTCCATGCGTGTCACGCTCAAGGCTCTGCACTATTTCATGACCGCGGTCGAACGCAGCAGCATCACGCGCGCGGCTGAGGAACTTCATGTGGTGCCGTCCGCCGTGTCCGCTGCAATCGATCTGGTCGAGGAGGAATTCGCTCTCAAACTGGTCATGCGTTACCCGTCAAAGGGTATCCAGCCGACCGCGACCGGCCAGATCCTGCTCGGCAAGTTTCGCCATCTCCTGGAGGAGTACAACAATCTGCTGATCGAAGGCAGCGATCTCAGAACAGCACTCACCGGTACCTTGCGTGTCGGCTACTACGCGCCGATTGCACCGGCCTTCATGCCCGACATCATCATTCCCATGGTTGACGGCAATCCGGATGTATCGGTAACGCTCGTCGAATGCGACAATGAAACCGCGCAAGGGGGGCTGCTCAATGGCGACTTCGACGTCATCCTCTTTGCCGCCGAGAACGTCAAACCGCAGATCGCCTTTGAAACCCTGCTTGAAGTCCCAGCCTACATTCTGGCTCCCGCGGCCCATGCCCTTGCCACACGCAAGTCCGCAACGCTTGCCGACCTGGCGGAAGAAAATCTGGTTTTGCTCGACTTGCCGGTGATGAGTGAATACTACCGCGGGATTCTGGAAGATGCGGGCATAGCTCCAAGGATTGTCGCCACCGCAAACACCACCGAAATGATCAGGAGCCTCGTCGGTGCCGATGTCGGCTGTTCCATCCTCAACATGCGCCCGCTCAATCACACCAGTTACGCCGGCGACCCGCTGGCGGCGGTCCCTGTCAGCCCGGCCCCCAAGCCCCTGCGCCTGGTGCTCGGGCACATCCAGGAAAACCCCCGCCGCCTGGTTCACGCCTTCGTCGAGCAGTGCCGAAGCTATTTCACATCTGACGCGGCCCGGCGAATGATCGTGGAATAGGGGCGGCCACGACAGTCGCGCCAACCCCCTGTCATCATCGGACTTGATCCGATGATCTCCGGTGCTTCCCCTCGAAAGGCGGTGCCGGGTCAGTAGGTCCTCGCGTCAAGCGCGAGGATGACACATATGCAGAGAACTACGTGCCTCCATCGACGCCCGCGTCGATCGCCTCGGCCATGTCCTCGCCAACCCACCGGTGCAGCGCGCTGACAATGACTTCCTTTTCGCTGAGCACGCCCCGGTCGTAACCCGACGTGGAGAGACCCTTCTGGACCGACTCGATCAGCGTCCGGTCCTCCTCGTGCACGTTCATGTTGACCCGTTTGTTGAGATAGATCGACGCGTCGTGCGCGCGCGACCGTTCCGGCAGGGCGAAGGGGCGCCAGCGGATCTTGGTGCGGCCGGGGCCAAGCGGCACGGTGTGGAAGAAGTCCATCATCTCCGGGTAGACGTCGAACGAGACCGACGGGTACATGAAGAAATAACTCCACCGCCGTTTCAGGTCATCGGGCAAATGTCCGAAGTCGGGCAGCGAGGAGGCATAGGCCCTGGTCGACCATGAGCCTTTGACCTTGTCGCGCATGGTGTGGCTGAGCCGTGCGGTTCGGCTGGCATCGTCAGGCTCGCGGTCGTAGTTCATCGACATGAGCGAGAAGAGACCTGGATGCCCGGTGGGAAAGTGATAGTCCTCGAGGTAGTTGTCCCAGACGTTTTTCCAGTCGGCCTCGACCACGTCCTCCCACAGTTCACCGACCGGCACCATGTCTTCGAATCGGTAGGATTCAAGCTCTTCGGCGAGCGGAGCATAACGTTCGGCGACCGGTGGGCCACCGCTCTCAAAGCGCAGATAGACGAAGCCCATGTAGATCTCGCAGTCGAGCGACCGAAGCCCGAACTTGCCGTTGTCGAACAGCGGGAAGGTCTTCTTGGCAGCAATTGCCTTCAGGTCGCCGGCAAGACCGTAGCCCCAGGCGTGATAGGGACAGCGGATCAGGCCGTCACAGGTACCGCGGCCCTCGACCAGGGCATGAGCCCGATGCCGGCACACATTGTGAAAGGCGCGAACTTCGCCGTCTTCTCCTCGAATGACAAACGCCTTCTCGCCGAACGCCTCGAAGGCGGCGTACGCGCCGACTTCCGCGATCTCACTCACATGGCAGACGAGTTGCCAGGCCGGTCGGTGAATGGTGGCGACTTCGTGCGCAAAGAAATCCTCCGAACGATAGGTCCAGGCCGGCAGGGTCCGCGGCATCTCCGCCGGCAGGCCATCGTCGTGCTGGTCGTGCACACCGTCCGTCGCTGGTTTTCCCGAATGTCCCGATCCAAACAGGTTGTCAACATAAGCGTGGCATGTCGCCTGCGCTGCCGCCCGATCGAAACCCTCGCCATCGATCAGGATCTGCTGCCACAGTGCATCCACCAGTCCGGCCAGACCCAGTGCCGCGGCAGGGACATTGATGCGTCGTCCGGTATCGTGACCGATCTGTTCGAACAGGGTTTCGATGGCATCGTGAAACGCCGTGTCGGAGCGCCCGCAGATCGCCTGATACTCCATCCGGGCCCGGGTCTCACTCCAGAACGCGTACCAGACCGCAACCTTGTCGGGATAGGAGATGACATCGTCGAAACAGACATCGATCAGGCCGTCGATTGCCGCCGCCGGATCCTGTCCGGCATTGGCAACGGCAGTCTCGCAGGCCTCGTGAAACTCACCGGCCACATATTCAAGCGTGGCTGTGAGCAGGGCCTGTTTGCTGGTGAAGTGAAAGTTCACCATGCTCGGCGCAAGGCTTGCCTTCTGGGCCACTTTCTGCACGGTAACACTGGAAAGACCGTGTTCGGCGATGGTCGTAATCGTGGCATCGATCAGTTGCGCGCGCCGGGCGTCCTGGGACTGGCGCAAGGAAGGCGTGTCAAGCATGGCAGGGTCCGCACTGTAGAATGGTTTCGCAATCGAATAACTATTCTACACTATCGAACAAACATTCGACAAGGGTGATTCGTCGCCCTTATCTGCGGCTGGACGCATAAACCGCCAGCAGGTCGTAGGCAATGGTTGCGCCGGCAAGGGCGGTGACGCCTGACACATCGTAGGGCGGTGAGACTTCCACCACGTCCATGCCCACGAGGCGAATGCCGGAAAGTCCGCGCAGGATGGTCTGGACCTGGTAGGGCATCAGGCCGCCGATCACCGGCGTGCCGGTTCCGGGCGCATGGGATGGATCGAGACAGTCAATATCAAAGGTGATGTAGACCGGGTTCTCGCCGACGACTTCGCGGATCATCTCAAACGTTTTTTCCGGACCCTGGCGGTGAACCTGCGGGGCATCGATGATGTTGACGCCCAGCGGGTCGTCCTGGACGGTGCGAATGCCGACCTGGACCGAGCGTTCCGGCGCCACTACGCCGCCCTTGACCGCCTGGTAGAACATGGTGCCGTGGTCGACCCGGCCCTCTTCATCGTCGGCGCACCAGGTGTCGGTATGGGCGTCGAACTGGACCAGCGACAGCGGCCCGAACCGTTCTGCATAAGCCTTGAGGATCGGGTAGGTGACATAGTGATCGCCGCCGATGGCAAGCGTCGCGGTATCCTTGTCCAGAATGCCTGCTATGTGAGACTGGATGGCGTCGGGGATGGCGGCAGGCCGGCCATGATCGAAGGCGCAGTCACCATAGTCGACGACGGCCAGCACGTCGAACGGGTCGAAATCCCAGTAGTAGGGTCGGTCCCAGGCAAGGAGTGACGACTCCGCACGCACGCCGCGCGGCCCGAACCGGGTGCCGGGCCGGTTGGTGGTCGCCGCGTCGAACGGAATGCCGGTGACGGCCACATCGACGCCCTCAAGGTCCCTGGAGTATTTCCGGCGCATGAAGCTGAGGGCACCGGCAAAGGTGATTTCAGGGTTCGTGCCGTAGAGGTCCTTCCGGCGGAAGGCATTGTCGATGTGCGATATCTGGGACACGGGCATTCTGCTTTCAATCGGGTGAATGGTGCCCGCAGTGTCGCCGCGAATTTGGGGAAAGACAACAGGAATCCGGCTGGAGTTCGAGATTTCCAGTGTAGTGATTCACTGCAAGCGGTCGAGCCGCAGGCGATGGCGTTCGTCGGTCAGCCACCAGACCCCGCCAAGCACCGCGATCATGACGCCAAGCCCGGTGGCGCCGCCGATCAGGAACATGATCAGAAGCTGGTACTGGACTGCCTGTGTAGGGTCGACGCCCGACAGGATTTGCCCGGTCATCATGCCCGGCAGGGACACCACACCAGTGGCCGCCATGGAATTGATGATCGGCATGAACCCGCTTCTCAAGGCGCGCTGCGTGAACGGCCGCACCGCTTCCCAGCGCGTCGCCCCCAGAAATAGTTGCGCCTCGATCGCCAGGCGCTCCCGGTGCACAGCCGTCGTCAGGGTGTCCAGCCCCAGACTGACCCCGGTCATGGTATTGCCCAGGATCATGCCGAACAGCGGCAGGGCATATTGCGGCCGCCACCACGGGTCCGCCCCAATCATCGATCCAAGGGCCACCAGCGTGATGATGCCGCCTGACAGGATCATGGCACCGGCCCCCAGGCCGTAACCCGCAGGACCGGCAATCGGGCGTTCCTGTCGTGCCCGGATCTCGCGGGCAGCAAATGCCCCCATGATGGCCGCGACCCCGAGGGTGAGCCAGCCCGACGATACGGCGAACACCGCCTTGAGAACCAGTCCCACGAGCAGCAGCTGGACGACCATCCGCACGGCCGAGATGAACAACTGGCGCTCAAGCTTGAGTTTCAGCAGCAAGGACGCCGCCCCATTGAGGATGAGAAAGGCCGAAGCCAGCACCAGGTCCCAGTAGGAAAGGGCCACATAGCCACTCATGCCGGCGCTCCGGCGCTGAGGTGTCCGTCCGTCATGACGTAGGACCGGTCAGCAAGACGCGCCACCTGGTCCTCGTCGTGGCTGACGATGATGACGGCGGCACCGGCACTCTTGCGCGCTCCAATGAGGCTTTCAACGGCAGCGGTTGCCTCGCCGTCGAGCGGTGCCGTCGGTTCGTCCAGAACCAGAACCTCGCGTTCGACACACAGCGTGCGCGCCAGCGCCAGCCGGTGGCGTTCACCGGTCGACAGCCGCGATACCGGCCACCCCAGCACATCGTCAGGCAGCAGCAGCGCCGTCAGCAGGTCCGGCAACTTGTCCGGCACCTCTCCTGGAAAGTGGTCGCCGGCAATATCCGACCACCAGCCGCTCTCGGCAGGCACCATGGAAACCCGGCTGCGCCATTCATAGGCCGGCACATCCTCGCGCCGAACGCCATTGAGGATCACGTCACCGGCGTTGGGCTCCATATCGCAAAGCGCGCGCAACAGCAGAGTCTTGCCGGAACCGGAACTCCCCGACAGCGCAACGCATTGCCCGCCCGCAACCGAGAACCGGTCGGCCCGGACGTGATGGACGGCAAGATTGCTGACTTCAAGCATGACGATAGATGGCGCCAACACTCCCTATTTCTGTCATTGCCGGACTAGATCCGGCAATCTCCGGCGTCGGTGCCGCCACCGGCATCGTGGATCATCGGGTCGGCGCCCGATGATGACAGCTTTTAGGGTGTGGTCCACACAGAAATTGAATTGACCGTCACATTGCGATCGATAGTTGTCATCTGTCAGATCCACCGGGTGGTTCCATTCCGATGCGACCCCTGCTCGCCCGTTTCCCGGGCGCGATGCAGCATGCGAATGCTGCTTCGCAGAGGCGGGGGCGTACCAAACACTGACGCTTGCGGCTGGAAAGATCCCGTGTCGGCAACGCAGCACTGACGTGCTGCATCGCGCACGGGAAACGACGGGGTTCCCCGGAAACCTTCAGAACATCTCGAAATATTCCCGGTGCTCCCAGTCGGTCACTGACGACAGGAACCGGGCAATTTCCGCCTCCTTGATCGTCACTAGGTAGTCGACGAACAGGTCGCTGATCTGGGACCGGTAGAAGTCGCTCTGGCGCAGATGACCGACGGCTTCCATCAGGCTTGCCGGCAGGCGCTCGGCGTCGGCGGAATAGGGCTCGTCGGAGGCCGCCCCGGGATCGGCCCGGCTGTGCAGGCCGTCAAGGCCGGACAGGATCTGGGACGCCATATAGAGGTAGGGGTTGGCGGCGGGCTCGCCCGCCCGGTTCTCGACCCGGGTCGCGGGATCGCCCGGTGTGCCTACAGCCCGGATCATCGCACCACGATTGTCCCGGCCCCAGACCACCCGGTCGGGCGCCAGGGTATGCGGCTGGTAGCGTTTGTAGCCATTGATCGTGGGTGTGGTGAACACCGACGACGCGCGCGCATGGTTGAGGATCCCGCCCACATAATGCCGGGCAAGCGGCGACAGCAGGTGTTGCGGGTCGTCGCTGACAAAAGCGTTAGCGCCGGTTTGCCGGTCAACGAGGGACTGGTGCAGGTGCCAGCCGCTGGAGAAGATGTTGTCGAGACCCGGCCGGCACATGAAGGTGGCATGCAGTCCGTTGCGCCGGCAGACCTGCTTCACGGCGCTGCGCACGAGCACGACGGTGTCGGCGCTGGCCGCACCGGTTTCCGCATCGAACGTGATTTCGAACTGGCTGGGGCCGAACTCGACCTCCATCGAGCGCAGGGGAAGCCCCAGTGCGGTCAGGTTGGAGCGCAGGATCTCCATTACCGGTTCCAACTCGTCCATGCGCTGTTCGGTCAGGTATTGGAAGCCGTGCGCCAGCAGGCTGACGTCGGGCGGGTCGCCCGGCTGGCCGGCCTGAGCTGGTGCCAGTTTCGGGTCGACCAGGTCGAACACATGGAACTCGAGTTCGACACCTGCCCTGAAGTGATATCCCTCGGTCTCCAGCGTGGCCAGGCTGTCCTGCAGGATTCGGCGGGTCGAGAACGGCACCGGCGTACCGTCCGCAAAATAGATGTCGCACAGCATCCAGGCGGTGCCCGGCACCCAGGGCAGTTCGCGATAGGTGGCAGGATCGGGCACCATGAAGAAATCGCCGGCCCCGGTAAACTCGTCCATCCCGATACCGCCGCCGGTCTGCCAGACCGGGTAGACGGTACGGTGGGATGTGTCCTTGAGCAGCAGGGTCGTGGTCATTGAGCAGCCGTTAGCGAACACCGACGGCACCTCTCCGGGCATCACCGTCTTGCCGCGCAAAAGTCCGTGCTGGTCGGCAAACGACAGGCGAACCGCCTCGATCCCGTCGGCATCAATCCGTGCGGCAACATCCTGCGCTGCCCGGCTCTGATCTTCGGTCCACAGGCCGTGGCGTTCGATCAGACCCGAGACCGAGCCCTTCCCCACATTCACGATGTTCGTCCTTCCCGCAAGTCTCTCTCCACACCAAGATGCCCAGCCCCGAACTGTTCAGCTCCAGGGATCGGGCGCCCACCCTGATTGTGCCCGGCGTTCAAGGTCGCGCTCTTTCCAGCTTTCCTGCCAGCCTTCCGCCGGTCCGATGGCATCGATCGAAACCGGTCCGCGGACACGCGCGCCGTCGCCATTATTGAACACCATCGGCAGACTATCACCGTCGTGCGCCGATTGGATAGCCCGGCGCAGCATCCGCCGGTAGGCGATGATGGCCACGTCCGACTTGCCCAGATGCTCGACCGTGCGGTCCTGAATCCGTCCCGGCGACTCGACCG
>JAJFHD010000062.1 GCA_021775805.1 Alphaproteobacteria bacterium | reverse complement strand
ATGCGGGCGCTGAACTGGCGCTTGGCGGCAGCCAGGGTGGCAGCCGATTCATAAACCGCCGTCTGGACCGCGTTGGCGGCGTCTTCGTTCAGCGCGGCACGGGACAGCCCCGGCCACAGCAACGCCAGCACGGCGATCAACCGGACCATCCACACTGCATGGTGTTGCAATGACGTCTTCACACCCCTTTGTCCCCCGCATTGCCGTCAAGGTAATCGCAGGTTGGCATGAATGTGGAAAAACGACAAATACTTGATGCAATGGCGCGCCGGCCGGGTGCATTACATCGAACGGTTCCGGTTTGTCTTGAAAAATGTGAGACGGGAAAATAAACAGATCGGCGATGTTCCGATCATGCCTGCATGACATTGAGAATGGAGCGTGCATCCAATCGCACGAAGCCGGTTGCAATTTTTCCCAATACCGTTTCCAATAATCGCCCCGACGATCCTGTTGGCCCGGGCAAATCGATACCTGCGGTCTTCCCTGACTTCGTACACCGCATTCTGGAGTTAGCAAAAATGCCGATTTTTTCTGAATATCTCGCTCAGTACGCCAACTTGCAGCAGGACAGCGAGCGGTCGCAGTTCAATGAAAAAATATGGGATGAATTCGGCGTTGAAGAAACCGTGTTCGTGCTGGATATGGCGGGGTTCTCGCGGCTGTCCAACGTGAGAGGCATCGTTCATTACCTGTCGATGATTCAGCAGATGCGGACAACGGTTCAACCGATAATCGAACATCACAACGGCCGGATCGTGAAGTTCGAGGCGGATAACTGTTTCGCGCGTTTTCCCGATGTTCTCGATGCGATCAATGCAGCCAAGACCTATTCGCTGACGCTCGACGCCATGAACCTGACGGTGCCGGACGATTTTGAAATCCATGCGTCCTTCGGCATTGACCATGGCGAATTCCTGCTGTTCAAGGAAAACGACTTTTGGGGCTTTCCCGTCAATGTTGCCAGTTACCTGGGCGAGGATTTTGCGGAGTCCGGGGAGATTTTGATCACCGAGACGGCATTTGACCGGGTGCCGAGCGAGGCCCGGGTCGAATCGGAAGCCGTCGACTGTTCGGACACAAAACTGGACATTTCCATTCTGAGGATTGCGCAGCCGCTAAAAAAGGCGTGATGGCGATGCCTTCATCTCCTCCAAGCCGCGCCACGGCCTATTCGGCGCCGATCTGCTCGTAGACCCGCGATGGCTTGGTGCCATCCTTTTCCAGCGTCATGACGGAATACCGGGCGTTCGGGTCGTGACCCATCCCAGGAGACCCGAAAGGCATGCCCGGAACCGCAATGCCGTGAATATCCGGCTTGGCGGACAGCATCCGTTTGATGGTCGATGCCGGCACATGGCCTTCGACCACATAACCCCCGATCTTTGCCGTATGGCAGGCCTGGTGATCGCCGGGAATTCCGGCAAGTTTCTTCACGCTCTCCATGTCTTCGGTGTCCCGGACGGTAACCGTGAAGCCGGCGTCCTTCATGATCTTCACCCAACTGCCGCAACAGCCGCAGTTTGGGGACTTGTAAACCACCATACTGCTGTGCATCGCGTCCTGCGCGCCAAGCGGTGTCGCCCAGACGGCAGCAAACGCAAATACACCGAGCACCGTCGTGATTGTCTGTTTCATTTCATCATCCTAGCATTACCAGTTCAAAGACTGTCCATGGTCCGGGCACGCTGCAAACCATCGAACAGGGAAATCAAGCCGTTTGTATGACTTCAGTTCGCGCCCTTTTTGATCTTACCGGCATCCACTCCAACCGACATGACGTATTCAGCAATCGCGTCCAGGTCAGCATTGTTCAACCACCTCGTGCTGTCCTGCACGACCTCTCCCATAGTACCGCCAAAGGCATCACCGTCCGGCATGATGCCGGTACGCAGGGCAAAGGCCAGCGCTTTCTTCGACCACCCCTTCTTTCTGAGTTCATCGCCGCTTATGGCGGGCACCTTTTCGCCATTCGGTCCGTCTGCTGTGCCCTTAAGATCATGGGCATAGTCATGCGCCCCGAAGATGTTCCGCGGTGTATGGCAGGCGACGCAATGAGTTGGTCCGGTTGCGAGATAGGCGCCGCGGTTCCACTCAGGCGACTGTGCCGGATCGGGTTTGAATGCGCCCTGGTCGAAAAACAACCGCTTCCACCCGTTCAGGAGAAACCGAAAACCGAAGGGAAACGGCAGGTCGTGACCGGGGACCGAGTTCTGAACCGGCGGGACCGTCCTGAACGCCGCCCACAGGTCCGCAATGTCCTGATCGGAGAACGCCGTGTAATGGGGATAGATGAATGCCGGATAATAATTTTGTCCATCCGGACCGATCCCTTCCGTGAGAGCCGCGGCAAACTGATCGCGCGTCCAGGCGCCCAGGCCGTCCTCGGGATGGGTCGTGATGTTGGGCGGATAGAAGGTTCCAAACGGTGTCTTCATCGCGCCGCCACCGGCGAGCACAGGCCCTTTCTTCCTGGAATCCGTGTGGCAGCCAAAACAGCCCGACGCACGCGCCAGGTAGGCGCCGCGGTTCACATCCCCTTCGAAGCCGGCAAGATCGCGTATTTGCCGCTCAACCGGACGCAGAAAATAGACCGCCACCGCGGCGCCTGTCAGTACCGTGACAATCAGCACTGCAAAGAGTTTCGACCGCATGGATAGAGTTCTCACTTCTTCTTCAGGCGGAATTTGGTGTGGCACGCGGTGCAGGTGTTGGCAACCATCGCGAACGAGGCATCCGGCGGCATGGTTTTCAACATTTCCGCGGTGGCCTCTGGCTCTCCAGTCATCATGCCGCCCTGGTTCATCATGCCGCCCTGGCTCATCATGCCGCCCTGGCTCATCATACCGCCCTGGCTCATCATGGTGCCATTCGCTGCCATCGGCGCGCGGGAGTTGCCGGCCGAGGCAGACAGCGTCCCTGCAAAGACCCTGAGGTCTCTGGCCATGTTGTCGAATTCCTTCCAGCTTTTCCAGATGCCGGGAAGGGCTTCACTCGGTTTGTGCACCGGGCCTTCGGGAAACAGCTTTGTCATCTTCTCCCCAGCATGATCCTTCAGAATCAGGGCTGCAGCGCTGACCTTCTTGGCGTCGTAGGCTTCCTCGTCACGGAACATCGCCGTCAATTTTTTCATGGCATCCTTGAGGACGCCCATCAGTTCCATTCTTTCCTTCACCACGCCTTTGGCGCCGGAGTGAGCGTTGACGGCCGTGACAATAGACGGCGCCGCGACGAGCAGGCCTAGGCAGACCGTCAGTGTCTCAAGTCGAATAATCCGCATTTCTCAAGTCCTTTCAATTGATGCCGTTGGCGCGCTGAAGCTCGCGCACATAGCGGGTAATCAGGATAATCTGCTGCTCAGTCACACCGGGCACCGGAGGCATATTGCCGAAACGCCAGTGGTGGGCCCGTACGCCGGTCTTGGCGGCGAGAATGAATGACTGGTCAGCGTGATGACCGGGTTCGTAAATCTTGTGAACCAGTGGCGGCCCCTGGTCGGAGCCTGACGCGTTTTTCCCATGGCACGCCGCGCAGAACCGCTCGAACTGGGCACCGCCCTGTTTAGCATCGGCGGAGAGCACCGGAACCGCGACAACGGTTCCTGAACCTTCCGGTCCATTGCCAATAAACCGGGCGCCGAGAACAAATGCACCAACCAGGAAAAAGCCGATGACAAGGTACTTGGGAAGATTGTCTCTAAATTTCATTTCTGCTCCCGTCGTGGAACGGGCCCGCGAGATCGTCTTGAATTGACATTCGGGACGGCCGTCGCCGGCACAGGGATCAACCGGATGCAACAGCACCTTTTTCGGTGCGGTACAGCTGGCCGCGTTTTAGGGTGGAACGGCAGGGCGTCGGCTGGAACCGGATCAGCGTGAGGACCGACGGCCGGAGATTGCGGCCAGCGCAACACCAATTCCTGGATCGGCGCAATCGACGGTCCCTCACGCCGGCCGTGCACGCCCGCGCTCGTTCCTAATGATCACTCGGCTCGAGGGGGTTTGAAAAACCCGAGGCCCGATGCCTGCCGCGGCGCGACACCGGACAGACTGTGCCTGTCCTGCACGGACCACGCATCGACCTGAAAGACCTTTGCGGCCAGGATTGCAGCCCCCGCGCAATGCCCCATCTCGCATGCGACCTTGCAATTGGCGGAAGGATCGCCGCGCCCGCAGGGTAAATCTTCATTGTCGTCTTCTGATGTGGACACAGCAGCGCCCGCGGCATGATCCAGGTCATGGACCATGTCATCCGGGCCGGTATGAGCGTGACCGGTGGTCAGTCCCGCAAGACCGATGGACAAGGCCAGGGCAACGACGAACAGACAGCGCACGGCAAGGGCGCTGAACGTCTGCGTCCGATAGGCGTTCTCTGCGGCTCGCAGGGCAGATGCCCTTGTCGTCTGCGCTTTACTGTCAAACTGGTCCTGTTTTTTCTGTGTCATGACACGGGGCTCAGCCTTTTCAATCCAACGACAGTCTGACGGTTCTCAGCCGCAAGGCATTGCTGATGACGGATACCGACGAGAGACTCATGGCGGCTGCCGCAATCATTGGAGAAAGCAGCAGACCCGAGACCGGATAGAGTACGCCGGCGGCGATCGGCACGCCGGCCGCGTTATAGACAAACGCAAAGAACAGATTCTGCCTGATGTTTCGGATCGTGGCCTGGGCCAGGTGCCGCGCCCGGACTATGCCGTTGAGATCGCCCTTCACCAGCGTGATCCCAGCGCTTTCGACGGCGACATCCGCACCGGTCCCCATCGCGATACCGACTTCTGCGGCCGCGAGGGCCGGGGCGTCGTTGACGCCGTCACCGGCCATCGCCACGCGGCGGCCTTCGGCGTGAAGCGCGTCGACAAGGGCTTTCTTGTCCTCGGGCAGAACATCGGCGTAGACTTCATCGATGTCGAGTTTTGCAGCGACAGCGCGTGCGGTCCGTTCATTGTCGCCGGTCGCCATGATGATCTTGAGACCGGCACGCCGCAGAGCGTCGATTGCTTCAGGCGTGGTCTTCTTAATGGGATCGGAGACAGCGACAAGGCCCGCGAGAGTGCCGTCAACCGCAACATACATTGCCGTCTTTCCCTGTGCCCGAAACCCTTCGGCGGTTTCGTGCAGGGGCAGGACGTCGACACCAAGATCCGCCATCATGGACCGGTTGCCGAGCGCCGCTTTTTTCCCGTCGACCGTCCCGGTCACACCTTTGCCGGTGACGGCGTTGAATTCCTGAACCGGCCCTAACGCGATGTTCCTGTCGTCGGCGCCTTTCACGATGGCTTCCGCGAGCGGGTGTTCCGACGCCCGCTCCAACGACGCGGCAAGGCCCAGCAGCCGGTCTTCATCAAGGCCATTCCCGGCCACGATGTCCGTCAGATGCGGTTTTCCGGCGGTCAGTGTGCCGGTCTTGTCGACGATCAGCGTATCTACCCCGGCGAACCGTTCAAGAGCCTCGGCATCCCTGATCAGCACCCCCACCTGGGCGCCCCGTCCGGTGGCGGTCATGATCGACATCGGCGTGGCAAGGCCCAAGGCACAAGGGCAGGCGATAATCAGTACGGATACCGCAGACACCAAGGCATAGACCATGCTTGGTGCAGGCCCCAAGATCGCCCATGCTCCAAAGGCCAAAACCGCGACCAGCACGACGGCGGGAACAAAGACTGACGCCACCTTGTCCGCCAGTCCCTGAATCGGTGCCCGTGAGCGTTGCGCCTTGGCGACCATCTCCACGATCCGCGAAAGCATGGTGTCTGCACCGACATTCCGGGCCCGCATGGTCAGCGAACCGCTGCCGTTCAGCGTTCCACCGGTCACCGGGTCGCCGTCTGTTTTTTCGACCGGGATCGACTCGCCGGTAATCATCGACTCGTCAATCGAGGACCGGCCTTCGGTGACAACACCGTCAACCGGCACGCTCTCTCCCGGCCGTATGCGCAACACGTCTCCGCTGAGGACTTCCTCCAGAGGGACATCTGTTTCGGAATCGTCATCGGCAATGCGCCGGGCGGTCTTGGGCGCCAGGTCAAGCAGCGCCCTGATCGCCGATCCGGTGCGCTCGCGTGCGCGCAGTTCCAGAACCTGGCCAAGGAAGACAAGGGTAATGATAACCGCGGCCGCTTCAAAATAGACCGGGACCGTGCCGCCTTGGGCACGGAAGGATTGCGGGAAGACACCCGGCACCAGGGTTGCGACGACGCTGTAGCCGAAGGCGGCACCCACACCCAATGCAACCAACGTCCACATGTTGGCACGGCGGTTGACGACCGAAGACCAGCCGCGTTTGAAGAACGGCGCCGCCGCCCAGACGACGACCGGCGTCGCCAAGGCAAACTCCAGCCAGATCGCCCGCGCCTCGCCGATCCAGTCGCGAATCGGAAGCCCGACAAGCGGTCCCATGGTCAGAACCAGCAACGGGATCGACAACGCAGCACTGATCCAGAACCTTCGGGTGAAATCAATCAACTCGGGATTCGGCCCGGCATCGGCGGTCGGCATCATCGGCTCGAGCGCCATTCCGCAAATCGGGCAGTCACCGGGTTCCCGGGTGACAATTTCCGGATCCATCGGGCAGGTATAGAGCGTGCCTTCGGGCATCGGTTCAGGCGCAGGCCGGTCGCCGAGATAGACGGCCGGGTCAGCGTCGAATTTTGTATGGCAGGTCTGCGAGCAGAAGTAGAAGCGTTCACCGTCGTGTTTTGACAGATATCGCGCCGAAGCCCGGTCCACTTTCATGCCACAGACAGGATCAACCGCATCGATATAGGCATCCGGGCCGGCAACAAATTTGTCGTGACAGCCGGAGCAGCAAAAATGGAAGGCATGACCGTCATGCTGGTGCCGGTGTTTGCCGGCCTGCGGATCGACAATCATGCCGCAGACCGGATCACGCACCAATGGCGCCGCCATCGCCGACGCCTGGTCATCTGCACGCATGATTGCTGTCATGTTTGTGTCTTTCAATCGGCGATCCGCTCGGCGATGCATGTGAGCGGATTGCAGAACAAATAAAAACCTACTTCTCGCCGGCAGCCGCCACCTGCGAGACCAAGACCTTCAACTCTTCAGCCGAAACAGCGCCGGGGATCAGGCGCCCTGCACCGACAAACGCAGGCGTCCCGTTTATCCCCAGCATCTGGCCAAGCTGCAAACTGAGGTTAAGCGCGCTTTTCACCTCCGGCGAATTCATGGCGGACTTCAGGCGCTTCATGTCCAAACCGAGTTGGCCCAACGCATTGTCAATTTTCTCAGGCGTCAGCCTGCCCTCAATCGAGAACAGTTTCCGGTGGACCTGGTTGTACTTGGATTTGTCCTGCAAGTTCGCCGCCAGCGCGGCCGCCGCCGCATACTGAGAGACCGGGCCAAGGATCGGAAACTCGCGCAGGTATACCTTCAACTCGCTGTCTTGTTTCACGGCCTGTTCGACGACCGGCATAGTGCGTTTGCAGTACGGACAATTGTAATCGGAGAATTCGACGATAACCTTGCTGCCGTTAGGGTTTCCGACAAACGGCACCGACTCATCGGCATACAATTGATCCTTTACGAGTTTCAGATTCTCCTGAAATTGTTGATCGCGCCTGGCTTGCTGTTTCGCCTCCAGCCGTTGCATGACCTCGACCATCAATTCCGGGTTTTCGAGAAGGTAGTCCCGGACGATGCGTTCGATACGCTGCCGGTCGGGATCACTGCCGGCGCCCTGCGTGGACTGCTGGGCAACGCCCGTGCCAGCCGCCAAGGCAAAAAAGATGACAGCACTTGCCGCAGCCGAAATCAGAGCCTTCCGGCTAATCCAAATGCGTTCCAATTCTCTTTCCTCTTCGCCTCAACCGTTCCACATTGTAGGTACGATGTAGGGTGGACATGAGACAGACGATACCGGTTCCACCAAGTGGAAGGTCAAGAGGCATTTCAGGCTGCCGCGGTTCCAAAATCTGACATAGCCCAAACGCGCCAAGTCAGGTCAGAAAATGTGACGGCAAAGCAAGCCTGACGACGGAGAACACCTGATGACATCAAATCGATTGACCGGTGGAAAGTGGGCACTCAAAACCGTTGTTGCACTCGGTTTCTTTGCATTACTGGCCTCCGGTTTCTGGCTGGCAAGCCGTACAGGTTTCCTGGACATCCTTTTCGACGGCATACAGTTGCAGGCCTGGATAACGGATATCGGTCCATACGGTCCGGCCGCAATCGTAACGCTCATGACGATCGCCATCGTTGCAAGTCCGCTTCCCAGCGCTCCCATTGCTGTCACCGCCGGTGCTGCTTACGGACACTACTGGGGTACGGCCTACGTGATCGCAGGTGCTGAACTTGGTGCGCTTGCTGCGTTTTTCATAGCGCGCTTTCTTGGGCATGATGTTGTCAAAGGGTGGTTTGGAGGCAAAATTTCACTTGGCTGGCTTGGGTCTCAGAACGCGATGATGGGTTTTGTATTTGTGAGCCGTCTTCTGCCTTTCATTTCCTTCGACATCATAAGTTATGCCGCTGGCCTGACCTCGATCGCATTCTGGCGGTTCGCCGTCGCGACCCTTGCCGGCGTCATACCGTCCAGCTTTCTTCTGGCACATTTCGGAGATGAAATGACGACCGGGGAATCGAGCCGAATCATGATCTCTGTGATCGCATTGGGCGGTCTGACGCTGGTGCCGGTTCTGATTGCTGTTGTTAAGAGAATTCAACACAGTCGTTCACAAACCTAAACGTACCGGATTCATTTCCGCAACCATTTCATTGTAGGTAAGTCGCCAGAACACGACTGATCAGATGCGATGCTTAAGTCGATCTGCGAACCTAATTTTGCTTTGACGCTGCGTTCATTCTGTCATGACGTGCCCGAATACCTTCTGACCATCGGCTCTTGATGAACGACAATGCCGCTATGATCTCTGCGTCAGTTAGGACCGTCTCATAAGCTGGCATGTTCGATTTGTAGTCTTCTCCGGCGAATTTCTTGAGTCCGAACTTGGTGAGATCAAACAGAAGCTGGTCGGCATGGTGCCATGTGTGACCCGAATCGTCGTGTGGCGGGGCTGGCAATTTGCCATCCGGACCGTGTGTTTTCCATTCGGGTTGCCCTTCCAGATTCTTACCGTGGCAGGATGCGCAATTTTCTCGATAGATCTCACGGCCCTGGGCAATGATGCGGGCATCGTCGGGTCGAAGCAGACCCTTTTCATCGCCGGAGAAGACACTTACTGATGCTGCCAGAACTGCAATAACAAGGATGCCCGCACCAGCGAATGGAATCAGCTTCCTAGCCATTGTGGCCATGTCCCGTCGTTTGAGCGATTTGGCCGGACGACCCGAGTACAATCACAGAGGCTCCGCTTTTAGCGCGATCGTAGAGATCAATCACGTCCTGGTTGAGCAATCGGATACAGCCGCTGGAAACAGCCCTTCCGATGCTGTATGCCTCGCTCGTTCCATGAATCCGGAAAAGCGTGTCCTTGCCATCCTGAAACAGATAAAGTGCCCGGGCACCCAGCGGATTGTCCAGTCCTGGATCCATGCCATTTTCGTATTTGACGAGTTCTGGCTGCCGCGCAATCATTTCGGCGGGTGGCGTCCACTTTGGCCACTTTCTTTTCCACCCGATTTTGGCGCGGCCATTCCAGGAAAACCCCTGCCGGCCTACGCCGATTCCGTAACGCATGGCCGAGCCGTTCTGCCCGACCAGATAGAGAAACTTGTTGTGTGGATCGACAACGATCGTTCCAGGCTTTTCACTGATTTTGTGATCGACCTGGCGACGGTAGTAAACGCGCTCCACTTGCGACAGGTTGACCGCGGGAACCGGAAACTCTTCGTCATTCAGCTGGCCGTACATCGATGAACCGGCGACTGGATCAATAATTTCCTCTTGAAAAACGGACGCAGCTGTCCTTGTACAGCCGGCCAAAGCGCCGGCAAGGACGCCACCGACCACCAGGCGGCGCGTCAAATGGGGGCCGGACGGCGCGACCTGCTCGCCAATTATCTTGTTTCTGATCACGTCAGAGACTCCTTGTTACAGCAACACAGCCGCGCCGGGGACGCGGTATTTCCATCGACGGACACGGCAGTACAACCGCCGGGAAGCGGCACTGCCCGTCGCATTCACTTTGAGTTTGTCCCCGCAAAAACCGCTGGCTCTGGCTGCGGGGCAAATTTCGGATTGAACTTTTTCTTGATATTGTGGGCTTGTGCGTCGGATGGCGTGACGGGTGTCATGGCCAGTCCGAGCACAAAGGTGCGTCGTTCGAGCATTGGGTTCTCTCTCGTGTTGTCTCGGCAGAAACTGGGCCGATCAACAGCCCGGCTTGTCAGAGGCCAACTAGGACAGAGAAATAGGCGGTTTGAACAAGACGGTCCGGAAACGGTCGTCGTGCCTCCAGTTGGCACGAGGCAGGGACATGGCCTGAGACAACCTCGCGACACTCATTTGGCCATTATCCGGCAATCCGGTTTGCGGGGCACAGGAGTGCTGCTCGTCGTGCTCACAGCCCGGCATGGATCGATCCGGACTGCCCGCATGTTTCCGGTCCGGTGTATTTTCGCCGGGAGCGGTCGTCAGACAGTGACAATGGCGGCAAATGGCAAGCGAATCTTGATGTTCGGCGGAATGATCACCTTTGACAGAAATCGTCACAAGTCCCGGTTCCGCCGCCGAAGCGTCCGGCACCGCAACAATGGAGCCGAGCGCCAAAAGAGCGATCACCCAGATTGTCAACGAGAGTCGATTCATACACGCAACCTAGCCGGACAAACCATCTCGGGAAAGGTGATAGACGATCACATGTTGG
Source organism: Alphaproteobacteria bacterium (assembly GCA_021775805.1). Taxonomy (GTDB): domain Bacteria; phylum Pseudomonadota; class Alphaproteobacteria; order Rhizobiales; family JAJFHC01; genus JAJFHC01. The sequence goes on along the minus strand of JAJFHD010000062.1, from coordinate 42,999 downwards.
CGAGCACGCCAGTTGCCACCGCCCAGCGAGGGGAAAGTTGTCAAAAGCGTCGGCGTGCAGGCAAAGTGCTTAATGGAGGGCGACGCCAACGCTTTGCTCTCATGGCCAAGCAAAAAACGGTTCCATGACTCAGGCAGACTTGTGCACTGCCTTTGTTGTGAACTCGTCATTTCAATGCAGACCTGCTATTTTGCGGACGGAGGGCACCTGCAAGGGAGGCGCGCGAACCGGTGGCTGGAAAAATCATTACGGTCGCCCAGCAGAAAGGCGGCTCCGGCAAGACGACTATTGCGGCGCACCTGGCCGTGGCCTTTTCGAACCTCCTTGGCAGACAGACTGCGATACTCGATACGGATCCACAGGGTAGCCTGGGCCGCTGGTTCATGGCGCGGCTGGAGCGGACCGGCGAGCCGGATTCCGACATCGATCTGAGGACGGCGAGCGCCTGGGGTGCCCGTTATGAGGCTCAGAATCTGGCAAAGAACAACGACATCGTCATCGTCGATACCCCACCCAAAATGGGAATAGACGGCCGGCCCGCGATCGAAACCGCCGACCTTGTCCTCATCCCGGTCGCGCCGTCGCCGGTTGACCTGTGGGCGACGGAACCCACAATCGACATGGCGCGTGCGGAGAAGAAGCGCACGCTGATAGTGCTCAACAAGGTCAATTCTCGGGCGCGCATTACCGGTGAGATCGTGGCAGCGCTCAAGAAACTGGGCACGATTTCCGCCGATACGATGATTGGCAACCGGGTGACCTTTGCGTCGAGCATGGGAGACGGACGCACCGTTCTTGAAACCCAAGCCAGGAGTGTCGCCGCTCGTGAGATCAGCGCCCTGGCACGCGAAATAGCAGACGCCCTGAACGCCGGCTGACCTCAACCTCTGAGGGCGGCAATGACCTCGTCGGTCTTGACCACCTTGGCCACGTTCTGCATGGCATAGTTGATCGAGGCATTGTGCCAATCGGCATTGATCGTCGAACAGCTGTCTTCTGGCAGGATGACCCGGTAGCCCTTGTCTGCGCCGGTGCGGGCGGTGTGCTCGATCGACATATTGGTCCAGGCGCCAGTGTCTATGATCGTGTCGCGGCCGGTCGCCTTCAGGACCGTCTCCAGAGTGGTGCCCTCCCAGGCGCTCATGCGGTTCTTGGTCACCACATGATCGCCGGACTTGGGCTCGAGCCCGGGCACCGGGGCAACCCCCCAGGATCCCCGCACCAGGGCTTTGGCATCGCGCAAGCCCTCGAACAGCGGTGCATTCATGGTCACCCCCGGCACGCCCGGTTCGACAATGAACCAGACATGAATCACCGGCACGTTTGCCGCCCGGCATGCGTCCGCCAGGCGGCGGATGTTCTCTATGCAGTCTTGCTGCTTGCAGTGAACGTCCGCTCCGGAATCGGAAAAGGCGCCGCCTTCCATCACCACGTCGTTCTGCATGTCCTGTATCAGGAGTGCGCACTTGTCGGGCGCCAACAAACCGGTTCCGCCGGCACCTGGCGGCGTGCTGGCGGCGGATGTGGGCGCATTTGAAGCAGCGCCTGCACCACGCGCCTGCATGAACGGTTCGCGGCGCGGGCCCACTTTAGTCTTGACCGAATACAACGAATGGGTGGCGCACATGAAAAGAGTACGCCAGTCGTCCCCGCCCCAGTGCAGGTTCGCTACAAGTTCAGGCACCGAAACTTTGCCAATGAGCCGGCCCTGCGGGCTGTAGACCCACACGCCACCGGGGGCGGTAACCCACACGTTGCCGTGCATGTCGCATTTCATGCCGTCGGGAACGCCGGGTTTGGCAGTGTCCTGAATTCCGGACGCAAACAGCCGGCCATAACCGAGACTGCCGTCGGGTGCGACATCGTAGACGCGGATGTTCGCCTGAACGGTATCGTTGATATAGAGCAGCGACTCGTCAGGCGAAAAGCACAGGCCATTGGGTTGGGTAAAGGTGTAACGGTCGACCATCAGTTGCGGGTCGCCTGCCCCGCCGCCCGGCGCAATCCTGTAGACACCCTGGAAGCCCAGTTCCACCGGGCGTTCCACGCCAAACCCCGGCAAGCGGCCGTAGGTTGGGTCGGAAAACCAAATTGAGCCATCTGACTTCACGCACAGATCGTTGGGGCTGTTGAGTTCCTGGCCCTGGTAATGGCTTGCCAAAACCTCTCGGACGCCATCGGGCCGGAAGCGGGCGACCGACGACGTGGAATGTTCGCAGACCAGGAGATTGAGGTCCGCGTCATAAGTCATGCCGTTGCCCTTGTTGGACGGATGCATCACTTCCCGGACGCCATGACTGTCCCAGCGCCGGCGCTTGTCATCGGGCATATCGGAGAACAACAGATACTTGTCCAACGGATGCCAGATCGGACCTTCGGTAAAGTTGAAACCGGAGCCCAGCTGCAGCACCGGCTCGTGTTCTTCGAGCAATTGCCCGAACGACGGATCGATCAATTCATGTGCCATGGTTCATCCCCGTTTGCTGATGTCTGTTTCCCGATCCGCACCGCTCTACATCGGAAACCAGTCGCGCTGGGGAACACTCTCGACAACCGGTCCGGGCACCTGCATGTCAAGACGGCCGACAATCGCCTGGCCCTCGATCTTGGCTGGTTTATCGTGAACCGGCAGAAGGAACCGATAGTTGTTCAGCAGTTTCTTGATCGCGCCTTTCTCCTCGCGCTTGGAGCCGGCGTGGTTGCCGGTCACCTGCGGCTCCATGAACTGGGTCTGGCGCACCTGGTTCACGATCTGATCGTTGAAATTGTAGATCACATCGCCGCAGATACACGCGATCCCTTCGGCGGTTTCGACCATGACGTTCATGGAGCCTTCCGTATGGGCATTCGCGGCTTCGCACCACACACCGGGGATGATCTCTTCGCCGCCGGTGATCTCCAGATCGAGGAACCTGAGTGCGTCCTGCGTGTGCAGGCGTTCGATCAGGTGCTGGATATCGGGTTTGGGGTACTGAGGGTGCATCAGGCCGGACACCGAACATTCCAGTTCGCGCCGGTTCAGTACGACGGTGGTGTTCATGTTGAAATGATCGTCCTTGCCGGCGTGGTCGATGTGAAGATGGGTGTGCAGAACATAGCGCACGTCGCCCATCTTGACGCCATGTTTGGCAAGCTGGTTTTCAATCATGTTGTCGTGAAACTGCAGACCGCGCATGCCGAGCGATTCCATGATCGCGTTGTCGCGATAGCCGGTGTCGACCACGATCGGGTATTGACCGCCCAGGATCAGGAACCCGTAGACCGGCACCCGCCGGACACGGCCGCATTCATGCCCGAGAACCAGAAAGCTCGTTTCCAGTTCAATATCACCATAGTCCAGTATCTTGATTTCCAGTGCCATATCAGTGTCTCCCTTCGTTTCCCCGGCCGGTTCGACCGATTTCCTCTTGCTACAATCGGTAGATGCGTGCAGCCGTATTGTGAAAAATGTCCTGTTGCCCGGCGTCCGGCAGGCTCGCCGCAGCGCTTCGGAAGGCGCCGACGAGGTCGGCATAACTGGTCCACAGTTTCTCGATCGGAAAGTTGGATCCAAACAGGCACCGTTGCGATCCGAACAGATTCACGGTGTCGTCAAGCATTCCGGCAATATGAGTGGCGTCATTGCTGTGAATGAAGGTTCCAAACCCCGAAAGCTTGCTGACGATATTGGGTTCGCCGGCCAGGTGTCTCATGCCCTCAAGCCAAGCGGCGCGGCCACCTTCTGACAGGTCTTCCAGCATTCCGGAATGCTGGAGAATGAAAGTCACATCCGGACAGGCCCGCGCAAGCTCTGCCGCATCGGCCATCTGGCTGGTAAAGACCTGCAAGTCGAACGACCAGTCATAGTCGGCCAACCGCGCCACATTACGTTGCACCGCCGGGTCGAGAGGCAGGTCGGCACGCTGAGCGAAACGGTACAGCGGGTTTTCGTGCCAGTGGAATTGCTGGCGCACGCCGCGCATGGCCTGGCAAGGTTTCAGTCGCTCAAGCTGAGGGCGAACGTCGTCGACGGTAAAGTCCGCATAGCCCACGATCGCCTGCGGCCAGCCGGTCCGGTCCGCGACGGACTGAACCCAGGCGGCCTCCTCGGCATACTGATCCGGCGCCCAGTTTGCCTGGACATAGACCGACTGGGCGACGCCGGTGTCTGCAACGTCCGCAAGGTACTCCTCGATCGGGTAATCACGCTTGATGGCGTCATACGGCCCGAAGATGCGCGGCTGCATCGGCCCCTGCAACCATGGCAGGTCGGCCTGGCGCCAGATGTGGTGATGGGCATCTATGATCGCGGTCATGCGGCCTCCTTGCCCAGTGCCAGCACCCGATCGCACAGCGACGCAATCGAACTACCATTATCGAGAACATCCAGGTACGGCAGTACAGCCTTCAGCGCCGCCGTTTCAGGCCGATACTCCGGATCCGCGGCCAGCGGTGTCAGCCAGGCAAGTTTCCATGCCAGCCTCGACAGATGGTCAACGGCATCGATCATCGATGCCGGATCGCCGCGCTCCAGTCCGTCCGACAGCATCACGACGGCGGCGCCGCGGGTGAACCCGGCATATCGGGGAATTGCCAGAAAGGCCTGCAAAGCGTCGCCGAGGCGCGTGCCGCCGTCCCAGTCGGCCACAAGGCTCGAAGCCATGGCCAGGGCCTGCGTGCGGTTGCGCAGCTTGAGCGCCCGGGTGATCCGGGTCAGCCTTGTGCCGAGAGAGAATATCTCTACGCGCACGCCGACCTGTGCCAGGGAATGAGCGAAACGCAGGTAGGTGTCGGTGTGTTGCTTCATCGAGCCCGATATGTCGATCAACAGGACAATCCGGCGTTGGCGTTTCTGGCGCACAAGCCGCGGCAACTCGATCAGTTCACCGTCCCTCTGGACCGCCATGCGCAAGGCCTTTCGCATGTTCAGGTCGCTTCCCCGTGAACCCGGCGCCCGCCGGTAGGACTTGCGCCAGGGCAATTTCTCCGGCGCCTGTCTCCTGAACCGGCGCAGGGTCTCAATGTCGTCAAGGCCGTCGAACTGTCTCAAGCCGAGGCTCTCGGTTTCCGTCGCATCGCCGCCGGCCTCATTGATCTCTTCCGGTTCGGGAGGCTCACCGCTGCCGGCCTCATCATCACCCACCAGCAACTGTTCCTCGTCCGTCTCACCCGACATAGGCACGGGGATGGATTGGCCAAGAAACACCATGCGGAACAGGGCATCGAACTCGGCGTGCCGTTCCGGTGGTGGCGCCAGCGTCGCCCGGGCGGCACGGTGGATGCTTGCCATGTCCTTCGGGCCCAGCAATCCGACCGCCTCGACGAAAACCATTGTCTGTTCCGGGGCCACCGCAAAAGCGTTCTCCCGCAACAGGCTTGAGAATGCCAGGAAGGGTTCGGCTGCGCGGGGCAAAGTATCCGGTGCTGTTTCGGAAACGATCATGCCGCGGTCCCGGTGATGAGATGATCAAGACGGTCATGCACGAATCCGAGGTCGTCCTGATCCTTGAGGACAACACCGATCGCCCGTTTGAAGGCCTCAGGCCACGCCGCTCCCTGGGCATTCAGCAAGGTGGCGGCTTCGGCCCATTCGACAGTTTCGGCAACACCCGGTGGCTTGGCCAATGGCTCGGCCCGCAACCGGCTGACTGCGGCAACCACTCTGTCTGCGGTTTCGCGGGTGACCGAACTCGCCCGCGTCATCACGATCTGGGCTTCTCGTAGGGCGTCGGGGTAGTCGATCCAGTGATAAACGCACCTTCGCCTCAGGGCTTCGTGCAACTCCCGGGTGCGGTTGGAGGTGAGGACGACCACGGGTCTTTGCGCCGACCGTATGGTGCCGCGTTCAGGAATCGAAATCTGAAAATCCGAAAGGAACTCCAGGAGAAAGGCCTCGAACTCGTGATCCGAGCGGTCGATCTCGTCAATCAGCAGGAGGGCGTTGTCACCAGACTGCAACGCATCCAGCATCGGCCGGGCAATCAGGAAGTCATCCTGGTAGATATTGACATACTCTTCACCGGCCTGCCGGATCGCCAACATCTGACGCGGGTAATTCCACTCGTAAAGGGCCGCTCCCGCATCGATGCCTTCGTAACACTGCAAACGGATCAGCCGGCGGTTGAGAACGGATGCCAGGGCCTTCGCGGCTTCAGTCTTGCCGACGCCGGGCGCACCTTCCAGCAGCAGCGGCTTGCCCAGCGCCAGAGCCAGGTATGCCGCCGTGGACAGCCCGTCATCGGACAGGTACTGGGCCGCACGCAGAACCGTATCCAGTTCTTCCGGCGTTCCGATACCCTGAATGTCAGGCCGCACAGGCATAAGTTTTCAGTCCCTTAGCTTAAGGCGTTCCCTGCGGTTGCGCGCCGCCAATCGCCTGAATGCCGCGCAAGATCTTTTCCGGTGTGATCGGCAGGTCGTCGACCCGGACGCCAACCGCGTTGAACACGGCGTTGGCGACCGCCGGCAGCACAGGATTGGCGCACATTTCGCCCGGCCCCTTGCCACCGAACGGTCCGTCGGGCGCCGGGCGTTCAAGGATCGCCACATCATGGGGCGCAATGTCGCCTGGCCCCGGCATCAGGTATTCGTTGAAGTCCACCGGCCCGTGGGAGCGGTCCGGATAATAGGGCTCAGTGGTCTCCCAGAGCGCATGGCTCATCCCCATCCAGGCACCGCCGATCAGTTGCTGCTCGACCAGGCGGGGGTTCAGGGCCCGCCCGACCTCATAGGCCGAATTCATCTGCTTGACGTCGACTTCGCCGGTCTCGTCATCGACCTCCACATCAACCACCAGGGCTGCATGGGCGAAGCAGGATACCGGTGTCATCTCGCCGGTTTCGGGATCGACATCCGACAGAGGGATCAGGAAAATCCCCCGCCCCGAGACGGTCTTGCCCTGCTTGAACTGGGCGGCCATGCAGGCCTCGCCGGTGGTTATCGACCGGGAAGGTGCGCCGCGGACATGGATGTTGCCCTTGCCGTCGGTTTCCAGATCGGCGGCGTTGACCTCCAGTTCCTCGGCGGCTGCGTCGAGCATGACAGCCCGGGCTTCCTTGGCAGCCTCGATCACGGCATTGCCGACGCGGTGGGTTCCGCGTGACGCAAACGATCCCATGCAATGGGGCCCGGTATCGCTGTCGGCGGTATCGACATAGACATCTTCCACTGGCACGCCGAGGGTCTCGGCGGCAATCTGCCGGGTGACCGATTTCATGCCCTGCCCCAGATCGATCGACGACAACGCAACCCCGAACTTGCCGTCGGGGTTGGAATGGACCAGCGCCTGGCTGGGATCGCCGCCGAGGTTCATGCCGATGGGGTAGTTGATCGTGGCGAAGCCGCGTCCCTTGTGAATGGTCATGGTTCAGCGTCTCCTGCCGATGGAATTGGATGCAAACCGGCTGTAGCCCGGCCGTTTCACAGTGCGCGCCGATGCTGGAGCAGCATCGGATGCCGGGCTCTCCGGCGCCGGCGATTGTGCCGCAGGTGCTGGAGCAGGTGGCGGCGGTGGTTGCACGGCGGCAGGGGGCGGATCTGAAACAACAGGTTGGGGAGGCGCGGACACAGGTGTGTACGCAGGCGCGGCAGCGGGATGAGCGTAGGGTGTCGACACTGCCGGCTGGGCCGGGGGCTGGACTGAGGGCTGCATCGGAGGTTGGGCAGGTGGTGGTCCGGCTACAGGTTGTGGGGGCGGTGCCGGAGGACGCGCTGGTGCGGGCTGATACGAAGGAGCCGATGGTTCCGATGGCGTCCCCATCCGGCCCGCACGGCGTTCACCGATACGGCCATTCTGATCTGTCACCGTGTGTGGAATGATGGCCCGGTCTCCACCGCCATCCCTGGTCGAAGACATCGCCTTGAATTCTTCACGGATCGGCCAGTTCGCCTTTTCGGCTGCAACCTGCGCGCATTCGATCAAGGCGCAGTTCTTGGCCTCGCGACGATGGGCCTTCATGTCGCCGTCGCGGTAGGCGTTAAGGATCCTGAATTCGACAGGGTTCATCCTCACCGCATGGGCCACCCTGTCCATGTGGCACTCGATGGCAAAGTCAGCACCTGTAATGCCGAAGCCGCGCATGGCGGTTGCCGGTGTCCTGTTGGTGAAGACGCAGAAGACGTCCGAAGATACGTTGGGGATCGTATACGGTCCCGGCAGGTGACCGGTTCCCTTGACCACCGCATAACTCGAAAGGCGGGTGAAGGCGCCCGCGTCAAAATAGCCGGTGAGCTTGCGGGCAACAATGCGCCCGTCATTCATGACGCCGTCCTTGACGTACCAGCGTTCCGCACCGCGCGGCGCACCGACCTGCATCTCCTCCTGGCGGTCCCATACGAAGCGGCAGGGTTTGCCGGTCAGCAGGCAGGCAAGGATGGCCATGGGTTCCACAAGGCTGTCGACCTTGCCGCCGAAGCCGCCACCGACCGTACCGCCGATGAAGTGAAGACGGTTGGAGGACATGTTAAGGAGTTTGGCGGCTGTGCCAAGGGAGAAGAACAGGGCTTGAGTCGAGGTGTAACAAACGATGCGGTCATTGGTCTCCGGCGCTGCAATCGCACCATTGGTCTCCACCGGCGCCTGCTCGATCGGCGACATCTGATATCGTGCTTCAACCACCTGGTCGGCTTGTTGAAATGCGGTTTCGACATCTCCAAAGCGCAGCTTCTGGTGATCGTACTTGTCGTAGTAATCGAATGTGTTGTTCGGGTAGGTTTCATTGACCACAGGCGCGTCGGGTTTGAGAGCCTCCTCGACGTCGAGGACATGCGGCAGGACCTCGTACTCCACCCTGACGGCCGCCACGGCATCACGGGCCTGACGGTCGGTTTCGGCAACGATGGCCAGCACAGGCTCGCCCGCATAGGCGACCTTTTTCGTCGAGATCAACTGCTCGTCGTCGCGCCCGAAGTTGAGCAGACTCAAAAGAGTGTTGAGATTGTTGGGGACATCTTCGCCGCGTATCACGCGAACGACGCCGGGCATCCTTTCAGCCTGGGAGAAATCGACGGAACGAATTCTGGCGTGGTGATGAGGACTGCGCACGCAGCGCACCTGCAGCAGGCCATCGAACAGATGATCATCGAAATAGGGTGATCTGCCGGTGACATGCCCAAGGATGTCCTGCCGCCGGGTCGGCTTGCCGATCTCGTTGAGATTGTCATCACGCTCGTCTGCGAAAAGATCCTTGCGGAATTCCACGGTCATGACTGAATTTCCTTATACATAACGTCTCGCCGCGCCGCTGTTTGCGACCGCCATGATGGCTTCGATAATCGGCTCATAACCGGTGCAACGGCAGATATTGCCGGAGATCGCCTCGACCACATCGTCCCGGCTCGGATTCGGGTTGCGGTCAAGCAGGGCTCTCGCCGCCATGATCATGCCCGGCGTACAGAAGCCGCACTGGGCAGCGAAATGTTCCATGAACGCTTCCTGCAGAGGATGCAGGGTTTCACCGGCGAGACCACCTGTTGTTTCAAGGTTTTGCCCCTCGACGGTTTCCGCAAGGGTCAGACAACTCAGTTGGGGTTCGCCATCGACAAGCACCGTACAGGCGCCACAGGTGCCTTGCGCGCATCCGTATTTCGGCGACAGATCGCCGACGCCCCGGCGCAGCACATCCAGCAGGTTCTGACCGTCTTCGACGAACACCGCCTTCTCCTGGCCGTTGAGGTGGAACTGAACTGGTTTTTTCGCCATCGATCAGATCCCCTGTCTTTCCAGCAGCAGTCGCTTCAAATGCACCGGCGCCACTTCCCGGCGATACCATGACGATGCGATCGCATCGGTTGGCGGTTCAAGTCCGGCAGTAGCGGCGCCGACCGCCTGGGCAATGCCCGCCTCATCCAGCGACTTGCCTTCGAGAGCCTGTTCGACAGCCGCGATACGCATGGGCACAGGTCCCATCGATCCGTAGGCGATACGGGCGCCGGTCACACGGCCGGATTGCTGTGGCAGGTTGGCGGCGATCGTCATCATCGATATGCCCTTGGGTTTTACGCGGCTCACCTTCTTGAAACGGAGTGCTCCGTGCTGCGGTCGTGTAACCGTGACTGACAGCACTACGGGCCGGGGTTCCCTGTCCCGGTCCCGCAGGAACTCTGCAAGCGGCGTCTCCCGTCCTCCGGAACCGCCGGCCACGGACACATTGGCATCGACCGCAAGCAGAAAAGTTGCCAGGTCTCCATAAGGATGAGCGGCGAAAAGATTGCCGCCGACCGTTGCCATGTTGCGGATGGCGGGACCGCCGACAACCCGGGCTGCGGCATGAAGAAATTCGAGTTCGCGGCTCGCCAGAATCTGGCTCATGGTCAAACCGGCGCCGATGACGATGCGGTCGCCCTGCGGCTGGATCTGGGTGAACACAGGATCGTTCGCGCGAATGATCGTAGAAAACGACTGATCGCCTTCGTTGACAGCGCGCATGATAAGGGTGCCTCCACCGAGGAACCGGGCGGTCCGGTCCGCCGACAGCGCCTGGGCGGCCTCGTTCGCACTGGGAAATGTCTTTACGCTAATGCTCATGGTGCTTCTTTCAGGCTCATTATGCCGCCTCCGCCAGATGCGAACGGATTGCATCGAATCCAGCCTGGTAAATCTGCTCGCTGACCATGGATGACATTTCCCTTTCTTCGCCGGCGCGCGTCGTAAACGCGCCTTCCCAGGACCAGAATGTCCGGTCCCCGTCGGTTACCGGAAGCAGACGCACGTGGGAGACGTAGTTGAAGAGCGGCACCGGTGTGTCCAGCAGGCAATAGGAGAACGTCGCATCGATGTCGGAAAGACTGAGCAACTGTTCGCGCAGGAGCGACCCATCCGCCAGGTGGAACCGGCGCACGCACCCGACCATGTCGGACGTCCATCCCCGTTCGACCTGGCTGTCGACGACCGCCGGATGCCAGCGATCGTGGCCGTTGAAATCGCGCAGGACGTCCCACACCCGGTCGATCGGCTCGTCAAGTATCGTGCTTTTCAGGATCTTCACCATCGCCGTCGATCACCGGCCTCCGAAATGTCGCTTCAGGGCGTCAAAACCACCCTGGAAGACGTTGCTGCCGATACCGGTGACCAGGTCCTCCTCGACCTCGACGGCACAGTCGAACTCTGCCGACCATTCCGCAAAACAACGGTCGCCGTCGCTTACCGGCGTCAGTCTCAATGTGGCGACATAGTTCTCGAGCGCCATCGGGCTTTCCAGGATTCCGTATGTACACGACAGATCGTAGTCGCTGAGCGCCAGCAGTTTCTCGCGGATCAGATCGCCGTTCTGAAGCCGGAAGTTGCGTACGCACCCGATCTTGTCCGACGGTTCGCCATTCTCGATGTGGCTCTCGGCGATGCGGGGATGCCAGCGCGGCAATGCGTTGAAGTCGCGGACCCGTTCCCAGACCCCTGAGGCGGGCGCTTCGATTACGCTGGAGACGTAGACTCTAGCCATTACAAGTTCCGCCTATTTCCTGGACCGCGTGCCACGCCGCTTGGGGCGCGGACTTCCACCACCGTCGGTACTGCTGTCATCGCCGCCGCCGCCATCGCCTGTGCCTTGACCTTCACTGTCGCCGCTTGCAGTTTCGGCGCCCTTGCTCACGTCACCACCGCGCGCGGCCTCCTTGGCGATGCGTTGAATGTCGGAAGCCTCGCGGATCAGTCCCGGTTGCTTGGCAAGGTTTGCCCCGTCGATGCCTATGTCGGAAAGAAGGCTGTCCACCATCGGTGCCTGAACCCGGTAGCGCAGGGCCGAATTGATGACTTCGTCCGTGGTGTTGGCACGTTCGCCGCTGCCATTGCCGCCATTGAGACCGTCGAGCTGCATGATCCGGATATCCTGGATTTTCTCCAGTGGCTTGACCGATGCCGCCACAATGCCTTCGACGTGCTCGAGCAACTTGCGACGGAACAATGAATAGCGGGACGCGTCGGTAAGCACGTTCTCGGCTTCGTTGAGGAGCCGTTGGGCTTCCGCTTCGACGGTAGCGCGCACCTTTTCCGCTTCCGCGGCAATGCGTTTTTCTTCCGCGGCCTTTTCCGCCATCAGCACGTCAATGCCCTTGCGCCGGTTGGCTTCCTCGGTTTCGCGGGCCGTCTTGACACGTTCCTCGGCCTCGGCAGCAAGCGCCTTGGCAAGGTTCGCCTCCGCCTGAGCCGCTGACTGATCGAGCGACATCTTGTAAAGCGTCACGGCCTTCTCGATTTCGGCGGCCTCGACCTCACGTTCGCGGTGCACTTCCAGTTTGCGCCGATCCAGCTGATGCCCGATCCGGGCCTCATCGAGTCCGCGTTCAGAAGCAATGACCGCGCGTTCGATCTCCTCCTTGGATGCGGTTTCTGCTTCTCGGAGGGCCTGAACGCGTGCAATTTCGAGCTGCTCGATGGCTCTTCTTCGTTCAAGCCTGGCCGCCTCGATTGCCTGTTCGCGGGCAACATCGGAGCGTTCGATATCGCCTTGTGCCGCGATCTGGGCCTGCCTGACCTTGGCATCGGCATCGGCGCGTTCAGCCTTCTTCGCCGCCAGGGCGATGATGCGTTCCTCGTCGGCTTCCTCGATGATCTTCTTGCGATCGATATCGAGGATTTCTCGGGCCTTCGACGATTCTATGCGAACCTCGTCGACCTTGAGTTCGGTTGCGATCCGTTCGCGCTCGATCTTGTCGCGCTTGGCAATCTCACGGGCCTCAAGCACTTCGTCGCGGGCGACCTCGCGTTCGCGCGTGTCCTGCTCGGCCGCAATTCCCTCGACGGCCACGGCCTTGTCCTTGGCGATGCGGGCGGCTTCGACGGTTTCGTCGCTGGCGATCCGTTCCACGGCCAGTTTCTTGTCCTGGGCGATGCGGGCGGCCTCAACGGCTTCGCGTGATGCAATCTCGGCCTCGTCGACGGCCTGGTTACGCTCGATCTGGAGTGCCCGTATGCGTTCCTCTTGTGATATCCGGGCAGCCTCGGTATCCTCGCGTGCAGCTATTTCCGCCTGTTCCAGGGATCGTCTCTGCTCAATTTCCAGACCTCGGGTTTCAAGCTGCGAGGCGATGCGGTCGGCGGCAAGAATCTTTTCGCGTGCAATCCGGGCGGCCTCCGTCGCCTGCTGCGAGGCGATTTCGGATTCCTCCAGTGCCTTTTGCCGGTCGATTTCGAGCTCCCGAGTCTTTCTGTCCGACGTTATGCGCTCTGCATTGATCACTGTCTCCTGGGCAATGCGGTTCTTCTCGGTGGCCTCCCTAGCCTGGATCGTGGCTTCCTCAACGGCCTGGTTGCGCGCGATTTCCCGGCGCTGTGTCGCTTCCTCCTTGGAAATACGGACTTCCGTAATCGCCAGTTCCTGTCCAAGGCGTGCCCGGTCCGTCGCTTCGGCAGCATCAATCTCGGCAGCCTCCACCGCCCTCCGGCGTTCGATCTCCTGGGCCTGGGTGAGCTGCTCGTTTGCGATACGGGTTTCGTTGATTTGCCGTTCCTGCTCGATACGGGCGCGTTCTGTCTTCTCGCGGGCGGCAATTTCGGCAGCTTCGATCGTCTGCTGACGTTCGATTTCCTGTGACTGCGTCAATTGCTCGTTGCTTATTCGCGCTTGAGCAATCTGGCGTTCCTGCTCGATGCGTGCACGCTCGGTCTTTTCGCGCGAGGCGATTTCCGCCGCCTCGATCGCAAGATGGCGCTCGATCTCCATTTGCCGGATGTCGCGTTCAGAAGCTATCCGGGCTTCCGACACGGTGTGCTCGTTGGAGATCCGGTGTTTTTCGATCTGCTCGCGTGCAATTATCTGTGCCTGTTCGGCCTCGGTTTCGCGTTCTGCACGTTCACGGGCCAGTTCGGCGCGTTGCTGCGCCCGGCGGAATTCCACATCCCGTTCCTGGGTCAAACGCGCCTCTTCACTGTCGCGTTCGATTTCAAGGGCCTGCTTTTCGGCTTCAAGATTGCGGGCGCGGATGCGGATCATCGAGTCCTGCTCGATGTCGTTGCGCTGCTTGCGTTTGGCTTCGATGTCCTCGATCAGGCGTGTCAGGCCTTCGGCATCGAAGCGGTTGGACGGATTGAAGTACTCAAGGCCGGTCTGGTCGATGTCCTTGATGGCGAGGGTTTCAAGTTCCAGGCCGTTCAGGGCAAGGCCTTCCTGGGCCGCGTCCCGGACACGCTGGACATAGATGCCGCGTTGCTCATGCATCTCCTCCATGCTCATTTCGGAGGCGATCGAGCGCAGTGCAGATATGAACTTGCCGGCAAGCAACTCGTGCAACCGTCCCTGTTCGAGTGTCCGTCGGCCAACGGTTGAGGCGGCAATCGACACGGCCTCGCGGGTCGGCCGGACGCGGACGTAGAATTCCGCCTCCACATCGACCCGGATGCGGTCCTTCGTGATCAGGGCGTCGTCCTTTTCGCGAACCACTTCAAGCTGAATGGTGTTCATGTTGACGGGCGTTATGTCGTGGACGATCGGCCAGACAAAAGCACCGCCATCGATGACAACCTTCTCGCCCAGGAAACCGGTTCTCACGAACGCCACTTCCTTGGTCGAACGGCGATACAGCCAGTTCATCACCCAGTAAATTATGGCAATGACGATAACCGCCAGAATGAGCCAGAGTATGAGCTGGCCAATCAGCTGTCCGGTCATGATCTTCCTCCCCGTAAGGTGTCGCCGAATGACAATGATGCAAAGGTCATCAGGTCTTCCCAATCATCTTGAATTTTCTGGTCTGGTCCGTAAGCGCCCCTTCTGTGGGCAGACGCTCCATGGACGATGCGCCGTAGAAGCCATGACAGTTGGACGTGTTGCTCAGCACATACGCGGCATCGTCCGGCATTGCCACAGGCCCGCCATGAACCAGAATGATGGCGTCCTTGTTCACTTTCAGAGCGGCTTCGGACCACGCCTCCACCAACGCCGGACAGTCTTCGAGTTTCAGGGCGGTTTCGGCACCGATCGACCCGCCTGTGGTCAGGCCCAGGTGACAAACGATGATATCGCCGCCGGCCTGAGCCATGGCGGTCGCGTCGTCCTCGTTGAACACGTAGGGCGTCGTCAGCATGTCCTTGTCGTGGGCCCTGGCGATCATGTCCACCTCAAGCCCGTAGGACATGCCGGTTTCTTCCAGATTTGCCCGGAACGTGCCGTCGATAAGTCCAACGGTCGGAAAATTCTGCACGCCGGAAAAACCGATCCGATCGAGATCATCGAGGAAGACGTCCATGAGGCGAAACGGATCCGTACCGTTGACGCCGGCCAGGACCGGTGTTTTCCTGACGACCGGCAGGACCTCGGAGGCCATCTCGACCACAATCTGGTTGGCATCGCCATAGGCCATGAGACCGGCGAGAGACCCGCGGCCGGCCATGCGATAGCGTCCGGAGTTGTAGATCACGATGAGATCGATGCCGCCGTCCTCTTCGCACTTGGCCGAAAGGCCGGTCCCCGCGCCACCACCGATGATCGGAACACCGCTGCTGATCATGTCGCGAAACTTCGAGAGGATTTCGGATCGCTTGAACGCCCCCATCCCTATTGTCTCCCTGCCTGTTGTCTGGTCGGTCTGCCGCCGCCGTGAAGTGCACGGAACACCCGCACAACTTCGTTTGAGAATTCCGGGTCGTTGATGTTGTGCGGGAGCCGGACCAGTTGTCTTGCCGACGTCTGGAGTACGGTACTCTCAAGCGCATCGAACAACGCCTTGTCGGCAGCCGGATCGTGAAATGCCTGTCCGGGCGCATCGAGCATGGAGACGCCGCCTTCGGGGATGAAGAAGCGTACCGGCCCTTCCATGAGATTGAGACGTTCGCCGATCCAGCGCCCCATGCGGTCGTTCTCTTCTGCTGTCGTCCGCATCAGTGTTACCTGCGGGTTATGCTCGTAGAATTTCCGGTCGCGAAATTTCTCCGGCACGGTTTCAGGCGGGCCGAAATTGACCATGTCCAGCGCTCCACACGATCCAACATAAGGCATGCGTGTACGGATAATGGCGCCGAAACGATCTTCCGTGGCGGGAAAAACACCGCCCACCATCATATCGCAGATCTCGGTCGTCGTGAGGTCGAGCACCCCGTTGAGCAGGCCCGATTCCACCAGTTTTTCCATCGACTGTCCGCCTATGCCGGTGGCATGAAAGACCAGGCAATCGAACTCGCTTTCCAGTTCCGCGGTGACCTGTTGAACGCACGGGGTGGTTACACCGAACATGGTCAGGCCAATCGGCGGGAGTTCTGTGGATTCCGGCCTCGATTGCCGGTTGCGATGGTCGCTGCGGCGTGCGGCAACCATGCCCGCCATGGCGTTGGCGCCGTTGCCCAGAACTTCACGGGTGATCGAATTCAGGCCCTGAACATCAGCCACTGAGTGGAGCATCATGATGTCGGCGGGGCCAACGTACTTTTGCACGTCGCCGGACGCGACGGTCGAAATCATGATCTTCGGGATGCCGACGGCAAGGGCCCGCATAGCCGGCGACACGATCGCGGTCCCGCCGGAACCGCCGGCGCTTATGATGCCTGCAATACCGCTCTGCCGCTGGATCCAGCGCTCGAAGGCCACCGTCATGCCGGCCACGGACGTGCCGCGGTCGTTGGTGAAGACACCGGCGGCGCCACGCGGATGGTATGCGGCCACCAGATGGGGCGGCACTTCCGCGCCGGACTGTTTGCCGGATGTCGACAGATCGACCATGCTCACCGGGATGCCCTGAGCCTTGAGGATGTCGCGGATATAGCCCAGCTCAATGCCTTTGGTATCCATGGTGCCGGCCACCAGAACGACGTTCTCGCCGGTTGTCGACAACGGCCTAAGCTCAACCCGCGCACTATTGTCATACGAAGATACGGAACCGGATTCGGTCCGCGCCGCCGCTTCTATCCGGCGCGCGGGGACCTGAGGCGTCCAGCGAGTCGGCACTTTGGGATTTGACAGATAGATCCTGCGTGGTCCCTGAGGCCGCTGCCCGGACCCAACCGGCGGGGTATCGCTTTGCTCCGGCAGCACGTCGTCGTCGTGCCCATGACGCCCGACGCCCAGCAGGTTCTGCTGCAGTTCGCGGTCCCCAGCCAGGCTGGAGGCATCCATGATGCGGTTGACCCGGCCGTTGACCATGATCGCCACGCGCTCGGACACTGCGGTCGCGACACCGATATTCTGTTCAATCACCAGAACGTCGACATCGCCTTCCTCGCCGAGTCGAACCAGCATTTCCGCCACCTGTGCGACGATGACCGGCGCCAGACCCTCGGTCGGCTCGTCCATGATCAGAAGACGGGGGTTGAGCAAAAGGGCCCGGGAGATTGCCAGCATCTGCTGTTCACCGCCTGAGAGCTGGCTGCCGCCATTTTCGCGGCGTTCGGCCAGGCGCGGAAAGGTCGAATAGACGCGATCGATCGACCACCGGCCATCATGACCGGCAGAGACCATCTTCAGATGTTCGTCGACTGTCAGGGAACGCCAGAGGCGGCGCCCCTGCGGCACGTATCCGATGCCAAGGCGGGCGATATCCGCTGGCGCCCGGTTGGTGATGTTCTCGCCTGCAACACTGATCGACCCGGAACTCACGGGCACCAGCCCCATGATCGCATTGCACAAGGTCGTCTTGCCCATGCCGTTGCGGCCGACCACCGCGACGACACCGTGTTCCAGCGTAAGATCGACACCCTGGAGCGCGTGGGAGGCGCCATAAAAGACGTTCAGATCCTGGACCTGGAGGATTGGACTGGATGTGCTGTATGTCCGTTCAACCATGGGTGAAGCCTCCCCCAAGATAGAGTTCCTGGACTTCGGGATCGGCTTCGATCTCGGCCGGTTTGCCTTCCTTGAAGATGCGGCCGTTGTGCATCATGGTCACGCTTTCAGAAACACGCAGCGCCACGTCCATGTCGTGTTCGATGATGATGTAGCCCATATGTCCGGGCAAATTGTTGAGGATCTCGATAAGGTCGCGTCGTTCTGCTGGAGACAGGCCGGCGGCAGGCTCATCGAACAGAATGAACCGAGGAGCGCCGGCCAGCGCCAGGGCAATCTCCAGTTGCCGTTGCTGACCGTAGGAAAGCGCCGACACCAGTTCGTCCTGAACATCGCCGAGGTGAACGGCTTCCGCGAGTTCCTGCGCGGACTGCCGCAAAGTGTCGTTCTTGCCAAACCTGACCATCGAAAAACGGGCGCGCGAAACGCCGCGGCAGGCAAGATAGATGTTGTCCAGAACACTGAGGCCTCCGAACAACAGGGAGATCTGGTAGGTGCGGCGCAGGCCCCGGCGAATGCGCTCATGGGGCGGGAAGCGCGTCACGTCTTCGCCAAACATGCGAACGACACCCGACGTGGGCAGGAAGTCACCGGTGATACAGTTGAACAGTGTCGTCTTGCCCGCCCCGTTCGATCCCAGGACCGCACGGCGTTCGCCGGGCTTCACCGTCAGCGTAATGTCCTGCAGTGCCGCCAAGGCACCGAAGTAACGGCTGACGCCGCGCAGTTCCAGCGCGTTGGCGGTTCCGGCCACAGACAGGCGTTCGGCAACGGTCGTGTTCATGGCAAACCACCATCGTCACGCCGTGGACCGGTCAGAGAGCTGTGTTCCGCCATCCGGGCCCGCAACCGGTTCCACAATCCGAGGATGCCGTCCGGCGACCAGAAAACGATGGCCAGAAATGCCAGTCCGATGAGCAACTGGAAGCGCTCTCCCGACAAGCCGATCGATACCAGAAAGTCGAGTGCGAATGTGCGCAGCACGACGTAGATCAGGGCGCCGATGAACGGCCCGATTGGCCGGCCCAACCCGCCGATCACGGCGATGATAAGAATGTCTATGACAGGCCCGACCCCGGCCGTGCCCGGCGAAACCTGGCCGTTGAGCCAGACAAGGAGGATGCCTGCCACGGCCGCGATGGCGCTGGCGAAAGCATAGGCGGCAATGCGGTGCGCAGTGACGTTGAATCCCAGCGCTTCCATCCGCCGGGCGTTGTCGCGCACGCCCTGGAGCGCCAGACCGAAGGGCGCGCGAGAGACGTAAAGAACCAGAAGGTAGGCGACCGTGGCCCAGAACAATGTGAGATAATAGAAAGGCTTCGGGCTGCGCCAGTCGACGCCGAACAGCTTGGGAGGCGCGACGCCGTTGAAGCCGCTGAAACCGTTGAAGATAACGTAGTTCTGGCGGGTAAAATAGAAAAACGCAGAGGCGATCGCCAGGGTAATCATGATGGTGTAGATGCCGTCGGTCCTGACGGCGAGTGCGCCCACGAATGTCCCGAAAGCGGTCGCAATGACAAGGGCTATGGGAATCGCCACCCACCACGGCCACCCAAGAGAGATCTGGGTGATGGCGCTGTCGCCGAAGATCGCGAGCATGTAGGCCGCGCATGCCGCCACAGTCATCTGCACGACACTCACCATGCCGCCATACCCGGCCAGGAACATCAGGCTCAGGGAAATCATGCCCAGAATGAAGGCCCAGCCGAATATCTGGAACAGAATGAAGTCGTTGGCGAATGCCGGCATGAAAAGCAGAACCAGCCCGACGACCCAATAGGCCGGCGGCACACGTTCCAGATGGATCAACGGCCCCCAGCCGGCATCCGTATTGACCGGTTTGTTGTCCTGCATGTCGCCGAGAGCTGACATCGCCTACCGTCCGCCCCCCATTAACCCCTGAGGACGAAACGCCAGCACGACCACCATGATCAGGAAGGTCAGCACAACCGAATAGGTTGGCATGTAGACCGAGCCGAACTGCTCCGCCAACCCGATCAACAGTGCGCCAAGTGCCGCTCCCGGTATGGATCCCATGCCGCCGACAATGACGACCACGAGGGATGCCAGCAGGAACCGGATATCCTCGCCCGGTGCCAGTGACTGAAACGTGCCGCCGACAACGCCGGCAATCCCGGCAAGTCCGGCTCCAAACGCAAACACAAGGACAAAAACACGCTGGATACGAACGCCGGTGGCCGACAGCATGTCCCGGTCGTCAACTCCGGCACGGATCAGCATGCCGACGCGGGTCCGGTTCAGGGCCAGCCACATGGCGATGCCCACCGCTACCGACGCCAGGAAGATCACGATCCGGACAATCGGGTACTTCAGATAGACCACCTCACCGCTGCTTTTTATCGCCGTGACCAGCGGCAGGATTATCGGTCCCGACAACCAGTCGGGGGCCAGGATCTGATAGAAATCACCGCCCCAGAACCAGAGCATCAGATCAGCCACGACAATAGAAATACCGATGGTCACAAGCGTCTGGCGCAGGTCTTCGCCTTCCATTCGCCTGAAAACCAGAACCTGGAGGAGCACACCCATGGCCCCGACGACAATGAACGCGGCAACGAAACTCAACAGCCACCACCCGGTTGCGGTTGCGACCTCATAACCGATATAGCCGCCAAGCAGATACAGCGAGCCGTGGGCCAGGTTGACGTTCTTCATCAACCCGAAAATGAGTGTGAAGCCGCTGGCCACCAGAAAATAGAGTCCGCCGAGCGTGATTCCGTTCAGCAGTGCGCTCAGAAAGATTTTCTTGCGGCCGAACACAGCCGTAAATCCGGGAGGCCAGGGCGCGAAGATTGCCCACAACAGGAAGGCGGCAATCAGCACGATAATCAGCGTCCAGCCGGGATGACGGTGCGCGAATTCCCTCATGGCCGACACGTACCCCCGCCGGGACGCGGTCCCACAGTGGTGGTGTATCGACATCGTCGACTTGTCGTCCCCACGGCGTCCTCCATTTTCCGAACAAGGTCAATGCCTGCCCGATTATTGCCAGAACAATACAAGCTGATAACCGAGAACGCATACCTGACAGTCTTACGGACTGGCATTTCGTCGCAAAAGACGCCTGCTCAGGCGGCCAGATGGGCAACGCGGCGGTAGTCCGACGGGGGAATACCCACATTCGATACAAAAAACCGGGAGAAACTCGCCTGCGAGGAGAATCCGAGGTCGAGGCCGATTGACGTCACCGCGTCGCTGGAAAGCGTCAGTTTTTCAATCGCATTTTCCATACGCAACGTATTCAGATAAATGTTGGGGGTCAGTCCGACATTCTCCCTGAAGAGCTTGAAGAAGTGCGGCCGTGACAGACCGGCGTCGCGGGCGATTGAATCAAGCAGGAAACTCTCGCCCTCGCCCAGCCTTGATTTCATGAGCTTGATGGAATTCCTGATACGGAAATCCCGCAGGGATGTCTTCGCAGCACCGATATCCCAGTCCTCGCCGGTCCATTGCCAGCTCTGATCGAAGGATTCATGCGTCAACTCAAACAGATATCCGTCGAAAAAGTCGGTCTCGGTGCCGTCAAGCAAGAGGCCCGTCACCCGATTGACCAGTTGCGTCACGCTTGGGGTCATTTCGATGATCGACCGGCCGAAACGCATGCCGTAGCGCGCAGAACGGGCCATCTGGAGAAACCACTCCGGGCGAATGTAGAGCACCAGAAATACGGATCCGTCTTCCAGATCTCCGGCGTGGAAACTGTGCGGTTGCCAGGGATTGATGGCAGCGCCGATTTCGGGGGTCAGACTATGCGGATGGTCGTCGATCTGCATGGCTGAATGCCGGCCGGCCACATAAAATGTCAGGTGACCTTCCCGATGGGCGTGCGTCGCCATATCGCGATCGAGCTGGTACAAACTCGCGCGTCCGAACTTACCGTGATACACGGCGAGCGCCCTACTCATTCCTCCCTCCAAAAGTGCCTGAACTGCGCACTGTTGTGTCGTATTTTGTGGTTTGACTTAATGATGACGGACAGGGCGCGGTGTTGGCAAGCACAAAGTGATTATCGCTCCATTGCATATCTTCCCGTTTCCAGACATAGCACCTTACGGCTTGGTGTACGCAGTCTTGACCGTTGTATGAAACTCGGCAGCATAACGCCCCTGCTCCCGCGGTCCGTAACTTGAACCCTTCGTCCCGCCAAAAGGCACGTGATAGTCGACCCCGGCGGTGGGCAGATTGACCATAACCATGCCGGCCTCGGCGTTGCGTTTGAAATGCGTGGCATGCTTGAGAGATCCGGTGCAAATCCCCGCCGTCAGTCCGAACGGCGTATCGTTGGCCACCTGCAGGGCTTCGTCGTAGTCTCTCACCCTGATGATGGCGGCAACCGGCCCGAATATCTCCTCGCGGTTTATCCGCATCTCACTGGTGCTGTCGGTAAACAAAGCCGGTTCCAGATAAAATCCTGACTTGCTCCGGTTCACTGTTTCTCCGCCGGTACGCAGTGTGGCGCCTTCGCGTCGTCCGATATCGATGTAATTCTGGTCCTGATGCAGCTGGTTTGCATCCACGACAGGACCGACGTCGGTTCTGCTGTCCAGCGCATCGTCGACAACCAGACGCCGCATCCGTTCCACGCAGGCTTCGACAAAACGGGTGTGGATTGCCTCCGTGACAATCAGTCTTGACGATGCGGTGCACCGCTGACCGGTTGAAAAGAACGACCCGTCGATGGCGCATTCAACGGCATTTTCCAGATCCGCATCGTCCAGGACAACAAGTGGGTTCTTGCCGCCCATTTCCAGTTGAACCTTGCGCATGTGCCGGACGCAGGCTTCGGCAACCCGGGCACCCGTCGCCTGCGATCCGGTGAAGGACACGGCCTTGATACGCGGATCGTCCAGTAGCGCCTGGCCGACAGCCGAGCCCGGTCCGTTGACAAGATTGATTGTCCCTGGCGGCATGCCCGCACGGTGCAGAATATCGACCATGATCCAGGCGCAGGCCGGCACGAGCTCTGCCGGTTTGAAGACGATGGTGTTGCCGTAACAGATTGCCGGTGCGATTTTCCAGGCTGGAATTGCCATGGGGAAATTCCAGGGTGTAATGATGCCGACAACGCCAACGGGCCCGCGGCTGATCTCGACATCGATGTCCGGCCTGACCGAAGGTAGCTTTTCGCCGCTCAGACGCAGACATTCGCCGGCGAAGAAATCGAAAATCCGGGCAGCGCGGATTGTCTCCGCCACAGCTTCACCGAGAGTCTTGCCCTCTTCACGAGACAGCAACCGTCCGATTTCCTCCCGCCGGGCCATGATTTCCCGGCCGGCACTTTCCAGAACGTCGTGTCGTTCCTGAATGCCGCTGCGGGCCCAGGCTGGTGCCGCGTCGTGTGCGGCGCCTACGGCCTGTTCGACATCGTGCGCGGAGGCCCGCGCAAAGGTGCCGACGATATCGTTGGTGTCCGACGGGTTGATGTCGGCGATTACGCCTTCTCCCGCGATCCATTGTCCGGCAACCAGGTTTGGTTTGGCGTCAGGGCTCATGTGAATGGTTCAGCTTTCTAGAAGGCACGTTGCAGCAACTCACGGTAGTCGGATGCTCCCGCCTTGCGCGGATTGGTCGGATTGGTGTGATCTTTCTCCGCCAGCGGCGCGGCCACCTCGATGTCACTGAGGGATATACCCAGTTCGCTGAGTTTGGTCGGCAATCCAAGGTCCGCCGTGAGGTCTGAAACCGCTGCTGCCGTGTCAGCCCTCGCGTCGAGCCCCATGGCGGCATTTACGGTGGCGTAGCGATGGCCGACGGCAGGCGCATTGAAGCGGATGACATGAGGCAACAGAACCGCATTCAACATGCCGTGGTGAAGCGTGTGTCCGCGCAGGCCGCCGAGGGCATGGCTCATCGAATTTGCGCCACCGAGCCCTTTCTGGAAGGCCAGGGCGCCGTTCAGGGCCGCTGCCATCATTTCGCGACGGGCATCGAGATTCGAGCCGTTTGCCGTCGCTTCGCGTATGTTCGCCGCCGCCCGCCTGAGCCCTTCGATGGCAATACCGTCAGCCGGCGGATTGTAGGCCATGGCAATATAGGTTTCGACACAATGAGTGATCGCGTCCATTCCGGTGGCTGCCGTCAGGTGAGCCGGCAGGGACAATGTCAGCGTGGGGTCGCAGATTGCCGCCTTGGGGACGAGATAGGGGCTCACCATGGTCAGCTTGCGGCCGTCGTCGAACGCAATGACGGCATTGCGGCCGACTTCCGAACCGGTGCCCGCCGTGGTGGGTATCGCGATCAGGGGTGGGATGATGTCGCGGATACGGGCCTGTCCGCCTTCAACCGCCATGTAGGTCAGAAGTTCACCGCCATGGCTGGCGAGGACGCCGATCGCCTTGGCAAGATCGATCGAGGATCCGCCGCCAAGGGCAACCAGACCGTCGCACTTGTTGTCGCGATAGACCTGCAACCCCGCGACGCAGGCGCGTTCCGTTGGGTTTTGCGGCGTCCGGCCGAACACCGACACCGGCGTTTCGTCGGAAAACGCTTCGACCATGCGATCCAGCAATCCCGCCGCCACAACACCTTTGTCGGTGACGACGAGGGGGCGGTTTATGCTCAGGCCAAGGCATTCGGCCTTGACGGCATCTTCCGCAATGCCGTCCGCAAAGTGTGTGCGGGTCATGTAGCTGATGAGACTCATAGGCGAGATACACCCGTTCGCCCCCGGGGCCTAAAGCTATCTGCGCGCAGGGGTGCCCATCGGTTTCGAGATTCTTAGAAAGAGAAGCAAGGCGCTAAAACACCAGCGCCCTGCTCCAAAGTCTCCAGGGAGAACTCAGTACTTCTTACATTCCGGAACGTCGCGGCCCGGTGAACCGATCTTCGCGAACTTGGCTGGATCAATCCCCAGGGTCTGGTTTACGTTCGGGATGACCTTGATCAGCTTGTTCTTCAACACGCCGTCCTCTTCGACAACTTCCGTCAGGAAGTTGGTGCCGATGGCCTGGCGGTTTCCATCGAGAGTGATCTTGCCGTTCGGCGCATCAAGCTCGAGCGTGGCCAGACAGCTGCGGAACTTGGCGTGACCGTCGCTGAGATCGCCACTGATCTTCTCAAGACACTGATGGGCCGCTGAGAAAGCGTTGTAGTAGCCTGTTGCCATGAGTGCCGGAGCGCCGAACCGTTTTTCTGGCGGATAGGCGTCCTGGTAGGCCTTCACGAAAGACTGCCATTTGGGATTGTCCCAGGTGTCGGCCTGGGGGCCGGAACCCGGAGTTCCGATCAGGGCTTCCTTGGCCTTGCCCTTGGAGTTGAGGACCGTGCCGTCGATCATGATCGTGCCGCCGATCAGCTTGGCGTCACCGCCTGCCTGCTGATACTGATTGAGAAAGTTGACGGCATCGCCGCCGCCGAGGCCCAGATAGATGGCATCGACGTCATCGGGCAACTTGGCGATGATGGACGCAAAGTCCTTGGTTCCCAGCGGGACCCAGAAACGCTCCGTGATCTGACCGCCGGCACCGCAATACTCCAGGGCGAAACCGAACACCTGGGTGTAGATGAACGAATAATCTTCCCCGATGGTGGCAACCGTCTTGTAGCCTTTTTCGTTATAGACGTAGTTGCCCAGGCCGGCGGACCATTGTGCGCCATCCATGTTGAACCGGAAAAAGTTTTCCGACGGCGTCACATAGGTGGTTGCCTGAGCGCCGGAAATACCGTTGATGAAGGTCACCTGGGGCTGGGTCTTGGAATAGTCGCGCAGGGCGATGCCTTCCGATCCCGACAGGGGACCGATGACGATATCGACCTTGTCCTGCTCGACCACCTTGCGCACGGCGCGCAGGGCGCTGTCCGGGCTGGCGTCGGTGGAGCCGATGATGACTTCGATTTCACGGCCTGCGGCCATGCCCTTTGCCTGCTTCATGGCGATCTCGAAACCGCGTATGCCATCCTCACCGAGCACGGTATACGTGCCTTCCAGTGTGGCGAGCACGCCTATCTTGAGTTTCTCGGCGGCACCTGCGGCACCGGATGCAAACATGGCTGCGACGGCAACCGTTGAAACTAGCCACTTGCGCATAATCAGAATTCCTCCCGTTTTTTGGCTCTTGATTTGGTCTTCAACCAAGCGTCAATCTTCAACGCAGGGTGAATTGGACTATAGACCATGAGCAGAGATTTAGTGATGCCGGGAAGTCCGGGGGTGTACCCTTAAGTCTCTTTTTTTTGTGTTTTGTTGCCTGGCACGACCGGAGAGCAACACAGCGAGATGCCGGAATTGCATCTTGAAAAAGTGGACAAGTCTGGAGAGATAGATGGTGCCCAGGGGCGGTCTGCACCAATTCAGTAAAATCAACGACTTATACCACTTGCGGAAACTACTGACCTACGTGCGCCCCCTGTCTCATTCCGATTGAAGTGATCACGTGGGGTTGGTCGACGAGTTTGTTCCAGGCCTCGCATCCCGCATCGATGATGGCGTCGTAGTTTTCGAAGACGCGGTTGGACAGGTAGTTTGCGCGCAGGTACTGCCATATGTTTTCAACCGGGTTCAGTTCCGGCGAGCGCGACGGCAGCAGGATGATGGTTATGTTCTTGGGGATGTTGAGCTTGGCCGCCGTGTGCCATCCGGCCCGGTCCATCAGAACAACCGCGTGGGCCTTGCGGGCAACGTACAGGCTGATCTCATCGAGATGCAGTTGCATGGCTTGTGTGTTGGCCCATGGCAGCATCAGGCCAGCACCTGTACCGCGCTTGGGGCAGATAGCACCGAACAGATAGGCATTGGCATAACGCTGGTCTGCCGGCACTTGCGGGCGTGTCCCTTTCTTTCGTGTTTGCCCGTTCTTCTGGCCCAGTCGGGCCTCGTCTTGAAACCACACCTCTATGGGCGTGCCTTCGGGCAGGTGGCTCAAGTGAGCGCCGAGCGTGTGGGGGAAGTTTTTTTGAAAGCCTCCATCACACGGGCATCCTGGCCGGGATGCTTTGGCCGCCCGCTGATATGAGAGAAACCAAGCTCCTTCAGGAGATCGGAGATCGTGCGCTCCTTGTAGGTCACGCCGAAGCGTTCCTCAATCACAGCCACAAGATCGATCCGCCGCCAGCGAACCACGCCATCGGTTGCAGGATCGGGACCCGTCTCGACGATTGAGGCAAGTTCCCTCTTTTGATCGTCGCTCAGCAGAGACTTCCGTCCCCCACCGTGGCGGTTGCCCAGACCATCGGGACCTTCGTCATTGAAGCGGTGCACCCAGTCACGCAGCGTCTGGCGATCCATGCAGCCAATCGTGGCGGCTTCCTCGCGGCTCTTGCCGTCGTAGACCGCCGCCAACGCAAGAAGGCGGCGGATCTGACGAGGATCGCGAACCTTCCTGGCAAGCGCGCGAAGGCTGGAACTGTCGTAATCGCTGCGAACGGCAATGCATCCAGACATGGCAAATCTCCTTTGCCATGAAGGAATCACATCATTGATGATTTGGGAATCCCAAAAGAGTCAGATCATGCCGCCCTTGGTATAATATAGGATGCCTTCCAAACTGTGACGCGATAACATTTGGTGATGACAAAGATCAGCTATCGCGGCCATCGCTTCCCGCAAGAGATCATGGGGCATGCTGTCTGGTTGTATTTTCAATTCCCGCTTAGTTTCCGGGATCTCGAGGATCTTCTCGCAGAGCACGGTATCGACGTCTCCTACGAAACCGTCCAGCGCTGGTCGCTGAAGTTTGGCCTGGCCTATGCCAGGAGGCTCAGGCGGTCTCGTCCGCGACCCGCTGCCCAGTGGCACCTGGACGAGGTCTTCGTCTCGATCAACGGCAAGCGCATGTATCTGTGGCGCGCGGTCGACAGCGAAGGAGAAGTTCTGGATATCCTGGTTCAGTCCCACCGCAACAGGACGGCCGCGCTGAGACCCATGCGCAAACTGCTCAAGAAGCAGGGCCTCTCGCCGGACGCCGTCATCACTGACAAGCTGGCATCCGACGGAGCCGCTTTGTGCGCCTGCTAGTCGTTAAAGTGATGGGATGGACGCCCCTCGCGGCTTCACGATGAGCCATACTGGAGCGTGTTGAATGATCCAGAAAGAGGAGGCGTCCATGACGAAGGTTACGACAGTTGGGTTGGATTTGGCAAAGCTGGTGTTTCAGGTTCACGGTGCAGACAAGGAAGGCCGGCCGGTTATTCGCAAGAAGTTACGACGGGGTCAGGTGCTGGGGTTCTTTGCCGGGTTGTCACCGTGCCTTGTTGGATTGGAGGCTTGCGCCAGTGCGCACTATTGGGCGCACGAGCTGCAGGGGCTCGGTCATGAGGTGCGGCTGATCCCGCCGCAATATGTAAAACCGTTTGTAAAAACCAACAAGAACGATGCATCCGATGCAGAGGCAATCTGCGAAGCGGTGGTCCGTCCAACGATGCGGTTTGCGCCGATCAAGAGTGCTGAACAGCAATCCGTTTTGATGCTGCATCGGGCGCGTGAGCTTCTGGTGCGCCAGAAAACCATGCTGATCAATGCGCTGCGCGGTCATTGTGGCGAGTTGGGCATCATCGTTGCGCAAGGCGCATCCAAGGTCTCGGAACTAATCGAGATGATTGAAGATCCCGGGGATACGCGTCTTCCGACCCTGGCACGTGAGGCGCTCAGGGCTCTCACCGCTCAACTGAGAATGGTTCAAACCCAGATCATTGGCCTTGAGAAGCAACTGAAGGCCTGGCACCGCGCCAGTGAGGACAGCCGCCGGCTCGAGACGATCCCCGGTGTCGGGGTGATCACAGCCACAGCGCTTGTTGCAACCATCGGCGATGCCTCACAGTTCCATTCGGGACGTCAACTTGCAGCCTGGCTTGGGTTGGTTCCAAAACAATATTCCAGCGGTGGCAAGGAGCGGCTCGGGCGTATATCGAAGCGCGGAGACGGCTACTTAAGAAAACTTTTGGTCCACGGTGCACGAACCGTCCTGCTGTGGTCCAGGCGCAAGAAGGAGAACCGCTCGCCATGGCAAACTGCCCTGCTTGCGCGCCGGCCCACCAATGTTGTCCTGGTGGCGATGGCCAACAAGACCGCTCGTGTTGTGTGGGCGTTGCTCAGCCGGGGTGAAACATACCAGGAGCAAGCTCAAAAGGCCGCATAAGGCGAAGGCCAAACAGACCGTATTGCGAGGGTAATGATGATGTGATGGCGAAACAGGGTAACCGGGACCAGCCAAACCCGAGGCGTTGTCAGAGCCTTGAGCTCGCTAATGTGATGGGGCGTTGGTCCTCGGATTCCATCAGGGCCCGCAGCAAACATCATGCTGCATCGAGAGGCCGGATAGATGACTGCAAACCCACCTCGCATATCGCGTCAAAAAGCACTTGCAATCAGGGGGGCGTCCATAGATGACAACGCCCTGACTATTTCTGCCCGCTCGCTTGATACACTTGCTAAGGCGTGACGCTTCATTGCTGTTCTCAAGGATTCAGTGCAGTCTTACGATCTCGGCTCTCTGTCACAAACGCTTCGAGGACTTCTCCTTCGTGATCAACCGCCCGCCAGAGGTCGTGGATCTCGCCGTTGATCCGCACGAAAATTTCATCCAGATGCCATCTCCATTGCGGCAGACCCTGCACCGAAGCTAAGCGCCTTTTTCTGATTTCTACTGCGAATATCGGACCGAACCGGTTCCACCAGGTGCCTACGGTTTCATAGCTCACATCAATGCCGGGTTCATACGGCAGGTCTTCAACTTGGTGTAACGACAATGGAAAGCGGACATACATCATGACTGTCAGGCGAATGATCTCGGAGGAAGTCTTGATATATCGGAATGGATTTCCCATCCAACGACGCTACGAAACAAGATGCGCTGGCTCAATTCAGTTCCCTCTGACACTGCCTTTCGACTCGCTGTGACAACTGTCGGATGCCGAACATGGGGATGTTCATTCCTCAAGTGAAACCTGAGACACGAAGCCGGGAGGTTTCACGGCCAGCACCGAACAAGTTAGTCGATCAAGAATTTGTTCTGCTGTGTTTCCCATAATCAATCCCGATACTCCGGTACGCGCAACTGTTCCCATTACGATCAGATCGGCCTCCACTTCCTCAGCCAGCTTTGGAATTTCTTGTCCGGCATATCCTTCGCGTAAATGCGTCTTTCGCTTTACCGATTTACAAAGGTCCGCCCCCAGCCATCCGATCGACCTGCGCATAAGTCGGTTCAGCCAATTTCTGTGGGATTTTCTTTCGTCTGCCACATGTGCGTCGATTTCCTTTCTGGGAATTCCGGCGCGCTTTTGGCTGTAAATCGTCAAGAACGGTGGCTGCCAGACATGTCCCACCCGCAATTGGGCAGCGTTGCTTGCGCAAAGTGTGGTCGCCAACTCCAGGATCTGACGGTTGAGAGCATCCTCCACTGCCTCATTGTCAGGTTCTCCACCGTCGACGGCCGCCAATACCGTGTCAAAAGCACCATGGACTGCGGCCCGTGATAACAAGACCGGACAGGGACAATGGCGCAACAAACGCAAATCCAATTGACCAACTAGTCGGTTAAGGAAACCGCTTGGACCGATTGGTTTGATTACCAGGTCATATTCATTGCGAATGACCTCGCGGAT
Source organism: Alphaproteobacteria bacterium (assembly GCA_021775805.1). GTDB lineage: Bacteria > Pseudomonadota > Alphaproteobacteria > Rhizobiales > JAJFHC01 > JAJFHC01. The sequence goes on along the minus strand of JAJFHD010000062.1, from coordinate 12,754 downwards.
GATTTCGATATGCGGCCGGCCTTCTATTACTTGGGCATTGAGTAGGTTATCGCCACCTGCGGAAGCTACGAACGCCGAAAGCGCATGTTTTGCGGCGGCCATCGACTGGGAGCGAATTAGGGCCAGAGTCCGGGTCGTCGCGAAAGTTGGCACGGTTTCTAGAACGTTGAGTGCAGTCACCCGACCGCCATTCTGGCTTGCCAGATTGATCGCGAACGTCAACGTTTCCTTCGCGGCATCCGGGCTTCCATCATGCACATAGAGAATATTCTTGAATCGTTTCATCGTTAGTCTCCGCGTGAGAGCCTTACAATTTTGCAAAACCGCGACCAGTTCCGCGGCGGTATGTGCTTGATAGCGTACATTCACGGGTACCGTTTTGACGCGGATCAATTCAGGATCTGACTGCAGGTTGCAGGATTTAATCCACTGATCTGAACCTGCGCGTTGCGCTTGGGGCGACGGTCAGCAAAGCGGACAGGGATGAAAGGCCCAGTCAAAGACCCGCAGCGAACGAACTCAGTCATCGGTCGGCGGAAATTCTATCCCTCAACGATGCCGAGGCTAATCAGTTAAATTGCGAAGAGTGTCAGGCGTCCCCCTTCCGACCTTTACTCCGCCTCATCTCCGGAGCAAGGGGGTAATGCGCCTGATGGTGACGCGGCGGTTTTCCGGTTCGGCGTCCGGAGTTGGTATTCTGAGGAACTGCTCGCCGTAACCTACGGTCATGATGGTGCCGGAGGGCAGCACAAAATAGTCCAGCAAGGCGGCCCGAATTGCGTCCGCACGCTTGCGCGACAGGGCGAGGTTGTAGGCATCGGAGCCAATGGCGTCGGTGTGGCCCTCGATCAGAAAGACTTCATCGCCGGATATAGAGAGAATTTTCTCCATGATCAGACCGATACGCTCCAACTCTGCGATCTGGTCGTCACGCACGGCATGCTCGTTGAAACCGAACCTGACGGTATCCAATTCGACCCCGGGCATAATCTGACGCAAGCCTGGCGTCAATGCAATCTGCTCCAGCGTGTAGCGGTCCTCAAGCCTTCGCACGGGCGGGGCGGTGAACTGAAGCAGGAGCATCGCCTCGTCAGCCTCGGCGGCCGTAACGTTCGCCCGCGCCCGGAACTTGTCACGGCTGCCGATGACGATAGTGGCTTCATTGCGCGATCTTGCACGGCCAAGTTCCACGGATCTGCGATCGCGTTCACCCAGCCGCCGAGCGCGCCATTCGTCGCGATCGGCATTCAACTGCCGCGTGACCCTGGCAGCTTGAGCCTCGGTAAGCCGGACCTCCGCCAGGGCACGGCGCGCCAGGGAAACCCGGTGTTCAAGTTCCGGCCGTGCGAGCGACCGCGATGGCCGCTTGTCGCGCAACAGATCGTCTATGGAATAGTCGCCTGCCGTTCGGTCGGCCCTGCGGCCAGGCGCCGGGTCACGTGTGGCGACACGGGCGCGCAATTCCGTGCGATCGTCCTGGAGGCGGATGCGAAGTACTGAAAAGGTTTCGCGTGAAAGCCCTTCCATGGCGAGAACGGCACGGGCCTGCTTGACGCGTTCGCGCAGGGTGTCTTCGTTGAGCTGTTCGGGTGCGCGGTCGTCGCGCAGCAAGCGGCGGGCGACGCGGTCTGCCTGATCGTACGGCGTGTCGCGGAAGGCGCCACCGCTTGCCTGGTCGATGCGTGCGCGCAATTCTTGCCTGTCTTGCGTCATGCGTTGCTCGACCGGCACGCGTAGACGGCGGTCGAGCCCTGGTACGGTCAGAAGATCGCGGGCTGTTCCGATACGTTCGCGCAGCGCACTGTCAGGCAGATTCCGGCTTGGCCGGTCGTCCTGGAGGAAGTCCATGGCGGCGGCGTTCGGCCCTCCCATAACAAGTCCGCCAAGGTCAATGTTGAGATTCAGCTTGAACTTGAATTTCTTGTCGACGCTCCTTCCAGACGCGGCCGATTTCACTTGTGCATTACGGTAGTTTTCAGCGTCGGTCGCCACCCGTTCAAGCGCCTTCCTTGTTTCCGGCAACAGACCATCGGAGTCCAAAAGCTCCTGTGTCGTCTTCACCAGATCGCGGAATTGCTCACGGGACAGCTCCGCAAACGGGCGACGCCCGGCGATGAGCCGGCGGGCGGCGGCCTCTGCCGCGCTGATGCCGGCCGCACCCTGAGGCACTTGCGCCGGTTGTGCAACTGTTGCCGGTGGCGCAGCCTTGCCCGATGAAGCCGGTTCCTGGTCGCGATTCCTCTTGCGTTTCTCGCCTTTTTTGACATTGACTGCGGGTTGGACATCCGGAGTGCCTTGGCTTTGCGCGGCAGGCTTTTGCTGCTGTTGGGACGAAGGCTGCGGCGTGGACGGGGTGGCAATGGCGTCCTGCAGCGCCGGTTCCTTGCCGGACTTCTTGCTCTGGCCGTTCCGGGGCGGATCTGCGGGTGCCGGTTGAGGCGTTCCCTGATCGACGACGGCAGGGGCCGCAGTATCGGCGGACGATGGCTGCCCACTGCCGGGCTCCGGCGATGCGGGCGCAGTGCCAGTTTTTTCGGTTGTCTTGCCTGGTGCTTCTTCTTCGACAACAACCGCAGGCACGGCCGTGTTCTGATCCGGTGCGACAGGTTGCGGCGGATTTTCGGCGGACGGTTGTGGTGAGGTCTCGACCGCCTGGGCAAGGCGCATGAGCATTGTAGCCTTGGCAGCGTCCGTCTCCGTTGATGAAGCAGAATCAACAGTCATCATCGACGCGACCGTGAAGATGGCCAGAAGTGTCCGTGAAGCTGGCATTGTGCGGTTCTCTCATCTCGCTATGGGCCAAATACGTGACCCGACAATCCGTTCATCGGTTAGACGTGGTGAATTTTTAAAACAATTCAAACAAATTTAACTTATAGGTAAAATGAGTATTTATTGTGTTGAATGAAACGAAAATGGGCGCCCGGTCAGGTTTGACCGGGTATCACGGCCGCCAATCGCCACATGCGTGTACACCATTGGCGGCTTCATGCCGGCCTGTGCCCTACAATACAGGCCCGTCGGGAAATACGGCTTATTCCCGGGCCTGAGGGAGGACAGGATGGTATTCTGATGAAAGGAACGCCGCTACATATCCGTTTTCACAATACTAGCGGTCCTGGAATTGTTCGGGCTGGCCATCGTCGTTGTTGGACTGCTGGTGTCAACGCCGGTTAAGTAGAACAGGCGCAGACGAAAACGGTCAACTGTCTTTGTAATCGGGTTCTTCGTTTGCATTACTTCTTGCTGAATGACCCATGACCCATCCGATGGCCAGGCCGACCACGAGGCTGACCGCGATGACAACAATGCGCCGCGACTCGAAACTCCATATCAGGAAACTCAATTCGACGTTGGCCACATTCTGCAATGCGAATATTCCGAGCAAACCGCCGAGCGCCAATGTGACGGCAACGCGTGCTTGGTGAAGCAACTGTGCCCAGGTCTTTCTCTGAGTGGCCATTATAAAAATTTCCTTGTTCTTGATCCTGCCAGTCGACGGTCTCGACTGTTTTGCGTGCACAGTGGAACATTGAATAGCCCCCAGCTTCTTAGACGCCTTCTTCCCTAAGTATGAGGCAAGGAGGCCATCATGGGCAAAATCATTTTCAGCGATGATTTCAAACGAGATGCAGTGCACCAGATCAATGAGCGGAGTTATCCGGTTGCGGAAGTTTTGCAGCGTCTGGGTGTGAGCCAACATTCGCTCTATGCTTGGAAGAAGAAGTTTTCGATGCCTTGCGCCGGCAGGGGCGATGATCAGGTATCCGACTTCAGGAGGTTGGAGAAAAATTTGGCTCGCGTCACCCAGGAGCATTACTTCTTAAAAAGGCCATTGCGTACTTCACCAAGGATGCAAAAGGAGGTACGCGTTCGTTGTCGAGCATCGTGTGATGTTTTTGGTTCGAGCGGTGTGTCGTTGCCTGCGCATCCATCTCAGCGGTTTCTACGCCTGCATCAAGAACCTGTTGAGCAAATCAGCTCGGGAAGATGTTTGCCAGACGGAGTTCATCAGGAATGCCTGAAAGGACAGCGGTAAGGTGTATGGACTTGCCCGGCTTTAGTAGAGAGACGTTCACTCTGTCATCGCCATCCGGTTTTCATATTCGATCGGCGCTTTGTATCCGATCGCGGAAAGCATTTTCGAACTGCTCAAGCGTGAACGCATTCGCCGCAAGACCTACAAAGCACGAGTTCAGGCTCGACACGATGTGTTCGACTACATCGGGATGTTCTACAATCCGAAACGCAGACATGCGAGGAACGGGATGCCGTCAAACGTCGAATTCGAACGGCAGCAGAAAATGAGAACAGAAAGTGCCTAGAAACTCGGCGCTATTCACCAGTCAGTTCAGGCGATTTTCATTATGGACTCGCCAAGTGAACTCTGAACAGTAATGGCAGTGTATCTGAGCGACAAGCAGTAGACAAAAAATGCCTGGAACGGAACCATGCTTTCATCCGTTCGTCTGCGCCGGTTCTGCGTGTTAATAGTACAGTCACGCCCGAAGCCAAAAACTCAACATTGCAGTGACGATCGGTAAATGCCACACTTGCGTATCGACATGGCTCCATCTTGGAAATGTTGGTCTGTACCATGTTTGGCAAATCAATCGGAGATGCTGGCGAATGGCAGTGTGCTGATTGGATGTTAGTCAGCAGGGGGATATTATGAATCTCGCACAATTTTTTGCTCTTTTTGTAACGCTTGGGGTTTTGGTTCTTCCATCAGAAGTCGTCGTCGCGCATGAGTTCAAGCCCCAACTTGAATGTCCGATGTTGAAGACGTGGGACCAAACCGGAACATCCTATCGACGTGAAAAAGTTGACGAGCAGTGGTGGCAATATTTTAAGGCCGGAAAATGCACTTATGGGGTTGCGAGAGTTCGCAAGCGTTACGACAAAGCCGAGTTTCTGAAAAGCGACATCACGCCTCAGGAAGTCCGTTGTCGAGCACGAACCCGTAACGAGCATGAAAGCGCGGAATTTCCCTGCGAGATCCAATGCTGCACGGGAATGACGCAGAAACCCGTTCCGTGACGAGATTTTGCTGATACTGCATGACGGCTGCCATTCTACCACCGTCAGTCGACGAGGTTGGTGATGTGTCATTGTGATATCTTCCTAAGGCTCTGTCAGAGCAAAGTGAACTGAGCCACAAATCCCAGAAATCGGCTATTCTTATGCAGCAACATGGTGCCACTCTGCAAGGACAGTGGTGCGGTTGAATCTGAAGTCCTGACGACCGTAAAGATGATGCTCTTGATTGCAATAATTGTGGATGGAAGATTGAATGGAGGGAAGTTTCCGAAGCGACTTTGTGCTTTGGAATTTCGCCATCGCCCGTTCTCGTCGCCGAAACCGCTGACGTGAGTTTTCAGACCGGTTGTTGAGCCAACGGCCGGTCTGTTGGCGCGGTGCATTTCCGATGACTTTCATCGCCACGCCGTAAGAACGATGACAGCGGCAACGTAAAGCCATCCTTGTGCGGTCCAGATATAAGTGAAGTCAGCCACCCACTTGCGATTGGTGGCATGGGCATCGAAGGCCCGGTCCAGAAAGTTCCGTGATACCGATACGGTCAGACGATCGCCGGAATCCTTTGCCAGACCTCGCCGGCGGGGCGTGCACGCAGGCCACTGTAAAGCATCAGCCGTTCAATGCGGTGGAGACGACAAGACAGCACTTCTGCCAGAACATCGCGCCAGACACGGCGAGCACGATAGGTGTGATCACTTCTCCTGAAGCTTGTGTCGATCGCGGCAAACAGCGCCTCGTCATACCGTGGCCTGGTACTGGGCCTGTGGTTGAGCCAGGCATGGAAGCCTGTTACGTCCCGATCCCTGACCAGCCTGACAGCCACAAGCTTGAACTCTCGACTGAACTTTCTTGTCTTCATGGGTAAACTCCGGTTTCATCATAAACACCTCAACTCGGTGTCAGGAAAACCGGCAGCAGGCCAGTTAACTTGTCAAAGCTCAGCCCAATGCAATTTTCATCAAAATTGTAATGTCAGAACATTCCCATGAATCGTAGTCAAAACCACTTCAGTCTGCGGAAGATCAGAACTTCTGCAATCAGCACCAGAACCATCAGCACGCAGGTAATCCAGAACGCCATCGGACTCTCCACGCCTGGCATGCCGCCCACGTTTATGCCGAGCAGGCCCGTCAGGAAACCCAGAGGCAGGAAGATCGCGGCCACAACCGAAATCACATACATGTTCCGGTTCATTGATTCAGACAGCCTATTGCTGATTTCGTCTTTTACGACCACGGCGCGTTCGCGGGCCGCATCGAGATCCTCGATGTATCGCTGCAGCCGGTCGGTTGCCTCGCGCAGGTTCAAAAGTGAACGCTCATCAAGCCATTCCGGCGGGTCATGAAGCAGTCGGCCAAGCGCTTCGCGCTGCGGCGCCATGTACCGTCGCAAAACGACAGCCTGCCGACGCAGGTCGCCGAGTTTGCCTCGCAAGCTGGCGGTTTGGCCCAGTTCGACCTGCTCCTCAACGCTGTCCAATACATCGTCGTAACCGGTTATGATGGTTGCCATACGCTCTGTCAGTCTGGATATCAAACGCTCAAATAACTGGGCAACGGTCACCGGCCCGGTGTGGTGCTCAAGCAACTGTTCCAGGACATCCCTCGGTGTCAGCAACTTTTGATAGCGGACGGTTATCAGTCTGGTTCCGTCACACCAGAACCGCATGGCGACCATGTCTTCGGGATTGGCATCCGGGTTGGTGTTGACGCCGCGCAGTATGGCGATGAAACCACGCTTACCCTGGAAAACGCGAGGGCGCGTTTCCTCACTGAGAATGGCATCGGCTGTCACGGGAGTCAGTCCGCTTTGATTCCGCACCCAGGTTTTTACCCGGTTGGAGCTGCTGTCCAGATGAATCCAGATCGGACCGCTTTCTGGACTCCATGTCTCCACATCCGACCAGTCTGCGAGTATGGCACCGCCCGTGCCGTCAAGTCTGCAGGCAAACAACAGCCCCTCGTCTTCAGCGACGTCAGTGCTTTTTGATTCATCCTGCTGCTCTGATTTCGGAACGTTGACCATTGTCCTAGGCCCCTGGTTCTCGCGACGCGTCGGCAGAATGAGCTTTCCAACTTTGTGCTTCGATGAAGACGCGCCGTATGGAAGGATAGTCGTTCTTGATTTGGACCTCAAACTCGGAAATCGCGCTCTCAACCTCGTCAGCCGTAAGGCCCTCGATGAAATCGAAGCTCGCATTCATCAGAATGTCGTCGGGCCCCAGATGCATGGTCAGAATTTCGTTTGTCCGCCAGATGCGCCGGTCGCTATCGGCCATATCTTCGATCCGGCGAAGGATTTCCGGGTCCGCCCCCTCGCCGATGAGCAGACCCTTGCTTTCAATTGCCAGCAGGACAGCAACCAGGGCGAGGATGATGCCGATGCTGATCGAGGCCACGCCGTCAAGTGTGGGCATGTCGAGCAATTGGGCTCCCAATACGCCCAAAAATGCGACCATCAGGCCTAACATGGCCGCGGTATCCTCAAAGAGAACGGTGAAGATCGTTGGGTCCTTGCTGTGGCGGATCGCTTTCATGAATGGCATGCCGTTGCGGCTCTTGTTGAATTCCTTGTAGGCGATCCACCAGGCAACACCCTCGAAAACCATACTCAGCGCCAGAACCCCGTAGTTCCATTCCGGCCGTTCTATTGGTTTGGGATGAAGGACGCGTTCGATTCCCTCGTAGATAGAAACGCCTGAACCAACCGCGAAGATGAGGATTGCCACCACGAATGTCCAGAAATAGAGCTCCATACCGTAGCCGAATGGATGGTGCCGGTCCGGCGGCAGCCCGGCCCGCTTCATGCCGAACAGAAGCAGCAGCTGATTGCCGCAATCGACAACAGAGTGAATGCCTTCGCTCAGCATTGCGGAGGATCCGGTGAAACTTGCGGCCGTGAATTTCATCACTGCGATTAACGCATTGCCCGTGAAGGCGGCATAGATGACCTTTTTTGATTTTCCGGCGGCCATTCGTTCTTTCTGGAGAGGTTAACGTGCTGAGATGCAGCACCAATCGAATCTCGGAGGCCGCCGGCCGGTCACTACTGCAGCCGGCGGCCCCGAAAAGGCGCAGTTGTATGCTTTAGGGCCCTCCAGTCTGTGGCGGGCCGCTTTTCACGGTCTTCCACCAGTCACAGAGAACGGATAGGCCTCGTTTGACGCCTGCCGGAATGTCAGGATACACCCAAACCACTCACCGGCACTGGCAACATGGGCGCATCATAGACTTAAATCAAACGAATTTATCGCATAGGTAAAATAAAAAAATCTCATGCGTTATGTTTCGTTTGTCCGCCCCCTTTTTGCTTTCTTATTAGCATTCAGGCGGCCGCTGTGAATTTATTAACCTCGGCGATAACCGGCCTGAATGGCATGTTTGCCACTTTTACCGGACCCTAACAATGCTTGCATCAATTTATCTATGAGTATTTTTCATAATTTATATGATAAATATTCTCTTGTCTTATCAGCTGTCGATTCCTAGCTTTCATTGACCACATTCCAGAATCTTGAGCGGCGAGCGGATTTAGGCTCTCGCATGGGGCGGCCAAAACCATGGAGCGCTGGCCGCATTTGGCGGGTCATCACGTAAGGAAAGTACATGAAATCCATTGCAAAGACAGGATTGGCCGTTATTGCCCTTGCTTGCGTGGTTCTGACATCCGCATTTGCTCAAAAGAGCCCGACGATCGAAAACATCTTCCCCAGCCTGGCCACTTGGCGGATAGAGATTCAGGAAATCGCCAATACAAGTGCAAGCGAGGATATCAGCGATGAACAATTGCTCGGTTTGCGCAATAGTCTTGAAGCCGTCACTGTCAAACTGCTTATTTTCCTGTCCGAACAACAGCCAAAGCTGGATCAGTTTTCGGAAAAGATATCCAAGTTCGGCCCGCCACCGGTTTCGGGTGCAGAGCCTGAATCAGAAATCGTTTCACAAGAACGCAAGGCGCTCGCTGAGAAAAAGGGGCAGGTTGAAGGAGGTATCAAGCAGGCCAACTTGCTCATCGTTGAAATCACTCAGCAAATTCGAAATGTCGCTGAGCGACGGCGCCTCAATTTCGCCCGGGCGTTGCTGAAACGCCAATACGGTGCATTTTCGCCAAGTTTATGGAGCGACATTGCAGCAACAAGTGGAACCCAGCTTCAGACTTTGAGCGACAGGTTGGTCAACTGGGTTCGGTTCACGGTGCAGGGCCGTACCGGCAACCTCCTGATGGCGCTGTTGGGCGCCGGGTTGATAGGAATTGCAACCTTCGCTGCCTCTCGAAGATTGCTTGGGTCGTCATTTGTGCGACATTCCGGGAGACCGACACCCTCGCAATTGCGCTGCGGTTTGACCGCAGTCTTGACGACGGTAGTTCCAACGATCGCAATAGGTGTCGGGGCTTATGCCGTCTACGTGTTGCTCGATCAATTTGGCGTCCTGGACTTTCGAGTCAAAAGACTGGCGTCCGCCCTGCTGACGGCATTTGTCGGCATGGCCGCAGTATACAACCTGTCTCAGGCTGTGCTGGCACCGCGGCACAAAGAGTGGCGCGTGTTCAGTGTGTCGGACGCCGCCGCCCGTCGTCTGTGCACCCTGTCATTGACCGGCGGCGTTGTATATGCGCTCGATTTCATTATGTCTGAGATCGCCATCATGATCTCCGCGCCGTTGACTCTCACGATGGCAAAGAGCGTGGTATCGACAGTTCTCATTGTCCTGACACTGTCTGCAATTCTGCTGACGCCACTGCGCAAGTCCGAATCTGGTAAGGCTCTGCAAAATCGCGGCTGGCCGTCACTCCTGCGCAATTTCCTGTGGCTTGCGATCATCGCCCAAGTCATTGCCATTACACTTGGTTACGTGAGTCTCGGGCGCTTTATCTCGACCCAACTCGTCGTAACCGGCGGCACTATCGTGTTCATGTACCTTGGATTTCTGATCGCCCGCGCGTTGTCATCGGCAGAAACTGTCAAGGACAGTTTCTATGGCCGATGGCTTAAATCGCGCTTCGACCTTGAGGACGGGGCGGTCGAACAATTGGGGCTGGTATCCGGTCTCATCATCGATTTCGCGAATCTGTTTGTCGGCATTCCCCTGATTCTCCTGCAATGGGGGTTCAGGTGGGAGGATGTCAGCACCTGGATCACTAAAGTTCTGACCGGATTCAAGGTCGGCGAAGTGGAAATCTCGGTCAGCACCTTGTTCACGGGTCTGGTAGTGTTCGGCCTCGGTCTGCTTGTAACCAGGCATGCCAAGAACTGGCTGAATGTGCGGATAATCGACCGCAGCAGGCTCGATCCCGGAGTCAAAAACTCGATCACGACCGGGGTCGGGTATTTTGGCATCATCGTGTCGGCTTCTTTGGCCATCGCCTATGCCGGCATTGATTTGTCGAACCTCGCCCTTATAGCTGGCGCTCTCTCTGTGGGCATCGGCTTTGGCCTCCAGAACATCGTCAACAACTTCGTATCCGGCCTGATCCTTCTGGTCGAGCGACCCGTGAAGGTCGGCGACTGGATTGGGGTCGGCGGTTATGACGGATTTGTCAAGCGTATCAGTGTAAGAGCCACTGAACTGGAGACCCTCGATCGCCAGTCCGTGGTTGTTCCGAACGCCGAGTTGATAAATTCGTCGGTAACGAACTGGATGCTCAAGGACAAGGTCGGGCGCATCAGCGTCTGCGTTGGGGTGTCCTATTCAAGTGACGAAATGCAGGTTCGTGAGGTCCTGCTTGACGTCGCCAAGGCTCATCCGGACGTCGTCGCCAGCCCGGGACCGGATGTGATTTTCCAGGACTTCGGAGAAAGCTCGCTTGACTTCGAATTGCGCGTCTTCCTGCGCGATGTTGGCCGGATGGTTCCGGTATCGAGTGATTTACGATTTGCCATCAGGAAAGCTTTGCGCGAGGCGGACATCGAAATCCCGTTCCCGCAGCGGGACTTGCATGTGAGGACTGCAGACGGACTCATTGGCATGAACAAGGGCGGATCGTGAGAGTCTTGATGCTGGTGACGACTTCATTGCCAGACAGCGTCAATATGTCAGAGAGAGCCGCTTATAGTGTCGGAACCGGCGATCCTCCAATACATAAATAATACTCACCTTTGCTATTGATATTATGCGTTTGATAAATCTTCTGCCGTTCCCATATTCAATAAATCAGAGATACAAACAAGGATTTATGGGTAGAGAGATGACATTGGATATTCAATCGATAGCGTACAACGATGGCAGTCGTGGGGCCGCGCGCAAGTGGCCGATCAACGAGGTATTGCTGACCGACTATGTCATGAAATCGCTTCATGACGGGTACATTGCAGAACTGCACGGGGTTCAGGCAATTGATGTTGCGGAACTTAGAAATTTGCTCGACGTTTAGCCTAGAAAACAGGCGTCCTGCAGGCATCGTTCGCAGTTTCGACAGAGGAATTTCAGTTGTCGCGTCCACGCACTGAGTGACGTATGGCCACCTTGTTCGTGGCCTGTGTGCAAATGGTCGACAACGAGCAGGCGGGAGTTGTAACAATGCTCCCGCTTGCCTTGTTTATGGCCAATCCACGTGATCGATACCCGGCGCAGTTCAGGGAATTGCGTGGCCACAAAACAATAGATACCAATAATAAACCCATCATATATAATTGAGACTCATGCTTGAGTGTGCCCTTGTTAATCTAGGACGGCCATGGACATCCAACTCGCCCGGACCTTTCTTGAAATCATTGCCGCCGGCAGTTTCATTCACGCCGCCGACCGACTCCATGTAACCCAGTCGGCGGTGAGTCTGCGGGTAAAGAAACTTGAAGGCGAATTGGGTCGCGATGTCTTCGTACGGGCAAAGAGCGGCATTGTATTGACGCCGGCAGGTTTGCAGTTCGAGCGCTACGCCCGGTCCTTGATGAAGGTATGGGAGGAAGCCAAATATCATGTTGCCGTGCCGGACGGATACGATGATGTGCTGGACTTCGGCGTTCAGTACAGCTTGTGGCCAAAGCTTGGCGGTCGCTGGCTGAGAAAACTGGAGATCGAACTGCCGGACATTGCCCTCCATGCAGAAATCGGCATGCCGGATCGGCTTATGCGGCTGATGATCCAGGGCACGATTGACATTGGTATCATGTACACGCCGCAATTGCGGCCAGGTCTCAACGTCACTGAACTTGTCGAAGAAACACTGATCCTTGTATCCGCCGATCCGGACTACGGTCCGGATCTCGATGAGAATTATGTCCTGATGGATTGGGGACCTGAATTTGCCATCGCTCATTCATTCCATTTTCCTGACTTCCAGATGGCACGCACGACTTTGTCGATCGGACCGTTGGCGATCAATTTCATTATCGAGCTCAATCGCGCGGCCTATTTTCCGACCAGGGTCGTAAAACCGTTTATTGATTCAGGTCATCTGCATGTCGTATCAGGCGCTCCGGTGTTTCCCTATCCGGCCTACGTGGTCTGGAACGAAGAAAAGAGTCCGGAGCTGATCGACAAGGCCCTTGGTCTGCTCCGGCTTTGCGCAGAAGAGGTTGACCAAGAGCAGGACGCGATCATGAAAGACGCCGATATCAACCTGGATGAACAACTGGCGGGTTATTCCTAGACATACTAAGGCGCCAATCCCGGCTGGCGTTGTTTGATCGGGTATATCGTCCACCCAACCAGCAAGTACTCTGGGTTGACAGGCCAGGCATTCCGACCGTGCGATTCGTCAGTACCAATTCAAG
>JAJFHD010000061.1 GCA_021775805.1 Alphaproteobacteria bacterium | reverse complement strand
TGCGCAAGGGCTTTATGCGATCAACTGCTACATGGGCATGCAGTGGGACGAGAACCAGCCCGAGGACCATGTGCGCTATGCCCGCAACGACCTCATGGGCCTGGTGCGCGAAGATCTGGGCTACGACATCGCCCGGCACGTCGATTCCACGGTGCACAAATTCGAGGAATGGGGCCTTCCGATCATGAAGGACCCGGAAACCGGGCGCTACCTGCGTGAAGGCAAGTGGCAGATCATGATCCACGGCGAAAGCTACAAGCCGATCGTGGCCGAAGCTGCCCGCAAGGCCGCAACGGAAGTCTACAACCGGATCATGGTGACCCATCTGTTGATGGACAAGAAGAAGAAAAACCGGGTTGCCGGTGCTGTCGGCTTCAATGTCCGTACAGGCGATTTCTACGTTTTCCGCGGCAAGGCCGTCATCGTCGCCGCCGGCGGCGCATCCCACATCTTCAAGCCACGGTCGACCGGCGAAGGCATGGGACGGACATGGTACGCCCCCTGGAGCAGTGCTTCGGCTTACGCGTTGCCGATCCAGGTTGGCGCAAAGATGACGCAGATGGAGAACCGGATCGTCCTCACCCGCTTCAAGGACGGCTACGGCCCTGTTGGTGCCTACTTCCTCCATCTCAAGACCTATACCGAGAACGTGAACGGCGAGGAATACGAGTCGACCTGGTATGAAAACACCAAGGAACTGGTGGGGGATTATATCGATCGCCACCCGGTACCGACCTGCCTGCGCAACCACGCCATACTCGAAGAAGTCAAGGCCGGCAGAGGCCCGATCCGCATGGTGACCAAGGAAGCCTTCCAGGATCCACATCTGGAAACCGTCGGCTGGGAGAACTTCCTCGGCATGACGATCGGCCAGGCGGTTGTCTGGGCATCACAGAACATCGATCCCAAGTTCACCAACCCGGAACTGACCACGTCCGAACCCTACGTCATGGGCTCCCACGCCACCTGCTCGGGCGCGTGGGCAAGCGGGCCGGAGGACTATGCACCGGACGAGTACCAGTGGGGCTACAACCGGATGATGACAGTTGATGGCCTGTTCGGTGCCGGCGACACGATTGGAGGGACCGCTCACAAGTTCTCTTCCGGTTCGTTCACGGAAGGCCGGATCGCTGCCAAGGCCGCCGTCAAGTATATCAACGATATGAAGAGCGACGCCCCGGAAATTGATGAGAACGAGTACAGAAATCTCGAACAGGTCGTCTTCCAGCCTATGGAAACCTACGACATCAACAAGAACGAAATCGTCGCCGGAACGGTGTCTCCAAGTTACATCCTGCCGCTTCATGGTCTTCAGCGCCTTGAAAAAATCATGGACGAATACGTTGGCGGCATCAGCGCCCACTACAAGACCAACACCTGGATGCTGAACCGGGGTCTGGAACTGCTGGCCATGCTGAAGGAAGATTGTCACCATCTGGGAGCCGACAGTCTTCACCAGCTTCAACGGTCGTGGGAGCTCAACCACCGCATCCTGGCCTCTGAAAGCGTGACCCATCACACCATGTTCCGGGAAGAGACCCGGTGGCCTGGTTATTACTACCGTGCCGATCATCCAAAACTGGATGACCAGGACTGGCACTGCTTTACCCTGTCGCAGTTCCATGCGGAGACAGGCGAATGGGACATGGAGAAGGCGCCCGTCTATCACATCATCGACTGACGGAAGCACCGACAACCAGAGTTGTATCCTGCCGCCCCATGACATTGGGGCGGCAGGATTGTTTTAGCCGCCGAAAACAACTTCGTTCCCGAGTTGGTACGTTTGGCATCACCACAGACTGATGAACCCGGTCCAACATGATCATCGCCCAGATTTCAGACAGCCACGTTACTCCCGGCCACCCAGGGCGCGCTGACGCGCTGGCGGCCTGTGTCCAGGACATCAACTCTCAACCTGAATCCGTGGATCTCGTCGTCCACACAGGCGATCTCGTTCATGACGCGACTGCAAGCGAGTATGAGACCGTCTCGCACATTCTCGAGCGACTTGAAAAGCCGTGGTTTGTCATCCCCGGCAACAGGGACCGCCGGGCCCCGATGACAAAGGCGTTTTCGACCGACAGACTCGGCGCCAGCGAAGACGGTTTTCTGCAGTATGAGATCCCCGGTTTTCCACTACGTCTGATTGCTCTCGACACGTTGGACGAGACGGCGAAACTCGGCACCCTTTGTGATGTGCGTTTCGCCCATCTCAAGACAATGCTTGCTGAGGACAAAAACACACCAACCGCAATATTCATGCATCACCCACCGTATGACGTTGTGGAATCCGACTTTCCATTTCAGTTCGACTCACGTCAGACAGTCGAGCGCTTCGACCAGATTCTGAAAAGCTATCCCAATTTTATCAGGATCTTCTGCGGCCATTCTCATCGGGCATCTGAAGGCCGCATAGGATCAATCCAGGCCAGCACCATACCCAGCATTGCCCTGGACCTGCGCTGGGGCTTCTATGGTGACGAGGTTGCAAAGACGCCTTTGTATCAGATCCATCGCTATGACCCGAAGGCAGGTTTTGTCACCTGTCTTCAGGCGGCCAACGGATCCGCGCAGGCCGTTCAGACTGTGTCAGCACCCTGATCTGTCGTGTAGATCACCGCATCTACCGCACAGATCCCGTCAGCCATGACAAACAGCGGATTGATTTCGATCTCCGCAATCTCGTCCTGGCGACTAACCGCAAGCTCGGCGAGACGGACAAGTCCATCGATCAGGGCCTTTCGATCGCCGCCGGACCGGCCTCGATAGCCATCAATGAGCTGGCTCACTTTGAGACGGTCAAGGGCGGCATTGATTTCGGGCACCCCCGCAGGCAGCAGGATTGTCACGGCATCGTCGACCAGTTCCACGAGAACGCCGCCACTTGCCAACGTCATGGTGTACCCGAACTGAGCGTCGCAGCGGACACCGACCAGAAGCTCGGCGACGGGTGGGGCCGCCATCTGTTCAACCAAAAAGGAACCGCTCAACGTTTCGGGACTGTGCTTTCCGACGTCTTCCGAAATCGCGCTCACCGCAACGCATACAGAGCTCTGGTCAGGCACGCTAAGCCTTACCGCCCCCACATCCGTCTTGTGGACCAGCTTGTCCGAGACCATCTTGACGGCCACAGGGAATTCCAGTTGCCCGGCGATTTCACCTGCATTGTCCGCAGTCGCCAGGAATCCCTTGGGCACGGGTATCCCCGCGTCCTTCAGGATGGACTTGCTCCGCCATTCATCCACGAGCCGCACCTGCCCTTGTGCTCCGGCAGACATCAACCGACAGGTCCCGACGCCACCATGATCGAGAATTGCGCGGCGCCTTTGCCCAAACCAGGCGGCCATGGCCATGGCTTCGATCGTCTCGCCAATCCCTTGCATCGGTGCCACACCACTTGCCACCAGAAATTCGCGGGTGTCCGGGTCGATATTTTCAGGCAGCGTGCTGCAGACTGCTGCGGGAATTCCGGCCTTTCGGGTCTCATTCACAAAGGACACCGTATCGTTGAGATAGAACGGCTTGCTCTCATCAAGCCCCGGCAGCGGAAAGTCCTGAACGATCACCGCTGAATCAACCTGTTCCGCCAGCAATGCCGCCATAACCGGCGGCACCCGTTCACTGTCGCCCCAGATCGGCGTGGTGTAGTCGAGCGGATTGGAGACAGTGGCGGTCACCGGCAGAAGCGACTTCAGTTTCCCGGCGGTCTGTTCAGACGGCTGAGGAAACTCAAGGCTGATTTTCTCCGCATGATCCGCAAGCATGGTCGCGCCGCCGCCCGAACAAGTAAACCCCGCCACCCGTGATCCGGCAGGAACACCCGCCACACAGATGAACTTGAGTGTTTCCAGCAACTGGGCTGGGGTGGACACCCTGATAATGCCCAATCGGTGGAACAACGCCTGATAGAGCTCGTCCGTGCCCGACAGGGACCCCGTATGGCTTTCCGTCAGGCGCGACCCGATCTGCGAACTCCCCGTCTTGAGCACAACCACCGGACAGTTCGCCTCAAGCGCCTTCAGTGCCGCGTCACAGAATTTAGGAACATCGCGCAAACCCTCCACATGCAGGCCGATTGCGCGCACTTCCTCACGGTCGGCCAGCACGTCCATGTAGTCTTCCAGCCCCAGCACCGCCTGATTTCCCGCCGAAATCATATACGCGAACGGAAACGACCGCTGGCTCATGGTCAGGTCGGATGAAAGCATCCCGCTCTGCGTGATGATGGCGGCGCCGTATCCCGGACAATCGCCGCCGCGCGCGAACGGCCACAAAGCGGTTTTGTTGACGTAATTGATCACCCCATAACAGTTGGGGCCCACAAGCGCCATGTCGCCCGCAGCCTCGATCAGGGCCTCTTCAGCTTGCCGGCCGGCCTCATCGATTTCCGCGAAGCCTGCCGTGTAACAAACCACACCGCCGGCTCCCATGTCCTTCAGAGCCCTGACGGTTTCGACCGCCGCGTCCCTGGGCACGGCAACAAACGCCGCATCCGGTGGTTCCGGCAGGGCGTGTACGCTCTCGAAACAGTCAATACCGGCGATGGCCTGGCGTTTGGGATTGACTGGCCAGATAGCACCGTCAAATCCGATACGGTGGCATTCGCCGATGACCACCTCGGCATCTCGTCCGCCAATCACCGCAACCGATCGGGGCGACAACAGTCGCTCCAGGTTTTTTCGTTGTTGCGGCGTCATGCACCCAGGGGCCGCAAGATCGACCGGGAAATGATATGGCGCTGGATCTCGGATGTCCCATCCCAGATGCGTTCAAGGCGCGCATCGCGCCACAGGCGCTGGATCGGCAACTCTTCCATGAGCCCCATGCCGCCATAAATCTGGACGGTGTGGTCGGCTATGCGATTGAGCATCTCCGAGCAGTAGAGTTTGACCATGGCCGCGTCCGCATCCGACATGGTTCCGCGGTCGGCTTTTTCAACCGCGTTCACCACCATCAGGTCGGCAGCCTTCAATTCCACGGCCATATCGGCCAGCTTGAATCCGGTCGCCTGGAACTGCCCGATGGGCTTTCCGAACTGGCGGCGGCTGGCGGCCCATTCAGCCGCCAGATCGAACAGTCTCTCGGCCTTGCCGCAACAGGTGGCGCCGACCCAGATGCGTCCCATGCCGAGCCATTTTCCCGACAATTCGAGACCCCGCCCCTCTTCACCCAAAACCTGGTCAGGCCCCAGCCGCACATCGGAAAAGTGAAGCTGGAAGGTCTGATAGCCGCGATAGCTCACACATCGGTTGCCTTCCTGGATGTCAAAACCGTCCATGCCCACGTCGACCAGAAAGGCCGTGATCCGTTTGCGCGGCCCCCGAGGTGTGTCGTCTTCACCGGTCGCTGCAAACACAATCGCAAAGTCCGGCATCACCGGGCCTGAAATGAAATGCTTTGAACCGTTGAGAATCCAGTCGTCGCCATCACGCCGGGCATTCGATTTCATCGACATGATGTCGGAACCGGCTTCGGGTTCTGTCAACGCGAACAGCTCGCGTTTCTCACCGGTGACACAAGGATCGAGATATTTTGCAATCTGGTCCCCCCCGCAGGCGAGCAGGAGTTCCGTCGGCCGCGCGATCCAGGAATGCAGCGCATGACTGGTCTTGCCGTATTCACGCTCGATCAGCGCCATGCTGCGATAATCCAGACCGCCGCCGCCCACCGCCTCGGGCAGGTTCGCCGCAAACAGACCGACTTCCTTCGAGCGGGCCTCTATCTGGCGTCCGAGATCGATCGGCACTTCACCGATCCGATCGACCTCTTCTTCATGGGGAAAAAGCTCCTTCTCCATGAAGGCCTTGACGGTATCGCACAGCATCTGCT
Source organism: Alphaproteobacteria bacterium (assembly GCA_021775805.1). Taxonomy (GTDB): domain Bacteria; phylum Pseudomonadota; class Alphaproteobacteria; order Rhizobiales; family JAJFHC01; genus JAJFHC01. Next base: position 6,097 of record JAJFHD010000061.1, on the reverse strand, counting down.
GCTCGTGTGTCAGTTCCATATCCACGATCGGCTCCGATTCTTTGTCAGCGCGAATTCATCCGGATGCTGAAAACCTTCAGACGGCCCCTCTGAGGCCCAGTTTCTTGCGCGCTTCTGCCGGCGTCACGGCACGGGCGCCCATGCGTTCGATTATCTCGATAACCCGTTCGACCAACTGCCCGTTGGTGGCGAGAACGCCACGGTCCAGATAGATGTTGTCCTCGAGGCCCACGCGCACATTGCCGCCCATGGCCACGGCGACGGCTGCCATCGGCATCTGCATGCGCGAAATCCCGAAACTCGCCCAGTTCGCACCCGCCGGCACTTCGTCTTTGAGGACCTTCATCATGTCGACGCTCTGGTCGACGCCCCAGGGAATGCCCAGGCACAGCTGGAACATCGGCGGCTCTTCAATCAACCCCTCGGCAATCATCTGCTTGGCAAACCGCAAATGCCCGAGCTCAAAGACTTCCAGTTCCGGCTTCACACCCCATTCCCTGGTCATTTCCGCCATTTTGCGCAGGTAAGGCGGTGTCGAGATGTAAATCTCGTTGCCGTTGCCAAAATTGAGCGTGCCGCAGTCGAGACTGCAGATTTCCGGCAGAAGTCCCTTCACGTGGGCCAGCCGTTCCAATGGGCCGATCATGTCTGTGCCCGGTCCCGGCATGGCAGGATCGTCATCGCTCGGCACCCAGTCACCGCCCATGCCCGCGGTCAGGTTGATGACAACGTCTGTATCGCTTGACCTGACACGGTCGACCACTTCGCGGAAGAGTTCCGGATCGCGGGAACCCTTGCCGGTTTCAGGGTCGCGCACATGAATATGCGCAACAGCTGCCCCGGCCTTTGCCGCCTCGATTGCTGCATCTGCAATCTGTTCCGGTGTCACGGGAACACCGGGATGTTTCCCAACCGTATCGCCTGCTCCGGTCACCGCGCAGGTGACGATCACATCATAGTTCACCGTCGTTCTCCTTGAAAATCAGACCGCATTGTCGCATCAACCGCATCGCTCATTATGAATTATTCGCCAAATTTAAGTGTTTTTCGCCACCCTGTAAGCCGTTAGAGTGGCGGCAGTTCATCGAAGGACAGCCAATGACGCCCGCCAAGCCCAGATCCGCCGCCTCGCCGGAACGCGGTGTCACAACCGTGGCCTTCGTCGTCATTCCCCGTTTCAACATGGCCGCCCTGACAACCACCCTGGAGCCCATGCGGATCGCCAACTACCTGTCAAACGACCCGGTCTATTCCTGGTCATTCGTCTCCGCAGAGGGCGGCGAGCGCCTGGCCAGCAACGGCATGTCCCTCGGCACACTTTCCCTGGACGACCTGCCCGCGCCCGTGGATGTGGTTTTTGTCTGCTCAAGCTGGAGTTGCGAGCAGTACCGTCATGACAGGTTGTTTGGCTGGTTGCGGAAACACGAGCGCGATGGCGGTGCGCTCGTTTCCATGGACACCGGCGCGTACCTGCTGGCACGTGCCGGTCTGCTTGCCGGTCGACAGGCAACGCTACACTGGTCCTGTCTTGCAGGTTTTTCGGAGCAATTTCCCGATGTGCTGGTCACCGAGCAGCTTTTCACCCATGACGGCCGGATCATGACAACGGCAGGCGGCACAGCCGGCATTGATCTGGTGCTCCACATGATTGCCCGCAAACACGGTGAGCAGCTCTCCTCCGAGATAGCCGACCAGTTCCTGCATCATCCCATCAGGCCGGCCAACACACCGCAGCGCCATACCCTGGGCGCCAGGAGCGGGGAAATGAACCGGGTCGTGCGCAAAGCCGTCCAGCTCATCGAAACCAGCATCGAAGAACCGGTCCGTGTGCCTGAGATCGCCAACCGCCTCGGCGTATCTCAACGCCAACTCGAGCGGCTCTTCCATCACGACATGGGATGTTCAGTGGTCCAGTTCGGAAAGCTCCTGCGGTTGCAGCACGCGCGCGTGCTTCTGACCAGTACGCAGATGTCGATCAGGGAGGTCTCGGCCGCCTGCGGCTTCAACAGCCTGTCCTACTTCTCACAGGCCTTCTCGAAGTGTTTCGGCAAGAAGCCGAGCGCGTACCGGCAGGCCTGGCCGGAGCAGGAACCAGGGCCGTCATGGCCCGGCACGATCTATTCCTTCATGGAAAAGACCCGCACGATCGCCGCCTCGAAACCACATGAAGAGGTATGAGAAAAGAATCTGAAATCAAGGGGTTGGAGTCGGATTCTGTGAAGCCTGGTGAACGGCGGTTTCTGTTGGATCGATCGGCCACACATCCGTTTCCCGGACAAGCGTAGCGCGATCCGGGACCCATTCGCCTGGGCTTCTTGTCGCCGCAATGGCTTGCAAATTCGCAGCCAACCCCCGTTTCCGAAGCGCCATCAACGGCCGCCGGCGAACATGCGTCATGGTCTTTGACAACCAGTATGCCCGTCCAAATTACAGGATACGGGTGCACTTTCACGGCCGATTTGACCAGGTGGCAAGCTATGAAACTCACCCCACTGAGAGGTTCGCACTTCGTGCCGAGAGGCCTGCTACGCAAACTATTGCAACTTTCTGTAAACGTGCACGTTGGACTAGAGTGGGGCGGAGAGCGGCCGTTCGCTGCGATGGTAACATTTGCAGGCATGACGCCTGCAAGCGGACGTTTGAGTTTGATCGGATTTGTCACTAACCTAATGCTACCTGTGACGGGGTAGTTGAGTCGATACCGTTTCCTCGAACCACGCCGAAGAAAGTCTTTTTGATGTATTTAGAAAAATTTGGTTTCGATGCGGGTCCGTTCCAATCAACAAACGCAGCCGAAGAACCGGATATCGCCGGGTACTTTGTGCCCCCTCCATATTTTCAGGCTGTCGTGGGAGACCCATCTCAGCCAAAATCTCAAGTCGTTCTAGCCCCTCGCGGGGGAGGAAAGACGGCACAAAGGGTTATGATCGAGCAATCGAGCCGGGGTTCGAAAGATTTTCTCTGCATCGTCTACGACGAATTCATGCTCCCTGAAAAAGCACAGATCGCAAATATCGATCTAAGCTACCATATCCGAAACGTAAATGAGCTCTTGACGCTTGCAATTCTTCTAGAATGCGCAGATCAGGAAATTGGAAAAGAGCATTTGCCCCAGGAGCTTGTCCTAGTGCTCAAACAGGCCATTGAAATTTATTTGGGACAATATTCGCAACAGCTTCATTATTCGAGTATTGGGAAATTCAAAAACCTCGGCGACAAGGCTTCCGATATCTGGAATGCATATGGCGGGAAAATTTCTCTTTTGGTAAACGGGGTTTTGAGCTACCTGGGCATCGAATCCGTTGATCTATCGAAACTCGCTCGCAACCCCGAAAACTACGAGCAGAGCCATCATTTCTATCTGCGCAAGCTGTCTGATATCGCAGTGAAGCTGGGTTACAAGTCAGTATACGTCTTGATCGACCGCATTGACGAGACAAGCTTGACAAACGCAGACGCTCAAAAGGCGTATGATTTCATCAGGCCACTTATCAGCGATCTCCATGTGTTAGAAACGCCCAATGTCGCGTTCAAGTTCTTTCTATGGGACCAGATAAAGAGTCACTATGTTGCTGATGGTGCCAGACCAGACCGAGTGAAAATTTACAGTCTGAATTGGTCCTTTGTCGAGATATCTAAGATGCTGACAGCCCGACTGCGTGCGTTTTCGTCTGGGCGGGTCGAGAGTTTCAATGAATTAATGGATTCAGAATTGAACACCCATAGTCTTGTCTGTTATATCGCCGGAAGTTCTCCAAGAGATTTAATCAGGGTCTGCGGGCGAGTTGTCGATGAGCAAGTTCGCATGGAGCCTGATAGCGAAAAAATTATGTCGGATAAGATGTGGCTGGGGGTAAGAAATTTCTGCGAAGAACGGTCAGAAGAGTTGTTCACTCGTCACCTGTCTGATCTGCGAAAAATTGGTAATCCGACGTTTACAAACAGATTGCTCGCCAATGATGTCTTTCGCGTTAGCGAGAATGCAATCCGGCCTAAAATTCAAAGTTGGCAAGATTCGGGAGCTGTAACGAAAGTTGGCGAGGTGCCCAATCCGGGGAATAGACCACTCTATCTTTATGGTCTTACCGACATTCGGCTGTGCGTTGCGGCACTATCAAACACACCCGTCGATGAAGTATTTGGAAACTTCCTACTGGAATGTCCTGCGTGCAAGAGAATTAATATTAGCGATCAAAACGAATTTGACTGCAGCTGTGGAGCCACTGTCAAGTTGGATCAAGCGAGATCAATCTTGGAAATTTGTTCCAGGTGATAAGAACTGACATATTTTGCGTTCGCGACGCGGACCGCCGACGTCTGCAATGGGCACCCCGATCTGCGCAACAACACAAGACGCTCAACGGCAGCTCAGGGCCGAAAGTGAGAGTACGTGCGTTAACCCCACAACGGAAGTCGCCGATGCCCATACGTCACGGCAGCTATGCCGCCAATAGCCACCGTCGGCCTAAAGGAGATTCATGGCCGATTGTGTTGCAAAAGTCGGTGCAATGTCGGGAGGTGATTTATACAGCGCAGGCGATATTGGAGTTTCGGGCGGGCCTTGCCCGTGCTCGGCTTACTTGCGATGGATTTATCGCTCTTGCATCGACGCTTTCGCTCATTTGGTCGGTTTGTTGTTCGTGACGCAAGGGGCCGGCAACGGCCAGCGGCGGTGGTCGCGTGATATACCTCGCCAGTTTCTTCAGATTCTGGGCAGTCGCCGCGAGCAGGAACTCATCTTGCGCCCCGCGTGGCCCTCGCAACCGCAAGCGGCCAAGCCCGAATATCCGCTTGAGATGAGCAAAAACCATCTCGACTTTCTTGCGTTCACGCCGGGATTGCTCAAACTCTGGCGTGCCCACCAATGACCGGGCAAGGTCACGGGCGTCTTCATCTATGTCACGCGGTATCCGGCGCGATGGTGCCTTGGGACAACACTTTGACTTCAGTGGGCAAGCGTCGCAATCAAACTTGCTCGCGCGGTAATACAAGGTTCGGTTCCCGTGCACACGACCTGTCGTTGTCAGGGACTTGCCTTGTGGGCACAGGTAGATGTTTTGCTCGGCATCAAATGTAAAGTCGGCTCTGCTCAGTGTGCCGTCCTTGCGGGTCGATTTGTCGAACACCGGTATGTGCGGGGTGATGCCCTTTTCCTTGACCAGCCAGGCAAGCATCGGTGCGGCACCATAGGCGGTATCGCCAGCAAGACGGCTGGGCTTGATACCAAAGCGCTGCTCGGTGCGCTCGATCATGGTTCTGGCAGCACCTACTTCTGCCTGACGGATGGCACGGCTTGCTTCCACATCGACGATGACGGCATGTTTGTTATCAATCAGATAGTTGGTGGCATAGGCAAAGAACGCTGGCCCTTTGTGTGCACCCGTCCATTGAGAAGCCGGATCAGATGGTGAGACAAACTTCGGGACAACCTCGCTGGCAGCACCAAAGGCTGCATCATCAAGCGTATCGACATATTCCTTCACCGCACGGCTCGCCGTCTCCAGGTTGCGGTCTCTATTCCAATCTGACCCGGGAATGGAACGCTGCTTGTTGGCATCAGCCTCTATTAGAGAGGCGTCCACCGCAAAACCCTGACCGCCCACAAGACCGGCATTGATGCACGACATCACGACGTGTTCGAACACAGTGCGCAACAGGTCACTGTCACGGAACCGTTCAGAGCGGGCGCGAGAGAAAACCGAATGGTTGGGAACGCGGTCCTCAAGCCCTAAACCGCAGAACCAGCGATAGGCAAGGTTGACCTGAACGTCACGGCAAAGTTCACGCTCAGAGCGGATCGCGAAGACATAACCGACAATCAACATTCGGATCATCAGTTCGGGGTCAATCGATGGCCGCCCAAGGGTGCTGTAATGGGGCTCGAGTTCCCGATGAACCCAACTCGTGTCCAAAACCGCGTCAATGCGCCGAACCAGATGATCTGCGGGAACAACCTCTTCAAGGTTGAATTCGTAGAAAAGCTGTTCCTGACCTCGTGTCTGACGCCCCATCATCACACCGTCTCCAAAGCTGATGCACTAGGGAAATAGAATCACTGTTCGCAAAAATGCTCAACCGACTTTTGCAACACAATCTG
>JAJFHD010000007.1 GCA_021775805.1 Alphaproteobacteria bacterium | reverse complement strand
GACGGGCCTTTGCGCGAGAGAGATGAACGACAAGGATCGATACTGGGATTGCCTCGACCAGGCCATGGAAGCCTCTCACGGTGGACGCACCGACGAGGCCCTGGCGTGGCTCGACGAAGCACTGAAAGCCCATCCCGGTGGTGCCGAAGCGCACAACGGACGCGGTGAGATCCTGTGGGATGAGGGCAAGATCGAGGAAGCCCTCTACCAGTTCGAACTTGCGACGATGGCGGATCCCAAGTTCGTAACGGCCCACTTGAACCGCGCGGAGCTCTTGATCGAGGAGATGGGTGAGTTCGAGCAGGCCATCCATCACTGCGATCTTCTGCTCTCAGGTGGGGACGAGACGCCGCGACCCGACAAGGGGACCGAAGGCGAGATCTACTACCTGAAGTCGAAGTCGCTCTTCTATCTGGACGATCTCCAGGGCGCGCTCTTTCTGGTGCGCCGGGCACTTCAGACCACCGGAGATGTCGCGGTCTATCGCGCTTTCGAGGGTCAGATCGAGTTCGAGCTTGGCCAGCTCCAGGAGGCCCGGCGGCACCTGGATCACGCGGTGGCTCTCGACCCGGAATCCGCTCATGCCGTCTATCACCTGGGCCTGGTTCTCGAGCGTCTCGACCGGGAGGACGACGCCTGGCGCGCCTTCCAGCAAGCCTTCGCGCTCGACGCGGATCACTTTCCCCTTCCGACGGCCACGAGCGCCGAGGATTTCGATCAGATCGCTGCGGATGCGCTCGGCGACCTGCCGCGTTCGATCCGCGAGTACGCCCTGAACGTGCCCTGCTTGATCGAGGACTTCCCCGCCGATGATCTGGTGTTAGGCCAGAATGTCTCACCACAGATTCTGGGGATCTTCATCGGCGTGCCGCGTACCGAGGCAGCCCTTACCTCTCAGGCGCGGGACATGGATCGGGTGATCTTGTTCAAGAAGAACCTCGAAAAGGTCTGCCGCACACGGGCCGAGTTGATCGAGCAGATCCAGATCACCGTCAAGCACGAGATTGGCCACTACCTGGGGCTCGACGAGGATGATCTGGAGCGGCTTGGCCTCGCCTAGCCAAGCGTCCAACCGCAATTCGGGGAGCCCCATGTCGAGAGCGCTACAGCTGCAGTCCACCATCAAGGCCGATGCCACTCTCGAGGTTTCACTTGCCGAAGTGGAGGTTCCCAGCCCCGGGCCCAACGACGTTCTCGTGCGCGTCGAAGCGGCACCCATCAACCCGTCGGATCTGGGCCTGCTGTTCGGGCCGGCAAATATCCCGAACGCCACGGTATCCGGTAGCCCGGATCGTCCCATTCTCCAGGCGAAGGTTCCAGCCGGCGTGATGCCGGGTCTCGCCCCGCGCGTCGATCAAGCCTTGCCCGTAGGCAACGAGGGTGCTGGGGTCGTCGTCGAGGCCGGCTCATCGGAACTGGCGCAGAGCCTGCTGGGACGAACCGTCGCGTTGATCGGTGGTTCGATGTACTCGCAGATGCGCTGCGTCCCGGCAGCTTTCTGCCTGGCGCTTCCGGAGGGGACGACGCCGGCCGAAGGCGCATCGTGTTTCGTGAACCCGCTGACGGCGCTCGGCATGGTCGAAACGATGAAACTCGAGGGCCACACGGCGCTCGTTCATACCGCCGCCGCGTCGAACCTCGGTCAGATGTTGAACAAGATCTGCCAGGCCGACGGCGTCTCACTCGTGAACATCGTTCGCAAGCCCGAGCAGGTCGAACTCCTGCGGGGCCTGGGCGCAAAACATGTGTGCAATTCGAGCGATGACGACTTCATGGCGGGTCTCACGGATGCGCTAGTCGAGACCGGCGCAACGCTGGCCTTCGACGCGACCGGCGGCGGCCGGCTCGCCAGCCAGATCCTGACCTGCATGGAACGTGCGGCCAACCGGACGGCCAAGGAGTTCAGCCGCTACGGCTCGACGACTCACAAGCAGATCTACATCTACGGAGGCCTCGATACCTCGCCCACCGAACTCATTCGCAACTACGGAATGGCGTGGAGTATCGGAGGCTGGCTTCTGACGCCCTTCCTCCAAAGGATCGGAGCCGAAAAAGGGCAGGAACTCCGCGAGCGCGTGGCGCGGGAAATCAAGACGACGTTCGCCAGCCACTACACGCGGGAGGTCTCTCTCGCAGAAGCCCTTCAGCTCGAGGCCGTGCACGTGTACGGGCGCCAATCTACGGGCGAGAAAGTGCTGATCAATCCGAACAAGGGCCTCTGACCGCCGCCCTTTTCATTCCGGCTTGGCAACGAGCCAGGCAGATCGTCACCGCGGCACATCGGGTTCCTCAGGCTCGAGATCTCTGGATCATTGGACCTGGCCGATGAAGTCTCGAGCGTTCACGAAGAAACGACAGCGGACCGTTCAATCGTCCTCCGCGTTCGATGCCTCCAGCACGCGGTGGGCAATGCGCTTGGCATAGTAGAAGACCCGCTGGAGCCCTTCGATCATGTCGCTCTCGACGGCGTAGGCGTGGCCCCGGTGGCTGTCGGAAGCTGCCAGCCTGTCCACCTGGTGGGTCGTCGCCTTGGCCAGGAGGGTATTGAGCGTCGCCTTCTGCTCGACGACCTGGCTGGCCAGGGCGGGGTCGCTAGTCCCGAAAGCTGCCATCGCAATGCGTACCGCTGCGGCTACTTCAGCGTGAAGCTCGCCGATCACACGGGTCGTCTCGGCGCTGACTTCGATATCGGCAGCGAGTCGCTCACGTCCCCGGCGCACCAGATCGCTCTCGATCACGTCGGCGAGATTCTCGAAGGCGTTGCAGACACTGACCAGCTCGATCAGGGTGGCGGTCTCCCCGTTGATCAGGGGCCGTTGACTGGCGCGGGCGAGGTACTCGACGACGTCCCGGTGCAGGCGGTCGATTCCACGATCGATCTCCTCGACCCTGGAGAGGTCCCCTTCGTCTCCGCTCAGCATGGCGGGCAACACGGCATCGAGCATCTGGATGCTCTTCTCTCCGATGCCCACGATCTCCCGGCGGGCCTGGTCGAAGGCCAGCACGGGCGTATCCAGCAGATCCTCATCGAGGTGCGCCCGGATTTCGTCTTCCTGCGCGAGAGGACGATCCGGAATCAGCCGCTCGGCCACGGCCGCCAGCAGGGAGGCGAAGGGCAGGAAGATCAGTGCATTGATGATGTTGAAGGCGGTGTGGGCGTTCGCAATCTGGCGGGGTGTTTCAGCGGCGAGGCGCTCGGCGCCCGCCAGTTCCGGTGCGCTTGGAGAGACGGTGACGACCGCAGAAGCCAACCAGTCGATGAACCCGACCCAGAGCGCGACTCCCAGGAGATTGAAGAGCACGTGCACCAACGAGGCGCGCACGGCTTCGCGGGGCTTGCCGATCGCGGCGAGCATGGCGGTCACGCAGGTTCCCACATTGGCGCCCATGATCAACGCGATGCCGGTCGGCAGTCCGATCAAACCCTGGCTCGCCATCGCGATCACCACGGCGGTGGTCGCGGAGGAAGACTGGACCAGGCCCGTGAAGAGCGCCGCAGCCAGGATCGCCAGAGCTGGGTGCTCCATCCGTGCCATCCACTCCAGGAAGGGTGGGAAATCGCGCAGGGGCGCCATCGCGTCGCTCATCAAGGTCATGCCCAGGAAGACCAGGCCCAACCCGAGCGCCCCGAGTCCGTGTTGTCGCAGGGATCCCTTCTTCGCGAGGAAGGAGACGGTGAAGCCACCGGCAATCATTGCCATCGATAGCTTGGTCACCTTGAAGGCAATGATCTGGGCCGTCACCGTGGTTCCGATGTTGGCACCGAGGATGACCCCGACGGCCTGGGAGAGCGTCATCAAGCCCGAGCTGATGAAGCTGACGACCAGCACGGTGGTGATCGAGGAGGACTGGATGATCGCGGTGACGAGGGCACCGGAGAACACACCCGCAACGCGATTGACGGTGAGCTGGGCGAGCAGCGTTCGGAGGCGTTGGCCCGCGACGGCCTTGAGCGCCTTGGTCATCAGCTCCAGGCCGTAGAGGAAGAGAGCCAGACCTCCGAGGAGACCTGTCGCGAGAGCCAGCCACTCCGGTGCGCTTGCCAGCGACAGCAACGCCTCAGCGGGAGCCGCGTCTGCCAAGGACGCGGCCGTTTCGGCCAGCGGCACCTTTTCCGACATCAGGCCTCGTTGCCGGTCTCGGGTTCGCTCTTCACAACCACGACCGACCGGGACGAGCCCTGCGTAACCCCTTGAGCCTTCGAGCCGAGCACGAGATCCGCGAGCGCGGTTCGCCCCTTGCGGCCCATGACGACGAGTTGGACCTGCTCCCGGTCGGCGACCTCCAGGATCCGATTCACCGGGAGTCCAACGACCACGTCGACGATCAATCCCTCCCCTTCCGTGGGCAGATCGAAGATCTCTCGCTGGCCGGCCAGGAAGGCTTCGAGCCTCTGGCGGGCGACCACCTCGATCGGTCCCGGGCGCTCGGAGCCGCGCGCAACATAACTCCCCGGCTTATCGGCGGGGTCGTGGGCCACATGCAGTACGTGGAGTGGCGCGCCGACGAGTCCGGCCAACTCGGCAGCCCATCGCAACGCGGCTACGGAACCCGCTGAGAAATCGACCGCGACCAGAATGGGTTTGCCGGAGCGGAGCATCACCGCAGCTTCCGGCGCGGCTTGGAGCGAAGCCCCTGGGTCTTCGAGCGCGTCGCATTGCGGTGTTGCCCGGTCGCCCGCTCCGCCGGGTTCAGCCGGGCGCTGTGAGGGTCTGCGAGCAGCCTGTTCATGGTCTTTCCGATCTCCTTGCGGAACTCCGCTCCTCCACCGGAAACAGGACGTTCAGCCGGCTCTCCACGTTCCGCTTCATGCATTCAGCTGAAGCGATGGAATACTCCTCTTCGCTCCTGTTCGCAAAGCGTTGGATCCGGGTGTGTTCGAGGAAGTGGCCCGCCACAATGAGGGTCCGAATCCTCTCCGATGGACCTTCCAGGCCTGGATCCGTTCGGTCGGGGGGAGCCTGACCTGCGACAGGTTGTCGAATCCACGATCGTGATGACTACCGCGGGATGCTATCAGGGGCAGCGCAGAATCTTTGCCTTGTTGTTGTTGTCGGGCTTCTCGTCCCGGATTGCGTGATAGGGATCGAGCTTGACCTCGACGCGTGACGTCTGCCCGGACGCGAGGCCGATGTCGAGAGCAGCATTCGAGTTGGGTGCTGGCCAGACGTACGTCACGTAGTTTGGCGTGGACGTCAACGAGAGGCCGGATGTCTTGCTGCGCCCCGTATCATCGACGTCGCTCAACTTCTCCTGCTGCCTCAGGCCATCATCTTCCTGGATGCTGACCCAGGCTGCATCGAAATCCGCATCCGGAATCGCGGCTCCGGCATTGTGAAACCGGATCCTGATCCGGCAGCCGGGCGCCAGAGTGATCGTATCCAGCACGAGATCGGACGCCGGCGGATCCCGGACCACGAAGGTCTTCGTAAGTCGATTGTTACTGGGATTCTTTTCTTCATCGAGGCTGAAGGCCGTCGTGTTGACGATCGCGAGAACCTTGTAGCTCCCCGGTGCAGGGATGATCGTCTGGTTCTGGGAGTTCTTGAACTGCCTCGGAATTCTCGCCGTCTTGGTGACGACGTGCTCGGAGTTGGGATCCAATCGGGGCAGGATCATCGTGAACGGGACGACCAGCTTCCGCAGATACTGCGTGTAGGGATCGTCCGTCAGCTCCAACTGGAACCAGGCGTCCTTCTGGGGTGTGGAGACGCCCTTGTTCTTGATCGTCGTAGTGATCGTGATCAGGTCCTTTTCGATTCGCGGCGAGACGGGAGTGATGGTCACGTTGGTGATGGCCAGATCGGCAAAGTCAGGGCTCAGCAGGGGTTCGTGCTCGGAAGCGCCCGGTGACGGTCTCACGGGGGGCTTCTTTCGAGCTGTGCCTTGCGGCTTGGGATTGGGCTGCGTTGCCCGGCCCGGGGCTCGTTTCTTGACGACCGGGATCGGAGCCGCCGAGAAGGTTCCCTTCCTACGCTTGCATTCTGCGCGGCTTGCCTCGAAGACCCGATCCCCCGCCTGGCAAGTGCCATGCTCGACCGACGCCCGCTTCACCCTCTCCTGGCCTGATGCCAGGGAAGGGGGAAGGAGCGCCATCAGGAGGGATAGGAAAATGAACATCGCGGGTGAACGGCCCATGGGTTCAAGCAAAGCAATTCATGTGCCGCCGTCGCGAAACCACGTGGTGGCAGATAAGCGGCGCTCCCCAGGCAGGTGCGACCCGACGCCCCACGCTCCTGGGGTATCCTTTCCCGCGCAAGCGCGCGGGCTCTCACGCCGAGATCGAGTGCGCCGCCTCGACGAGATTTCGCATCATTCGGATCGCGTCATCGTGGGGAACACGACCGCAGCCGCACGAAGAAGAAACGAGCAGACGTTCGTCGGGGATGATCTCGCGCAGGACGCCAATCCGGTCGGCCAACACCTGGCTGTCCTGGGGTTCTGCCTTGACATCGGCGATGCCCGCGATCACCTCCATCGAATCCGGTATCTCTGACAGCAGATCGCGTTCCTTCCACTGACCGGAGTAGGAACATTCCAGATGCACCCGGTCCACCTCGCCATCGAGGCGCTGGATCAGTGGGATCAGGTTGCGCAGATGCTGCTCCTGGGTTGCAGGCCGTCGCCCCATGTCGCCCAGGCAGAAATGAACCGTGCGACAGATTCCGGCTACGTGACGAAAGGGGTAGACGATCCAGGGAACGATCTCCTGCGGCTCGCGGGATTCCACCAACGCGAGGATGGCTTCGAAGGGTGCATCGAGCTGGATGTCCCGTGCGCCGGCATCCACCATGTCGAGCACCTCGTTCTCTACGATGCGAGCCACGTTCTCCATCTGGTCGGGCAACAAGGGGTCCGTGGGAAATGAAAGCGTCATCGTCAGGGGCGACGGAACGGCGGCCTTTTCGAGATCGGGCTGGATGGCCTTCTCGCGGCGATAGGCAAGCGCATGACCTGTTCCCCGAGGCGCCGTGAGGTCACCGGCGATCCGGTAGTGTCCGATCCCCTCGGACCCCGCGCGATGGTCGCGCTCACGGACGACTTCGAGGCCGTTGAGGCGCGGCGGTACGTGATGCACGAAATCGGGAGCGAAGACCTCTCCTCCCATGATCTGGTCGAGGCCGCACGCCAGCTGCTCGTCCATCGCGATCCGAGCCGCAGCCTGCAACACGGCGTGCGCCTCTTCGTCGCTCGAGTCGCCCTTGTAGTAGCTCGTGAGCCTTGGCTTCAGGCCGAACGGAATGGGCCAGCTACCGACGACGGTCGTCCGGATCATGTCGGGATTCTCTCACAAATCCGACTGTGCGGTAGGCTGGGTCGCTGTACACGTGTTTCGCGGGGAGACGATGGCACGACTACCGCATGCAGACGAGGTGACCGGAGTACTCGCGCGGGCCGCAGGCCTTCTGCGCCCCCAGCCGCGAAACACGCTCGACCGCCTCGCCGTCTACGAGAACATCGGGACCGAGCGTCTTTTTCCGGCTCCGCACGCGATCCCGGAGGTCGAGATCCGCCGACGCTGGAAGCTGCCGGGTCTGTTGAGCGAGGACCTCTCCTTCCAGTCGTTGCACGAGCCCCTCGAGCCGCACTTCGGTCGCTACTACCATGCGCGCCGCCGCCGCATCCACCGCGTCACCGCACGCAGGCTGCGGCCCAACTCGGCGCAAGCCCGCCCGAAGCTCCTCTATATCCACGGGTTCATGCAGCCCGAGACGCCGCTCGAGGAGTGGACGTTGCTGGCGGGCATGGCGCGGAGCCTCGACGTGGATGTCGTGCAGCTCCAGCCGCCCTATCACGGGCGCCGCAAGCCGCGTGCCTCACGCCTGGACGGCGAGCTCTATTGGACTGCAGACCTCGTGCGCAGCGTGGAGTCGTTGCGCCAGACGCTGCTCGATGCGCGCACGCTGCTGGGCTGGATGCGTGCCGAGTCGGATCAGCCCGTTGGGATTGCCGGGCTCTCGCTCGGCGGCGCGCTGACGGCGGCGCTCACCTGTCTGGAGCCCGAATTCGGATTCGCGGCTCCGTTCATTGCTCACATGGATCTCGGCGCGCTGGTGGCCGATGCCCCAGTGCTCCACACCATGCGCGCGGACCTCGCGCGTTTCGGTTGGCAGCCGAGCGATTTCGCCGCCTTCACGGACCGCATCGGCTGGGGAGAGCTCCAACCCGTGATCCCGCGCGATCGCATCCATCTGTTTGCGATGGACGACGACCGCTTCTTCCGTCCCGAGACCGTGCGCGACATGTGGAAGCGCTGGGATGAGCCAAGGATCACCTGGTACCCGGGCAGCCACATGGGCTTCATTCCACACCTGGGCGACGCGATGGGCCGCATGCGCACGCTGATCGATCTCGTGGCGAGCGAGACCTAGAACGCACGGGTCGTAGGCCATTCCGGGCGTTGGTCCTCGAGGCTCCTTCGCCTTGCGGTGACGAAGCCCAGCCCAGTGAGCATCAGCAGCGCTGTACCTGGCTCCGGGACCATCTGGAATGCCGCGGCGCCCCCCATCGCGAAGACATCGGCGATCCCACCCGAGGCGTAGACTTCGTCCTGGGTGGTGACGCGGCTGGAGTAGATCCAGCCCGTCGGAAGGCTGATGAAGCCGGCGATTCCGTCGATCTGGGTGACGTCCCAGGTTGCCGAAGCGGCTAGATCGAAGCTGAACAAGATGTAGCGGTTGCCGCCGGTGTCGGTGATCTCGTGGACGACCTGCCCCGCCGTGTACGTGAACTGGGTGTCCCGCTCGACCCGGGCCGTTGCGAGTTGGCCGAAGGTCGGGTCGGCCTGCAGGATGACCCCGTCGAGGACGCGGGCGATGAAACTGTGATCGTCGCCTGGGAGCGTCGGAATCAGATCCAGCGTTGCGGGAACTCCTACGGGCGGCGTCGGCAGGACGGCCGTCACGTCAGGCAAGAGCAGCTTGGCGGAGGCCTGCTCCCACAAGGGCCCCGGCAACACCACGTTCGCCCAGTCCGCCACGCTGCAGGTGGCGCACTGGTAGACGTTCCGCGAGAACGGCAAAGCGTCGAAGGTGATCTCACGGGACTCGAACAGGAGCGTGGTTGCGCTCGCAGGCAGCGCGGTGGCGAGGGCGACGGCGCCCAGGAGCAGGGCGCCGAATTTGTTCCGGCAACGGGAGCTGTGTGATCGGGGCATGGGGAGTCTCCGTAAAGTAATGAGAGCCTTACTATCAATTGAATATGAGAGCACAACTACCATAAATTTTACGAGGTCGTCAAGGAAATCGTCACGAATTGTCTCCAAACGTCGTTTCCTTCCGTATCCCGACAAGGCCATGGCAGGATATGCATGTGGTACTCTCGAAATATGTCCACCCGGGACCCCATCTCCGACGGACGCCGGATCCGAACTCAACGAAGTCGTGAGCGGATTCTGAACGCCGTCGCGGAGGCACTGCGCGACCCCGATATGGAGATCACCATTCCCGAAATCGCGGCGCGTTCCGGGGTCAGTGCCAGCACGATCTTCCGGCACTTCAAGGATCGGGACGGTCTCACTGAAGCCATGACGGAACGCATGGCGGCTCGGGTGATGAAGTATCTCGATCAAGGCCCCATCGAGGCCGAGAAACTGGAGGATCGGATCGTCACCCTTGTTCGCCGGCGAGTGGCGCTCTTCGAGGAAATCGGTCCGCTGCTGCGCGCTGGTGCGAATCCAGTTGGTCGTCGCGCCCACCACCGCAGCGAGCGCAAACAGCTCGAAGGGGTTCTAGCCAACGAGTCCCATCAGGCTCTGCAGCCCGCGTTGAAAGCGCTCTCGAACGCGGAGTCGAAGGCCGTGCTGGAAGCCGTGGGGATCCTGTTGTCCGCCGACAGCTGGGCGCATCTCCGGACCGTTCGCGGCCATGGCGTTCGCGCCAGCGAAGCCATCCTCACGCGAGCGCTCCAAGCCCTGACTTCCGCGAGTTGACGCGGGCCATCACTGCGCTGGAGCGACCCTTGGGGGCGCGCCAGGTGCTGGGCTTCACCCTGGCCCCCGATGGACATCGCGACGTGCATGTTCCAAGCCGGGATCGACCCGAGAGCATGCAACCGGTCGACGCCGTAATGCCCCAAAGCGAAGATGGCTTGCAGCAGCGGTGGCTCACAATGGGTAAGCTCGGCGGCCTTCACGAACCTTCGTGAGGCAACCGGAGGTGAGAGTCGTCATGGCAGCGCGGAAGAAGAGCAGAGCGAAGAAGAAGTCGGTCAAGAAGGCAGCCAGGAAGGCGGCACCCAAGAAAGCAGCGCCCAGGAAGAAGGCGGCCGCCAAGGCTCGCAAGAAGCCCGCCGCAAAGAAGAAGCCCGCGGCGAAGAACAGCGTTGCGACGAGGGCGGCAAAGAAGCCGAGCCCCAGGCGCAAGGCCCCCAAGAAGGCCAAGGCTTCGCCGAAGGGCGGTAGCGAACTCGTCTACAGCGACATTCGCACCTCCATGCGGGCCTCCTTGTTGAAGCGACTTCGCTAGGCGGAAGCTCGCGCACCGGAGTGGAGATGGCTGGTGATCGCGACGACATCTCGATTGCAACCCTCGAGCACTACGAAGAGAGCGCCGAGCAGTTCTGGCAAGGCACGCGCGATCACGATGTGTCCCAGAACATCGAGTCGCTGCTCGACGCGCTCGAAGGCGACGGACCCTTTTCGATTCTCGACCTGGGCTGCGGCCCCGGCCGCGACCTGATGGCGTTCAAGGCGTGCGGCCAGCGGCCGACCGGCCTCGACGGCAGTGCTTCCTTCGTGCGAATGGCGCGCGAGCATGCCGACGTGCCGGTACTGCATCAAAATTTCCTGGCACTCGAACTGCCCGCACAAACATTCGACGGCGTCTTCGCCAATGCCTCTCTGTTTCATGTGCCGAAAGCCGAGCTTCCTCGGGTTCTCGGCGAACTCAGGGAGAGCCTGCGGCCACGTGGCGTGCTCTTCTCCAGCAATCCACGCGGGAAGAATGAAGAAGGGTGGAATCGCGGGCGCTTCGGCGCCTATCACGACTTCGGCGCCTGGAGCGGCTTCATGACTCGCGCCGGATTCGATCCGGTTCGCCACTACTACCGCCCGGACGGCGTGCCTCGCGAGAAGCAACCGTGGCTGGCGAGCCTATGGCGTCGCAGGGACGCAACGTGAGTGGCGGGTCGGGTAGATTGGAGACCCGATCACGTGGTACCCGCACGAGGGCCCCGACAGGTGGCGCTGAGCGCATCCCGATTGCGTCCCCGGTCAGATGCTGCGAGCCTGCGCGATATGAACGGCCCCTCTCGCAACGTTCCCAAAGCCGAGCGCCCGCCCGCGGTGCTGGTTGGCGTTCAGCTCCAGGGGGTGACGGACGAGGCCTTTGCGAGCTCGCTGAACGAACTCGAACGACTGGGCAAGACGCTCGGACTGCGCGTCATCGGGCGCGTGACGCAGAAGCGTAGGGGTCTGGGCGCGAGCAACGTCGTCGGCGAGGGCAAGCTTCGGGAACTTGCGGGTTACACAGGTGGGCAGGGCTTCGTTCCGAGCTATTCGCCGCCCGGCTCTCGGGCGCACTCGGAAGAGGATGAAGCCGCGGACGATGTGGCCGAAGCCGAGGCCGAAGAAGAAGAGGGCTCGCCCACCGATGCGGTCACCGTCCTCGTAGACCAGGATCTCACGCCGACCCAGATGCGCAATCTCGAGAAGGCCACGGGCGTGGAGGTGCTCGACCGGTCGATGGTCATTCTCTCGATCTTCCAGCGCCACGCGCGCACCCGCGAGGCCAAGATCCAGGTCGAGATTGCGCGCCTCGTCTACATGGCGCCACGGCTTCGCGAGGCCAACGCGGGCACCGAACGACAGCGCGGAGGGGTTGGCGGCAAGGGAGCGGGCGAATCGACCCTCGAGCTGGGCCGGCGCGCCGTGCGCGACCGTATCGCGGAACTGCGCCGGAGCCTCGTCGTGGTGCAGCGCGAAGCGGATGTGCAACGAAGTCGCCGCAGCGGGAGCACGACCCAGACCGTCGCGCTCGTCGGCTACACGAACGCAGGCAAGTCGCGGCTGATGCGTGCGTTGACGAACAACGCGATGTACGTCGCCGATCAGCTCTTCGCGACGCTGGACACCACCGTGCGCGCGCTGGTGCCCGAGACGCGCCCGCGGATTCTCGTCTCCGATACGGTCGGCTTCATCAAGGCTCTTCCCCACGATCTCGTCGCATCGTTCCGCTCAACGTTGGAGGAAGCCCGGGATGCGAGCCTGCACCTGCATGTGGTGGACGCCTCGGACCCCGCATTCCGCAATCAGTTCGACGTGACGCGCCAGGTGCTCGGTGAGATCGGTGCGGAGGACCATCCGCGCCTGCTGATCCTCAACAAATGCGACCTGATCTCCGAACCGCAGCGTGCGGCGCTCGCCGAAGAATTCCCGGAGGCGGTCATGATGTCCGCGAAGTCGTCCGAGGACGTGTCCGCGCTACACGGTCGAATTCGCGATTTCTTCGAGCGCTCGATGGAAGAGGAAGAATTCGTGATCCCGTACGACCAGCAGGGCAAGGTCGCCATGCTGCACGAGCGCTGCCGCGTGCTCGAAGAGCGCTACGACGAGGACGGTGCACACATTCGCGTGCGCGCGCCTGCCGCATTGCTCGGCGGCCTACGTCGCGAGATCTAGCCCTCGATCAACGGGCCTAGACAGCATCCAGGAACGGGCGAAGCGAGGCTGAGATCTCTTCGTCCGTGCCGTATACCTCTTCGACGAGATCGCTGTGGATGAGCGTCTTCACGACACGCAGGAGTAGCCGCTTCAAGGAGCTCGAGTCGAGCGCGGCGTTGGTGACCTCAGCCACGAGCGCCTCGAAGTTGGCGTCCTCGACCTCGATCACGCCCTCGGCCCGCATGGAGGTGATCGCCTTCTCCAAGGCGCCGGCCACAGTCTTGGCAAAAGGAGTCGGTTCGGACTTCTCCTTTTCGACGATGCCCAGCAACGCCTTCAGATCGAATTCCGGTTCGTCACTCATCGATGGGTCTTCCAGTCGGGCTCGCCGCGGGTCGGCAAAGGAGGTGGGGGCGGATCCTAGCAGCTAGGTGAGGGACCACAGAGGACACTCGGGAGGCTGGGTTCAGCGACGGATCGCCGTCCAGCGCGTGGTCGGGAGTTCGTTCTCAGTGCGGATCTCCGAAAAGCCCTGACGCTCCAGCACGCTGGCAAGTCCGTCCCGATGGAATGCGGCCAGGAAGGGCTCGTAGACCAGGCTGGCCAGGCTGCGGAAGTAGAGACCGCGCCAGCCGTAACGGCGGATCAAGGGCAGGACGGGCGTCTTCCAATGCTCGCGGCCCGGTTCGGTGATGACCAGCTTTCCGCCGGGCTGCAGAATGCGATGACACTCCGCCAACGCCTGCTCGATCGCGCGAGGCGGAAGTTCGTGGAAGAGGAAGCAGGCGCACACGCCATCGAAGCGTTCGCCCGGGAATCCGGTTCCTTCCGCCACGCCCTGAACGAATTGGACGCCGGGGTAGCTGCGCGCGGCGTGTTGCAGCAGGTAGGGCGAAGGATCGAGCCCCCAGACATCACCGACACCCCTTTCGAAGAGGGCTCCCGCGGTGTGACCGGCTCCGCATCCGAGATCGAGAACGCTGCCGCAATGGGCCAACTCATCAGCGAGGGCCTGCCGCCGGCTCTCCATCACCCCGAGCATGACGATGTCGAAACCCCGGCCGTAGCCATGGGTGACATGCTTCGAGTAGTTCCCGTTGGGAAGGTTGTGGAATTCCTGGAGCGCATAGCGAGGAATGCGATCAGCTCCGGGTAGCGAGTCGGGAAGGGTGACCTGGCTATGAGGGCCGCGGAGAACACGTAGGGCAACCCGCAAGAGGCTTCTCACGCGACGCAAGGAGAGAGCGTCGGGCCATGCGTCGGGGAGTTCCCGTGTCTCCCAGCTGACGACCGGCGGATCGCTCTCGAAGGCGCTCATAGGATTTCTCCGCGGAGATCCTGTTCCATCCCGTCGAAGGGTACCAACCCCTCGGCCGACCGTGGGAAGCCTCTGGATCTTCTCCGCTACCCTCGACGGGTCGCTGCTTCGCACCACCAACCGCAGAGCGAGCCAAACGATATGGGGCCCAGGTCGAACTCGTCATCTCTCGAAGACTGCCTGCGTGATGTGGTCGGTGGCGATCAGGTCCTGACCCGCCCCGAAGAGCTCTTCGTCTACGAAGCGGATGGGCTCACCCATCATTCGGCCAGGCCGCGGGCTGTCGTCTTGCCTTCGACCACGGAGGAGGTGGTCGGGCTCGTGAAGGCATGCCGCAAGCACGGGGTTCCGTTCGTGCCGCGCGGTGCAGGCACCGGCTTGTCGGGGGGGGCACTGGCGCTCGCCGACGGTGTGATCATCGAGTGCGCCCGGATGAATCGCATCCTTCAGGTCGAGCCGGGCGATCGGTTTGCCGTCGTGCAGCCCGGTGTGGTGAACGCGGACCTGTCGAAGGCTGTGCTGCAACACGGGCTCTTCTACGCCCCCGATCCGTCGAGCCAGCAAGCCTGCACCCTGGGCGGCAACGTCGCCGAAAACTCGGGTGGGCCCCATACGCTGAAGTACGGCACCACCACGAACCATGTGCTGGCACTCGAGCTGGTGCTACCGGACGGGAACATCGTGCGACTCGGTTCGCCAACGGGCTGCCCCGCTGGTTACGACCTCGTGGGAGCGGTGGTCGGCAGTGAGGGGACGCTCGGCATCGTGACCGAGGTGACTGTCGCGCTCGTTCCCATCCCCGAGCGAACCGAGACCCTGCTCGGGATCTTCCCCGATGTGGTTTCTGCCTGTCGGGCGGTGGGCGCGATCATCCGAAGCGGCCTGGTGCCCGCCGCGATGGAGATCGTGGACCGCCGAACGATCGAAGCCGTGGAGGCCAGCGTCTACGCCGCCGGGCTGCCGACCGACGCTGGGGCCGTGCTGATCATGGAGCTGGACGGGCCGGCGGTGGCCGTTGGCATCCAGGCCGAGCGAACCCAGGCGTTGGCGCTCGGCGAGGGCGCCAGCGAGGTCCAGGTGGCCCGGGATGAGGAGGAGCGCCAGCGCTTCTGGCGGGCCCGGAAGGGGGCTTTCGGCGCGATGGGCAGGCTGGCCCCAGACCTCTACGTGAACGACGCCGTCGTTCCAAGGCGGAAGCTGCCGGAGATCCTGGAGGCGGTCTGCGCCATCGGGGATCGGCACGGCCTGCGGCTCTCGAACGTCTTCCACGCCGGGGATGGGAACCTGCATCCGAACATCTCCTTCGATCGGCGAGATGCAGACGAATTGGCCCGCGTGCAGAAGGCCGGCGGGGAGATCCTCCAGCTCTGCGTCGATGCAGGCGGGGTGATCAGCGGCGAGCACGGCATTGGCACCGAGAAGCGCGACTACATGGGGCTCGTCTTCTCCGATGACGATCTCGATGCGATGAAGAAGCTGCGCGCGGCGTTCGACCCCACCCTCACCTGCAACCCGGGCAAGCTCTTTCCGACGACGCGCTTCTGCTTCGAGGCCAACCCGAAGGCGCGCGGCTACGACCAGGTGCCGCTCGGATGAGCATTCTCGCTGTCTTGAGGCGCGAACTCGGCGAGGATCGGGTCGGCTCGTCGCCCGGATTGGACGGCCGGGTCGGTCCCCAATCGGGCGAGGAACTGGCCACCGCGCTGCGGGTGCTGGCGGCGGGCGAGGCTTCCGTGATCGTGCGAGGGAGCGGCAGCTGGGACACCCTCGGCCATCCGATGCCCCGCGCTCGGATCCTGCTGGAGACGACCGGCCTGCTCGGTGAGATGGAGGTTGATGCCGAGGACGGAGTGGCGCATCTACCCGCCGGTGCTTCGGTTTCTTCACTCAGCGAACATGTTCGCAAAGAGACTGAAGGCGCCTGGGAGCTTCCGTTCGATCCCGTTTCGCCAAGCTCGACTCTGGGCGGCTGCCTTGCCACCGCGTCGTCGGGCTTCTGCTTCGGTCATCCTCGGGATGTGGTGCTCGGCCTCGAGATCGTCCTCGCGAGCGGCCAGCGCGTGCGTTGCGGGGGGCGGGTCGTGAAGAACGTCACCGGCTACGACTTGGCAAAGCTCTACCTGGGCTCCCTCGGCACTCTCGGCGTGATCGAAGCGGCTTGGATTCGTCTACTGCCGGCTCCAGAGAAGACCGAGTGCTGGTGGGTGCCGTCTGGGGATCCAAGCCAGGCGGTAGAACCGGCTCGACTGCCCAGCGCCCGAGCAGCCGCCTGGCTCTCAGCGGGCCTGGCCCGAGAGCTTTCCAAGCCGGGCCCCGGCATGCTCCTCGAGCTGGCGGGCGACGCTGCAGCAGTGGCGGCGGATGCCGAGTTTCTGGTCCGCCAATACGGCGCAGACGCATCGGATCCGAGCGGATTGGCCGTTGTTCGCGGAATGCGAGGAAGGGATCCGGGTGGGCGCATTCAGGTTTCGGCCAGGCCAAGCCAGCTGGCCGAGAGCGCGGCTAGCCTCAGCCGGGCAGGGGCCGAGATCCTCGCCCATCCCGCCAGAGGCCTCGTCTGGGCGTTTTCATCCGATGAGGCGGTCTTCTCAGCAGCAGAGCGTGCCGGCGAAGGCTTCCTGGTCGAAGCCGCACCGCTCGCAGTGCGGGAGAGTCGGGAGTTGTTTGGTGAGAACCCGGCGCTACGGCCGCTCCAGGCGGCCATCAAGGCCCAGTACGACCCCGCCGGCATCTTGAACCCCGGCCGCTTCGCCGGCAGGATCTGAGGGCTCGAATGACGGAAGGAAGTGGCCTCGAAGCCCTCCACCCGGGCACTCTCGACTGCGTTCATTGCGGGCTGTGCCTTTCGTCCTGCCCCACCTATCGGGTGACGGGGCGAGAAACCTCCTCGCCGCGCGGGCGGATCTATCTGATGCGGGGGGTTGCCGAAGGCGAAGTTCCGCTTTCCGACACCCTCGCTGAAGAGGCCTATCTGTGCCTGGGCTGCCGCGCCTGCGAAACAGCCTGCCCCTCCGGCGTGGCCTTCGGTTCACTGCTCGAGCAGGCACGCGCCGTCGTCGACGATGCCGGGCTTCGGCGCGGCTGGGCCAAGCGGATCGAGCGATTCGCGCTCCGCCAGGTGGTGCCACGGAAGCCAGTGCTTCGCGGAGTCATGACCGGGTTGTCGGCGGTGCAGCGTTTTGGCCTCGACCGTCTGGTGTTGCCGCTCCTGCCACGTCGATTGCGGGAGATGCACGGCCTGCTTCCGAAGGTGCCGGCGGCCGTTGATCGTCGTCGTCTGCCGGAGGTCGTCCCCGCTCGGGGCGAGATTCGCGGCCGGGTCGCCTTCTTCGAGGGCTGCATCATGCCCGAGATGTTCGGTGCGGTGAATCGGGCAACTGTCGAAGTGTTGGCCGAGCAGGGATTCGAGGTGATCGTGCCGGCCAGTCAGGGATGCTGCGGAGCGCTGCAAGCCCACGGAGGAGAACTGGAATTCGCCACAGAGCTGGCCCGTGCGAACGTGATCGCATTTCGGCAGGCCGGAGAGATCGACGCCGTTGTTTCGAATTCGGCGGGATGTGGCGCGGCTCTCCGTGAACTCGATCACTGGCTCGGCGAGGAAGGCTCGCTCCTGGCGGGACAGGTGCGCGACATTTGCGAGTTCCTCGACCAGGTCGGACTGCGCGGAGCCCCGCGTCCCCTCGCCAGACGCGTCGCCTACGACGACCCCTGCCATCTGGTCCACGGCCAAGGTGTCGCTGGCGCACCGCGCCGTCTCCTCGAAGCCATCCCGGAATTGGAACTGGTGGCGCATGACGATCCGTCCAGCTGCTGCGGCGCCGCCGGCATCTACAACCTCACCCAACCGGAAATGTCCGCCGCCGTCCTGGCCCGCAAGCTGGACGCTCTCGAAGCTGCCCAGCCCGAGATCATCGCGACCGGGAACCCCGGCTGCCTGATGCAGCTCGAGGCCGGGGTGAGGAGCCGAGGCCTGAACATGCGCCTGGCCCACCCGATCGAGCTGCTCGCCGAGGCGCTCTGTTAGGGGCCGGAACGTCTCCGCCGCGTCTCTACCTATCCTTGTACAAGAACGCGTCCGGCGTTGTCTTTGGCATGCGGACGCGTGGGAAGGCGCCGAGAGCGAAGTCTTCGAAGCTGCCTTGGAGCACGAGTTGGACGGGGAGAATCGATTCGCGACCGCGAACCAGGCCATAACGTTCGCGCATGCCCAGGAAGGCGTAGTTGGACTCCGCATGGGAGCGGCCGTCGGCGCGCTCCAGGCTGTGGAGGCGGGCGCGTTCGAAGTAGAGATCCCGATCTGCGTCGTGTTCGACCCGGGCGTCCCGGTCGGTCAGGAGGGTATGCAGGGTCGCTTCTTCCAGCTGGGCGACCAGCCGAGCCAACCGCTCCTCCGAGACGCGTCGGCGCTTCAGTTGCGGTGGCTGGCTGGGCCGGCCATCGAGAAGGGCGATCTCGAGGACACGTTCGCCGAGGAGGGTGACGCCCTGGGGATGGAGTTCGCCGTTGCTGGGTTCGTCGTCCAGCAGGGCGGGGCGAAGGGCGAGGCCCTCGGGCCCGGCCACGGCTGGGTTCTCGAGCAGGAAGCCGCGGCTGATGCGGATGTTCTGGCTGGTCGCGGTTCGCAGCTCCTCACGGGCGGCCTCCCCCGCCTTCTGCCCACCTTCGGTGCCTGCGAAGCGCCGCGCGGCGTCTTGGAGAAGGCGGACGCGGACGTCGCGGCGCTTCTCCTTCAGGGAGGCCTCGTAGGCCTGCGTCCCGGCGGCGTCCAATAGCTCCGCCATCTCCTCGGGGCTGCTGCCTGGCGCGGTTTCGAGCAGCGCCAACGCTCCCACCGCATTGCCCCGGCGGCGTTCGTAGTCGACGAGCCAACGCCGGGCTTCCTCGGTGTGGGCGCCAGCGGGCTCGCGCTCCAGGGTTCGCCTGGCCAGGACGGCCGGCACGCCCAGCGGCGAAAGCTGGAACGGCGCCTGAAGCAGCCGCATCGGAAGCCCGAGCAGGACGGTCACCGTCGCCGGGATCTCCACGACGTACTCGAGCCAGCGTGGCAGGTGTCGTTCCCGTGGTCCGTCCTTCAGTGGGCCGAAGAGGACCGTCCGGGTCTTCTCGCTGCGTACCTGGTCCAGCGCCACCTTGAAGCCGCGATAGGGGTTGGTTTCGTAGCTCTCCCACTCTTCCCGAGCGAATCGGGCCATCGTCGAGTTCGAGTCGTCCTCAACCGCGAGCTGCTCGATGCGCTCCCAACGCTCGCCTTCTACGCCCCGAGCACCCGCGGCCAGTGCAAGGACATAACGTGCCTCGCTGGCGAAAGGCGAATCCGGGCCTTCGGCCAGGATTTCCCGAGCCAGCGTCGCCGCGCGCGAGAGTTTCCCATCCGGCGGTGCGAGAAGCGCGCTGGCGATGGCGGCCTGTCGACCTTGTTGGGCGAGTGCATCGGGCCCCGTCGTCTCGGCCCGGGAACGTTCGGCGCGCCAGGCAACCACCCGCTCCGCTGCGATCGCACCCAGTTTCGTCGCCTCGGGATCTTCGGGTGCGTGGCGCAGGGCCCTCTTCGCGTAGGCCGATGCCAGGAGGGGTACACCGGCTTCGAGCGCATTCCATCCCTTCTGGAGGGCCAGGTCGCGTTGAGTCCGTCCCCAGCGCAGCTGCGCTTCGTTGATCCTGTCGAGCAGTTTACGCGCCTCGGGTGCCTGGGGATTCTCCCGCACGAAGCGCTTCCAGTGGTCCAGGGCCTGGCGCTCCCCGGTCGTCAGCTCGTCTTCCATATGTTCGGCGAGCGCGATGTTGATGACCGACTGCGCAAGCCGGTAGGGCAACAACACGCCGCCGAACGAACTCCCCACGGATTCCATCATCTCGTTGGCCACCCTGCCGTAGCGAAGGATGAAACGATCCCGCAGCCGTCGGCTCGCCAGCGCCAAGGGATCGTCTTCGACTTCTTCCTGGACGCGCTTGTGCAAGGCGGCTGGCACATCCGAGCGTTCGAGCAGGGCTCCACTCGCGATGCGTCGAATGAGCGGGTTGGTGATGGTGGCATTCCGTGCGTCGAGCGCATAGGGAAGCAATCCACTCGGTGCTTCACCGGCGGTCGTGCGGGCTTCGTCCAGGGAAGAGAGTCGGCCGAGTTCGCGCTCCAGGTCCACGTCTTCGCCTAGCAAGACCGCGGTTGCCAGATCCCGGGAACAGCGGTCGAGCTCGTCCGGCACATACGGGGCGAGGAGAGGCAGCGGCTCCAGCGGATCGATCGACGGTGTGAGTGTCGAGCAGCCCCCGAGCGTCAGGAGGAGAGTTGCAAGGAGGAAGAACTTCACGGGGAGAACCGATCCCGGTCGATCTTCAGCATGAACGCCAGAAACGCTTCGAGGCGTCGGGCAGCCTCGATCTTCTCTGCGGCGCCGTCCTGGTTCGAGACGGCTTCGTACATTCTCGCCGCAGCCTCGACCAGTTCCTCGAAGTGGGGCGGATCGAAGCTCAGGCTCTCGGGCGGATGGTTCTGGACGTACTCGACGGCCAACTCGGCGTACAAGTCTCCGAGGGCGAGCAGGTGGCTGTTGGTGTTCTTGCTTTCCCGGTGAGTGACGACGAGCTGCTGGATCGCGGCAAGCGCTCGGACATCGCCGTCCGGATACAGGCGCCGCACATCCGCAAGGAAACGTGCGCGGGCCAGATCCGTGCGCTCGATTTCCTCCCGGATCACGGCGGCGTAGTGGCTGCTTCCGATATCTGCGAGCAGGGCATCGAGCAGGGCCCGGCGGCGCTCGAAAGCGGCGAGCGCCACCTCCCGGCCGACGGCGGCTTCGGTGTTCGGCGGCTCGATATGGGTGGCTTCGTCGAGGGTTTCGCAGACTGCTGCGCTGCGGAGGGATTCTTGCCGAAGCGAAGGGTCGCTTTCTCTCACCTGCCGGTAGCTCACTGCTGCCAGGTCGAAAGCGCGGATACGCTCGAGCGCGCGACCCTTCGCGAAGGCAATCACATCGTCCAACGTGCCCGCACGCAGGGCATCCGCATGAGCTGTCTCGAGGTTCTCGAGACGCAGGAGGGATGCCCTGTAGACGTTCCGACCCGTGAAGTCCCGCGCCGGAGCGAAGCGGTAGGTGTCATCCGGGATGTGGCGCCGCAGGACGGCCACGACCTCGAGCACGCTCTGGCTCGGCAGGTAGCGAGGATCGGGTTCGGGAGTTCCGGCACAGCCTGCCATGAAGACGCCCGACAAGAAACCCGACGCGATCTTCAGGAGCATCCCGTTCGCGCCTCTCACGTCTCCTGGCTTCGCGCGGCGACCACGTTGAGCATCTTCTCGGTGGCGATCACGGCGGCGGCCAGCTGGTCTGAATCCACCGCCAGCGTCGAGAAGGATTCCTCCCCTGCGCGTCCCTGCCAGGTGATCAGGGTTTCGACCAGGGCGCTGGTTCGTCCGCCAGGCGGAATGCGCACACGGAAGTCCTGCAGCTTCGGAACGTCGAGTCCGAATTTCCGCGCGGCCTTCTTGAGCGCATTCATGAATGCGTCGTATCCGCCATCGCCGCTGGCCTTGGCGGATACCGTTTCGCCTTGGAAGGCGAGTTCGACGCTCGCCTCGGGAGAGCGATCGCTTCCGACGGCGACATCGTAGTGCTCGATCCGCAGGAGATGCTCCCGGGGCGTCTTGAGCACGTCGGCAATGATGAAACGCAGGTCTTCCGGCACGACCGTGTGTTTCTTGTCGCCGAGGGCCACGATGCGTGCGAGCACGAGATCGCGCTCCTTCTCCTCGAGTTCGATGCCGAGCTGAGTCAGATTCTGATCGAGGGAAGCCTTGCCCGAGAGCTTGCCGAGCGCATAGCGACGTTTTCGCCCGAAGCGTGCGGGGGCGAGTCGGCTCTCGTAGAGGTCTCCCTTGGCGTCGCCATCCGCGTGGATCCCCGCCGTCTGGGTGAAGACATCTCGTCCCACGATCGGAGTATTCGCCGCCACCTCTTTTCCGCTGAAAATTTCCACGAGACGGGAGACACCCACCAGCCGCGATTCGTTCACGCCGGTGATGAAGGGTCCATGATCGTGCAGAGCGGCGACGGATTCGGAGAGTCGCGCGTTGCCGGCCCGCTCGCCGAGACCATTCACGCTGGTGTGGACTCCGCGCGCGCCCGTTTCCACCGCGGCAAGAACGTTCGCCGCCGAGAATCCGTAGTCGTTGTGGCAATGGTACTCGAAGTGCATATCGGGGAAGCTTGCGACCATCAGGTCGATTCCCCGTCGAACATCTCGTGGCGATTGGATGCCGAGCGTATCTGCGAGGAACACCCGATCCACCCGGTGTTCGCGAAGTTCGCGCAGCATGGAAAAGACGTAGTCCGGGCTGTCGACGACGCCGCTCGACCAATCTTCCAGGTAGACGTTCGTGCGTACGCGGCGTTTTCGCGCGTAGGCGAGGGTTTCGGCCACTTTCTTGCGATGCTGCTCGGGCGCCATTCGCAGCTGGGTCGCGCAGTGATGCTCGGAGCCCTTGGCCAGCAGGTTGAGCACGCGCCCGCCGGTCTCGTGGAGCCAATCGACGCTCTTGTTGCCGTCGCAGTAGCCGAGCATCTCGATCCGGCGCAGCATGCCAGCGCGTTTCGCCCAGCGGCAGATCTTGCGGGCGGCCTCGCGTTCACCCTCCGAAACCCGGGTGCCCGCGATCTCGATGCGATCCACGCCAACATCGGCAAGCAGGGCACGGGCGAGTTGGAGCTTCTCTTCGGGGGTGTAGGCGATTTCCGGCGTCTGCTCGCCGTCCCGCAGGGTGGTATCCATCACCTCGATACGCCGTCGATCGGCATGCCGTATGTCGAGTTGGCGGCTCGGCGGCTCGCTCATTCGGTCGGATCCTCCGCGAACGGTAGACTCTACCCATGTCAGAAGACTCCCGCCCCGCGCCGGGCGGCTACGAAGGCGTGGTGGGCCCGAACGAGGATGGTTGGCGGCTGGACGCGTTCCTGGCGGCCTCCCTGGGGATCTCCCGGGCGGGGGCGCGTCGGGCGCTCTCGCGCGGCAAGGTCACCTGGCGCGAGCGCCCCGTTGGGCTCGATGCCAAGGGTGCACCGATCGCCGAGGGCGATCGAATCCAGGTGGTGCATGAGCCGGATCCCAGCGAGGCGCCGCCCCGGCCTGAGCCCGATCAACCGCTCGAGATCGTCGCCTCGGGTGACGGTTGGCTTGCGCTCGACAAGCCCGCCGGCACGCCCGTGCATCCCCTTCAGGTGGACGAAGGTGGCTCGCTGGCCAACGCGCTGGTGGCGCGACATCCGGAAGTCATCGGGGTAGGCGAAGGCGGTTTGCGCAGCGGCGTCGTGCATCGTCTCGATGTCGATACGTCGGGTGTCCTGTTGTTCGCGGTCCAGGAAGAGGCATGGCAGCGGCTTCGCGAGGCGTTCAGGCG
The DNA here is from genome assembly GCA_021775805.1 of Alphaproteobacteria bacterium. Classification (GTDB taxonomy): domain Bacteria; phylum Pseudomonadota; class Alphaproteobacteria; order Rhizobiales; family JAJFHC01; genus JAJFHC01. Next base: position 5,605 of record JAJFHD010000007.1, on the reverse strand, counting down.
TCACAAGGTCGAGAAGACCTATCTGGCGATCGTGGCGGGGCGGCTCGAAGGTGAGGGTGAGTTGGCCCTGCAGTTGAGCGTGGGGCGTCACCGGCCTGCAAAAGTCCGCGTGCTCTCGGAAGATGACGCTCGGCCTGGGCGCGGCCGTCCGACCCGCACGCGTTGGCGCTCACTCGTAGCCACCGACGAGGCCAGTCTGGTCGAGGCTCGTCCGACCACAGGCTTCTTGCACCAGATCCGTGCCAGCCTGGCGCACCTGGGGCACCCGATCCTGGGCGACCCTCGCTACGGTGGGCCGGAGCACGCGCTGGCGCCTCGTCAAATGCTTCACGCTCAGCGCGTCCGGTGGAAAGAAGTGGAGGCCACCTGCGAGCCGCCGGCTGATTTTGCTGCTGCGCTGCGCGAGCTCGGCCTGGAGTCCTGAGCGGCGATGCAACCGACGAACGTCCTGATCGTCGTCGCCTCCGAGACGGGCCGCACCCTGCGCATGGCAGAAGCCCTCGCTGACGGCGCACGGGAGATCAGCAAGACGGTGACCCTCACGAGTGCCGCCGAGGCAAGGAACGAGCAACTGCTTGCCGCCGACGCGATCGTGCTCGGCAGTGGCGTGCACATGGCGGGCATGGAGTCGTCGATGCGCGGGTTCCTGGAGCGGACCTCACCGCTCTGGATGCAGGGCGAGCTGAAGGGAAAGCTGGGAGCGGTGTTCGCCAGTGCCGGGGCAGGGGGTCGCGGTGGCGGCGAGCTCACCCTGATTTCATTGCTGGCGACCTTGGCCGAGCATGGTTTGCTGCTCGTGCCGATGCACAACCGCCTGGATCATTTCGCAGCCGCAGGCTGCCATTGGGGCCCCCTGGCCGAGACGAATCCCGGTGCCACGGGCCCTGGGCCAACGGAGACGCAGTTGGCCTCCGCCCGGGCCCATGGCCGCTGGGTCGCCGAATGTGTCGCTCGGTGGAGTTCGTAGCGCGGATTCTCAGCGAGTCGGCGCTTCTCGTTTTCGGATCAGTGTCAGGCCGTCGAATCGGCCTAACATCGTTGCGTCCAGTCTTGGATCGGATGCCACCTGGTCGTTGAATGCCCGAATGGCTTCGGTGTCTGGATCTACCCGCGCTGGGTCGATGACGGCCCCGTTCCAGAGGACGTTGTCGACCAGGATCACGCCTCCCGTCCGTATCCGCGGAAGGAGCTACGCCAGGTAGCTGGCGTAGCTCGTCTTGTCCGCGTCGATGAAGGCGAGATCGAAGGATTCCTCCATGGGCAGGGCTTCCAGGGTTTCGCTGGCCGGGGCGAGGCGAAGCTCGATCCGCTTGCTGAGCCCCGCTCTCTCCCAGTAGCGGCGGGCGATACTCGTCCATTCCTCGCTCACATCGAGGCATAGGAGCGCGCCATCCTCGGGCAGGCCGCGGGCGATGCACACGGACGAGTAGCCGGTGAACGTTCCGACCTCGATTGCCCGACGCACGCCCAGCGCCCGCGTAAGCCATGTGAGCAGGGCGCCCTGCTCGGCGTCGATCTGCATCGCCGCCAGCACGCCGATCTCAGCCGTTTCTTCCTGGAGCGCTCGGAGCACGTCATCCGGAGGCTCGCTTCCGTGGGCGATGACGTAGTCGTAGATCTCTGCGCTCTGGCCGAGAGATTTGGAGCCCAAGGACGATCTCCCTACTTCTGGTTCTGCGCTGCCATCTGAAGGCGCATCGCGATGGCCTTCTCGTCCTCCGCCTCGGGGATCATGCCCTTCTGTTGATAGAAAATGGAGAGGCTGGTGTGGCTGAGGGGTTCGTCGGGCTCGAGCTCGACGAGCTTCGTGCCCGCTTCGATGGCGGCATCGAGCTGGCCGAGCTTTTCGAGGCTCATGGCGAGCCCGTTCCAAGCCCGGGCGTGGCTGGGATCGGCCTCTACGCAGCGGCGGTAGGCCTCGATCGCCGGCTCGAGGCGCCCGTTCAGGTAATGGTCGAAGGCTTCCTTGTAGTGGGCCACGGCGTCACTCATCCGGGTAGAGTGGCCGAAGCCAGTGGAGGTCTGCAAGTCTGTCAGGGGCCGGCACCGGATTCGTGTTGCGGGCAGAGGTGCTTGCGGAGTCAGATGCGGGCAGAGGCGCTTGCAGAGTCAGAGGTAGGGGTTTGAGCAGGGTGGGTCCTTCGAGAATTCGATGAGTTTCTTGCGAACGTTCTTCATGGCTGAGGTTTTTCGTACCCTGGCGTTCCTGCTCGGGGCGATGCAGGCCCTCATCCTGCATTGGCTATGGGTCGTGGTGCTGGGCCACCCGGTTCCGCCGTGGCCGATCGCCTTCGGAATCCTGGCACTCCTGGTCGGTGTGAACGTGGCCTCGTACGCACCCCTGCGCCGGGCCCGGCGCCGCGAAGGGGCGATCGGTGCGGTTGCGCGGAGCTACATGACTGCGGGGGTGGCGATGCTTCTGCTCGGCATGGCGGTGGTGGCGCTATGGGCATTTGCGCTGCCGACGCGGCTGGTGCTCGGTGCCGTCGGTATTGCGCCGCATACGCAATGGGCGTTGCTTCAGCTCGGTGGCAATACGGCGCTACTGGCGGCCGTCGGGGTGATTCTCTGGGGCGCCACCCTGGGCCAGTCGCGCTATGACCGAACCAGCACGCGGCTGCCGCTCTCGGGCCTCGACCCATCCCTCGAAGGTCTTCGGGTCGTCCAGCTCTCGGATTTCCATATTGGCAACAAGATGGAAGGCGAGCGGCTGGAGCAGCTCGTCGAGGACGTCAACGCCATGCAGCCGGATCTGCTCGTGCTGACAGGCGATCTCTTTGATTTCGATCCGGCATTCGTCGAGGCAGGAGCACGGGGGCTCTCGCGCTTGCGGGCGCGCCTCGGGGTGTTCGCAGTGCTCGGCAACCACGATATGTATACCGGTGCGACGTTGGTCGCTGAGGGCCTTGTGGCCCATGCGCCCAATGTACGACTGCTTCGCAAGGAGATCGTGCGCTTGCCAACGGACGCACCGCTCTACCTTGCGGGCATCGACGACCCGGGACGCCTGTGGACCGATCCGGAGCTGATCCTCGACGACCTGGAAGAGCTTGGAACGCACTTGCCCGACGATGGACCCGCGATCCTCTTGTCTCATCGTCCCGATGCCGTCGCCCAGGCCGCCCGGCTGGGCTTCGCGGCAGTGCTCGCGGGCCACACCCACGGTGGCCAGATCGCATTGCCCGGGTTGGCTGCCCGCGTGAACCTGGCCCGCCTGATCTCCCGCTATCCCCGGGGCCTGTTCCGGGTCGGAGAGACCAGCCTCTACGTAAACCGCGGCGCGGGCGTGGCCGGCCCGGCGATCCGCATCGCGGCGTCCCGTGAGATCGCGACACTCGAACTCAGCTCAGCGCGGCCCGAATCCGTGTGAAGAGCTGGCCAATACCACCCCTGTCCCGATCCAGCTGGAAGTACCGGTCCCCGTCATCCTTGATGAGCAGGCGCACCCTCTGCCCGGCGAGAGCACCCTCGGGTAGCTCCTCCCCAGCCGGGTGGTCGAGCCGGGCGAAGACCCGCGTGCCGTCGAGGTTGACGACCGCAACGTGAACCGGGCCTTCCTGGGGGCCCGCCGTGACGTGGATGGTCGTCGCTGCTTCCACCACGGCGCGGGCACCATCGAGTTGGGCCGGATCCGGTGTGGGCCGGGGCGCGCACGCTTGGAAATGCAGTCGTGGTTCCGGCACGGCCTCCGGCAGGCGAAGGGACTCGCTGCTCTCGAGGATGGTGACGAATACGTTGTTTCCTGGTCCACCGATCGAATGCGCGATCCCGATCGTGGCACCGTGCACCTGGGCGCGCGGATTGGGAAATCGACCCTGCAACTGGAGTGCGCATTCAGCGATCTGGAACAGACCCGTGCCGCCCACCGGGTGGCCTCGCGCCTTGAGGCCGCCTGACAGGTTGGTCGGTACTCGACCGGCGATTCCGGTCACCGGATTCGCTACCGGATCTCCCGGAGTACCATTCGTGTCGCCCACGAGCGCTTCGACGACTTCGTCGTCGCGCAACAAGCCGAGATCCACCAGATCGATCGGCAGCAGGCTGTTGAACGCGTCGTGGGCTTCGACGACGAGGCCCGTGAGGCGCCGCGGATCGCGGATGCCAGCGCGGTAGTAGGCGACGCGGGCGGCTTGCCGGGTCGCATCCAGATGATCGAGCGCATCGCGGTCGAGCACCGAGGAGCTTTCCGTGGCGGAACCCAGGCCGGCGACGCACAGCCCGTCGGGTCGCGAGGTCAGGATCATTGCGGCAGCACCGTCGCAGATCGGCGAGCAATCTTTTCGCATCAGCGGTGTTGCAACGGGCAGGTTCTTCGCCGCGTCGAAGTACGCCTCGAGCTTTTCCGGCTTGCCGTAGAACGCAGCCAGCGGATTCTCGGCGCCCAGGGCGTGTGCGCGTACCATCAATCGGGCCAGAATTGCACGGGCTTCTTCCTGGGAAATGCCCGCCTTGCCGAGCCATGCCTGGGTGACCAGCGCGATCAAGCCGGGCATGGTGAAGCCGAAGCGTCGCTCTTCCGGATCGACGGTCTTCGACATGATGTGGGTCGCCACCTGGGTGGTCACCGTCTTCATGCGTTCACCCGCCAACACGAGCACGCTTTCGCATTGGCCGGAGGCGATCTTGTGGTAGGCCTCGTGAAACGCAGCCGCCCCGGTGGAGGAGGCGGTTTCGCTGCGCACGGCAGGAACGCCCCGGAGGCCCAACCGATCGACCACCTTGGCGGCGATGTTCGCGCGATTCTCGAATTCCTCGCTGTCCATGATGCCGATCTGCACGGCATCGAAGCTTCGGACTCGCGAATCCTGTAGCGCCCGGGCGAACGCCTGGGCGAAGAGGTCGAAGATGCTGCCGAACACCCTTCCCGTGAGATCCACCTTGGTGAGTCCGACGCCGGCGATATAGACGGGCTTGGGCATGGCTGGTTGAACGTTACCTTCGTCCCGCGCTGTCTCCCGCTGTAGGGGACAACCCACGAGGGATGATGAACATGAGTCGAGCGAGAGGTTGGATTCTCGGTGTTCTGCTGGTGGCGATACTCGCGGCCTATTGGTTCGAGACCCGGCCGATGGGTGTCGAGCCTGGCAGCGTCGTGGTGATCCAACTCCAAGGCAGTTACGCCGACGCCCCGGCGAACCCACTTCTGGCGCGGCTCACCGGCGGAGGTGAGGGCTCGTTGACGTCGCTACTCGGTGAGCTGGCGAAGCTCGAGCGGGACGAGCGGGTGGATACGGTCGTTCTCCGCATCCGCAGCCTGGCTCTCGGCTGGGGGCGGGTGGAAGAAATCCGCGATGCCATCGCGCGGCTTGCCGACGCCGGCCGCAAGACCGTCGCGTACCTCGAGGTCGAAGGCTTCGGTAACGGGTCCTACGTGGTTGCGACCGGCGCCCAGCGCATCGTTGCGGCGCCGGGCCATCGCAACCCCTTCGTCGGGCTCGCGGGGGAGTACCTCTTCCTGGGCGGCCTGTTCGAGAAGCTGGGCGTCGAGATCGAGTACGAGCGCATCGGGCGCTACAAGAGCGCGGTCGAGAGCTACGCCGCGAAGGAGATGTCGGGCCCTGCCCGCGAGATGCAGGAGGCCCTGGTCGATTCGATTCAGGAGCGC
>JAJFHD010000060.1 GCA_021775805.1 Alphaproteobacteria bacterium | reverse complement strand
GAGAAACCGCTGGCGGACACCTGTGGTCCGGGACCACCGCCGTTGAAGGCGTTGCCAAGGTTATCGAACACGCCGTCACCCAGGTTGTTCGCCTGGAAGTTGACAGCCAGGCTGGACAGTGACGACTGTTGGCTGGCGAGGTTTTCGGATTCCGTGGGACCGGTCGCCACCGCCGCCGGTGGCGGTGCTACACCGGTGTTTATGGTCAAGGCATTCAGGGTAAACCCTGTAGTGGTTCCGTTCCCGGCTGGTTTTGTCACCGTAAAATTGAAAACCGCGCTATCAGAATTGCGCGTGATCTGAACCGTGGCGACAAAAGTGTTTGTCGGTGTAACCGTCGGGAAAAGTCGCGATTCATCATTCACTTTGGGGGTAACGGCAGCCCCGTTCACCGTCGCGGTAACCGAGTCGATTGTGAACCCGTTGTTGTCGTCAACAGCGATATCCACTCCCGTGGGCCGTCCACCTGAATCAAGCAGATTGACAGAAGTCTGAATCTGTCCGTTGTCAGGCGCGTTATCTTCCGGAAACGAGTCCCCACCATTGTCATTGGTGAAGAAGCCGCAAGCTCCCTCGGGCGTGATCTGCTGGATGGCTGAGTTTGGCCGGTCGATTGCAGCCCCCCCGTCATTCGTGTCCGTGACAGGACCGCAGGTTTGAGCTGCAGCACCGTTGGGCGATATCGTCGACCCGATTGCCAGCACAATCAAGAACGCCGTGATCGCTGCCACTCGCGACAGGGAGATTCCTCCGCGCCACATCGCTTTGCGACCGATTGAAATTCGGTCGATTCGATCTTCTGTTTTGAATTCTTGCGTATCCAGCCTGCGCATATCCAACCCCAGTCCCGGCGTCGTGAAACGCCATCAGCCCCGTCACACATGCGGACGTGGACCTTGCGCGGGACCATCTGTTGATATGCTCACGGACACAGTGACTGATGCAGCCGGGTTTAGCGAGACATATTATCGCCACTTTTCAATAACAATCGGCGCGTGCCATTAGTGTGGTAATACTGCAACAACGGCTGATGGGCTGCTGTGGGTTCAAACGGGAGTCGAGACCGGTTGCAAATGCGGTACGCCGGTGCTTGGATCGTACCACTGCCAATCTGAATGCGACCATCAGAGAGTGTCTCTTAATGGCACATTGCGGAATCAAAAGTAGCCAAAGTTTCGGACGTAAGGATGCCGGCTGTCGAAGGAACAGCGGACTTCACAATAGGTTTGTGTCGTTGTTACTGTGGTCGCTAAACTAAGCTGAAGTCATCAACGCCTCAGCCATCCCCCACCAACTCCAGCCAGTCGTCCTCGCTCAGAACCTCGACATCCAGTTCCTGCGCCTTCTTCAGCTTCGACCCGGCGCCCGGCCCGGCGACCAGAATATCCGTCTTGGCGGACACCGACCCCGACACCTTTGCCCCCAGTCCCTCGGCGCGGGCCTTGGCCTCGTTGCGGGTCATGCGTTCCAGCGAACCGGTGAAGACGACCGTCTTGCCCGCAACCGGTGACGCGGTGTCGGCAGCCTCCAGCGGTTCGGGTGATACTTCCGCCAGCAAGTCCTCGACGACCTTGCGGTTATGGGGTTCGCTGAAAAACTCTATCATGGCTTCGGCGACCACCTCGCCGATACCGTCTATCCCAAGGAGTTCCGCATAAGTCTCCGATGACCGGTCCTGGGCGGTTTCCAGCACAGCCACGAACGCCTCCATTGAGCCGTAGGTCCTGGCCAGAAGCCGCGCTGTGGTCTCGCCCACATGACGGATACCAAGACCGAAGATGAAGCGGTCGAGGGAGACATTGCGCCGGGAATCGACTGCTTCGAACAGGTTCTTGGCAGACGTCTCGCCCCAGCCTTCGCGTTCCCGCAACGGCTTTTCCGACCGAGCGTCACGGACGGCAAGGGTAAAAATGTCCGCAGGCTGCATGACCAGGCCATCCAGATAGAACGCTTCGGCCTGCTTGGCGCCGAATCCTTCGATATCCAGGGCGTTGCGTGAAACGAAATGCTTCAGGCGTTCGACCGCCTGGGCCGGGCAGATCAGGCCGCCGGTACACCGCCGCGCGACGTCTGCCTTGCCGGTTTTCGGATTGACTTCGCGCACAGCATGGCTGCCGCACGCGGGACAGATTTCAGGAAACACATAAGCTTGTGCGCCAGCGGGTCGTTTCTCTTCAATCGCACGCACCACCTGCGGTATCACGTCACCGGCGCGCTGCACGATTACCGTGTCACCGATGCGGACGTCCTTGCGGGCAATTTCGTCTTCGTTGTGTAAGGTTGCGTTGGAAACGACGACACCGCCAACCGTCACCGGTTCCAGTTTGGCGACCGGTGTCAACTGGCCCGTCCGTCCAACCTGGATCTCGATGTCGCGCAGAATGGTAGAAGCCTTTTCGGCTGGAAACTTGTGGGCAATCGCCCACCTGGGCGACCGCGAGACAAACCCCAGCCGGCGCTGCCAGTCGAGGCGGTCGACCTTGTAGACGACGCCGTCGATGTCGTAGCCCAGGCTGGAACGCCTGCTTTCAATGTCCCGATAGACGTCGAGCATCTGTTCGACATCTTCGCATTGCCGGAACAGGGGATTGACCGGAAATCCCCAGCTGCCGAGCATGCCGACGCCATCGGCATAGGTGTCGAACGGAACTTGCGACATCTCCCCCCAGGCATAGGCGAAAAACCGCAAAGGTCGAGACGCCGTGATCTTCGAGTCGAGCTGGCGCAGCGATCCGGCCGCCGCATTGCGCGGATTGGCGAACACCTGGCCGCCGGCTGCCTCCTGCCGGTCATTCAGGGTCTGGAAGTCCGCATGGCTCATATAGACTTCGCCACGGATCTCGGCCACATCCGGCCACGCGTCGCCCCTCAGACGCAAAGGAACATCACTGATGGTGCGCAGGTTGTCGGTAATGTTTTCGCCGACCTGTCCGTCTCCCCGGGTGGCGCCAACCACAAGTTTGCCGCCCTCATAGCGAAGCGATGCGGACAGGCCATCGATCTTCGGTTCAGCAGTCATGGCAACTTTTTCATCGTCGCCAAGCCCCAGAAACCGCCGGATGCGGTCAATGAAATCCTTGACATCGCCATCTTCAAACGCATTGCCAAGCGACAGCATGGCGACCGCATGGGTCACTTTGGAAAACTTGCCCGATGGTGCGGATCCCACGCGTCGCGACGGCGAGTCAGGCCGCACAAGGGATGGAAACCGGGCCTCAAGGGCATCGTTGCGCCGGCGCAGCCGGTCATAGTCCGCATCGGAAATCGCCGGCGCGTCATCCTGATGGTAGTGCCGGTCGTGCTCGGCAATTTCACCCGCCAGCCGCGCCAGTTCCGCAGCCGCCGCCGTTTCGTCCATGTCGTCGACATCGTCGCGTTCCGGGTTTTCCTTCGCCGTCATACTGCCGTGCCAATCAGTTTGTCAGCGGCAGCCCGCGCCTCATCGGTAATTGTCGCGCCTGAAAGCATCCGGGCAATCTCCTCACGCCTGGTTTCCTCATCGAGCGTCTCGATCCTCGTGAACACAAGATCATCTGTCTTGCTGTCGCCTGCCGCCTTGGATATCAGAAAATGGGAAAAGGCCCGGGCCGCAACCTGGGGCGAATGCGTCACGGCCAGCACTTGCAGCGTATGCGACAGGCGATCGAGCCTGACCCCTATAGCTTCGGCAACAGCGCCGCCTACGCCGGTGTCGATCTCGTCGAATATCAGGCTAGGCGCGCTGCCGCGCTCCGCCAGAACCACCTTCAGCGCCAGCATGAAGCGGGCAAGCTCGCCGCCCGAGGCGACCTTCATGAGCGGCCCTGCAGGCATGCCGGGATTGGCCGCGATCCGGAATTCCGCCCGGTCAAAGCCCTTCGGTCCTGAAGCGTTGTCGTCGAGCCGTTCGATCAGGGTTTCGAATTTGGCCTTTTCCAGTTTCAGCGGTGCCAGTTCCTGCATCACCCGCTGGTCGAGTTGGGACGCCGCCTTCACGCGTTTTTCACTCAAGGCCCCTGCCCGCGCAACAAACGCTTCCCTGGCGGCCGTGGCGGCCGACTTGAGCGTCGTGAGCACGGTTTCGTCGCTGTCCAGCGCGGAAAGCTGCGCCTCCATGGCGTTGCGCAACCCGACCAGCCCATCGACGGTCACATTGTGCTTGCGGGCCAGCGCACGCAGGGCAAACAGCCGTTCTTCGGCCTTCTCCAACGCACCCGGATCGTATTCGATGTCGTTTATCGCGGCCGCCACCGCCAGTTTGGCCTCGGCCATCTCGACCAGCACCCGTTCCATCGCATCCGTGGCGGCATCGAGCCGTCCCGCGGCGTTCTGGCCTGAGCGTTCGAGCTTGCGCAGCGCCGCATTGAGCCGGGCCTCCGTTGCACCATCCCCCGACAGGGCGCCTTCGGCTTCCTGCAGGTCTTCGGAAATCTTTTCCGCGCTCATCATTAAGGTCCGCAAGGCAGACAGGGACTCCTCCTCCCCCTCCTGCGGGTCTGCCTGGGCAAGTTCCGACACGGAATGTTCGATATAGTCTTTCTCGCGCAACGCCCGGTCCAGCATCGCCTGATGCTGGCGCAACGCCTTTTCTGCCGCCTGCCAGGTCGTGTAGGCTGCTTCAACGGCGCTGACCTGGCTCCCCAGCTTGCCGAAGGCGTCAATAAGGCTTAAGTGAGAGTCCGGATCCAGCAATGCCCGGTCATCATGCTGACCATGAATTTCCACCAGGCTGCCGGCAATCGATTTCAGCATCTGAACGCTGACCGGCTGGTCGTTGACAAAGGCACGGGTACGTCCGTCAGCCGACTGCACCCGCCGCACCAGAAGATCACCATCGCAATCGATGTCGTTTTCACGCAGGTGCCTGACGGCCTGGTGGTCCGGAGCCAGCTCAAATTGTGCGGTAACCTGGCCTTGCGCCGCCCCTGTGCGTACCAGGCTGCCGTCGCCACGGGCACCAAGTGCCAGACCCAGAGCATCGAGCATGATCGACTTGCCGGCGCCGGTTTCACCGGTCAGCACGGTCAGACCGGCGCCCAGCGTCAGGTCAAGCTGGTCGATCAGGACAATATTGCGAATGGACAGGGCGACAAGCATGACGCCCCTATATCAGAAAGGAGTGATGGATTTCCACGCTAGACTTATCCAGCTTTCCTTATTTTCACGCGGCTCGAGGCCGTCGGTTTTCAAAAGGGTGTAGGAATCCTGGTACCACTGCGTATCGGGGAAGTTGTGTCCCAGAACAGCGGCTGCGGTCTGCGCCTCCCCTTTGACCCCAAGGGCCATATACGCTTCCGACAGGCGCATAAGTGCTTCGGGCGTGTGTGAGGTCGTCTGGTAGTCGGTCACGACTTTGCGAAAGCGGTTGATGGCGGCAACGTAGGCGTGTTTCTTCAGATAATAGCGCCCAACCTTCATTTCCTTGCCCGCCAGGTGATCACGCGCCAGGATCGACTTGCGCTTGGCATCCGCTGCATATTGGCTGTCCGGGAACCGGCGCTCTACTTCAGTCAATGAATCAAGGGCCTGCTGGGTAATCCTCTGATCCCTGCCAACATCAATTATCTGTTCGTAATAGCTCAGCCCGATGAGATAATAAGCGTAGGGTGCGTCCTTGTGACCGGGGTATAGGGTAATGAACCGCCGGGCTGCAAGGATCGTGTTGTCATATTGATTGCGTTCGTAATGCGCAAAGGCGGTCATCAGGATGCCACGCCTGGCCCACGGCGAATAAGGGTGCTGCCGCTCGACTTCTTCAAACTGTTTCGCGGCCTTCTTGTATTCCTTTTGAGAAAGCAGCTTCTGGCCTTCCGCATAAAGCTTCTCTGCAGAAGGTCCGTTCGCCGATGCCTTGGCGGACGCCGGCTGGATGCTCGAGGAATTCTCCGTCGACGACGGAGTGTCTTCGCCCCACACCGCTTGCAGGGCCGAACATCCGCTCAACGCCAAAAGAAGTCCAAGGGCGCCAACCGCACTTACGGCACGCGCAGGAACACGGCTCGAAACAATCCGAGCTCCCACATGACGCGATCCAGGATTTGTCTGGTCTACAGCCATATTGCGCTGGTTCTTCAATTTAAGGTCTTTCAATTCAAAGTTTTGCAAGACGCTGGCCACCAACAGGGCGCCTCTTCGAAGGCTCAGGCCACGTAAAACTGTCAACGCGGCTTATAACACAAAACTGCAGGAGGCTCACTACCAACTTTTGTACCTTATTGGCGCACCACGATCCAGTGTGCGGTCAAAATCAGGTTAACTCGCATAACCGTGAATTGGGGCAACATTGTGGGACGTCTTGGTTGCCGTATCGTCCCCTCATTGAACCGCCCGGAGCAGGGCAGAAACCGTCGAAAGGCCGCCTCCCACGACACAGCGGACACAACCCTGACGGTGGCATCGTGCCAAATGCAAAAGGCCCGGCGCTTTCGGCCGGGCCTTTAAGAGTCTGGAAACCGGATTTTAGTTTGCCTGCCGCCGCAGGAATGCCGGTATTTCAAGCTGATCTTCATCCAGATCAGGATCGTTTGCCATCGTTCTCTGGGACACGACCTGCGGCGCATGGGTTCGTTCGGCGGCAGGCGGCGCATTGGCCGCTTCGGCACCGAACTGGGAACTCATTGACGGCTCACGTGGTTTTGACGTCTCCACCGTCGCTTCCTTACGTCCAAGGCCGACATTGGCCAATCGTTCGAGAAAACCGGCCCGCTTCTTGTGGGCGCGCAGGCCAATCTCTTCGACCTTGCCGTTTCTGGCTTCCATTTCCCGGACCGCAATTGGCGGAAATTCGTCGATCTCCGGCATCCTCGGTGCATAGGGGTTAACGGTGTCGTCGATCATGACCGGGTGCTGCCGCAGAGGTTGGGGTGGCGTTGCAGCCTGTGGTGCCTGTTGTGCAGGCGGTCTCGCCGGTGTGTGCGCTGCCGGGGCCTTCGCCTCGGACTGAGGTGCTGCTGCCGTGGGGCGCAGCGCCTCCCGTGTCGTTGCCGGCGCCGCGGAGACATTGGTCTCGGGTGCCTGGATGCGGTCCTCTTCAAGCGGTTCTGGGGACGTTGAGTCGGGTGCCGTCGACTCTGAAACCGTCTCCTCCGGATACTCGCGCACCTGGATGTCGGCTCTCGGCGGCAGAGGATTCGGCAGCACCTGTTCCGTGGCTCTCGCGACAAAGGGAACAGCTGCAGGTGCAGGTGCAGGAACCGGTTCGTCAGCCGGCGCCGCCTCTGCGGCATTGAACGAAGGCCTGTCGGAGATCACGTAGGCCGCCCGGCGGTTGCTTACGGGCGAAACGCGCTCAACCGTGTCTTCGTGGGGCAGATCGCCGTACACAATTTCCTGCGAAATGCCGGTGGCCACCACGGACACCCTGATAACACCGTCAAGGGTTTCGTCGAAGGTCGCACCGAGGATGACGTTGGCGTCCTTGTCGACTTCCTCGCGGATGCGGCTTGCCGCCTCGTCGACTTCGTACAAGGTCAGGTCGTTACCGCCGGTAATGCTGATCAGCAGTCCGCGCGCACCCTTCATGCTGACATCATCAAGCAGCGGGTTGGCGATCGCGGCCTCGGCGGCTTCATGCGCCCGTTTCTCGCCGGAGGCCTCACCTGTGCCCATCATGGCTTTGCCCATTTCGCTCATGATCGAGCGCACGTCGGCAAAATCGAGGTTGATCAGGCCTTCCTTGACCATCAGGTCGGTAATCCCGGCAACACCCGAATAGAGCACCTGGTCGGCCATTGCGAAGGCATCGGCGAAAGTGGTCTTTTCGTTGGCGATCCGGAACAGGTTCTGGTTGGGGATGACGATCAGCGTATCCACGTGACCGGCCAGCTGCGAGATCCCGCGTTCCGCGGTCACCATCCGGTTCTGACCTTCGAACTGGAACGGTTTGGTCACCACGCCGACGGTCAGGATGCCCTGCTCTCGGGCAGCCCGGGCAATAACGGGGGCAGCCCCGGTTCCGGTTCCACCGCCCATGCCGGCGGTAATGAACACCATGTGCGCGCCGGAGAGATGGTCGATGATCTCAGGCAGAGCCTCTTCGGCCGCAGCACCGCCGATTTCCGGATGTGATCCGGCGCCAAGACCTTCGGTCAGGGCGGTTCCCATCTGGATCCGGCGGTCAGCCCCGCTTTGGGCGAGCGCCTGGGCGTCGGTGTTGGCAACGACGAATTCCACCCCTTCGAGGTGGGACTCGATCATGTTGTTGACGGCGTTGCCGCCGGCACCCCCGACACCGAAGACGGTTATGCGGGGCTTGAGTTCAGTAGCATCGGGAAGTTTCAGATTGATCGTCATGGTGACTTCTATTCAGTTACTAAGGAATTGTTCAACTTTGTTACCAAGACCATAACAAACCGTTAACGCCGGTTTACCTTTGTGTTCTATTTTGATTCAATGCCATGCAAATCGTTAACAGGGTGTTAACGAATCGAATCACTTTGCAAAGAAATGATGAAAATCAGCTCTTTAAAACCTATCTGATTCGTAAACACCGATCACGCGTGGACACGGGCGTCCGGCGCAAACCGAACCCCGCTCCACAAATTTCCTCAAAATCCTGACGCGGATTGCCCGATTTCGTTAACCGGCGGTAACCGGATCGATGATGCCGGCCACCTCTGTGATCTTCGACGCGGGAAAGCCGCTCAACTCGGCGTGTTGATGAATGGCGGCCTCGTCTTCAGCCAGATAGATGCAGAAAGTTTTTTCCGCCGCCACATAGGAATGTTGCCATTGGACCCTTGGCGCCAACTGGGCGAGTGCACCATTTGACTTACCAGCCGCTCCTGCAAGCTCGCCCGCGTTCAGCCCGCCGACACCCGGGATATCTCTTTCAATGACATAGCGTTTCATGTGTACGTCTCCTTTAGATGAGCGCCCAGAGTTCGTCTCTGTACGTACGGTCCAGAGTGTCGAACGCGGCGTTTGGCATCCAGTTCACAAAGTGAATCTGACCGGTACAGTTTCTGAACTAGCCGGAGCCGTTTGTTTTGATATCCTTGGGCAAGGCTTGGAGAGGATAGAACTACAATGACGACATCCAGCTATCATCAGTTTTGCCCGGTGGCCATGGCATCGGAGGTATTGTGCAACCGCTGGACCATGATCCTGATCCGGGAACTTTGCGCGGGCTCTACCCGTTTCAATGATCTGCGCCGGGGCGTTCCCCGCATGTCGCCCGCCCTGCTGTCGAAACGCCTCAAGGGCCTGGTCGATGCCGGTGTGGTTGAACGGGTATCGTTGCCGGGCGTGTCGGAGACCTTTGAATATCGCCTCACCGAGGCCGGACGGGAGTTGCACCATGTGGTCGACGCCATTGGCACCTGGGGACAACGCTGGGTCGAATCCGAGCCAAGCCTGAACAATCTCGATCCGGAGCTCCTGATGTGGGACATGCACAGGAACCTGAATGTCGAGCCCCTCCCCCAAACCCGGCTCACTATCCAGTTCATATTCCCGGACATGGCAAAGGCCCGGCAGAACTGGTGGCTGCTGATCGATCCGGAAAAGGGTGTCGATCTGTGTTCGGTTGATCCCGGTTTTGACGTCGACCTCTTCGTGCGATGTGAACTTCGAACGATGACGGCGATCTGGATGGGACTGGACAAGGTTCAAAAGGCCGTCGATGACAATCGCATGGCCCTGATCGGTAACAAATCAATTGCCCACAGTATGCAGAACTGGCTGAAGCTAAGCCCGTTCGCCGTTCATGACAAACAGGTTGCGTAGGAGTGTGGCGCGCTACGGAACCGGCGCAATTCTACTGAGCCTCAGAAACTCTCCTTGATCCACTGCCCGACCCGGCGGAAGTAGCCGGCGTCGAAACCTTCGGCCCGGTTGGCAACAGGAATTCCCGCTTCCACGTCAGGGTTCAAGGCGTAACGAAGCAGGCCGGCGACAACCGAAAAAGAGGGCCCGCGGGCTTGGTCGGGAAGACCGGCAACGCCCTGGGGCGTGCCCATGCGAACCTGCTTGTCGAGCACCGAACCTGCCAGGACACGCAGGCCGTTCATCTGGCTGGCACCACCGGTAAACACGACCCGGCGGCCGCCGAGATGTTCGAAACCGCTAGCCCGGACCCGGTCACGGACGAGTTCAAGAATCTCTTCCAGACGCGGCTGTATGATCCCCGTCAGCATGGATTTCGGAATCTTGTTGACGGTATCGGTTCCGTGTTCACCCACCAGCGGTACGGAGATGATCTCACGTTCGTCCGATGCACTCGGCAGAGCGCTGCCGAACAGCGCCTTCATGCGTTCGGCATGGGCGGTCGAGGTGGATAGACCGCGGGCGATATCGGCCGTCACGTGCTGGCCGCCGACCGGCAGGGAATCGGCAAAAATCATGTTGCCTTCGAAGAAGATCGATACCGAGGTCGTGCCACCGCCCATGTCGATGCAGGTCACGCCGAGGTCCTTCTCGTCTTCGACCAGGGTTGAAATTCCGCTCGCATAGGGCGCAATCACAAACCCGTCGACGCCCAGATGACAGCGCTCCACGCACACCGCCAGGTTGCGCATCGGACCGGGATCCACTGTGATCACATTGAGATCAACGCCCAGAGTTTCGCCAAACATGTTCTCCGGATTTCGAATGCCCCGTGTGCCGTCAAGCGCGTATCCCACCGGTGTGGTGTGAATCACAATCTTCGAACCGGGGTCCACGTGAGCGTGTGTCAGCCTGAGGAGTTCGCGGACGTCTTCAGCTTCGACCGCCGGACCCTGTATACCCATCTTGGCGCCGTAGCCCTGACACATCGGCCGGCCGCCGGAGACGTTGACGAAAACATGTTCCACCGTCACGTTTGCCATGCGCTCGGCGGCATCCACTGCCGCGCGGATTGAGAATTCCGCTGCATCCATGTCGACAACACTGCCGGCCTTGATGCCCTTCGCGCCCTTGTGACCTATCCCCATGACCTGCAACTGGCGATGCTCCTGGCCTGGACCGCCCGATCTGCCGCCGATCACCTTGGCGATAAGGCAGCTGACTTTTGTGCTGCCGATATCCAGCGCCGCCACATGGGTCTGGCGGGCACCGGGAATCCGCGATCCACCGCCGTTTCGCTCACTCAGGGATACTACATTCATACTCTAGCCCTTTTTACGCTTGGACTTGTTCGACGCCTTGAAACCGGCCTTGCGCCGTTCAATCGCCTCGTCGCTGAGACGCATGGTAATCCGATCCGGCAGACGGAAATCGATCTGACGGACATCTCGGGAAAGGATGCCGTGCTCGTTTTCCAGCGCCTTGAGTTCCGTAATCGCCGCTGTCATGTCGCCTTCCGGAAGCATGACCATCGTGCCGTTATCGAACTTGAGATTCCAACGCCGGCCGGCAACAAAGATCGAAGCCCGGATCCGGGATTTGAGGACCGGAAACTGGTCCAGCACGCCGATGAGGTCAGTCACGCGGTCCTCGGCACCGGGGCCGACCACATGGGGCAGGAATGTAAAGTTCTCCGGATGCAGGCCATTGAGCCAGACCCCGGTCCTGTCGACCACTTTGAAAGTACCGTCGCTCTGCCAGACAGCGAAGGGTTGACGTTCCTTGACCTCCACGACAATGCGGTCGGGCAGAAGACGCCTGACATTTGCACTTTCGATCCAGCCAATCTGTTCCAGGCGGACACGGGCGTTGTCGGTGTCGAACCCGGCAATGGAGTCACCCTTGACCAATCCGATTGCGCTGAGAATTTCGGGCATTGACGCGCGTTCGCGGCCAACAACCGAAATCCGATCGGTCGCCAGACCAAGGCCTGCCAGGGCGCCGTTACCCAGCGCCGAAATGGAATTGCCCAGTGAGGTTGCATGCCCGCCCCACGTCATGGAAAAGATCAGGGAAGCAGCCAGAAACGCACCGGCAGCCCACGGCGGGTTGGAAACCGCGCGCTCGCGCTCTACCAGATCTCTCCAGAACCGGCGCACGACACCTTCCCGTGCCCGGAAGCGACGATTGGCCGCCGGCATCTGCGGTGCCTGTTGGCTTGCCTGTTCGGTGCGACGGATATAGCCGCGGCGGGCACCTCGGCGCATCGGCTGGTCCACCGGGTCGTGGCCGGCTGCTAGCCCGGGGCTATGCGAATTCATCTGCCGCATGAAGCATCCTCGACCATCCAGCAGGCAATTTCTTCGTAGGAATGTCCCGCATGTTCAGCAAGCTCCGGCACCAGGGACGTCCCGGTCATGCCGGGCTGGGTGTTGGTTTCCAGGATAATCAATTCACCATTGGGACCGGACGTGTCGTCCCATCTGAAATCCGAGCGCGAAACCCCCCGGCATCCCAGCGCCTTATGCGCCTTCAGCGCATACTGTTGCACCCGGCGGTACACACCGTCGGGAATCTGGGCGGGCAGGACGTGGTTTGACCCGCCTTCGGCATACTTTGCCTTGTAATCGTAGAAATCCGTCATCGGCTCAATTTCGATCACCCCAAGAGCGACATCGCCCATCACAGCACAAGTCAGTTCGCGACCGGGAATGAAGCGTTCGACCATGATCTTGTCGGTGGTCGATCCTTCCCCGGACAAGGCTCTCACGAGCAACTGACTTGCCTCCTCCTCTATGATGTATACCCCTACACTTGATCCTTCGTTAACGGGCTTGATCACATATGGCACAGGCAGAGGATGACCGAGCGCTGCTTCGGCGCGCGTGACGACCCGGCTTTCGGCCACGGGGATGCCCGCCTGCCGGAAAACCACCTTGGCCTGCTCCTTGTTCATGGCGAGCGATGACGCCAGAACACCCGAATGGGTGTAGGGAATCTCGAGAATTTCCAGAATGCCCTGAAGACACCCGTCCTCGCCCCAGCGGCCATGAAGGGCATTGAAAACCACGTCCGGCTTCATCTCGGCGAGAACCGAAGCGATATCCGGTTTGACGTCGACCAGGGACACCCTGTAATTCGATTTTGACAACGCCTCCGCACAAGCCTTGCCCGTCGCCAGGCTGACTTCGCGCTCGGCCGACCATCCGCCGTAGAGTACCGCAACGTGTTTGACTTCTTCATTCATGGCCGTACTCCGCTATGGCGTCAGCTGTTTCTGTCCGACTCTCTTAATCTCCCAGTGGAGTTCCACACCGCTGGTCTCCAGTACCCGCTGCCTCACGGTTTCGCCCAGAGTCTCGATGTCGTCGGCACTCGCCTCGCCTTCATTTATCAAAAAATTACAATGTTTTTCAGATACTTGCGCACCGCCGACCTGCAAGCCCCGGCACCCGGCCGCATCAATCAGCTGCCAGGCTTTTCCACCGTCCGGATTCTTGAAGGTACTGCCGCCTGTGCGGCTGCGAACCGGCTGGCTGGATTCACGCGCTTGTGTAATCGTCCGCATCTCCTCGGCGATCATCCTGGTGTCCCCGGCCTCTCCCTGAAACAGCGCCTGGGTGAAGATCAGGTCTTCGGGGGCGCCGCAGTGACGGTACGAGTATTTCATGTCTTCGACGCTGAGAACGTGGCGCGCCCCACCGCGGTCATAGGCTGTTGCTTCGATCAGCACATCGACGGTTTCGCGCCCGTACGCCCCACCGTTCATCCGCAGGGCGCCGCCAATCGTGCCGGGAATGCCGCGGTAGAAACTGAGACCGGCAATGCCCGCGTCGAGTGCCGCCTTGGCGACCTTCACGTCTGGCACGGCGGTTCCCGCCCTCACCCGCCAGCCAGGTTCAACCGACGTCTTGCCGAAGGCCTTGCCAAGACGGATGACGACCCCTCGAAAACCACCATCGCGGACCAACAGGTTCGAACCGACGCCGACGACCAGAATCGCAATATCCGGCGGGCAATTCTTAAGAAACAGACCGAGATCTTCCTCGTCCGCCGGCGAGAACAGGACATCAGCCGGACCACCGACCCGAAACCACGTAAGGCCTGACATCCCGGCGTCGGCAACATAGCGGCCACGAACTTCCGGTAACACCTTGAGAAGATCGCCGCCGCTCATGGCGTACGGCCCGTTAGCGAATGTTCTGAACGGCTCTCGAGGGCATCCGGCAGGGCATTTGCCCATTGGGTAATGGTTCCCGCACCCAGGCAGATCACGATGTCTCCGGGCGTTGCCGTATCCGCGACGATGGCGGCGAGGTCTTCCGGCCTTTCGAGGGCGAGCACATGCCGATGGCCACGGTTGATCAACCCTTCGACCAGGGTGTCGCTGTTGACGCCTTCGATGGGCGCCTCGCCGGCTTCGTAGACCGGTGCGACAATCACAGTGTCGGCATCGTTGAAACACGTGCAGAAGTCATTAAACAGACTTTGCAACCGGGTATACCGATGTGGTTGCATCACAGCTATGACGCGCCCTTGCGTGACTTCGCGGGCAGCCTTGAGCACGGCCGAGATTTCCACCGGGTGATGGCCGTAATCGTCAAATATCGTGACGCCATTCCAGGTTCCGACCTTCGTGAATCGCCGCTTGACGCCACCGAACCCGCGCAAGGCAGTCCTGATGGTATCATCATCGATGCCCAATTCCGCGGCAACCGCGACGGCCGCCACAGCATTTGACGCGTTGTGTTCACCCGGCATTGGCAGCCGCAGATCTGAAATCTCGCGCGTCTCTCTGGTGGCTCGATCGGTGAGAACCACATCAAAGCACGCATCTCCCTCCACATAGGTCAGGTTGGCCAGCCTGACATCGGCCTGCGGGCTGATGCCATAGGTGACAATCCTGCGGTCGACAATCCTGCCGATCAGCGATTGCACTTCCGGATGGTCGATGCACATGACGGCAAAGCCATAGAACGGCACATTTTCAACGAACGCCAGAAACGCGTCTCGAAGGGTGTCAAAGTCGCCGTAGTGATCCAGATGTTCCGGGTCAATATTGGTAACCACAACGATTTCCGCCGGCAGCTTCACGAAAGTGCCGTCGGATTCATCCGACTCCGCCACCAGCCAGTCGCCCCCGCCAAGCCGGGCGTTGGTACCATAGGCATTGATGATCCCGCCGTTGATCACGGTCGGGTCAAATTTGGCCCCTTCAAGCAAGGTGGCGACCATCGACGTCGTCGTGGTTTTCCCGTGCGTGCCCCCGATCGCAATCGACGATTTGAGCCGCATCAGTTCCGCCAGCATTTCAGCGCGGCGCACCACCGGCAAGAAACGGTTGCGCGCAGCGACAACCTCGGGATTGTCGGCCTTGACCGCCGACGAGATGACAACCACCTTCGCCTCGCCCAGATTGGCGCCGTCATGGCCAACTGTCACCGGAATACCCAGGCCGCGCAGGCGCTCGACGTTTGCATTGGCGGCAATGTCAGAGCCCTGGACCGCGTAACCCAGATTGCGCATCACTTCGGCGATGCCGCTCATGCCAATTCCGCCGATCCCGACAAAGTGGATCGCGCCCGCGTCCTGCGGCATTCTCATTTCAAATCCTCGCCGTCTTCAGCGGCATCATTATTATCATCTTCTTCTTTCTTGCGGCCGCTGTCTTCCGTCGCCGGATCGGTCGCAACCGGACCCTCGCCTTGCGCAACAACCAGGTCGGCCAACCGTTTCACGGCATCCGGCGTCCCGAAACCGCGTGCCTTGTCAGCCGCAGCTGCCAGTTGGTCAGGATCGTCAAGCAGGTTCTGCAGCATGGGACCAAATGTTTCGGGTTGGAACTCGTCTTGCTCACAGATCCAGCCACCGCCAGCTTCCGCAAAAGCCTTGGCGTTATACAATTGATCGTTGTCCAGGGAATGCGGCAAAGGGACCATGATGGCAGGACGTCCGATGACACCCAGTTCACTCAGGGTCGACGCGCCCGATCGGCAGATTACCAGATGGGCCGCCGCAATCCTCGAAGGCATGTCACCGAAAAACGTCGACAGTTCCGCTTCGACACCGTGAGTTTCATACCTGAACCGTACACGTTCCAGGTCTTCACGCCGGCACTGCTGTGTCACACGCAACCGTTTCTTGAGCAGTTCATCCAAGGCGCCCACGGCCGCGGGGACGATATCGCTGAAGACACGCGCCCCCTGGCTGCCGCCGAACACCACCAGATTGACAGCTCCTCCGATTTCCGGAGCCTCGTAGGGTTGTCCGGCGCAGTCGATTACCGCATCGCGCACCGGGTTGCCGGTGACCGCCACCTTCGAAGCGGCCTCCGGTGGCAACAGGCGCGGATTGTCGAAAGTGGAGGCGATCGCCCCGACCGATTTTGCCAGCAGACGGTTGACCCGGCCCATGACGGCGTTTTGTTCATGCATGATCGTCGGGACACGCCGCAGGCGCGCCGCCAGGAGCGGAGGCATGGTCGGGTATCCGCCAAACCCGATGACAAAGTCAGGTTTGAGGCGTCCGATTTTGTAATAGGATTTAGCGACGCCTGCCAGAATCTTCATGACTCCGACAACGGCTTTCACAGGTGCGCGCGGCGACAACGTCGCCGAAGGAATCTCGATGATCTCCTCGCATGGAAATGCGGCACCATACTGGTTGACCCGTTCATCGGACATCAGGACCACACGCCACTGCCTACGGCCTAGCTCCTGCGCCAGCGCCTGGGCGGGAAACAGGTGCCCGCCGGTGCCGCCGGCTGCGATGATCCCAACACGTCCGGACGCATCATCGCTTTGTCCAGTCATCCATGGACCCTCTGTGCAAAGCTCTGTGGTGCCCAGTTGGCGCGCGACATGTGTGCGGCCGGCCGCCGGCGTGTCAGCGCTAGAGCAAGTCCCACCGTGAACGCTATCGAGATAAGCGAAGAACCTCCGTAAGAAATAAACGGCAACGTCATGCCCTTGGCCGGCAGCAGACTCAGGTTGACGCCCATGTTGATGACGGTCTGCAGCCCGAACAACCCGATCAGCCCTGCGGTTGCCAACCTTCGAAATGTATCGGTTTCGTTGAGGCAACGGTTGAATCCACGGACAACGACAAACGCAAAGATCGCAACCAGCGCAATGCAGGCAAGAATCCCGAATTCCTCGGCGATGACAGCAAAAATGAAATCGCTGTGGGCATCGGGCAGGATAAGCTTGACCGACCCCTCTCCCGGTCCCTGGCCCATCAGACCCCCATTGGCGAAGGCCTGGAGGGCGACATCGACTTGGAATGTGTCGCCCGACGTGGGGTCGAAGAACCGGTCGATACGTGTCGTGACATGAGGGATGGCGAAATACGCTAATACACCGCCGCACAATCCGAATAGACTAAGACCGGTGATCCAGAACCAGGAAAGCCCCGCCAGGAAGAACATCAGTCCCCAGGACGCCGTGACAAGAATCGTTTGACCGATATCGGGTTGCAACACCAGCAGTGATACGAAGATGGCGTAGAGAACCACAGACAGGAAATTCCCCGGCACATCACGACGTTGGGTCGCCTCCGAAAACAGCCATGCCGTAAGCACGACGAATGCGGGTTTCACGAATTCAGACGGCTGTATGGATACACCACCAAAGTTCAGCCAGCGTGTAGCCCCTTTGACCTGGGGTCCGACAAGGATCGTCATGACCATCAGCCCCAAACCGACAACGGTCACGACCAAGGCGACACGACGCGCCATCGTGGACGACATCATTGAGGAGACCAGCAAAACGATGATCGACGGCACGAGATAAACCATCTGCCGGGACACGAAGTGAAACTCGTCCAGCCCCAGACGCTGGGCCACGGGCGGGCTGGCAGCCATACACAGGAGTATGCCTAAGGCCATGAGAAGCAGGACGGCAGCAAGCATCCAGCGGTCGACCGTCCACCACCATTCCGCAACAACGCTGCGGTCGGTTCGGCTGATATTGATCATGCGGCAACCTCCTTCTTCATGGCCACGCCATCCAGGGTCGCAACCAGCGACCGGAAGGCATCTCCACGTTTTTCGAAACTCTTGAACTGGTCAAACGAGGCGCAGGCCGGGGAAAGCAAAATCACAGCCGGCCGTTCTGCGGTTTGTTCAGCCTCAGACGCGGCCAAGGCGACCGCCCGATCAAGCGTGCCACACAGGGCATTCTCGACTTTGCCGTTCAATGTTGCCTGAAAATCCCGGGCCGCTTGCCCGATCAGATAGGCTTTGACAATCTTGGGAAAGAACACCTCCAGCGAGTCTATGCCGCCGGATTTCGAGAGACCGCCGGCAATCCAGTAGATAGTGTCAAAGCTGGCAAGCGCCCAGGCCGCCGCGTCCGCGTTCGTGGCTTTACTGTCGTTGACGAATATCACGCTTCCGCGCTGTCCGACCTGCTCCATACGGTGGGCAAGGCCCGGAAACGAGGCGAGGCCTTCGGCAAGCACCTGATTGTCGACACCAATGGCTTTTGCCGCGGCAACGGCGGCCGCCGCGTTCTGTCCGTTGTGAGCGCCGCGAAGGGTTGGAACCTGACTGATGTCGGCTATGGTCTGCGGAGACGAGGTCGATCGGTCCTGGTAGAGTATGCCGCGGTCGACATGAAAGCCGTTGTCCGGAGATGCGGCGCCGGAAATTCGAACCACCGTCCGCCGAGCACTTTGCCGGTCAGCCATTGCCCTGCTGGGTTCGTCGTCCACACCGACGATGGCAACGTCACCGTCGGTTTGACGCTCGAAGATCTTTTCCTTGACCGCTCCGTAGCTGGTCATATCGCCATGCCGGTCCAGGTGATCCGGCGACAGGTTGAGCATGATGGCAACGTCCGGATGCAGACTGGGTGTCAGGTCAATCTGGTAGGACGAAAACTCAACAACGTAGATCGCGCCGTCCCGCGGCGGAGCCAGGTCCAGGACCGCCGCCCCGATGTTTCCTCCCACCCGGCAATCCAGCCCGGCATTCTTGAGCAAATGGCCGACGAGCGCCGTGGTGGTGGATTTGCCGTTTGTGCCGGTTATCGCGATAAGTTTTGCCGAACAATCGCTATCGGCAAGTTGTCTGACGAACAACTCCGTATCTCCGATAATTTCAACACCGGCTTCGTTGGCCAGGTCAACAGTCCAATGGGGTTTCGGGTGGGTCAATGGCACACCCGGGCTTAATACCAGCGCGTCAAAACCCTTGAACCCGGCAGTATTGAAATCCACCAGCAACAATCCATCCTGCCGTGCTGCGTCGCGTGCTGCCTCGGCGTCATCCCAGACAGCGACATTCGCGCCGCCTTCGACCAGCGCCTTGGCCGCAACGCGTCCGGAAAGCGCCAGCCCGAAGACGGCGACCTTTCGGTTTTTGAAACACGTGACGGCAATCATGACATTCAATCTAGCGCAGCTTCAGCGTCGCGAGCCCGACCAGGGCCAGAACGACGGCAATGATCCAGAAACGCACGACGATAGTAGGCTCCGCCCATCCCTTTTGCTCGAAATGGTGATGCAGGGGCGCCATCCGGAACACCCGTTTGCCGGTGAGTTTGAAAGAGGCCACCTGGACGATGACCGAAACCGCTTCCAGAACGAAAAGTCCGCCGACAATCGCCAGGACAATTTCGTGCTTCGATGCAACCGCAATGGCGCCGAGCGCACCGCCCAGAGAAAGCGAGCCGGTGTCGCCCATGAAGATCATGGCCGGCGGCGCATTGAACCACAGGAAGCCCAGGCTGGCACCGAGGATGGCGCCGCAGAGCACGGCCAGTTCGCCGGTGCCTGGAATGAAATGAATTTGCAGATACCCCGCAAAGACCGCATTACCGGCCAGATACGCGATCACACCAAAACTGGCAGCGGCGATCATCACCGGTACAATTGCCAATCCATCAAGGCCGTCGGTCAGGTTGACCGAATTGCTGGCGCCAACAATCACGCAAATGGCAAATGGAATGAAAAACCAGCCAAGATTGATTACAACGTTCTTCAGGAACGGAATCGTCAGGGAACTGGAGAACGGCTCGCTCCCGATCTTGACAAAAATAATCGCGACAGCCCCCGCAATGACACATTCAATGGTGAATTTGATTTTACTCGAGAAGCCCTTGGTCGATGCCTTGGTGACCTTGAGATAGTCGTCGTAAAACCCGATCACGCCGAAACTGATTGTCACGAACAGCACCAGCCAGACATACGGGTTCAGCAGGTTGGCCCATAAAAGCGTCGATACGGTAATCCCCAAAAGGATCATCAGACCGCCCATGGTCGGCGTTCCCTGCTTCTCGATAATATGCCGTTGGGGGCCGTCGTCGCGGATCGGTTGGCCCTTGCCCTGTCTCACCCGCAAGGCGTTGATCAGGCTGGGGCCGAACAGGAATACAAACAGCAGCGCTGTCATGATCGAGCCGCCGGTACGAAATGTGATGTAACGGAACACGTTCAGGACCGAGAACTGATCTGTCAGACTTAAGAATATATGTTGTAACATTTTCTTGATTTATCCCGTGCCGGATTTCGCCGGCGCGTCTCCAGCCGTCTCAAATTGATTTTTCAGCAGGTTCACCAGCGGGCCCATCTTACTGCCCAGCGATCCCTTGATCATGATCACGTCGCCGGGCCGGACAGCGTCCACGACGGCATCGGCGAGTCCGTCTGAATCGGTCGCGTACCGGCCTTGAATGGCACGGGGTAACGCATCCCACAACCGCTGCATGTTTTCACCGCACGCAAGCACCACGTCGACGTCAGAGTCAGCGACACAGGCGCCAAGTTCCGCATGAAGCTCCGGACCCGAAGGACCCAGTTCCAACATGTCCCCCAGTACTGCGATGCGCCGTCCACCCGGTCCTGTCTTGGTATTTTGCAATGTCGAGATGGCCGCCCGCATCGATGCCGGGTTGGCGTTATAGCTCTCGTCAATCAGGACGAAATAGCCGCCGTCCACCGCCAGATCCGACCGTTCTCCCCGTCCCTTTGGCGCTTTCACATCGCCAAGGGCAAGCGCTGCCAGTGCCAAGTCGCCGCCAACGGCAACGACTGCAGACAGAACAGCAAGACTGTTGATGACAAGATGGCGACCGGGTGCCCCGAGTTTGTATGTCACATCCTGGCCGCAGACAGACGCCGAAACACACGAGCATGAAGAGTGGAGAACGAAACTCCCCAGTTTCGTGTCAGCGTCCTGGTGCTCGCCAAACGAGATAATCCGATCAACACCGGCATCCTTTGCCTTGCCACACAGATGCTCGAAAAAAGCGTTATCCCGATTGAGGATTGCGCCGCCGTCAGATGACATGCCGGCAAACACCTCGGCCTTTGCGTCGGCGATTTCCTCAACCGAGTTGAAATGCCCGATATGTACCGGCTCCACGTTTGTAATGACGGCCACGTCAGGCCGGATCATGCGGGAAAGCGGTTCTATTTCGCCGGGATGATTCATGCCCACTTCAAAGACACCGAAATCTGCCTGCGCGGGAAACCTGGCAAGGGTCAGAGGTACGCCCCAATGATTGTTGTACGAAGCGACTGACGCGTGGACGCGGCCGTCCCGGGCCAGCCCAAGCCGCAGCGCTTCCTTTGTGCTGGTCTTGCCAACACTACCGGTGACGGCGATGACCTTGGCTCGGCTTCGCTTGCGCGCAGCAATTCCGATGGCTTCCATGGCGCGCAGCGGGTCATCAACTTCAAGTCGAGGTGTTCTTTCGCTGCCCACGACACCCCGGCGTACGATCACCAGCGCGGCACCTTTCTCCATGGCGTTGTAAACGAACGTGTGACCGTCCATGTGTTCGCCTTTTATGGCGACATAGACATCACCCTTAGACAACGTCCGGGTGTCAATCGAGACACCGCCGATAAACGCTGGCCTCTCGCCGATCATGGTACCGTCGGTTGCCACGATCAATTCGTCTGTGGTCCACAAGGCATCAGCCGGCATCGGACAATCCCTCCCCGAGAGCATCACGCGCCACTGACTGATCACTGAAAGGTATCGTGCGTGTCCCGATGGTCTGCCCGGTCTCATGTCCCTTGCCGGCGATCAGCAGAACATCGCCATTCTGCAGCATGCCAATACCGTCGTGAATGGCGGTTGCACGATCACCGATCTCAAGGGCCTGGGAGACAGCCGCCATGATCTCGGCGCGCACAAAGGCGGGATCTTCTGTGCGCGGATTATCGTCTGTCACGATGACAACGTCGGCATCGCGGGCTGCAATTGATCCCATCTGTGGACGTTTACCGCGATCGCGGTCGCCGCCGCACCCGAACGCCACGATGAGCCGGCCGGTGACGTAGGGACGAACCGCCTGCAGCGCGTTGGCCAGGGCGTCCGGCGTGTGTGCAAAATCGACAAATACCGCACCGCCGGACCGTGATCGGCCAACGAGTTCGAGACGGCCAGAAGGACCGTTCAGCCGGCCAACGCGCTCTATGATGTCAGGCAGTTCATGGCCTGTCGCGTGCGCAAGCCCCATGGCGACCAGCACGTTTGAAACCTGGAAACCGCCGACCAGAGGAACCGTGCAGTCAAGCACATGGCTGTTGTGGCGAACGGTAATGATCTGACCGAGCCCCTTCATCTGGCTGTCAACCAGGGTGAAGTCCTCACCGCGGGCGCCTACGGTCATTGTTTTCAGACCCCTGGCCCGAGACGTATCGACGACACTCTGCGCCTCTTGCGTATCCGCGAAAACGACACTGTGGGCGCCCGGCAACAGCACCTCGCTGAACAGGCGGAGCTTCTGGTTCAGGTAGTCCTCGAACGAGGCATGATAGTCCAGGTGATCCCGGCTGATATTGGTGAAGGCCCCTGCACTGAAAGACACACCATCCACTCTGTGTTGGGCCAGTCCGTGGCTCGACGTCTCAAGCGCCACATGCGTGGTGCCGGACCTGGCTATCGAATCAAGCGCGCGGTGAAGGGTTACCGGCTCCGGGGTCGTGTGAATGATCTTGCCGTCATAGGCCGCCCCGGTGACTCCAAGCGTCCCGATGCTCGCGGCGTGGCGTCCCGACATCCGCCAGATCTGTTCGACAAACGAGGCCACCGACGTCTTGCCGTTGGTCCCGGTAATGGCAATTGCGGTTTCCGGTTGCCGGTCAAAGAACCGCGCTGCGGCAATGGCGATCCCGTGTCTGGGCTCGGCATATCGAACCACGGGAATTGGCAGGTCCGGAAGTGCGGTATCCTCACCTGTCAGGATGGCGGCCGCGCCACGCTCCATGGCCTGAGGCACGTAGGCCGCACCATCTTCATAGGTGCCCGACAGGGCAGCAAACAGGAAGCCCGGCTCAACCTCGCGACTGTCCGACGTCAGCCCGGTTATCGGCACATCCTGCCATTCCGGACGCAATTGCACATCGTCGTCAAACAGGGTTGCCAATCGGATGGAAGGCTCGGACATAGCTCAGTTTATCTCACTGCTTTCTTCACCAAGCGGATTATCGTTTTCCAGTTTGGGAAGAATGCGCAACATGGGGGCAATGCGTCTGATCACCTGACCGGTCGTCGGTGCCGCATTCCAGCCCGCCGTAGCATAGCCATGGGTTTCTTTCGACCCTTTTGGTTCGTCGAGCACGACCAGCAGAATATATTGAGGCTGATCTGCCGGAAAAGTGGCCAGAAAAGATGTCAACAAGGCTGATTTGCTGTAGCGGCCGTTGACGGCTTTTTCCGCAGTCCCGGTCTTTCCTCCGACGGAATATCCTTCTGCACGAGCCTTTGTTGCCGTGCCCTTGTCGACATTGAGCTTCAGGAGATCGCGCATGTGACGGCTGGTTTCGGGCCTGATAACCCTTTCTGCAATGGAATGGGCGGCAATCTGATCGCGTTTCAGCAATGTTGGCCGGATATAGAGCCCACCGTTCACGATTGCCGTACCCGCCGCTGCCAGATGCAAAGGCGTTACCGACAATCCGTGGCCGAACGCGATCGTCATGGTGCTGATGAGTTTCCATTTGCGGGGCCACAACGGCAAAGCCGATTCCGGCAACTCTGTCTTGACCCGTTCAAACATGTGCAGCTGTTTCAGAAATGCCTTGTGCCCTTCGATGCCGACCTTGATTGCCATCTTGGCGGTGCCGATGTTGGAGGAGTACATGAAGATTTCCGGCACCGACAGAATCCGTCTCTTGGCATGAAAGTCACTGATCTTGAAACGGCCCACACGTATGGGCGCGCGGGCATCAAATTTGCTGTCGATTGTGGCAACACCAAGATCGAGCGCCATCGCCGTGGTTATGGTCTTGAATGTGGAGCCCAGCTCATAAACACCCGCCGTCACGCGGTTCATTCTTTTTTGCTCAAGCGCGTTCGACGGGGCATTCGGATCGTAATCCGGCAAGGAAGACATTGCGATGATTTCGCCTGTCCGCACATCCATTACAACGCCGGCAGCACCGATCGCACGATGCTTTTCCAAGGCTTTGTTCAACTCGTCGCGCAGGGCATATTGCACCCTCAGGTCAATGGACAATTCCACCGGCGCCAGGGGATTAATCGTGGGCAGTGAACCGGTAATGTCATTTCGTTTGAGCGAATCGACGTACTTCTCCATCCCGGCAATGCCCTGGTTGTCGATGTTCACATGTCCCAGAACATGGGAAGCCGTTCTGCCTGTGGGATAAACCCGTCTGATCTCCGATTTGAACCCAAATGCCGGAATACCGAGGTTGTGGATTTCCGCTTGCTGGCGCGGTGTCAGTTCGCGCTTGATCCAGACAAATTTCTTGTCGCTGGAAAGTTTCCGGCGCAGATTTTCCACATTGAGTTCCGGCAGAACCGGTGTCAGCAATTCGATCGCCTCGTCGACATCCAGCACTTTGCTGGCGTCGGCAAACAGTGATGCAATCTTGATGTCCGTCGCCAACACGTGACCGTTCCGATCGACAATATCCGGCCGGGACAGGACAGCACTGCTCGAAACCCGCGTACGGTTCTCGGGTTTGTCCTTGAGTGCGAGGCTGAGGTCCACGAGCCGGATGGAGATCACGGCAAAGCAAAGCGCAAAGCCCGCAATGGCCAGAATTATCCGGCCCCTGTGCACGCCCGAAACGACATTGGCAGCGGCCTCACCGGCATCGGGTGTGGCGACAAACTCCTGGTCCGACAGTGTCATGAGTTACCCTTCACTGCTGACCGTCGACCAGTCGCAACTCTTGCATGAGGTCGCCGATGGTTGGTTGATTGGCATAAGGATCCGTGACTGTCGCGCCTGCGGGCAGTTCAACGAGGCGCACGATCTGATCGGCACTCAGGACATCCAGCTCAAGAAACTTGCGCGACAGCGTTTCCAATCTCTCAGGCTGGACCAGGTGGCTCCATTCGGCTCTCAGGATGTTGATGGTGTCGCGTTCACGCACAATCTCGGCTTTCAGCACGGTAATCTCGCGGGTCGCGGCAAGGGCGTCATACTTGATTTTGTAAAGGGCAAAAGCCATGACAAGCGCACTGGCGATGAGTATTAGGTTCATGGACCTCATCATGATACCTGCCCCCGCACATGGGCCGCAAAGGGAAGGCCCATCGCCTTGAAGTCGCGTGGGTAGGAAGCAGCTGTCGTTCGCTCACCGGCCCGAAGTCGGGCAGAACGGGAGCGGGAATTCAATTCGGCTTCCTCGTCGGAAGGCGTCCACCCACCGCGCGCAATATCCGTGAAAGACGGCGCGGTATCTTCCGAACCCGATGGCAGGTGTCTCGATTTGATTGCAGTCTTGCCTGTGCGTTCCGCCAGGAACTTTTTGACGATCCGGTCTTCGAGGGAATGAAACGATACGACCACGAGCCGGCCGC
This sequence comes from Alphaproteobacteria bacterium, assembly GCA_021775805.1. Lineage (GTDB taxonomy): Bacteria > Pseudomonadota > Alphaproteobacteria > Rhizobiales > JAJFHC01 > JAJFHC01. Next base: position 48,347 of record JAJFHD010000060.1, on the reverse strand, counting down.
CGGGACTCAATTTGTCTTCTGCCGCGCACAACCCTTGGGCCAGTTGCTCGAGTTCGCCGTTGACGTAGATGCGCAGCGCCTGGAACGTGCGCGTCGCCGGGTGAATCCGGCTTTGGTGCCGCTGGGCACCGATCTGCTCGCTCACCGTATCGGCCAGTTCCGCAGTACGGCTGAATGGTTGATCCTCACGCACCCTGACAATCGCCTTTGCAATACGCCGGGAGAACCGTTCTTCACCGTAAACTCCAATAATACGTGCCAGGTCCCTTTCATCGAGGGTGTTGACAACATCTGCGGCACTAGGACTGTCTTCGTCGGCACGTCCCCCCATACGCATGTCGAGCGGGCCGTCAAATCGGAATGAAAAGCCTCGTTCTGCGGTATCGAGCTGCATGGACGACACACCCAGATCGAGAACGACCCCGTCCACAGATCCAATACGCTGGTCGTCGAGCAACGAACGCATCTCGGCGAATCGGCCGGGCAGGAGGATAAGCCTTTCGCCGTATTCCTTGACCATGACCTGACCACCGGCGATAGCGTCGGGATCCCGGTCCACGGCGACCAGCGTGCAGTCTGCGGCATTGAGGATTGCACGCGAATAGCCGCCGGCCCCAAACGTTCCGTCGACATAGATGCCGCCGTCACGAGGTTGCAGGGCCTCGAGTACTTCCCGAAGCATTACAGGTGTATGCCGGGTATTGTCCTGTTCTGATGACATCGCGGTTTCCGATGTCCTTCCTTGCACCATTTCCTGATCCGTATGGCGCTTGTCAGTCATGTTGGTTTGAATCCGCGCCGCTCCTGGAAGGGCAGGATTGCGCCACAGACTCTTGCATCGGCAGTTTTGCAGTATCATGCTTAACAATTCGTTGCCATGGGCCCACCTGAAGCATCCGGCCGCCAGCTCAAATTCGATGATGCACAGTGTCAATGCATTGTCCTAAGCTCCCGACGTGATGCAAATATTGCCGGCGAATCGGTTTCTATGTAGTCTCATCAGACACATGTTCGCTTTGCCTAGAGTCCGGCGGCGCGTTTTTGGGGACAATGCACTTTGGGGGAACCAGCACAATCAGAACCGGACTTTGGCGCATGAGCCTACCGGGTGGTTGTGGTTTGAATGAATTTGCTTGCTTCAGGACAAAGTTTTAAGCCAATCACCATCTCAGCCAACAGGGCGTTGAGAGCATTATACTTTCTGGTCTTCGCGTGCATCGCCATACTGGCTGTCGAACCCTCGGCTGCACAAGTGGCATGCGAGCCCGGATGGGGTTCGTGTCCAGGCGGCGGTTGTGCGCCACTGGGCTCTGTTTGCTGCAGTGGCGGCCAGCACTGCCCGTACGGAACGATGTGTACCACCAACGGCAAGTGTCTTGCCACATCGTCGCCGATGGTCTGTCCCAATGGTGGTCATTGCGATCCGGGCTACATCTGCATGAATGACGGACGGTGCCTGCCGACCTCGTCAAAACGCTATTGCGGTGGCAAGAGCTATTGCGGGCAAGGCCAAATCTGTACCAACGACGGCCGGTGCCTTAAGGCCACGTCCATTCGTGTCTGCAGCAACGGTGACTATTGCGCTTCAGGCCACATCTGCATGAGCAACGGACAATGTCTGCCGACGTCGTCAAAGCGCTATTGCGGCGGCAGGGGCTATTGCAAATCCGGCGAAATCTGCACATCGGCCGGCCGGTGCCTCAAAGCTGCGTCCGCGCGTGTCTGTTCGAACGGCAATTACTGCGATCCCGGACAAATCTGCATGAACAACGGGCGCTGCCTGTCGACTTCATCCAGACGATACTGCGGCGGGCGTTCATATTGCCAGGCCGGTTCAACATGCACGACCGATGGAAAGTGCGTGGTTCAGTAGCTGAATAGAGCTCGGGACAATCAATCCGATCTCGCCTCATCCAGAGCGGGATGTAGAAAAGCGTGTGCGGTTTTCCGCCCGCATCCCGCTCAAAAATCTCGAGAGCGATCAGGATGAATTTTGGTTGAATCAACCGAAATGCATCCTGATCTTGCGCCGCAATTGCCAGTTGGCCTGTAAGCCGGGTTCTGTGCGCCGCCGAAGCGACGCGATGACCATTCATCTGGGATGCCCGTTACCGGACACCTCATGCAACCAACCCGGGCGACGATCCGGAAGCCGGTCTGGATCCGAAGATCCGTGTCGCCCCTATTCGGTTTTGCTCCCGGTGGGGTTTACCCTGCCACCCCCGTTGCCGGCGGCGCGGTGCGCTCTTACCGCACCCTTTCACCCTTACCCCGGTCAGACCGGGGCGGTTTGCTTTCTGTGGCACTTTCCCTGGGGTCGCCCCCGCCGGACGTTATCCGGCACCGTACTTCCGTGGAGCCCGGACTTTCCTCCCCACCGGCCGAATGACCGGAGAGCGGCCATCCAGCCAACTGACAAGTCCTGAGATAGAACGCGGCGACAGGCCCGTCAAGCGTCACGCCCGACGGCCCTGCCCAGCAATGATCGGCACTAAATCGTGCACTTCCGGAAAAGCATCTTGCCTATCTGCACCGGTGATAGCGCAGGCAGCCGTAATAATCGGAGTTCCGGTATCCCCAGTTGGCACCACAGCGGCGACGCCACTGCCGGCAGCTTCCACCACGGCGAGACCGCCGGTAGCTGCGATAGCGCGGCCGTGGACGGTAATAGTAGCTTGGACCGTAGTAATATGGCGTCCCGTAGTAGTGCGAGCCATAGTACGGCGACCCATAGTAATACGGTCGATGGTGCGGATATAAAAATCCGGGCGATCCAAAATAGAATTGGACCCCGCCACGCCGGCGATGCCGACGATGTCTGCGCCCGGCAACCTTGATGGATTTCACCTGAGATCCGGATTTCGCTGTGGACGCCTTTGTCGTTGCCCGCGCCGGATCCGCATCCGGATGTAGTCTGGCGCTGGCAGATGTTGCGGACCATGCGAGGGTCGCCATGACCAGTGCTGCCAGTCCTGTTGATTTCATAAACATGAAGTCAACCTCCTGTTCAAGTTGGTGTTGTGCCCCTCACCTGACTGAACGGAATCGATTCTAGCACAAATTTTTGCTTGGGACTCTTTCACAGGAAAATAAAATTCCGGCCTCAACTTCCCGACATCGCAATCGTCCAGAGTATGCCCGCAAGCACGTCTTATAACTGGCCGGACACCGCTGCATTCGAGAGTGAACCACCCAACAGCCCATAAAGGGTCGCGACCGACGAGTGATCAACAACGCCATCGACCCGTTCGGGGCGGAAATGACGTTGAAACGCGCAGACCACCTGTTGTGTTGCCTCGTCGAACTGACCGTCTGTACGGACCCCGTACCCATATGTGGCAAGCAAATTCTGGAACGCCGACACCACTTCACCTTCATCGCCGCACTGTATGTAGCCGCCACCCTGAACCGGTGCAGGCGCCACCCAATGGCCGATGCCGCGGGCGGCGAGGCGTTTCCAGTCGAATTTTTCGCCGGGATCGATCTTGCGTGCCGGCGCCACATCGGAATGGGCCAGCACTCTCTCCGGCGCAATGTTGTGTCGCTTGATGATCTCGAGGCTTAGCGCCTCCACCGCCGCCATCTGGATGTCGGGAAATTCCGGATAACCGTCGTCATGGCCGCGGTTTTGAATTTCTATGCCGATCGAACAGCTGTTGATGTCGGTCTCGCCGGCCCAGTAAGAAACACCGGCGTGAAACGCCCGGCGGTCTTCCTCAACCATCTTCGTGATCCGGCCTTCGTCGTCGATGAGATAATGGCAGCTGACCTTGGACTCCGGATTGCACAACCAGTCGATCGCCGCTTGCGCCGATTTCATGCCGGTATAATGCATCAACAGTATGTCAGGCTGTCGCCCGTCTTTGCGGGCTTCCTGGCTCGGCGCCTCGCGCCATGCCATGTCGAGCTCCGTCACAGACCGCGTTCCTTCTGGATGATGTCGTAAGCGGCATTGATTGCCGCGATCTTCTCGGTGGCAATCGCCACGAATTCCTCCGGCACGCCGCGCGCGATCACCTTGTCGGGATGATTCTCCGCGACCAGCTTGCGGTAGGTCTGTTTGACGTCCGCGTCGCTTGCATCCCGGCCGATGCCCAGGACCAGATAAGGATCCGACTCTTCCGGCGCCACATGGCGGGCCTTGATCCGGGCAAAATCCAGCGTTGCAAACCCGAATATTTGGGCCACCGACTCCAGATACTCAAGCTCGCTGGGGTGAACGACGCCGTCGGCCTTGGCAATGTGGAACAGGCCATCCATGACGTCTTCAAGCATTTGCTTCCTGGTCTTGAAGAGATCAGCGAGCTGGGAGGCGTAAGCGTCGTACCCAGCCACGTCCTGTTTCGCCATGTTGAAGATCCGCGCCACGTTCTTGAGTTCCGATGGCGGCACGGAAAACACCTGCTTGAAAGCGTCGACCTCGTCGCGTGTAACGACACCGTCCGCCTTGGCCATTTTTGCACCAAGCGCGATGACACCGACAGTGAACGCAAGCTGGTCCTTGGGCCCGCCATCGTCGCTGACGCGCGTCTTGTCGATCGCATAATGACCTGCGACCGCACCGATCAGCGCACCGATCGGTCCGCCCACAGCGAGACCTGCCGCAGCCCCTGCCAATTTTCCCCAGATAGACATGGGCGGCACAATATCCGAGATTCGCAAAAAACGCGGCTAGAATCTTCTGCGGCAAAGTCGTCGTATGATACGCCATGCTTCGGGAGGGGTGGAACCATACATGTCAACTGAAATGAAGGGTTACGCGCTGGGCTTCATCGGTGTTGTCTTCTTTGGCATCACCCTGCCCGTCATGCGCCTCGCCGTGACCGAACTGGACCCGGTCTTTGTCGGTGTTGCGCGCGTATTGCCGGCGGCAGTTGTGGCCGCAATCATACTTGTTGCCACGCGTCAGCGGTTTCCCGCGCGCTCCCAATGGCTGGGCCTTGCGGTGATAACCCTCGGCAATGTCGTTCTCTATCCGTTGTTCACGGCGATCGCCATGAAACATGCACCGGCATCCCATGGCGGGGTCGTGCTCGGAATCATGCCGCTGGCAACAACCATCGCCGGTGTCGTGTTCGGACGGGAACGCCCGTCTCTCGGCTTCTGGATCTGTGGCGCGCTGGGCGCAGCCGCTGTCATTGCTTTCGCCCTCCTCGACGGCTCGGGTCCTGTCCATGTTGCTGACAGCTTACTTATCTTATCCGTCATAAGCGCATCCGTAGGCTACGCTTTCGGCGCAAGGCTAACCCGTACGATGGGTGCCTGGCAGGTCATCTGCTGGGCCGTTCTTCTGTCGGTTCCGCTGGCTCTGCCGGTCGCGTTTCTGACTGTGCCGGACAATGTCAGATCCGTGTCCGCCACGGCCTGGGCGGCGTTTTTTTACATCGGGATCTTCAGTCAGCTCATTGCCTTTTTTGCCTGGAATGCCGGTCTCGCCCTTGGCGGCATTGCCCGCGTCGGCCAGGTTCAGCTTCTCCAGACATTCGTCACCCTGGCCGTTGCCGCCCTCTTGCTCGGGGAACCGATCGACGGCATCACACTGCTGTTTGCCCTGATCATCATGGTCATCGTTGCCGCAAGCCGGAAAATGCGGGTCGACGACCTTTGAAGATGTCGCACCAACGAATAGTGTCAAAGATCTTTCGCACATTTCTTCATGCAACGGCTCCGCGGTTTGATGTTTGCTCCTCGAAGAGCGGTTTCATGTTGATGTATTAGCGGGTGGCCCATTTGCCTGCCGCGATGTGTCTGAGCCTTGCGTCTAATCGAGTGAACTGATTTGGCTCCATCAAATGGTTCAGTATTGTCGGATAGTGCTCCAGGCGTTTCCTCAAGAGTGAATCGTCGAACGGAGTTTTTCATCATTGAACGTCTGGTAGATTTGCCCAATGTTTTGAACATGCATTTCACTGGCGCAGTACACAGACAGGTCACCTCTGTTGGCCATTTCGGCAATTTGCACGTCACCGTGATTGGAGAGATGTCTGAACTGCCTCAGCAATTTCTGTGCGCCCGATTGGCTTAACAGATAGGCAGACCTGCCGTAGCGAGGAACGAAATCAACAAAAGCCTGAGGCGCCGAGGCCGCGAGGTTTGACCAGTCACTTTGAAATTCAGGGTGGATATAGAGATGCACCAGATCAAATGTGGGAGGTAGACACTTCGTTAGGTCGTTCAGAAAAACACCAAATCCATCCTCTGCAACCACATCGTCTTCCAGCACGATGGCGTGCTTCAAATTCGAGGCAACAATCGTCTTCCACACTCTCATGTGAGAAATTGTGCATGCTAACTTGGCGGGCGAAACTTTGTCGTAGCTGTCAATGGATTTTATCATCCGGCCCGGAGCCATGAAGCTGTCGAGGTCATCGGTCTTCGCATCCGTTGCGTCCATCACCTCACATTTGTATTGAATCGGCATAAATTTATAGAGACTCGGTAAAAGCTCCTCGTACACGTGAGAGCATCTAACGTTGTCGCGCTTCAACAGGATCACAAACGCGGCGACATCGCGCGGAGCACCAACTCCTAGGCGCCCTCTTACTACGTTCCATAAATGCTTGAATGTGGGAACACCGGGTGTCCTTTCAGTCACGACAGGCAGTACTGTCTGCTTGACCGGACATCCAATCGACGCGGCGTACGCGTGCCAAACATCTTCCAGCTCGCCGCGTCGTCTCCTGAAATCCCAGTACCGCGCCTGCTCGAACCCCGCTTGTCGCATTTCTTCCGGATACGGCCTGGAAACGATGTCGACGACTTCATCCAGTTCGCGAAACACGTACCCGGCCTTTCCAACGAACTCGTAATCTTCGTCTCGGGAACGTTGCAGCATCACGCCTATGCCCGATGCCCAAGCCTCCGCAACCGAAACGGGCAGGCCTGCTTCGTCATTGTCGCCGGTGTAAATGTACCAGTCGTAGGAGCGAAAAACTGCGGGCATCTCGTGGTTTTGGACAGCCGGTTTTATAACGACGGGCGCACCCCGAGACGCGTTATATTGTTTGAGATCATCTAATCGCCCGCCTGCGGCGTACAGGTCGACCGACACACCCGGCAGGCGTGGTGCGACATCAATGAGTGCCTCAAAATTCTTCTTGGGCCAGGCCGACCCAACCGCAAGTATCGCGTTGCTCACAGCCCGAGGCGCGGGATTGATAAATCTTTCGAAATTGAAAACCGGCCCTGCGTCTATCAGTTTATCAGGTCGGAAACCGGCTTGTTCCAAACGTGCCCGGCCGTAGGGGAACACCAGGACGCCCAGGCATCTGTCGTCATTGATCAGGTCGGCCCAGGATTCGAACTGCCTGACAAATCGTTGAGCTGCAATGTCGTAGGCGTGAGAGCGAAGTGTGTAAGGAATGCCGTACTTCTTCGAAATGCCGTCGATTCGTTCAATCTGTTCAAAAAAATGGCCATGCAGGATATCAGGCTTGAAAGCGCGGACCAGCTCGTCAAGGTGGTCCTCATCCCGCACCATGTCAAAGCGATGCCGGGTCGGATAACTCTGCTCAGGAATTTCATTGAACACCGCAATCTTGATATCGTGGTCAGGGGTGACGACATCGAGTTCGGTCGCTACATATGATTCCATGATGACGGGAAATCGGTCCAGTATGTAAAGAATTTTGAGCATCTCGTTCCTTTGACAGATAAACCGCTACCGGCGTTGGTGTTCGCCGTACAAAGCAGTGGCCCCTGTTGTACCGAATGTTGTTTGACCGATCGGGTTAGTCTCGCGGAGATTCGATTGGGAAGCAACGGCCGCATCAGATTACCTCCAACATTCATGCGTCCAGACAAGGGGCGCTCCCATGAGAGGCCTGGTTGGAGGCATGAAATGCCACGAACGACAATAGGGTGATGGACTAACCAATTTCTCTTTGGACGAATGATAAAATTAGGGTCAGGTCTTCGCCACACTGTTCGGGTCGGCAGTCACGTCGCTTCGGAATGCCCGCATCATCAACTTGAAACTGTCAGAACCGATTGCCTCAACGTTCGTTGGCTATAACCGACTTCAGCCGATCGATGCGACAAAGATGTTGAAGTATGCTCCTGGCGTTTCAAATGCCGGACCAAACCGAAGTAGGTGTTGAAAAATGTATGACTTGGGCCAGTATCATAACCCTAGGACAATACTCTTATGGTCGATGCCGGATGTCGGATGTCGGATTCCAATACAGATTGATTTGCCGCGTCATTGATCGTCAACGAGATTCTAGGCATATCGGAGAATACAGAGCATGAATCTCGAGTCTATCAAGTCGATTACAGAAGGATTGCCTTTCACGGGTCCACAAAAAGGTACGATCCTGTACAACACCGTATTGGAAAATCGATACGAAAATTGCCTGGAACTAGGTTTTGCTCATGGCACAAGTAGCATTTACATTGCCGGTGCTTTACACGAAATCAATAATGGCGGTGTATTGACGTGTATTGATAATTTATCTGCACATGACAGAGTTCCAAATATCTATAATTTACTGAAAAAAACCGAACTTTCTGAATTTATTGATCCAGTATTCTCTGAACTCGGATATAATTGGTACTTGAGAAATTTGACAAGGAAAGCGGAATATACAGCTGATTTTGTTTTTATAGATGGATCTCACAGTTGGGATGTTGATGGTTTTGCATTTTTACTTATCGCGAACATGATCTCTTCTGGAGGCCTTTTAATTTTTGATGACTTGGACTGGACATACGCGGAGAGTCCATCATTGAAAGACACAGAAAAAGTGCGATTGATGCCAAATGACTATAAAAACACACCGCAAGTCAGGGAAGTGTTTGAATTACTTGTTCAAAGGGACGACAGGTTTGATTGCTGGGAAAAAGACGGATGGGGTTATGCAAGACGTATATAGCGTTCTGAAACACCGAAACAACTGGCGCCATGAAGGAAGAAGTATTGGCCCAGTTCCGGTAATTTGCACATGACAAGGGGCAAAGCATTCATCGTCTCAGATCACACTTATCTCCCCGACCGGGCCGGTGGCCGGGAGAGCAGTATCCATGGCCTCGCAATCCGATTGCAAAAACACGGATTTGAGCCGGTGGTCTTGTGTGAGCAGGGGACGTTTGCTGATCGCCTGAGGCGGGTATTGCACCATCGGGTTCCCTACCAGGTAGTGCGAGCCCAAAATCTGGCGCAAGCATACGCTGAAATGGTACGGGACAATACAAATACGCACATCTTGTTGAATGTTGGAAATCATGTGTTGGAGAATTTCAATCAAAAACAGTCCGGTAAGAAGATAATTTTTGTAAGAGATGCCGAAAAAAAGGAATGTTTATTGGCCTTGAATAGATTTGAGGGGGCGAGAATTGTAGCCAACTCAAAATTCACTGTAGGTATCGTTAAAACGATCACCGGCCTGGATGCCGAACTGCTTTTGCCGATAATCGAAAGAGATCAGTATGAATGCGTAACAAACCAAGAGCACGTAACCTTTGTGAACCCAAACTCCAAAAAGGGCGTTGAAACGGCATTTTTGGTGGCACTGAATCTTCCCGACATACCATTTTTGTTAGTGGAGGCGTGGCCACGGTCATCTACGGAGTGGAATTCGTTGAAAACCCGATGCCGGCTTCATTCCAACATACGCCTGGAACGGCGACATGCGGATATGAAGAAAGTCTATTCTAGGACGCGTGTTATGCTCGTGCCGAGTCAATGGGAAGAAGCTTGGGGTCGTGTGATCACAGAAGCTCAATTCAGCGGCATTCCATCTGTGGCAAGTGGAATCGGGGGGATACCGGAAACGGTCGGGGCTGGTGGAATTGTCGTTGATCGAAACGCGACGATTGAAGATTGGGTCGCCATAGTAAAAGAAGTCTTCGAGGACGAACCTGTCCGGCGAAAGCTATCCAGTGGCGCACTGGAGCAAGCAGAAAAATTCAACACATGGAGCGATGAACTGTGGAGCCGATTCATTAGCGGGTTCGAGTAACCGCACTTGCCGTCTGTCACACCTCACGGGATTTGAGTAAGTGATCATTGCATCGTGGCCAGGCCATCTGACTGGAAATCGCTACATGGAAATGTTGGGCGAAGGGCTGGCGTCAGCTGGATGCATATTTCATCCGATCGACAGACCGAGCGATGGTGTGGTGGACGCCGCTGCCGCTTTGCTGATCCAATGGCCCGATCAGATTTTTTGGCGGCGCGACACCGGACCCTTTTCGCAAACATTGAAAGAGTTGTGGGCTTTGTCACGCTGGAAAAGACAAGGCAAACGAATCATTTGGGTCGTGCACAACATCAAGCCACACGAACTTGAAAGGGAGGATCGACTGGTGTGGCAATTGCTCACATCGGGTCTCAGTCTCCTAGTCGACGGATTCATGACCTTAGGGAGCGACACGCGCGGCCAGGTCTTAGATGCGTTCCCGTTGCTCAGGTTAAAGCCCGTTGGCACATTTTGGCACCCGGCATACACCAATGTCATTCGACCGACGCCCCTGGCTCGTATGCGAAGAGAGGCATTGGGGATCAAAGAGGGTGACCGCCTGATCGGCTCTTTGGGTACGGTGGGCGACTACAAAGGTCTCCCAGAGTTGATCCATATTTTCAGGAAGCTTGAACAACGTCACTTTCGGTTGCTCATCGCAGGCCTGCCGAGAACGCCAAAAGCTCGCGACGACGTGCTCGCGGCGGCGTCCGATGACCAACGAATAATTCTCCATTTGGATCATATGACCGAAAACCTATTTGCTGAGAATTTCGCTGCTTGCGACCGACACATATTGCCTTATCGGGACTATCTTCATTCTGGATCGATCGTCTATGCAGCGTGCGGAGAACGGCCACTTCTCACACCGGTTACGCCTTTCGCTTTGCAATATTCCAAGATCGTAGGGAGGGGGTGGATCACGTGTTATGATGGGATGTTGAGCACAAAGACATTGCAGAATTTCATTGAGGGGGAGGCACCCAGCAAACGTCCTAACCTCGAGCAACTCGAACCTGGACAGTCCGGCGAAGCAATAGCGTCATTTGTCAGAGAAATTTCTCAGTCGCGTTGACAAGACGCGGACCAGGATGCTCCGGCCCTCCTTTGCCTTGCACGTTGCGCTGGCCGGTGTCGTGGCCCCACAAGCCACCCCGACTTCGCCCGTGATAGGTCCACCAGACTGCGACCACGATCACAAGACTCAAAGCACACTTGACATTACCTGTCTCAAATCAAACCCCAAACAACGGTTCGCCTCGCCGATAACGTAAAGAATCTTTCGCACTTACGGATATGACGGTTCCTTTCGACGGATTCCCCTCCGTCGGAACGTGTAAATTTCCGCCTGCTTTTGATCAAGGAATCACGCTATCACTGGGTCATGACAATCGGACAATTCAGCGAACAGACCAGACCGATCCTGAAGGACGTATTCGGGTTCGATGACTTCCGTCCTGGGCAGGAGGATGTGGTGAACACGCTCTTGTCGGGCCGCAGTGCCCTGGCGGTCATGCCCACCGGATCCGGCAAGTCGCTGTGTTACCAGATACCGGCTCTGGTGCTCGGAGGCCTGACCATCGTTGTCTCCCCTCTGGTCGCCCTGATGCAGGATCAGGTCGCTGCCCTGAAGCTTGCAGGGGTTGCCGCCGACACGATCAACTCCTCCCGCTCCCGCGAAGAAAACGTTGAAACCTGGCGCCGGGCCGCCCGCGGCGACATCTCGATACTCTACCTGGCCCCCGAACGGCTCATGACAGAGCGCATGCTTGCGGCCCTGTCACGGCTTCCGGTCCGGTTGATCGCGGTCGACGAGGCTCACTGCATTTCGCAATGGGGTCCCGCCTTCCGTCCCGAATATGCCGACCTCTCGAAATTGAAGGATTTCTTCACCGGGGTCCCTCTGGTCGCACTCACAGCCACGGCTGACGCCGTAACCCGTCAGGATATCGAGCATAAGGTTTTTGCCGGCAACGGTTCAACTTTCGTTTCCGGTTTTGACCGTCCCAACATCCGTCTCGCCGTCGAGATGAAGCGCGACTGGAAGGGCCAGCTTCTGAAATTCCTTGAATCCCACAGCGGCGATAGCGGCATCGTCTATTGCCTGTCACGCAAGAAGACCGAAGAAACCGCCCTTTTGCTTCAGGACAATGATGTCCGGGCCCTTCCCTATCACGCCGGCATGGAGAAAACCGGACGGGTTGCCAACCACAACACGTTCCTGACCGAGCCGGGCATCGTCATCGTTGCAACCATCGCCTTCGGCATGGGCATCGACAAACCCGATGTCCGCTTTGTCTTCCACACCGACATTCCGGGATCTGTCGAGGCGTACTATCAGGAAATCGGCCGCGCCGGCCGTGACGGTTTGCCCGCCGTAGCACACATGCTCTACGGCCTCGATGACCTGCGCATGCGCCGCATGTTCATCGAACAGGAAGACAGCGCCGACGATCGCAAACGCCGCGAACACAAACGCCTCGATGCCCTGATCTCCTATTGTGAATCTCCCGAGTGCCGCCGGCGTGTGTTGCTGGGCTATTTCGACGAGCAGACAGATGCCTGCAACAATTGCGACATGTGTCTTGATCCGGTTGCGATGGCCGACGGCACCCGCGAAGGGCAATTGGTTCTGGAAGCCGTACGCGAAACCGGTGAACGGTTCGGAGCGGTCCACATCATCGATGTTCTCAGAGGCGGTCGGACCGAGAAAATCCTGTCATGCGGCCACGACCAACTGGCGGTTCATGGCAGCGGCAACCATCATCCAAAAGAGGCATGGCGTTCAATCATCAGGCAACTGGTTGCGACCGAATTCCTCAAACTCGACATCCAGGGCTTCGGCGGCCTCAGCGTCACCCCGAAGGGCCGGCAGCTGTTTGACGGCGAGGCCAGTTTTCAGTACCGCATGGACACAATCAAGACCGGAAAGACCAAGAAGTCCACAATCTCAAAACCGGTGCAGCAGATTGCATCCCAGGACAATGACCTGTTGCTCCAACTCAAGCAGTTCCGTCTCAAGCTTGCCCAGGAACGCGGCGTTCCCGCCTATGTCATATTCTCCGACCGCACGCTGATTGACATGGCCACTCGCCGCCCCCAAACCCGCATGGAATTCTCCGAAATACACGGTGTTGGCGAGGCTAAACTCCGTGACTTCGCCGAAATGTTTCTCGAACTCATTCAAACCGACGGCCGCGAGGGAACGGCTGAAAGGCTTCAGGCCTGACCCACCCCGACTGCAGCAATTGCTGTACCTACTTTTATCCGCTCCAGTCCGCCTCTTCATCAGAAATAATTTGTCGACAAATTGTCGATAAGTTATACAGCAATCTCTTAGGCGGTCCCACACAGGAATTTTGGCCATGGCGAACGATGCAGCAACAACATCCGGTTGGCAATTTTGGGTCGACCGCGGCGGCACGTTCACAGATATCGTCGGCAGAACACCGCAGGGCGAAATCAGGGCCCACAAGCTGCTCTCGGAAAATCCGGAGAACTACCGTGACGCCGCTATTCAGGGCATTCGCGATCTGATGGGCGTCGAGGCCGGTCAGCCAATGCCCTCAGGCGAGATCGACGCTGTCAAGATGGGCACCACGGTCGCAACAAACGCGTTGCTTGAACGCAAAGGGGACCGCACCCTTCTGGTCACGACCCGTGGATTCCGCGACGGCCTGCGCCTTGGTTATCAGGCCCGTCCCCGGCTTTTCGACCGGCATATCGTGTTGCCGGAAATGCTGTACGAGCGTGTTGTCGAGGTCGACGAGCGGGTCATGGCTGACGGCACCATTGAAACCGCACTCGATGTCACAGATGCAAAACCGCAGATGGAGGCGGCCTTCCAGTCCGGCATCCGCGCCGTCGCCATCATCTTCATGCATGGCTACCGCTATCACGATCACGAAGCGCGTATGGCGGACCTTGCCCGTGAGATCGGCTTCACCCAGGTCTCCGTCAGCCATGAGGTCAGCCCGCTCATGAAGTTTGTCGGGCGTGGCGACACCACGGTTGTCGATGCCTACCTGTCCCCGATACTGCGGCGCTATGTAGAACAGGTTGCCGGCGAACTCGATAGCGATCGCTCAGGCTGCCGGCTCATGTTCATGCAATCCCATGGAGGCCTGACGGCGGCCAGTCTGTTTCAGGGTAAGGATGCCATCCTTTCAGGCCCGGCAGGCGGCGTTGTCGGCGCTGTGGAGACCAGTGGCATGGCCGGCCTGAACAAGATCATCGGCTTCGACATGGGCGGCACGTCGACCGACGTATCTCATTATGACGGTGAATATGAGCGGACTTTCGAAACCGAAGTCGCCGGGATCCGCATGCGGGCACCGATGATGCAGATCCACACTGTGGCGGCCGGAGGTGGCTCAATCCTGCATTTTGACGGTTCCCGCTTTCGCGTCGGTCCGGACTCGTCAGGCGCCAATCCGGGCCCGAAATGTTATCGCCGCGGCGGCCCCCTCTCGGTCACCGACGCCAATCTGATGCTCGGCAAGATCAATCCTGACTTTTTTCCGGCGATATTCGGTCCCAACGGCAATGAAACCCTCGACAAGGATGCGGTTCGCGAAGCCTTTGAAGGTCTCGCGAGCGAAATCGGCGACGGCCGCCCCTGCGAAGAAGTTGCCGAAGGTTTTCGACGAATTGCCGTGGAAAACATGGCAAACGCAATCAAACGCATTTCGGTACAGCGCGGCTACGATGTTACGGAATATGCCTTGACCTGTTTCGGCGGGGCCGGCGGTCAGCATGCCTGTTCGATCGCCGATGTTCTCGGCATGACCCGGATCATGATTCATCCCCATGCCGGCATCCTGTCGGCCTACGGCATGGGACTTGCCGATATCAGAACCAACACCGACCGTGCGATTGAACGGGTGCTCGATCAAGACAGCAGTGCCTACACAAGTCAGCTGCTTGAAGAGATCGCACCGGAAAACCGGAAAGTGCTGGCGCAACAGGGAATTGCTGAAAGCGATACGCAAACCTTCGCACGCGCCCACCTGCGCTATCAGGGGACCGACAACGCCCTGATCGTGGAGCAGGACAGCGATCTTGTCATGCGAGAGCGCTTCGAAGCGGCCCACCTGCAGCGTTTCGGCTTTGTCACACCGGAAAAGGACATCATCATAGAGGCGCTCTCCGTCGAAACGGTTGGCGGCGGCGCTGAAATTAGCGAACAGGAGTTTCCGCTGTCGGATCAACAGGCAGAACTGCAGAGCGAGACCCGTTTCTTTTCCGATGGCCGCTGGCACGATGCGCCGGTGTTCAATCGCCAGAAGCTGTTGCCCGGCCAGAAAGTGACAGGGCCCGCCGTGATCATAGAGCCGCATGGCACTATTGTCGTTGAGGATGGCTGGACAGCCGAGATCACCGCCAAGCTCCATCTGCTCATGATCAGAACCACGCCGCTGAACCGAACGGCGGCCATCGGCACCCATGCCGATCCGGTCATGCTCGAAATTTTCAACAATCTGTTCATGAGCATCGCCGAACAGATGGGAGTGATCTTGGCCAACACGGCGTATTCGGTAAACATCAAGGAGCGGCTGGATTTCTCCTGTGCAATCTTCGACCTCGACGGTGAACTGATCGCGAACGCCCCTCACATGCCTGTGCATCTGGGCTCGATGGACAAGAGCGTTCAAACGATCATTGCCAACAACAGAACCGCCATGGCTCCCGGCGACGTCTATGTCCTGAACGCACCCTACAATGGCGGCACCCACCTGCCCGATATTACGGTTGTAACACCGGTGTTCGACGACGATGACACAACCATCCTGTTCTACGTCGCCAGCCGGGGCCATCACGCCGACGTTGGCGGCGTGGCTCCCGGCTCCATGTCGCCCAGGGCAACCAGCATCGAAGAGGAAGGCGTACTGATCGACAATTTCAAACTCGTCGATCGTGGCCGGTTCTGTGAATCAGAACTGCAGGAACTGCTCTCAAGCGGCCAGTATCCCTGCAGAAATCCGGTTCAGAACATTGCCGACCTGAAGGCCCAGATCGCCGCCAACGAAAAAGGCGTCCAGGAGCTTCGCAAGATGGTCGACCATTTCGGCCTCGAGGTCGTCCACGCCTACATGCAGCACGTCCAGGACAATGCAGAGGAAAGTGTCCGGCGTGTCATCGATGCCCTCAAGGACTGTTCGTTCGAATATGAACTGGATCAGGGCACGATCATCAAGGTGAAGATTTCCGTCGACAAGACAGCCCGTTCGGCAACCGTCGACTTCACCGGCACGAGTCCCCAACAGAAGACTAATTTCAACGCCCCGGAACCGGTCACCCGGGCGGCCGTCCTTTATGTCTTCCGCTGCATGGTCGACGACGAAATACCGATGAACGCCGGCTGCCTCAAACCGATCAACATCGTCATCCCTGAAGACTGCATGCTGTCGCCGAAATATCCCGCGGCCGTCGTCGCCGGCAATGTGGAAACCAGCCAGGCCGTCACCGACACCCTGTTTGGTGCGCTGGGTGCGTTGGCGGCGGCCCAAGGCACCATGAACAACCTCAACTTCGGCAACGACACCCATCAATATTATGAAACGATCTGTGGCGGGTCCGGGGCCGGTCCCACTCATCACGGCACCAGCGGTGTTCACACACACATGACCAATACCCGCCTCACCGATCCGGAAATCCTCGAGTGGCGTTTCCCGGTTCTTCTGGAAAGCTTTGAAATTCGCCCCGGTTCCGGCGGGCGCGGACGCTTCAATGGCGGTGACGGGACACTCCGCAAAATCCGGTTTCTCGAACACATGGACTGTTCGCTGCTCACCGGTCACCGGCGCATTCCCCCCTTCGGCCTAGAAGACGGGAACCCCGGCGAGTGCGGAGAAAACTCGGTCCGGCGTCTCGATGGCACTGTTGAGCGCCTGGAGGGTTGCGACCAAACAGTCCTCGATGCCGGTGAAACCATAATAATCAAGACACCAAGCGGTGGCGGTTTCGGCAAAAGCAGCTAGATAATACACATGGTGCCAAAATTCCATCAGGAGCCTCGACATGTCAAAACCCGTAGCGCTAGCCGCCGCTTCCGTCCCGCAGAAAACCGGATCGAGCTATCCCGGCGAGTTCAAGAACACCACGCAAGGCCGTGCAAAAAGGGCGCTCGGCGACGTCTTCGGATTGACTCAGTTTGGCGTAAATTTAACCGAAATTGCACCCGGTTCGGCATCGGCGCTGCGGCATTGGCACAGCCATGAGGACGAGTTCGTCTACATCATCTCCGGCACCCTGACACTTATCACAGACGCCGGCGAAGAGCAGTTGACGGCAGGCATGTGCGCCGGTTTTCCAGCCGGCATCGCCAATGGCCACTGCCTGGTAAACCGCTCCGATCAGCCCGCGACGGTCCTGGAAATCGGCAGTCGCGACATGCGCGACGAAGGCAATTATCCCGACGATGATCTCCACGTCCTGGCAGGCCGCTACGAAGGCGCACGTTTTACCCGAAAAGACGGCACTGATCTCGCGTAAGATCACTTTTGCAGGAGGCCGCCGGCAGGTCGTTTGGCATCGCTTCAGGGATCGGCCGGTTACAAGACCGACCAGATCGATATGGTGGTGCTCACCCATCTCCACCTCGATCACATCCGCGGCCTGATGGAGGATGGCAATCCGCTGGTTGCCATTGCCCGTTATATGACCGGCGAAGCCGAATACAATTTCTGGTCGAACAAGGATCTTCTGAACGGCGGCCGCAAGCGCATCGCCACTCTGGTTTAAGTCAAACGTCGTGCCGATTGCCGAAAAGATGACTTTTCTGAAGAACGAAGGGGAAGTCGTTTCCGGTATCACCGGGCTTGCCGCCGACAAGGTGCCGTTTACGGGATATCACATGCCCTGCCCGGCGATTGGGTATCTTGAAACCGGGGATACGGGATTCCGCTACGTTGCGGCGTCCTACCAGATGAACCTCTGAAACCGGAATCTGAATCTGAGAACCTCTCCGTAACCGTCCGAACTGAATGGAGTTTCTCCAACGCATGTTGCGATCGATGGGATTCATTCCTGACGCTGATCGGCATAGCATCACCAGAGCGGTGGTTATGCCGCCCTTATTGATTGTCGTTCTCGTGCGCCGACACGAGGACCTCCGGCGTTGCTATTCTGGAGATGCACGTGTCACGCGCGTGTCTGACAGTTTTGAGGGCATTGTGCAGCCATGCATTGTGTTGATGAGTACGATCAAACGCGGAGCGCTTTGGGCCTCAAATGAAGTGGCCGAGGGCGTACTGAACGCGCCGGTCTGCCGGTACATCGTTGAGTTCGTTCTTGAAGTCGCCATAGGCGTCGCGCGCCTCGGCGTGCTCGAGTTTTGAGCCGTGAAGCAAGGCCGAACGGAAGTTCAAAAGTCTTTTCCAGGCGCGGACATCGCCTCCCTGGTCAGGAAACCGGACATTCGCCGCGGAAAGTTGCCGGGAGATTGATTGCGCTGCCTTCTCGGACGTCTCGCCGGCAAACGTCATCAAATCAATGACCAGGCAGGCCCGGCCGAGTAGCACTTCATTGGCCAGTGTACAGTCTCCGCGCTCAATCGAAGGCGCCCTGGCTTCTACCGTGCGCCGTCTCAGGACATCTTGAAGCCGAAAAAGGGGCGCCATGTCACGCGCCGCAATGCCACGATTGGCGAACAGCTCAATTGTTTCCGCAACGAGGCTTGCGAATTCGGTATCAGCCGCTGGCTCTTGAAGATCGGCGCCCGGCCCGCTGTCGACGCCTGCCCGGCTTTCCTCATCGTCGGTACTTTGGTCATCTGCAAACTTGTACAAATTCGGCATTTGCCCCGCCTTGGGTTGCCCCGACATAGGTTACCCACCCTGTGATCGTAAAGACCTTACTCCGAATTTGTTTAGAAATTGTTTGCGAAATCCAATACCCCGCAAAAACGCATTGCTGGTTTCAAATTCATAAATTGCAGGTTGTAGAGTTTACCAAATTCGCCACTTTTCAACCATAAGTTGAGAACCTCATTCAGATTGATCGTACTGTTTCTACAGTTATCACTACTGAATACAACCTGTCGTTGCGCTATCCAAGTTTTCTCCAAAGGCTTGAGTTGCATTATTTCGACAGAATCAATAAATATTTTACGATCGCATCGCTTAATCTGACAATATTGTTACAATACAGATTAACTCAATAGCGAGAAAAACTCGAAAGCACACGACCAGGAACAGTAAATGAGACCTAGCCTTCTCTTACGGCAACAACCAGTCTCCGAATTTGTTTGCCACTGTCATGCCTGCGCACTGAAACGTCGGAGCATGTGGGCAGGACGAAAGGCGCCGTAATCGAGATTCGATCAAACGGTCATTTTGTACAATTTCGCGAAGACCATCGAGACAGCATCTCCAACCCGCCCGATGCAGCGCATAATTCGTCGCGCAACCGGATCCGTCATGGCCGGGTATCGTGGAACAACCCCAACATGTTACCGCAACAGCTATGTTGCATCGCACATCAATGATGCGCTGCAACAACGAATTTTCTTATTTCCGCCATGGTTTTCCGCCTAGACTCCAGTCAGGGAGAACGGAAGAGGAGGCTTTTCCATGGCCCTTCAAAGCAAACTGAATATGCTGGCAGCCATCGCGGCATTTGGTTTCGTCGGCGCACTGATTGTTGGAATGGTTTGAAGACGTTAACAAAAACCCCTTGAACTCCAATTTAGGAACAGGCCCGGCGGATGCCGGGCCTGTTTCGTTTGAGCCCTCCATGTGGGCTTTGCCAATTCAGGTTAATGCTGAGGCACAGACGCCCGGACGCAAGGCATCAGATCCCTCGATGACGCCTTCAGGCCGCTTCAGGAACCTTTGAGACACCAAGCCCGAGCAGGCGGCAAATGGCAAACGCAAGTTCGGATCTGTTGAGGGTGTAAAGATGAAAGGCGTCTACCCCTTGCTCCACCAGGCTGGTCACCTGTTCGGCGGCGACAGCGGCCGCTACCAGCATTCTGGACTGGGGATCGTCATCGAGGCCTTCAAATCGCGAAACAAAATGTTGAGGCAGGGATGCGCCGCACCGCTCTGCGAACATTCTTGCCTTGCCCAGGTTGGTAATCGGCAACAGGCCGGGAACGATCGGGATGTTTATGCCTCTTGCCCTGACTTTATCCACATACCGGTAGTAGGCATCATTGGAAAAGAAGAATTGCGTTATGGCCCGGGTGGCGCCGGCATCGACCTTGGCCTGCAACATCGCAAGGTCGGCTTCAATCGACGGCGACTCGGGGTGTTTTTCGGGATAGGCGGCAACGGAAACTTCGAAATCTCCAATGCGCTTGATGCCGTCAACCAGTTGAGCGGCATTGGCGTAACCTTCCCGATGCGGACGATACCCCTCACTTGCGGCAGGAGCGTCACCTCTCAGAGCGACAATGTGCCTGATGCCCGTTTCCCGCATTTCCCTGATGACCTCGTCGACTTCCCGGCGTGACGCTCCGACACAGGTCAGATGCGCCGCCGCCTGAAGTGAGGTTTCCGACACGATCCGGCCAACGGTCTTAAGTGTTCCCTCGCGCGTGCTGCCGCCGGCACCGTACGTAACCGAAACGAAACGGGGCATCATCGGTTCAAGTTTACTCACGGTCCGCCACAGGTTGCTTTCGTTCTGCGTACCCGTTGGCGGAAAAAACTCGAAGGACACCTGCGGCGTATTCGGCAGGCCACCACGTCTGTTTCGTCCGCTTTCATTCAAGTTTGTCATTGAACGTCCTCGTTTTCTTCGCGTTGGGTCATTATTTGCAGCGCATCGGTCTCACCGGAAAGCACCGAAAGCCATAGTGTGACGGTCAACCCTTCTCCCTGAGACGAACCGGACGGCGGCAGCGCCACGCGACGCACCAGGGACAGCCCTGCTTCCGAAAACCAGCCCTCCATCTGGATTTCGGATATTCCAAGCCGCCGGTGTGCATGTTGATCGCGCAGAAACTCAAGTTCGTGCGGTGCAAAATCCGCAATCAGCAATCGTCCGCCGGGTTTGAGCACTCTTGCCGCCTCAAACAGTGCGGCAAGCGGATCATCCAGAAAATGGAGAACCTGGTGAAAGATCACCACGTCTTTCGAACAATTGTCGTAGGGCAGGTTGTACAAATCACCGTGCCGAACCTGACAATGGCCAAATCCGCCTTTCTGCAGGTTTGCCCTGGCATAGGTCAGCATCTCGTGTGACGAATCGATGCCCACCGCGCTGTCGGAATTCTCGGCGAAAAGCTCAAGCACCCGGCCCGTTCCGGTACCGAGGTCGAGCAGGTCTCCCAACCTGTCACCGCCGAGAACCTCCAACATGGCCTGCTCAACATCGGCTTCATCGATATGGAGAGATCGAATTGTGTCCCAGTCGCCGGCATGTTCATTGAAATATTCCGCTGCCTGGCGCCTGCGTGTCTCGCGCACGGTCTCCAGCCGCGACAGGTCCCGCAGGGTGGTCTTATCGTTCGCCGGTACATTTTCGACGATCAGTCTCGCCATCCGGCCGGCGTCGAGGTCATCGGCGAGCCGAAAGAGAACCCAGCTCCCCTCCCGGTGCCGCTCCAGCAATCCCGCCTCGCACAGCAGTTTGAGATGACGGCTGATGCGTGGCTGGCTCTGGCCAAGAATCTGCGTCAATTCCTTGACGTTCAACTCGCCATGAGACAGGACAAACAACAGCCGCAGCCTGGTCTTTTCTCCTGCAGCGCGTAGCACCGTCAAAAATTTATCCATGGAATCCATTTACAGAATCAGATCACAAGAAATCAAACCAACACAACACACATAAACATATCCTTATGTCTTAGTCAAAACTTTGTCGAACGGCGCCCGAAACCGTGACAATTTGGTAACAACATCAGCATAAGGTGTAATGATTCAGGACAAATGGCGCATGAATCAGTGGTGCGCGGTTTTCAATGTGCTATGTATACGAACGTGAATTTGTGGAATCGGTCGTAATACGCTTCGATTCGATGCTGACGTTTTGATTGAGATGAGGTCGCGCTCTGTGCGGCAAGATGGCAATATGGCCGTTGAAAAGTTCACTTTACAACGGCTGGATTTGCTGAGAATTTATGAGCTGTTAACCTTGTTGGCTTAGCGCGGTTATGATGAAAAGAACGTTTTGGGGAACCGATGACATCTGAACCAATTCAAACGGGAACGATCTGCCCCTGCAAGGCGCCTCATCGCTTTGGGAAATGGGTGGCGGCCGCGGCCATTGTTTTCTGTGTCAGCATAAGCATGCCGGGCCAGGCCAACGCTCAGGCGGTCAGCATCGTTCCCGAGCAGGAACGCTCCGTCGAGGAAATTCATGACCCGTTGGAACCTGTGAACCGCGCCGTCTTTGCCGTGAACGATGGCTTGGATCTCGTTATCATCAGGCCTATTGCCGAAATTTACCGGACATTTCTGCCAGGATTCCTGCGCCGCGGGATCGGAAACTTTCTCTCCAATGTCGCCACCCCGGTGACTTTGGCCAACGACCTGCTGCAGGGCGAACTTGTACGTGCCGAAAACACGATGGTTCGGTTCATGCTGAACACAACGGCTGGGCTCGGCGGATTGAACGATGTTGCAACCGAAGTCGGATACGAACGCCATACGGAAGATTTCGGACAGACATTGGCGACCTGGGGTCTGCCTTCAGGACCTTATCTGGTTCTACCGGTTCTGGGCCCGTCGACGCCGCGCCACGCTGTCGGGCGGGTCGTCGATCTGTTTGCCAACCCCTGGTTCTGGCTGCTCGCGGATGAAGATATCTACACGCGCCTGACACCTACGGCAGTGACCGTGATCAACGCTCGTTCAGAAGTTATTGATGAGCTCGATACCGTACGCGAGACATCTCCTGACTATTACAGTTCAATCAGAAATCTGTACATACAGAACCGGTTGAGCGAGATTGCGAACGGCGAACAGAGCGATGCAGACCTGCCGGACATTCCTGACGTCGATCAGTGAGAGTAAGGCTGGCTTGTGGAAATACTATCTGGTAGATGACGTTTTGATGGTTTTCAGTTGAGTCAGGCGGTTCGAATGTCAAAGAAAATTTTCCAGCAGTTCGCGGCCAAAGCGACGTTTGTCGGCGTCGTAATGATGGCGGGCGTTCTCTCTCAGAACACAGCTCAGGCATCCGCCAGCGGTGAAGCTTGGGTGAGCAATGTGTCTGGACAGGTTGTTTCGGTCATCAATAGCGGCGCATCGAATGCTTCGAAGTCCTCGAAATTCAGATCTCTGTTCTCCCGCAACGCCGACACCAATTCGATTGGTCTTTACGTTCTGGGAAAATACCGGAAGAAGCTGCCGGCTGCGAGGCGATCGGAATACTTTTCACTTGTCAAACGCTATGTCGCAAAAGTTTATCTGTCACATTTGAACAAGGCCAGGGTCAAGAATGTCGACATCAAGTCGAGTAAACCCTGCCGCAAGGATGAATGTGTCAAGACGGTCGTCAGTCTCGACGGCAAGAGCCCTCTGAAAATCACCTGGCGCATCCGGCCCCGTGGCGGCAGCTACCGCATCGTCGACCTCAACGTGCAGGGAATCTGGCTCGCCGGCGCTCAGCAATCGAGCTTTGTTTCCCGCATTTCCAGCAGCGGCGGTGACGTCAACGCGCTGATCAACTGGCTGAAAACCCAGTAACGTCATTTTCAGTTCCAAACGGAACGAACAAAGGCACCTGAAAATATTCAGGTGCCTTTGTTGTTTTTCGCCCCTATCCACAGCCGTCGTCAGTTTCGGCTGAAGCGTTTGTACTTGATCCGTGTGGGTATTTCAGCTGCAGGCCCGAGCCGGCGCTTCTTGTCGGCCTCATAGTCCTCGTAGTTGCCTTCGAACCATTCCACATGGCTGTCGCCTTCAAAGGCCAGCATGTGGGTCGCAATGCGGTCGAGGAACCAGCGGTCGTGGCTGATCACCACAGCACAACCGGCGAAGTTGTTCAGTCCGTCTTCCAGCGCACGCAAGGTATCGACATCGAGATCATTGGTCGGCTCATCGAGCAGCAGTAGGTTGGCGCCCGATTTCAGCATCGTCGCCAGGTGCACTCTGTTGCGTTCGCCGCCAGACAACAGTCCGACTTTTTTCTGCTGGTCGCCACCCCGGAAATTGAAGGCACCGACATAGGCCCTGCTCGACTGTTCCCGGTTCCCAAGCTTGATGACGTCGGTACCCCCGGAGATCTCTTCAAACACGGTCTTGTTCGGGTCAAGGTCGTCCCGGCTCTGGTCGACATAACCCAACACGACCGTTTCACCGATCGTCAGTGTACCGGCATCCGGGCTCTCTTGCCCCGTCAACATGCGAAACAGAGTCGTCTTGCCGGCACCGTTTGGCCCGATGACGCCGACAATTCCACCCGGCGGCAGACGAAAGGACAGATCTTCGATCAGCAAGGCATCGCCAAATCCCTTGGTCAGCCCCTCCGCCTCGATAACATTACCGCCGAGACGCGGTCCCGCCGGAATCGTAATCTGGGCCCGGCCATCCTGTTCCTTGCCGGCCGCCGCGAGCAGGTCGTCATAGGAACTGATACGCGCTTTCGATTTTGCCTGACGCGCCTTCGGGCTGGTTTGAATCCATTCCAGTTCCCGGGCGAGAGTGCGCTGGCGCGCCTCCTCTTGACGGCCCTCCACTGCCAGTCTTTTTTGCTTTTGCTCCAGCCACGAAGAGTAATTGCCCTCGTAAGGAATGCCCCGGCCGCGGTCGAGTTCAAGAATCCAGCCCGTTACATTGTCGAGGAAATAGCGGTCGTGGGTTACCAGCACGACCGTACCGGCATACTCTCTGAGATAATGCTCAAGCCAAGCAACCGATTCTGCGTCCAGATGGTTTGTCGGCTCATCCAGCAACAACAGATCCGGCTTCGCCAACAGCAGACGGCACAGGGCCACGCGACGCCTTTCACCGCCTGACAGCTTGGTGACGTCCGCCGACCCATCCGGGCAACGCAGCGCATCCATCGCCATTTCCACCTGGCTGTCCAGATCCCAGGCGTTAAGGGCTTCGATCTTGTCCAGCAACTCGGCCTGTTCGTTGTTGATCGCCTCTTCTTCCTCAGGCCCGGACGCCTCACCCAGACGGGTCCAGTTTTCGTTGTAGCGATCAATCAATGACTGCGTTTCCGCCACACCTTCCATGACGTTGCCCAGCACGTCCTTGGTACTGTCAAGCTCGGGTTCCTGTTGGAGATATCCACGTTTGGCACCGTCCGCGACCCACGCCTCGCCCTGATACTCGGTCTCCACGCCGGCCATGATCTTGAGCAGCGTCGACTTGCCCGAGCCGTTGACGCCGACGACGCCAATCTTGGCGCCGGGATAGAACGAAAGCCGTATTTCGCTCAGGACCTGCTTGCCGCCGGCATAAGTCTTCGACAGTTTGTCCATGACATAGATGTATTGATAGGACGCCATTTGTGTTCCTGCTTCTCAACGCGTGTGCGGGGAAAATTTGACCTCTTCTAACTGATCGAACGCCAAGTCGCAATCGAATGCTTGCGCCGGCACAACCGTGCACACTCGCCAGTCACGTAAGTCAGCGCCGCCCTTGTCCGTCCCTGTGCAAAAAATCCGATGGCACCGGCTTCAACACCTGTGAGAGGTCAATACGAACCGCGGAAGACTTTGTCCGCGGGCACCGCGGGCATGCCGCAACCGTTTGCCCTATCCCGAGGAACATGCCGGCAGATAACATCATCGCCTCCTGAACTTCCGGTTGCTCTCGTTGCGCGGATTGGCGATCATGCGGTCACATTTCACACGTGACGGGGCAAGGGATTTAGCCAACATGAGCGACAATACATACGACAGCGGACGGCTTGATCTGCCCTTTGTGGGCTTGTGCACATTCGGAAAGTATCCAGTTTGCATGGACTGGTCGGCGATCGACGCCGACGTCGCCGTGCTGGGTGCCCCATTTGATTTCGGAACCCAGTGGCGTTCAGGCGCCCGGCAGGGACCCCGCTCGATCCGCGAAGCCTCGACACTATTCTCGTTTGGTCACGCCGGCGCCTACGACCACGAGGACGACATCGTCTATCTGCCGGCGGACTCTACCCGCGTCGTCGATATTGGCGACGCCGATATCGTCCATACAAACACCGAAAAAAGCCACGCCAACATCGAAGCCGGCGTGCGTGCCATTCTCGGCGCGGGTGCCATCCCCGTGGTGCTCGGTGGCGATCATTCGGTCAACATTCCTTGTGTCAGCGCCTTCTCCGAGCAGGAACCGATTCACATTGTCCAGGTGGACGCCCATCTGGATTTTGTCGACGAACGCCATGGTGTCCGGTACGGCCACGGCAATCCCATGCGAAGGGCTGCCGAGAAGGACTACGTCACCGGCCTATCCCAGATCGGTATTCGAAACGTGTCGTCAACCGCCCGCCAGGGCTACGAAGACGCGCGTGCCATGGGTTCGGACATTCTGTCGGTCCGCCAGTTCCGGAAACTGGGTGTGGAAGGCGTCCTCGACCGCATCCCGAAAGGCGTTCGGTACTATGTCACCGTCGATATCGACGGCTTCGATCCGTCCATCGCTGCAGGCACCGGCACCCCCAGCCATGGCGGGTTTTACTACTACGAGGTGCTCGAACTTCTGGACGGCCTGACCAAACAGGGTGACATCGTGGGCATGGACCTGGTCGAGGTGGCACCCGACTACGACCTTTCCGGTACAACCGCCATTCTCGCAGCCCAGATCCTGATGAACACGATCGGCCGAATTCTCCACCAGAAATCGCTCAAGACCTGATACCCAATGCGCTACGCGTCCGCGGCAATCACCATGCGATCGGCATACCAGCAGGCAAAATTGGCAACGCTGGGTTCCAGATAGGAGTAGCGTCCGGGCTTGGCATAGGGCGAGGTCAGACCGCGCTGCTGCTGTTCAAGAAACGGGATGTCCTCATCAATCGCCACGTCGCAGCGGTGATAGTACTGGTCTGCCTTGTCGCCGAAGGCGGCATCTTCCAGGGCCTCGGGCGGAAAGCAGATTGTCATGCCGATGCGCGTGCGCCCAGGGGAAATCGGATAGGCTTCGTACATCCAGATCGCTTCCGTGCTCGCGGCAAAGGTCATGTTGGGATAAAGCCACGTGTAACGCGTTCCCTGCCGGTTTCGCCCGTCCAGACCGGGGATCGGCGGCAACTGGTGTTCCTGGGTTGCCGTCAACAGGCCGCCGGTTCCCTGGGTGGTGCCAAATTGGGTCGCATACTGTCCGGTAACAGCGTCCGGCGCGTCTGGCGGGTCATAGACGTCGTCGATCGAATCCGGATGCACATAAGGCAGATGATAGTACTCGTTGAAGACCTCGATGAAATTCTTCCAGTTGCAGTTGACCTCGAATTCACGCCGGCGCGCCGACACCAGCGTCTCAAGGGACCAAGGCGCGTGAATGTCGCCAAAATCGCCGAGCCATGTATCGATGTCCACCGTGTCGGATCCGAGACACACAAACGCGAATCCGTGCCGTTCTGCGATCCGGAAACTGACAAGACCGAATTCAGACCGATCGAAGTCGAGCGTCTGCTCCATGTGCGGAGCACCGGCCAGTCGTCCGTCGAGCTTGTAGGCCCAGCCGTGAAACGGACACTTGATGCCGCGGCAGTTGCCGGCGCCCTCCAGCAGCATGGCTCCTCGGTGCCGGCAGCTGTTGGCAAAGGCACGAAGCGTACCCTCTATGTCCCGCACGACGATCACCGGCACCCCGGCAAGTTCCATGGCAGCGAAATCACCCGGTTCTTTCCAGCGATCGGCACGCCCAACCCCGATCCACGACCGGCCAAAGACCGCATGGCGTTCCCGCTCAAAGACTGCACTGTCCCAGTAACAGACGGGTGGCAGGGTCGAGGCCGACATGATCGGCGGTTTCACCTGGCACAACTGGCGGATGAGGTCGGTTGAAAGGCTAGGCATCGTACTGTATCCCTTCATGATCGAGGTCATCGATATTGGGCCATGACAGGCGTCAGCCGTTCAACAGTTCAGAAATGCAGCTGTCTAGGACCCGTGCAAACTCCGGCTCGTTGCCCGGGCTGGCAACACAATGGCCCCAGGGCGAATCGAACGGCCGCAGATCGGCGTTGGGCATATGACGCACCTCGATTTCATTATCCTCAGGCGGGAAATAGAGATCGGTAGTGCACGGGATCAGGATCGATCGCGCCTTTATCGACCCCAGCGCCTTCTTGAAATCGCCACCGTAGAGTGGGTTGTTGCCGATGTCTCCGTGCTTCCAGGTACTGAGCTTGGCCAGCAGATCGTTGGCGTCCCAGTTCTGCACGTGGTCTTCCTCCCAATCGACGAGAACGTCCTCGATGGTCCCGAAACCCTGTCGCCGGTAGAGTCCCTCACGATAAAACGTCTGGGAGAATGCCCAGCCGGCATAGACCCGTCCGAAGGCGCGCAGCCCCTTCTCCGGTTGTGCGTCGTAGTCCCCGCCATTCCACGCCGCGTCGGCCTGGAGGGCCGCTTTGATGCCTTCCAGAAAGACCTGGTTGTGCGGTGACGTCTTGGCCGACGCGCAGAACGGCAGGGCCGCATCCACGAAATCAGGGTATTGGGCCGCCCACTGGTAGGACTGGCACCCGGCCATCGACCAGCCCGTGACAAGCGCGATTTTGTTGACGCCCAGGCGTTCGGTCAGCAAACGGTACTGGCATGCGATATTGTCCCACAAGGTCACGTCCGGGAAGCGTGGGCCGTCATGAGGCGGTGGCGTATTGCTCGGCGACGACGACAGTCCGTTGCCCATGAGGTTTATCGATACGACGAAGTGGCGGGCCGGATCGATCGCCCGGCCCGGCCCGAAAAAACCCTCATTGCGGTAATGGCTGCCGGTATAAAATGTCGGGAGAACGACGACATTGTCGCCGGCCTCATTCAAGGTGCCATAGGTCTTGTAGGCCAGAATCGCCTTGCGCAGCACGTCACCGCACTGAAGCGTGAACGCTTCCACTTCGAAGATGTCGTAGTCTTCCATGCTGCTCTCCCGGCGGCAATGAATCCACGCCTTATCGTCACACCGGTGAAAGCCGGTGTCCAGAACGATACGGCCAAGTCGGTCCTGATGAGCTAATCGGGCGTGGTTTGCTCAGTAGAGACGCAGGTACTCCGCGACTTCCCAGTCCGTGACGGTCTGGTGATAACGTTCCCACTCATCGACCTTGTAGGCAAGATAGGAGTTGCGCATCACCGGACCCATGACGTGTTCGGCAAGATCGTCGTGGCGCAGGGCCTCGGTCGCCATCATCAGGTTACGCGGCAGCCTGCGGATGCCGAGTTCTTTGAACTCCTCGTCCGACATGGCATAGAGGTCGCGGTCTGTGGCCGGGCCCGGATCCATCTTGTTCTCGATCCCCTTGAGCGCTGCCCCGAGTGTGATGCCCAGCGCGAGATAGACATTCATGCACATGTCGGCGGCCCGGTTTTCGATGCAATAACGACTTTGCGGCAGGCGGAACTGGGCTGAACGGTTGTTGAAACCGTAGGCGATGTTGGTCGGTGCCCAGGTTACCGTGCCGCCTTCGAAGCCGCCTACGCGCGGCACCAGGCCGTTGTAGGAATTGACCGTCGGACAGGTGATCGCGGTGATCGCCTCCGCATGGGCCATGAGACCGCCCACCGCATGGCGCGAGGCATCGCTCCAGCCGTCTGTCTTGGAGCCGAACAGGTTCTCGCCCGGCTTGTCGATGGCTTGCAGTGAGAAGTTGATATGCGCGCCCGACCGCCAGTCGCCGGTGGTCGGCTTCGGCATGAAAGTGATGAACATGTCGTGTTCCTTGGCCACCTCTTTCAGGAGGATGCGCAGGAACACCAGGCGGTCGGCCATTTCCAAAAGGTCGGTGTAGTGGAAGTCGAGTTCAAACTGCGAATAGGCACCTTCGGCGACCACGTCATGGAGATTCCAGCCCAGCTCTTCCAGGATATCGATCATGTCCTTGAAGAACGGCATGGAATCGATCGAGTACTCGACATCGTAACCGAATGCCTGGCGCCGGGGCCGGATGCCCTGCCCGACTTCCGGGTCGTCGTCAATCGCTTTGACCGGCTGGCCGTTTTCGTCATAACGCATGGCGATGAATTCAGGCTCGATCCCGGCATACCCGACGTAACCCGCGTCTTCTGCTTCTTTGATCATCCGCTTCAGTGCCTGGCGCGGGCAGACGTTGTAGGGTTTGTCCTCCCAGAACAGGTCGGCAAAGATGATCGCCATGGAATTGTCCCACGGGCAGATGTAGACCGCGTCGAGATCGGGCACCATGACCTGATCGGAGTCCGCCGGTGTCAGCTCCGGCACATAGGAGATCGAGTGAACCGCAAACTGCGGCCCTTTGCCCATGCAAAGTTCGTCGAAGTCGCTCATCGGCACGGGTTTTGTTTTTGGAATACCGAACAGGTCAATCCAGCTCGACAGCACGTATTTGACGCCCGCGTCCTCGAGCTCCTTGCGAACCTCAGCAATCCGCTCCTTGGATGGCAGGGCCTCCGCAAAGGTTTCTACGTATTTGGTCATGGTTTTCTCCCTCTTCTTTTTCGTGTGTCTCTTCAGGCTGGACGCAGCCGCGCCCGTGGCCTTTACGTCCAGTTTCGTTTGAGCAGGAATTGGTTCTTGAAGTTCTTCAGGCCGGTCATGGTCTCGACACCGGCGATGTCCGGTTTGTCATGTATCTGGTTCTTCAGGAAATCGAGGAACATGTCGCGGTCATCGGTGACCACCTCGATCAACAGGTCGAAGCGGCCTGTCACCCACAGAATGTAGACCACGTCCTGCAGACCCGACAGACGCTCGGCCACGTCATGCGGCGTGTGCCCCGGCGCCACCTTCAGGCCGATCATGGCGTCGGTCTTGTATTCCGACGCAACCGGGTCGGCGATCGCAACAATTCTCAGCAGGCCCGCCTGTTTCATGCTGTTGACCCGGTTCCTGATGGTGCCTTCCGACACACTCATGGCCGTGGCGATTTCGGCGAACGGCATACGGCCATCCTGTTGCAGCATGGCGATGATCGCCCGGTTGAGTTTGTCGTTCGGGGAGGACTTGTCTGGCGACCGGACGGAGCGGTCCATCGGTTTAACCTCCTCCAGTTCCGATCCAACCATTACAGTGTTTCCAGTTCGGGACATGTCTTTGCCAATTTCTTCTGTCCGGTTCGTAAAAATATGTACGGATTTCGTAATTGTCCAGCGTATTTTTACTTAATTCGAAGAAATCCAGCATTGACATACGAATTCGGGAAAAGATAATGAGAGCAGGCTTCGATCACGCATGGCACCTTGCCTCACCGGGCGAGGGTTACGCATAATCGACGAACCATCATCTCAAGAACCCATCCACAGGAGACCCAGACCATGAGCGAACAACAAGGCTTTCGCGTCGCACACACGATGATCCGGGTGAGTGACCTGGAAAAATCCCTCGATTTCTACACCAGACATCTGGGCATGAAAGTTCTCCGGCAGGCGGAATATCCCGACGGCAAGTTCACCAACACCTTTGTCGGCTACGGTCCGGAAGAAACCCACCCGACGATCGAGCTCACCTACAACTGGGAGCAGCCCGAGCCCTACGACCGCGGCAACGCCTGGGGCCACCTGGCACTCGAAGTGCCCAACATCTACGAGGCCTGCGAAAAGCTGGAAGCCGAAGGCGTAAAAATCCCTCGCGCACCCGGACCGATGAAAAGCGGCACCCGCGTCATCGCCTTTATCGAGGATCCGGATGGCTACCGGATTGAGTTGATCGAGCCGCTGCCCTAGACCAGGTACGGTCTAGAATCGCCGTCGGCCTGTTACGTCCTTAAAATGCGCGCAAAGCGGCGGATGTCTTCGACCAGTAGCACGGGCTGTTCAAGTGCTGCGAAATGGCCACCATGGGGCATCTCGGTCCACTGCTGAACGTTGTAGAGCCGCTCCACATAGGTGCGTGGAGGCCAGGCCAGCATCTCGGCGGGAAACAGGGCGCAGGCGGTCGGCACTTCGACGCGGCGGTTGTCATCAGACAGAATACGCCCGCCTTCTTCACGCCTGCCGTAGTAAATCCAGGAGGCCGTGTTAAAAGTGCGGGTGGTGACGTACACCATTATGTTCGTGAGTATCTCATCCTTGGAATAGACGCTCTCGATGTCGTCGCCTTTGGTGTCGGACCACGCATTGAACTTTTCCACCAGCCATGCGGCGATACCGACGGGGCTGTCCATCATTGCGTAGCTTAGCGTCTGCGGCCGTGTCGCCTGTTGCGTGCGGTAGCCATCCTGCAGGATCTGGTCACGCTCGAATTTCACCTCCCAATCGCGCTCTTCGTCAGTCTGGGGTCCGGCTGCGTGACGCATTGTCAGGATGTTGATATGGATCGCCTGGCAGGCAGGCGCATGGTCGAACCCGAGCCAGGACGAAATTGCGCCGCCCCAGTCGCCACCCTGGGCAAGGTAGTGGTCATAGCCCAGCACCTCAGTCATCAGTTTGTTCAGGACCGCCGCCATCCGGCGCGGTCCGTAAGGGCGAGGCGGGCGGCCGGAGTACCCGAAGCCCGGCAGGGAAGGCGCGACCACATCAAAGGCGTCCTCGACGTTGCCGCCAAATCTTTCAGGATGGGCGAGCGGTTCGACGACTTCCATGAATTCGACGACGCTGCCCGGCCAACCGTGCGAAATAAGCAGGGGCATCGGGTTGGGACCGCTGCCCTTCTCGTGGAGAAAGTGGATGTCAATCCCATCTACCGGGGCGGTAAAATGGGAGAATCGGTTGATCGCTGTTTCCTGCTTTCGCCAGTCGAATTCGTTCAACCAGTAGGCACAGAGTTCCTTCATGTAGGCCAGATTCGTACCGTAGCTCCAGCCGCCGTCATCGGGCATTTCGTGCCACGGGAAATTCTCAACACGACGCCGGATATCGGTCAGTGTTTCGGCGGAAACCGCCACCTCAAAGGGGTGGCAGGCGGCGTGTATCTGGTCGGCTGCGCTCAATTTAATCCTCGCGTAGTGCTACGACTCCAACCTGATTCAACCCATTGCCCGTTTGCGTGACAGAGATTGGATCCCACCTGAATGCGGTGCGGCGCCTGATGTTCCAGCGACTAGAACTGCCAGATCAATGAGGTCTGTGGGAGAGACAGATTTACAGGAAAAATGGGACAATTGTTCTTGCACGTGCGATTCCAGGCTCAAATCAGTTTCCGCACTTCTTCAGCAATCAGCTTGACACCATCTTCAAGTTTTTCGACCGGTACAAACGCAAAGCCAAGACGAAGTCCGTTCTTGCGATCCTGTGCAAGATAATACGCCTGGCCCCGGTCGATCAACACACCTCGTTCGCGTAGGCGCGTCCGCAGAAGAGTCGCGTCAAAACCGTCCGGACCGGTAAGCCAGAAGGAGGTGCCGCCCTCATTGTCGTACTGGTCCAACATGCCGAGATGGGTGGAAATCGCACTACGCATCGCCTGCCACCGACGTTTGTAGCGGCGTTCCAGGTTGCGCAAATGGGCGTCGAAATACCCCAGTCGAATGAACAGTGCGACGATCTCCTGAATCAGGGTCGGCGGGTGACGGAACATGGTTCCACGCACAATGCGCGCTTCCCGGATTATGTCGCGATGCGCCACCATGAAACCAATCCGCAAACCCGGAGAGACGGTCTTTGACAAGCTGCCAATGTAAATCACCCTCTGATTCCGGTCCATCGAACGCAAAGAGGGAGAAGTCCGGGCCTGAAAATTCATTTCAGCTTCGTAGTCATCCTCAATGACCAGAAAGTCCTTTTCCTGGGCAGTTTCGAGGAGTTCTGCTCGGCGCGTGGCCGGCATCGTCACCATGGTGGGAAACTGATGACTCGGCGTGGTGAAAACCAGCTTCACCTCAGCCGGTATGGCAGAGGGGATGATCCCGTCACGGTCAATGGGTACGCCGACCAGTTGGTTGCCGGCCATCTGGAAGGCATTGAAGGCACCAAAGAATCCCGGATTCTCGACGGCAATCGGACGATCAAACTGGGCAAAGAGCGTGCCGAGCACGGAGAGCGCGTTTTGCGCGCCCAGTGTGATGAGGATTTCGTCGGCCCTGGCGACAATGCCACGCGAACTCAACAGCCGTTGGCGGATCTGCTCAATCAGGTAAGGACTGTCGCTTTCCACTGAATCTCCGGTCCAAAGCGAGACGTTCTTGCGACCAAGGGCCAGCCGTGAACATTCGCGCCAGTCGTCGACGGGGAAAAGGTCGGAATCGATCTGGTTATAGATGAAGGGGTAAGGATAACTTCTCCAGTCCAGGGGATTGTCCAGGGGAATGAGTGCAGAAGGTTTGAATGTGATCGGTGAACCGGTCTGGCCGTCATCAGCCTGATCTGCCTCCGGTTTCTCGGGGTAGGCGATAACCTCGCGGTTCACGTAGTAGCCTGATCGGTCGCGTGCCACGATCAGGCCAAGGTCGATCAGTCGGGTGTAGGCTGCAAAGATCGTGTTGCGCGAAACTCCCAGTTGGTCGGCCATCTGCCGGCACGAGGGCAGCGGCACATGTGGTGAAACCGCCCTTGCCGATATTGCGGAACTGACCAGTTCGCAGACCTGGTCACGTCGGCTCAGGTTGGAACTGTCCGGCAATTTGCGAAATAGTGGCAAGAGGTGGTTCATCGGACTCTACCTTTGCTGCAGTGCGGATGCGAATGCAGATCCGCTGCATCCTGTTCGCTCTTACCTTCTAGAAGTGTGATTGCGGCGCTGCAACGTCTGTCCCTTCTAATCGCATTATCTGTCACTTTTCGTGTTGCGTACATTGCTGATTATCTGGCCCGTGAAATCGCAACCCTTGGGAGGATGATGGTATTATGGCAATTCGCAACTACTTGAAGATGGCGGCCGCAGCACTCGCGCTGACAATGATGGCGGACGGTGCTTCGGCAGAAAAGGTTCTCAAACTCGGCACTGTGGGCCGCCTCGGCATGCCCATCGGTGATGCCATCGACCAGGCCCTGATCCCGACACTGGAAAAGGTGTCCGGCGGCAAGCTGAAGATCGAACCGCATTATCGCGGCTCGTTGTGCGGCGAGCAAAAGTGCGGTGAACAGGCGAACCAGGGTCTGCTGCAGCTGTGGACCAGTTCGACAGCCAATTTCGGCAGCTTCGGCACCGAACTTTCAATTTTCGATCTGCCTTACATCTTCAAGAGCATTGAGGATGCCGATCGCATTTCGAAGGAATGGCTGTCGGACAGACAGTGTGAACTGGCCGCCAAGACCACCGGGCATGTCTGTCTGGTCGTCTACTCCAGTGGCGGCTTCCGTCAGCTTGCCAATGCCCAGCGCCCCGTCCACGAGCCCGACGACATGAAGGGCATCAAGTGGCGTGTGACCAAGAGCCCGATCGAGTACACCCTGATCAAGAACTGGGGCGCGGTACCGGTGCCATATGACTGGACCCAACTCTATCAGGGTC
The DNA here is from genome assembly GCA_021775805.1 of Alphaproteobacteria bacterium. Taxonomy (GTDB): domain Bacteria; phylum Pseudomonadota; class Alphaproteobacteria; order Rhizobiales; family JAJFHC01; genus JAJFHC01. The sequence goes on along the minus strand of JAJFHD010000060.1, from coordinate 12,970 downwards.
TGCAAACCGGGGTCGTTTCCGGACAATACGTGGCCGTCCCGTGGCAGCACATTGCCAAGCTGCACGAGGTCGCAAAATACTTCACCGAAATTGGAGGTTCCTGGTCGGGCAATCAGCTGTCCATGGATATCAACCAGTACAATGCGCTGACCGATGAAGAAAAGGGATGGCTGCACACCGCTGCAAATGCCTTCGGCGACAGGGTGCGTGAACTTGACCGCAAGTGGGTCGAAGACGGGGAGACCGCGATCAAGGCGTCGATCACGGAATGGTACACACCATCCGACGAGGAACTCGCAAAGTGGCGTACGGGAGCGATCGCCGCCTGGCTCGATGCGAAAGGCACGTTCGACCCTGCAATCGCCGAACGCATCCTCAAGGATCAAGGCATGGACGGCTTCATTGCAGACCTGAAGAAGGCTGGCGCTTTGTAAGTGCCGGGTCGGCTGCACAGGCCCGTTCCGCCCGGAGCCAAGGAGGGACACACGTCATGTGTGTCCCTCTGCACGTCGCAGGCGCACACCTCGGACGTCGTGAAGACTGGTTTGTGCCTTGAGATCCCGGCATATTCTTCACGAGCACCTTTGGCAGGAACAGGCGATCATGCTTTGCTTGCTGGCGTAGCTTAGCGTCAGGACGTTTCATCTAGACCACTTCAATCCGGCGACAGCGGGGCCAGTTCTTTTATGGAAATCCTACTACTTCTAGCGGTTCTGGTGATCCTGATCCTCGCTGGGGCACCGATCGGCTTCACGCTCATACTGATCCCGGTGGTCTACATTCTGATCACGGATGCAGCACCGATGATCCTGATCCCGAGCCAGATGTTCAGCGCCATCGATTCGGTGCCGCTGACGGCGATTCCGTTTTTCATGCTGACCGGCGAGCTGATGACCAGTGCCACGATCACGGACCGGCTGGTTGAGTTCAGCAAACGCATTATCGGCCGGATGCGTGGCAGCATGGCCCAGGTCAATGTCCTCGTGAGCATGTTCTTTGCCGGCATGAACGGGTCGGTCGTCGCCGACACAGCAACGGTGGGTTCGCTGCTGGTGCCAGCCATGAAGCGGTCGGGTTACCCGCCGGCCTTCACCGCCGCCATCACGGCCGTGAGTTCGACCATCGGCGGCATCATCCCGCCCAGCATCATGATGATCGTTCTGGCCAATGCCGGAGGCATTTCGGTAGGCGCACTGTTCGCGGCAGGCATCGTGCCGGGCATTCTGATCGGTGCCATTTTGATGGCGATCAACCACGTTATTGCCGTACGCAACAATTTCGAGCGCAGCGAAGAGCCCTTCAGCCTGAAAGCGGTTGCTGTGGTGGGCTATAAGTCATCGTTTGCCCTGCTCATCCCCATCGTCCTCGTGGGTTCGGTGGTCGGCGGCATAGCCGGTGTGGTCGAAGCCGGCGCATTGACGGCCACGATTGCAATGCTGGTGGGACTGTTTATCTACCGCACGATCACCTGGTCCAACTGCAAGGGCGCTTTCGTTCGGGCTTTCCGCAACTCGGCAATGGTGTTCATCATCATCGCCGCTTCCGGCCCGTTCAGCTGGCTGCTGACCTCGCTGGGCGCCAACACCCAACTCGAAGAGTGGTTACTGGGTTACGCCCACAATCCCTTGCTTTTTGCACTGGCCTTGGTTGCCTTTATCTGCCTGCTCGGCATGGTGATGGACTCAGCCGCGAACATCATCGTCGTAGGACCGGTCCTCGTCGATGTCATGGTCAAGGCAGGTTATCCGGACGTGCAGGCCGCCCTGGTCGTGGTGGTGGGCTTTCTCATCGGCTCGGTTACACCTCCGGTGGGTGTTGCCTATTTCACAGCCAGCGCCATCGCCAAGGCCCGGCTGGAAAGTGTGGCAATCGCAATGCTACCCTATCTGGCGGCATTGTTTGGGTTGCTGTTTCTTCTGATCGTGATACCGGACATCACAATGTTCCTGCCCAAACTCATGGGATTTGCGAAATGAGGAATTCTGGTTCGGGCCGCATTACCGGCAGGTTGACGCACCGCCTGCATCAAAAAACAAGGTGGACAGGATGCCTCCCTATCTCCAGATGATCGACCGGCTGGTCCACAAGGTATTGACGGCGTTCTGCGGTGTCTTGCTGCTGCTCATGGTCGTTTTCACCGTCTATTCGGTGGTTATGCGCTACTATTTCGAAGACCCGCCGGTCTGGGGCGATCTGCTCACTGTGCTGAGCAACATCTGGCTGGTTTTCCTGGCGCTGGCGTTGACCGTGCGCGATCGCGATCATATTGCCCTCGACCTGGTTTACACCCGCCTTCCTCTCAAATATGCCTTCGCCATACAACAATTCTGGTCGATGGTGATCTTTTGCCTGGGTATCGTCATTCTGCTCTACGGCCTCCAGGTCGTCTCAACGATGGGCGGCAAGTACTGGGAGATGTGGTATTTCGCCTGGGAAGACGGCGGCTTCGTCTTCAAGCCCAACTACATGCCGAAGAAGTATGCGATGACGATCCTGCCCATCACCGGTGTGCTGACCAGCATTGCCGCTTTGATGGCGGTACTGGAGGATTCGATCCGATTTGCCAAAGGCACTTTCCGTCTGGCTGGAGATGACGACGTCGAAGCTGTCCAGCCCTGACTGTGCTCAAATTACGGTTTGGCTCGCTTGATCTGTCCGGAGTGGAACAATCGGACCATTTCGACAAGGGGTATATAGAGCCGTTTGCGGCTGTCAGACATTGCCCCTGGATTCACACCGAAAACTTCACCCACGCCTTGCTGACACCCAACCGTCCGGTCTAGTCTATCCCTGTCCGGACTGTTCCAGAAAAACCAGATGCCCGGACGTGCGTCCAAACAGGGAGGATAGCCATGTTGATCAGACTGATATCGTCGATTGCCGCTTTTGCCGGCATCGTTGTAAGTGCCATCGTCGCGGCCTATGCGGCGGACATCAAACCGGCGGTTGTCTATGACCTGGGCGGGCGTTTCGACAAGTCCTTCAACGAAGGCGTCTACAACGGTGCCGAGAAATTCAAGAAGGACACCGGTGTTGCGTACCGCGACTTCGAAATTACCAATGACGCCCAGCGCGAACAGGCCCTGAGGAAGTTCGCCCGCGACGGTTTCAATCCGATCATTGCCGTCGGGTTCTCCCACGGAGCGGCCGTTGAGAAGGTTGCCGGCGAATATCCCGACACCAGCTTCACCATCATCGACATGGTGGTGGACAAGCCCAATGTGAATTCCATTGTCTTCAAGGAGCATGAAGGCAGTTATCTGGTCGGTGTTCTGGCTGCCATGGCGTCCGAGTCCGGCAAGGTTGGCTTTGTCGGCGGCATGGACATTCCCCTCATCCGGCGGTTTGCCTGCGGTTACGTCGGCGGTGTGAAGGCCGCCAAAAGCGACGCTGAAGTCTTTCAGAACATGACCGGCACAACCGGCGCGGCGTGGTCCGATCCGGTCAAGGGCGGCGAGCTTGCCAAGTCGCAATTCGGGCGCGGCGCTGACGTGGTATATCACGCCGCCGGCGGTACCGGTCTTGGCGTTCTCCAGGCGGCAGCGGATTCCGGCAAGCTCGGCATCGGCGTCGATTCGAACCAGAACCACCTGCACCCAGGCAAGGTTCTGACCTCCATGCTGAAGCGCGTAGACATTGCCGCTTACACGACCTTTGAGAGCGCCATGAAAGGCACATTCAAACCGGGCGTACAGGTCATGGGGCTCGCCGAAGGCGGTGTCGGCTGGGCGCTTGACGACAACAACAAACCGCTGGTCAACGACGCGATGATGGCGGCCGTGAAGAAGGCCAGCGACGACATCATTTCCGGCAAGATCAAGGTTCACGACTACATGTCCGACAAGAAGTGTCCGTACTGACAGGCCGGATGCGCGCCAACCCCTGGGATCGTCCGGCTCATGAGTGAACCGGACGCCTCCCCCGCTATAACGCTGACGTCGATCAACAAGAGTTTCGGGCCGGTCCACGCCAACAAGGACATCTCCCTGAGCGTCGACAAGGGGACGATTCATGGCATTGTCGGGGAAAATGGCGCCGGCAAGTCGACCCTCATGTCGATCCTGTATGGCTTCTACCGGGCCGATTCAGGCACCATCCTGATCGACGGCAAACGGCGTGACATTAACTCACCCGACGACGCCATCGCCGCCGGCATCGGCATGGTCCATCAACATTTCATGCTGGTGGACCCCTTCACGGTCCTGGAGAATGTCATTCTCGGTGCGGAGGGTGGGCTTACCCTGAAGAAGGGCTTGGCGCTTGCCAGAACCGAACTCGAGCGCCTTGAGGAAGACTACGGCCTGGAAGTGCCGCTCGACACGCCGGTCGAGGACCTGACTGTCGGCCTCCAGCAGCGTGTGGAAATCCTGAAAGCCCTCTATCGTGGCGCGAACATCCTCATCTTGGACGAACCGACAGGCGTGCTCACACCGGCTGAAGCCGATCATCTGTTCCGCATTCTTCGCCAGCTCAAGAGCCAGGGCAAAACCATCATTCTGATTACCCACAAGCTGCGCGAGATCATGGCGGCCACAGACAATGTCTCGGTGATGCGCGGCGGCGAGATGGTGGGTACTCTTGCAACCCCGGATGCCACGCCGGAACGGCTTGCAGAACTCATGGTCGGCCGGCGGGTGTTGTTGCATGTCGACAAAGGCACCGCTGTTCCCGGCCAGCCCGTGCTCAACGTGCGCAATCTTGAAGTCATCGACGACAGCAGAGTGACCCGTGTCGACGACGTATCGTTGTCAGTCAAGGCCGGCGAAATTGTCGGCATTGCCGGTGTCGCCGGCAATGGTCAGAGCGAGTTGATCGAGGCCATCACCGGCATCCGTCCCTTTGCCTCAGGCTCGATTGAGCTGAACGGGACAGTCATGGGCCGTACCGGCTTCAATGCCCGCATGTCGCGCAAGTGTGGCCTCGCCCACGTGCCCGAAGACCGCCACCGCATGGGCCTCGTAACCCCGTTTGAGGCGAACGAGAATGTCATCCTCGGCTACCACGACGATGCGCTCTATCAACATGGTCTTTTCCTCAACCATGATGCAATCGTCGACGATACGGTCGGGAAAATGGAGAAGTACGATGTCCGTCCCCGCGATCCGAAATTGAAGGCGGCCCTGTTCTCCGGCGGCAACCAGCAGAAGATCGTTCTGGCACGCGAGATCGAACACGACCCGGACCTCCTGATCGTCGGTCAACCGACACGCGGCGTCGACATCGGTGCCATCGAATTCATTCACAAGCGACTCATCGAGCTGCGGGATCAGGGCAAGGCGATCCTGTTGATTTCAGTCGAGCTTGATGAGATTCGGGCCCTTTCGGACAGAATTCTCGTGATGTTCGCCGGCCGTATCGTCGGGGAATGCGGAACCGCGGCAAGCGAAAGTGAACTGGGCCTTCTGATGGCCGGTGTTGCCGGCGGGGATGCCTCATGAATGGACCGAACGAAGACCTGCCGCGCTGGATCACGGTCGCCCTGCTGCCAATTCTGAACGTCACCGCAGCTTTTGTGGTCTCGGCGCTCGTGGTTCTGCTGATCGGTGAAAATCCTCTCGAGGTCACCAGGATCCTGATCTATGGCGCATTCGGCTTTGGCGAAGGCATTGGCTACACACTCTTCTATACGACCAATTTCATCTTCACCGGCCTGGCTTTCGCCATTGCCTTCAAGGCGGGACTGTTCAATATCGGTGCCGAAGGCCAGGCCTATTTAGCCGGACTCGGCGTTGCTCTCGTCTGCCTTTACCTTGATGCCTTGCCGACACTCGTCCTCATCCCCCTTGCCATCATCGCGTCGGCCGGGTTCGGGGCGCTATGGGCATTCATCCCCGGCTGGCTTCAGGCCTATCGCGGCAGCCACGTCGTCATCACGACCATCATGTTCAACTTCATTGCCGCCTCGGTCATGGTCTATCTGCTGGTCAACGTGCTCTCGCCGGCTGACTCGATGCAGCCGGAATCAAGGACATTTACCGACCAGGCCAGACTGCCGTTCCTCCATGAAATCGCCGGATGGTTCGGTCTCTCGATCCCCAAATCACCCGCCAACCTGTCGTTGGTTTGGGCGCTGATCTGCTGTGTCTTTGTCTGGGCGCTGATCTGGCACACACGGTTGGGTTATGCCCTGCGCACGGTCGGCACCAACCCGGTGGCCGCGGTTTATGCCGGTATGCCATCCAGGCACCTGGTCGTCATTGCCATGATGCTGTCCGGCGGACTGGCCGGTTTCATGGCGCTCAATGAAATCATGGGCTCCCAGCATCGCCTGATCCTCGATTTCACCGCCGGCTACGGATTTGTCGGCATCGCCGTTGCTCTGATGGGCCGGTCCCATCCGGTCGGGATAGTCTTTGCGGCCCTTCTGTTCGGCGCGCTTTACCAGGGTGGTGCGGAACTTGCCTTCGAGAAGCCGAAGATTACCCGGGACATGGTCGTGATCATTCAGGGTCTCATCGTGTTTTTTGCCGGCGCCCTCGAACATTTCTTCCGGCCTCATATTGCGCGCCTGCTCAGTGCGCGCCGCCCCGTTCGGCAGGAGGCCTGACCACATGGACTTTCATGCCTTCACCCTGATTATCGACTCGGCCCTGCGCCTGACGGTCCCCCTGCTGTTCGCCTGCCTGGCCGGGCTTTATTCCGAAAAGTCCGGCATCTTTGACATCGGACTGGAAGGCAAGATGCTGGCGGCGGCCTTTGCGGCGGGAACCGTCGCCGCCGTCAGTGGGTCTGCCTGGGTTGGATTGCTTGCCGCCGTCCTGACATCGGTTGCTTTTGCCCTGCTGCATGGTTTTGCCTGCATCACCCATCGCGGCAACCAGATCGTGTCCGGCGTCGCCATCAATATTCTGGCCGTCGGCCTGACCGCCCAACTGGGCGCCAGCTGGTTCAGCCAGGGCGGACAGACCCCTCACTTGTCCAACGATGCCCGTTTTCTCGACCTGACATGGCCCGGCGCCGAGGCCCTGAAACAGATCCCCGGCATCGGAACCTTCTACACGGAAGTCATCTCCGGCCACAACATTCTGGTCTACCTGGCATTCCTGGCCGTTCCGCTGACCTGGTGGGTAGTATACCGGACCCGGTTCGGCCTGCGCCTGAGGGCCGTCGGCGAAAATCCCGCCGCCACGGACACCGCCGGAATTTCCGTGACGTGGCTGCGCTATCGCGCCGTCATCTGTTGCGGCATGTTGTGTGGTTTTGCCGGCGCCTATCTGTCGATCGCACAGAGCGCCAACTTCATTCGCGACATGACAGCAGGCAAGGGCTTCATCGCGCTTGCGGCCCTGATTTTCGCCAAATGGCGGCCGGTTCAGGCCATGGGCGCCTGCTTTCTGTTCGGTTTGCTCGATGCCGTGGCGATCCGCCTCCAGGGAACCGAGATTGCCGGGATCGGGACCGTGCCGGTTCAACTGATTCAGGCGATCCCGTACGTGTTGACAGTTGCCCTGCTTGCGGGTTTTGTCGGACGGGCCACACCCCCTCGTGCCGGCGGGGTCGCTTACGTGAAAGAAAAGTAGCCATGTCCAACGATCTTTACCTGGCTGCCCTGCAAGCCATGGCGAAGTCACACTCGCCGTATTCCCGTTTCCCGGTCGGTGCCGCCATACGGTCCGGCACCGGCACCATCTATGCCGGCTGCAACATCGAGAACGCGAGTTTTCCGGAGGGATGGTGCGCGGAAACATCCGCCATTGCCCATATGATTATGGGTGGCGACACGGCCATAACCGAGATTGCCGTTGTCGCCAAACGCAAACCGCTGATCACGCCGTGTGGCGGGTGCCGTCAGAGGATCGCAGAGTTCGCCGACCCCCGGACCGTCGTTCATCTTTGCGGCACAAACGGCATCGAGCAATCGGTCTCCTTGGGCGATCTTCTGCCCAAGGCTTTTGGACAGGAGGCCTTGTGAATGTCCGAACGGGCTGCTGATGTCGTGCGCCAACGGATGGGCGGCACCTCGCCTGACATTGCCATCGTGCTGGGTTCAAGTGTCGGTCGGTTGGCTGACGCGGTGGAGCCAGTTTGCACGATACCCTATCAGGATCTGACCGGCTTTCCGGTGCCATCGGTTTCCGGACACTCCGGCACTCTCATCGTGGGGCGGCTTGGCGGTCGCGAGGTGGTCATCCTCAAGGGCCGCGTTCATGCTTATGAATCCGGTCGCACGGATGTGATGAGACCGGTGATCGAGACGCTGGCTGAGCTGGATGTGAAAACCGTCATACTGACAAACGCCGCCGGTTCGCTCGATGAAAACGTCGGACCGGGCCGTCTCATGCTGATTGAGGATCACATCAATTTCGCCTGCGCCAACCCCCTGGTGGGTGAACCTGGCGACCATGGCTTTGTCTCACTGACGAATGCATATGATTCAGAATTACGCCAGACAATGCGCAATGCCGCCCATGACATCGAGCTTCCGCTGGCGGAGGGCACCTATGTCTGGTTTTCCGGCCCGTCGTTCGAAACGCCTGCGGAAATCAAGGCCGCCCGGATCCTCGGTGCCGATGCTGTAGGCATGTCGACTGTCCCTGAAACCATATTGGCCCGCCGCTACGGCCTCACGGTCATCGGCGTGTCGATCATCACCAATCTCGCCGCCGGCATGGCAGGCAGTGCGCCGAGCCACGAGGAAACCAAGCGCGAAGGTGAAAAGGCGACCGACGATCTGGTCCGCCTCGTCACACGCTTCATGGAACGCACAAACAATGACTGACCTGCTCCCCCAGGAATTCATCAGACAAAAGCGCGACAACCACCCCCTGTCGTCTGAGGACATTGCCAAATTTGTCCAAGGTCTTGCCGACGACACCATTTCCGAGGGACAGGCTGCGGCCTTCGCTATGGCCGTGTTCTTCCGAGGCATGACACCGGACGAAGCCGTAGCCCTCACCCGCGCCATGCGGGATTCCGGCACTGTGATCGACTGGTCGAAAGAAAACCTTGATGGACCGCTCGTCGACAAGCACTCGACAGGCGGCGTCGGTGACAATGTCTCCCTGATGCTGGCCCCGATGCTTGCCGCCTGTGGCGCCTATGTTCCGATGATCTCCGGCCGTGGCCTGGGTCACACGGGTGGCACTCTCGACAAACTCGATTCGATCCCTGGTTACCGGTCCCAGCCCGATCTGTCTCAGTTTGCCCATACGGTTCGCGCTGCCGGTTGCGCCATCATCGGCCAGACCGACGACCTGGCGCCCGCGGACCGCAGGCTCTATGCCATCAGGGACATCACCGCCACCGTCGAGTCCGTGCCGCTCATCACCGCCTCTATCCTGTCGAAGAAACTGGCAGCGGGACTGGACGCGCTTGTGCTCGATGTCAAAACCGGATCCGGCGCCTTCATGTCAGACATCGAAGAGGCGCGGACCCTGGCATCGAGCCTCGTGGAAGTGGCCAACGGTGCAGGCCTTGCGACATCAGCCCTGATCACGGATATGAACGCACCTCTGGCACCCGTGGCCGGCAACGCCGTCGAAGTCGCCTATGCCGTGGACTACTTGACCGGCAGTATCAGGAACGAGCGACTGCACCGGATTAATCTCGCCCTTGGCGCCGAGTTGCTGATATCGACCGGCTTGGCCAAAGACACAGGCGACGCGAACAAGCAGTTGGACGACAGCCTTGCTTCGGGCAGAGCGGCAGAGAGATTCGACGCTATGGTCGCAGCGCTTGGCGGACCACCCGGGTTCGTTGACAACTATCAATCCGACCTGCCTGACGCGCCCATTCAGGTGCCGGTGATCGCTGCCGAGACCGGCACGGTCGCGTCGATCGACACCCGCGCTATCGGAATCGCGGTGATCGAACTAGGCGGAGGCCGGCGACGGGCATCCGACGAAATCGACCACGCGGTAGGCTTGACCAATCTGGCAAGCCCCGGTGATGTCGTCGATCAGGACAGGCCATTGGCCACGGTCCACGCTCGTATCGCAGACGATGTAGGCCGGGTTGACGAAATCATTCAAAAAGCATTCACGATCGGAACAACGGGCGAGCACGGACCTGAGGTGCTGGATCGCATCACGAGTAACGCGCCATGACGAGAGCCTTCCTTCTTATTCTCGATTCCTTCGGCATCGGTGGCGCCCCGGACGCGGCTGACTTTGGCGACGAGGGCTCCAATACGCTCGGCCACATTGCACAAGCCTGCGCGTCGTCTCATACAGACGGCACCATGGTTCGGTCGGGACCGCTGTTTCTGCCGAACCTGTGCGCTCTCGGGCTTGGCCATGCAGCACGGGCAGCCTCCGGCGCCTGGCCACAAGGTCTGCCGGAAGCGCAAATATCGAACATCGCATCCTGGGGCTATGCCATAGAAACCTCGAAAGGCAAGGACACGCCCTCAGGCCACTGGGAAATCGCCGGTGTGCCGGTCGTGTTCGATTGGGGTTACTTTCCGCGAACCCAGCCGGCCTTCCCGGCAGACCTGACTGCCGCCATCATTGAGCGTGCAAACTTGCCCGGCATTCTCGGCGACAAGCACGCCTCCGGTACGGACATCGTCGCCGAACTCGGAGATGAACATGTGCATACCGGTAAACCGATCTTCTATACATCGGCTGACTCAGTGGTCCAGATCGCCTGCCACGAAGACTCGTTTGGATTGGAGCGGCTCCTTGAGCTGTGCCAGATCACGCGAGAACTGGTCGATCCCCTGAACATCGGGCGGGTCATCGCCCGTCCGTTCCTCGGTTCCGACGCCGCCACCTACGAGCGCACCGGCAACCGGCGGGATTTCTCCGTACCGCCACCCGAACCCACATTGCTCGACGCCGCTTCGTCATCGGGCCGCGACGTCGTCTCAATCGGTAAGATCGGCGACATATATGCTCATTCCGGCACCGGCCGTATCGTCAAGGCAACCGGCAACGATGCCTTGTTCCAGGCGACGCTCGACACGGCTGACACTCTTCAGGACGGCGGCCTCGCGATTACAAATTTTGTCGACTTCGACTCGTTGTACGGGCATCGCCGTGATGTCATGGGATACGCCGCAGCACTCGAGGCCTTCGACCGTCAGCTACCCGATTTCCTCGAGAGACTGAGGCCAGGTGACATGGCTGTGTTGACAGCAGATCACGGCTGCGATCCGACGTGGGAAGGCACCGATCACACACGGGAATGCATTCCCATACTGACGGTCAACCCTGGTCGAACCAGCAGCGATATTGGCCAGCGCAACACGTTTGCAGACATTGGGCAAACCCTCGCTCGCCATCTTGAGTTACAGCCTTTACGCCATGGCACCAGCTGGATCGAATAGGTGTCCTCTAGAAGTTTGAAACATGAAGCGGTGGCATCCGGTCTTTCCAGGGCATGGCTTCCTCAAGCAAGGCACCAAGTCCCATCAGCCAGTGATCGTGCGATGGGCGGGTGCCAAGCTGAATGCCGATCGGCAGGCCGTTTGAATGCATCGCCAGCGGCAACGATATCGCCGGCGCCCCTGTGACATTGAACGGAAAGCAGTACTGGACCGGTTTGTCGCCATGGATGATGTACTCGACCGGGTCGAAACCTGGATGGTTGAGACCGTAGGGCCCGTGAGGCGGTGGCGGCACGGCGCAGGTTGGGCTGAGCAGAACATCGTAGCGCTCGAAGTACCGGCCGATCTCGCGGCGCGCCTTGTTGAGGAAATCCAGAGCGTCGAGAAACTTGTGCGGGTCCATGGTCCGTGCCAATTCATAGATCGCCAGGACAACCGGCTCCAGTGTGTCCGGTCCGACCGTGCGCCCGGTCTTGCGGGCATAACCCTCCAGGCGCTTGTGGAACCCGAAGAACCAGAAATGCGCCATGGCGCGCGAGGCTTCCTCATGATCGAAGGGCAGTGCCGCTTCTTCGACCGTGTATCCAAGGTCTTCAAGCTGTTGTGCAACTGATCTCGTGGCCTCGACAACCTCCGGATCGACCGGTGCGTCCATCAGAGGCTCTGCTGTCCAGGCAATCTTGAGATCCCTTGGCGGTGTCGACAGAAAACTTGAGTACGGTTGGTCAGGGCGCTGAATGATGAACGGATCGCCCGGCTGGGGTATGGAAAGACAATCGAGCATTGCAGCGGTGTCGCGCATGGTCTTGGATTGAACAAAGCTCATTGCGAGTCCGAACCCGCCTTCGTCGAGCACAGGGCCTGCCGAAATCAGACCCCGCGAGGGTTTCAATCCGACGCCGCCGCACCAGGCAGCCGGAATGCGAATGGAACCGCCGATGTCCGAGCCATGAGCAATAGGCACAATCCCCACCCCAACGGCCGCCGCGCCACCGCCGGTCGACCCGCCTGCCGAGTAACCCTCACGCCACGGCGTCGAGGTATTGCCATAGAGCAGGTTTTCGGCAGACGCAGCGATCGAATATTCCGGAGCATTGGAACGTCCCAGCACGTTTACCCCTGATGCCTTGAGCAGCTTGAAAAAGTTGGTGTCGAATTCGGCCACCATGCCTTCACACAGGCGCGACCCGAACTCGATCTTGCGGCCCTTTTCATGTGCGCCCACATCCTTGATCAGAAACGGAACGCCATTGAAAGGCCCATCACCCAGTGTCGATTCATCCAGGCCTGTGGTCCGGTCCTCGTAGACCTCAACCACAGACTTGACTTTGCCGTCGACAGCATCAATCGCGGCAGCAGCAGCCGCTGCAAGTTCGGTTGGCGACACCTCGCCCTTGGCCACCAACCCGGCCAGCCCTAGTCCATCATACGAGGCATACTCTTTCAGGTTCATACCAACGACTTCCCGTTCTGCCGGTGTCCGGCTCAAACAACGACGCTCCTCCCGACCAAACGGGAGGAGCGTGCCTTACTTCTGATCTTCAGCGATAGACAATGACCGTCTCGGTCAGACCATCCACCAGCGTTCCATGATCCGGCGGCCGTCGAATGCCCGGACCCAGGACTGCTCGCCATGGGCGATCTTGTCGTTCTTCGCCGTCACTGCATTGGCGAACATCGGGGTAACCACGCCGCCTTCAT